>LNEY01000029.1 GCA_001464195.1 Burkholderiales bacterium Ga0077547
CTTTGAACGTGTGTTCGCCCGCCAACACGATGGCGTGGCGCTTGCGCTTGCGTTCGGTGTGCGGGTTGACGCCCTTGGCGAGCAGCGTGCGGGCTCCATCACGAAGCTCGCGCGCCTCCTTCAGGGAGAGGGCCGGGTAGCTGCCGAAGGACATGCGATCGCGCTTGCCGCCCCACGTGAAGCGGAAGTGCCAAGCCTTGGCGCCGTTGGCGGAAACGAAGAGGGAGAGGCCGTCGGCATCGGCCAGCGTGTACGGTTTGCCGGTCGTCTTGGCCTGACGAACCATGAGGTCTGAGAGCATGAGCCCAACTCCTGAGAATCGAGTTGGCTGCATGGTCCTGTTCGTCCCCGCGCTCCTCCAGCAAGAATGCGAAAGTGGGAAGCTCCGCGTTCCGATGTACCACTTGATGTACCGCTTTGTACCGGCAGTCAGTGGTTTTCGCTGGCAGTCACTGGATTCAACGATGGCGAAAAAGCTGAACCGTGACAATCACTTGCGACACTCCATGGTCTTTTCTGGAAGTCCGTGGAAAGTCGAAGTGGAGCGGGCGAAGGGAATCGAACCCTCGTCAGCTGCTTGGGAAGCAGCAGCTCTGCCATTGAGCTACGCCCGCCCGTTCCCGAAGGATGGACGTCTGCCCCGAAGGGCAAACAACCCTCCGGGCGGTAGGACTCAGACCTGTCTCGCGACAGACCACCATGCGGAAGTCAGCGCCCTTTCGGGCCGGGGCAATCGTTGCATCCCCTATCCGGACCATTACAGCCCGGCCTTCGCTTTTTCCGCGATCCTCTACCCACAACAGATGCGCAGCAGTTTACACCGCCGCTTGTCGCGCCTTGCGGCGCGACACCGCTATGGGCTTACCCTGTTCCGTGCGGTGAGCACGGGCCAGGAGGGCCTCGCCTTTCTGCCGGTGACCGTCATGTCAGCGTGCCTCCACCAAGCAGGGAGGCAACCGGTCACGTACCGTTTTGGTTCGAGCCTGTCAGTCGATTTGGCTCGTTCAAGCTTGACGGCATTTATCAGCGATTCACAGATGTTGGCCCTTTGGCCCAGCCTTGCGCCTCATCCGGATTTCGACTTCCAGAATCACACGGCAAACCTCACGGGTACCGCGTACCCCAGAGGGGCGGCTACGTTGTCGGTGCGCTTGGCACGGGGTCGTTACCAACCCCGCACTGCACCTAGGCTACGGGCGGCTGAACGCCCGGTTGCATGCAGGCTTGCGCCTGAGCAACAACTCATCACACGGCTTGCGCCGCGTTTACAACCCAACCCCGGTTTCCCGAGGCTTTCGGCCTTTCGGCCGTCTTCGATCAGGCTTTCACCTGACCTTGTGACCCCGAAGGGCCACGCTAGAGGGCTGCTTTTCCACACTTGAACGATGCTCTCGCATCAGCGGTGTGGCCGGCCCAGCTGGCCGGACGCGACTCTCAGGTCGCACGCTTGGGAAGCTGCCGTTCTACCATTGAACTACACCCGCGATGTGTACTCATTCTAGCGGCCGCACCCCGTGCGAGAGCGGCCACCACCAGTCAAGTGCGGCTGCGTGCCCCGAGTCGCTGGCGTGCCGTTCTGCCTCACATCTTCGTACCATGTCAGCCGTCACGCCGCCACAATCCCGAAGACACCGACGGCGAGGACGAAACCGATGAGCGACCTGAGCGTGCACGTGCTGCAGACCGGTCTGACCCCCGTGGTCGCGGACAGATCGCGTGCGGTGATTCCGAGCGATGGCGATGGCTTTGGCCCCTTCGAGGTCGCCGATTGCGCCATCGAAAATGTCTGGCAACGGTTGGCCAGCACCCCGGTCGACGTGCTGGTGGTGCATGGCAGGTGGGATGGGTGGACACGCTGTGCGTCTGACGTGGCGGTGATCCTGGTCGTCGACAGTCCGACGGTGGCGGACACGGTGCGCTGGTTGCGCGACGGGGCGCAAGACATCGTGACCATCGACGAACTGGCGCAGCCAGGGTGGCCCAAGCGGCTGCGCGCGGCGGTCGAGCGCCAGCGGGTCAGGGCGGTGACCCGACAGGCCTTCGCCACCGATGTGCACACCGGACTGCCCCATGCCGGCCAACTCATCGAACACATGAGCCATCTGATGGCACTTCGCGAACGTGAGCCGGCGCCGATGGCGCTGCTGGTGCTGCGCATCGAAGGCCTGGCGACGACGATGGCGCGTCTCGGGCCCGAGGCCGCTGGCACGCTGCGCCGCAAGGTGGCGGTGCGGCTGCGCGCCGGCGTACGGGCCAGCGATGTCGTGGCCTCGGTCGGCGAGGATTCATTTGCCGTGTTGCTGTCGCTGATCGACACACCGGCCGATGCCGACCGCGTTGGTCGCAAGCTGCTGGGCTCGCTGGGCGAGACCTTCAAGGTCGGTGGCGTCGATCTGGCGGTGGCGACGGCACTGGGTATTGCCTCCTACCCCGCCGATGGCACCCAGCCCGACATGCTGCTGCGCCGGGCTATAGGCCTGGCCGCATCAACGCCTGCCAGCGGCCGCGCTGGCTACGCCAACCGCTTGGAGCGCGGGGACGCCACGGCGGCGAACGACGAGCCGCGCTGATCCTCTTGTGTATGGCTGCTCAGGGCAGCGAGCCGCCGATCGCCGTCACCAGAAGATCGCCCACACCAATCCGGCGATCGCCAGCCACTTCAGCACGTAGTAAGCGCGGTAGTTGCTGCGCTTGAATTCCTTCGCGGCAGCGCGCAGCTTGTAAGCGTGGGCAAACGCCTTGTTGATGCCCCCGATCGGCTCGCCGTTGACGTTCTGTGTCGAGGCGGCTGCCATGAAGTGCTTGGCGAAGAGGCGATTGAAGGCGCGCAGCGGGCTGCCCCACAGCGGCCGCTCGATGTCACAGAAGAGGATCACGCGCTGCTGGTCGGTGGTGTTGGCCGCGGTGTGGATGTAGGTTTCGTCGAACATCACCGCCTCGCCATCGCGCCAGTGGTAACGCTCGCCATCCACTTCGATGTAGCAGCCCGGGTCGTTGGGCGTTTGCAATCCGAGGTGAAAGCGCAGCGAGCCGGCGTAGGGGTCGCGGTGCCGCACCAGCCGGGCCCCGGGCGGCAATGAGGCGAACATCGCCGCTTTGACCGAGCCGATGTTCTTGAGCAGCGCGACCGTCTGCGGACACAGCGCCTGCGCCGAAGCCAGGTCCTTGCCATACCAGGTGAGGTAGAAGCGCTTCCAGCCGGTGCGAAAGAACGAGTTGAAGCCGATGTCGGTGTAGCCGGCCGCCGCGCGGATGTAGCCCTCGTCGTTCAGCCGCAGCGCTTCGTCGCGGATCGTCGGCCAGTGTTTTTGCAACTCGACCAATTCAGGGAATTGCGTCACATCGATGTACGGGCCGCGCGACGTGCGTGAGAACGCATACATCAGCAGATTGATCGGCGCCAGCAGCACGGTGAAGTCGGTCAGCGCGCGCGCCAGCTTGAATCGCACCCGGCCACGCAGGTGCACATACAGCGCCGAGCCGACAAATGTCAGCAGCACCCAATGACGAATTTCGAGCATGCGGATGGGGGTGAGTTATGGGTGGCGGTCAGCGCAGGATGTCGCCCAGACACAGGTATTTGATCTCGACATAGTCGTCGATGCCATGGTGCGAGCCCTCGCGACCGAGACCCGACTGCTTCACACCACCAAACGGCACTTCGGCGGTCGAGATCAGCCCGGTGTTGACGCCGACCATGCCGTACTCGAGGGCCTCGCCCACCCGGAAGATGCGGCCGATGTCGCGGCTGTAGAAGTAGCTGGCGAGACCGAATTCGGTGGCGTTGGCCAGCGCAATGGCTTCAGCCTCGGTGTGGAAGCGGAACACCGGGGCCACCGGGCCGAAGGTTTCCTCGCGGGCGCACAGCATGTCGGCGGTGGTGTCGGCCAGCACCGTGGGCTCGTAGTACTGGCCGCCCATCTTGTGGCCGCCGACCAGCAGCCGGGCACCCTTGGCCAGCGCGTCGGCGACATGACTCTCGATCTTCGCGACCGCGTTCGCATCGATCATCGGGCCCTGCGTCACGCCAGCGTCGAAGCCGTTGCCGACCTGGATGGCGCGCACCTTGGCGGCGAGCTTGTCGACGAAGGCGTCGTACACGCTGTCCTGCACGTACAGCCGGTTCGCGCAGACGCAGGTCTGCCCCGCATTGCGGTACTTGCTGATCAGAGCGCCCTCGACCGCGCTGTCGATGTCGGCATCGTCGAACACGATGAACGGCGCATTTCCGCCCAGTTCCAGCGACAGCTTCTTGACCGTTGGCGCGCATTGCTTCATCAGGATGCGGCCCACCTCGGTCGAGCCGGTGAACGACAGGTGGCGCACGGTGTCGCTGGCGCACAGCACGTTGCCGATGGCAATCGACTGTTCGCTGTCAGCGGTGACGATGTTGAGCACGCCCGCGGGCATGCCGGCACGCTGCGCCAGTTCGGCCACGGCCAGTGCTGACAACGGCGTCTGCTCGGCCGGCTTGATGACCACGGTGCAACCTGCGGCCAGCGCGGGTGCCACCTTGCGGGTGATCATCGCGATCGGGAAATTCCACGGCGTGATGGCCGCACACACCCCCACCGGCTGCTTGATGACGAGCACGCGTTTGTTGGCGTCGGTGGCAGGCACGGTCTCGCCGTAGACGCGCTTGGCTTCTTCGGCAAACCACTCGAGGAAGCTGGCGCCGTAGGCGACTTCGCCCTTGGCCTCGGCCAGCGGTTTGCCCTGCTCGGCGGTCATGATGCGGGCGAGGTCGTCCGCATGTTGAACCAGCAAGTGGTACCACTTCATCATGATCGCGCCGCGCTCTTTCGCCGTCTTGCTGCGCCAGGCGGGCCAGGCGCGATTGGCGGCGGCGATGGCCACTTCGGCGTCGGCGGCGCCGAGGTTCGCGACCAGCGCCAGCGTGGCACCCGTGGCCGGGTCGTCAACAGCGAAACGCTGCATCGCGCCGACCCACACGCCGTCAATCAGTGCGTCGGCTTTCAACAGTGCCGGGTCGTTCAGGGTCGCCAACGGCGAGGTGTGCTTGTCCATGCGTGCTCGAATTCGGGGTGGATCAGGTGCCTGACGCCACGCCATCAGCGCCCAGGTCCTCGGAGCACTCACTCTACCCCTTCCGGTCTGACCAGGAGGGCGGCGGATAAACTTGAAGGCATCCCACCAGCCTCTCATTCGAGGATGTCCCGGTTCCCAGTGCACAGGCGACGTTCGCCCGGAGCGCGCATGGGCCATCGGCCGACCTCCTCGACCAGCGTCCCGATGAAAGCCACCGACATCCGCCAGACCTTCCTGAAATTCTTCGAATCGAAGGGCCACACCATCGTCGCCAGTTCGCCGGTGGTGCCGGGCGACGACCCGACGCTGCTGTTCACGAATGCCGGAATGAATCAGTTCAAGGATGTGTTCCTGGGGTTCGACACACGGCCGTATACCCGCGCCACGACCAGTCAGAAATGCATCCGTGCCGGTGGCAAGCACAACGACCTCGACAACGTGGGCTACACCGCGCGGCACCACACCTTCTTCGAGATGCTGGGCAACTTCAGCTTCGGCGACTACTTCAAGAAAGACGCGATCGCCTACGCCTGGGAGCTGCTGACCGAGGTCTACAAGCTCCCGAAGGAAAAACTCTGGGTCACGGTGTACGCCGAAGACGACGAGGCCTATGACATCTGGAACAAGCAGGTGGGCGTGCCCGCCGAGCGCATCGTGCGCATCGGCGACAACAAGGGCGCCCGCTACGCCTCGGACAACTTCTGGATGATGGGCGACACCGGCCCGTGCGGGCCTTGCACCGAGATCTTTTATGACCACGGCCCCGAGGTCGCGGGCGGCCCGCCAGGCTCGCCCAACGAGGACGGCGACCGCTACATCGAGATCTGGAACAACGTCTTCATGCAGTTCAACCGCACCGAAGACGGCGTGATGCACCAACTGCCCAAGCCGAGCGTGGACACCGGCATGGGCCTGGAGCGCATCACCGCCGTGCTGCAGCATGTGCACGGCAATTACGAGATCGATCTGTTCGTGAATCTGCTGGCAGCGGCGAAGCGCGCGGTGGATGCGGCCGGTGCTGGCGATGCCGACAAGGATTCGCCCTCACTGAAGGTCATTGCCGACCACATCCGCGCGTGCTCGTTCACCATCGCCGACGGCATCGTCCCTGGCAACGAAGGCCGTGGCTATGTGCTGCGCCGCATCACCCGCCGCGCCATCCGCCACGGCTACAAGCTGGGCGCGCGCACGCCGTTCTTTCACAAGCTGGTGGCGGCATTGGCCGTGGAAATGGGCGATGCGTACCCCGAATTGCGCCAGCAGCAACAGCGCGTCACCGAGGTGCTGAAGCAGGAGGAGGAACGCTTCTTCCAGACCATTGCGAACGGCATGGAAATCCTTGAGGCGGCGCTGGCGTCGCTGCCTAAAGACGAGGCGCTCAATGGCGACCTGGCTTTCAAGCTGCACGACACCTACGGTTTCCCACTGGACCTGACGGCGGACGTCTGCCGTGAGCGCGGTGTGTCGGTGGACAGCGCGGCGTTCGACATCGCGATGAACCGCCAGCGCGAACAGGCGCGCGCCGCTGGCAAGTTCAAGATGGCGCAGGGCCTGGCCTATGACGGCGCCGCGACCACCTTCCATGGCTATGAGCATTTGGTGCGCGAGGGCGCCAAGGTCACCGCGATCTACCTCGACGGCACCTCGGTGCCCAAGGCTCACGCCGGAGACGATGTGGTCATCGTGCTTGACCACACCCCGTTCTATGCCGAGAGCGGCGGCCAGGTGGGCGATACCGGCGAGTTGCGCAACCCGAGCACGCGAGTGCTGGTCGAAGACACGATCAAGGTGCAGGCCAGCGTATTCGGCCACCACGGCCGTGTTGTCGAAGGCGATGTTTCAGTCGGCGACAGCTACACGGCACGGGTTGATGGCGAGCGCCGCGCGAAGACGGTGCGCAACCACAGTGCCACGCACCTGATGCACAAGGCCTTGCGCGAGGTGCTGGGCGCGCACGTGCAGCAGAAGGGCTCGCTGGTCAATCCCGAGCGCACCCGCTTCGACTTCGCGCACAACGCGCCGATGACGCCAGCGCAGATCGCCAAGGTCGAGGCGCTGGTGAATGCCGAGATCCTGGCCAACGCAGCGACACAGGCGCGGGTGATGGCGATCGACGACGCGCAGAAGACCGGCGCGATGATGCTGTTCGGAGAGAAGTACGGCGACGAAGTGCGCGTACTCGACATCGGCAGCAGCCGCGAGCTGTGCGGCGGCACGCACGTGACCCGTACCGGCGACATCGGGCTGTTCAAGATCGTGGCCGAGGCGGGCGTGGCCGCAGGCGTGCGGCGCGTCGAAGCCGTGACGGGCGACAACGTGCTGGCGTATCTGCAATCGCTCGAAGGCACGGTTCAGCAAGTGGCCAGCACGCTGAAGTCGGCGCCGGCCGAGGTGCCGACGCGGTTGGCGCAGGTGCTCGATCAAGTGCGCGCGCTGGAGAAGGAGCTGGTGGCAATCAAGGGCAAGCTGGCCTCATCGCAAGGCGACGAGCTGCTGACGCAGGCGGTCGATATCGGTGGCCTGAAGGTGCTGGCAGCGCGCTTGGAAGGCGCCGATGCGAAAGCGCTGCGCGAGACGCTGGACAAGCTCAAGGACAAGCTCAAGAGCGCGGTTGTCGTGTTGGCCAGCGTCGAGGGCGGGAAGGTTCAACTGGCCGCCGGTGTGACCCCAGATGCCATGGGCAAGGTGAAGGCCGGTGAACTCGTCAACTTCGTTGCGCAGCAAGTCGGCGGCAAGGGCGGTGGCAAGGCCGACATGGCCATGGCCGGTGGCAGCGACGCCAGCGGCTTGGCAGCTGCGCTTGCCTCAGTCGGCCCGTGGGTGGCCGAGCGCCTGTAGAAAAGCAAACGGGCGCGAAGATCGCGCCCGTTGCATGAACTGAGTGGATTCAGCGCGAGGCTGACTTCACGTCGACGAACCGTCCTTGAGCTTCTTGTCTTGCTCAGCCCGCAGGTGCGAGTACTTGAACTGATTCAAGATCCAGATGCCGACGACGATGAACCACAGCAGGAAAAGAACGCCTTGAACTTTCATTCTGGATACCTCGGTGTAATGGGTGATGGGCAACGGTTGGAAAATTATCGTCAAAAACGCCAGCAGCCAGTAGCTTTTTGACGTTCAACGCCCACGCTTGCCACGGTTTTTTGCGGCATCAAACGGGAACCTGAACTGGATTGCGGCGGATGAGCGGCGCCATTGCCACGATGGTGGCGGTCAGCAGCAAGATCTCGAGCGCGTACACCGACACATAGCCCGTGAGCGAACTGCTGTGCGCAGCGACGATGTCGCGTATCACACCACCCAAGGCGATGCCCACGCCTGCACCGGTGGCCTGGACCGCCCCCCAGGCTCCGAGCGCAAGGCCGCTTTGATTCTTAGGGGCCAGGTTCATCGTGGCCGTGAGCGTGCCATGGCCAAACAAGCCAGCGCCGAACCCGATCAGCATGACGCCCGCGCCGAACAGCCAGGGCGACTGGACCGAGGCTGAGAAGATCACCGCGAAAAACGCTGGAATGCCGAACAGTGCCCCCGCACTGGCCATGCGGAACGGATCCGCCCCGCGACTCAGCACCTGCGACGCGAGCGTGAATCCGAGCAAGCCGCCGATGGCCAGTGAGGCCGTCAGCGCGGTCGTTGCGCCAACGCTCAAACCGAGTATCTCGCCACCAAAAGGCTCCAGCAGCACATCCTCCATGCTGAAGGCCATCGTCCCGAGTCCGACCGCAATCAGGCGTCGTACCGCATCGTCGCCCTTGCAGAATGTGTTGAAGGCTTCGCGAAAACCGACCTGTGGGAGTGCGCGAGGCGTGCGGCTGCGACTTTCCTGTTTCCAAAGCGCGATCACGTTGAGGACCATCGTGGTCAGCGCGGCGCCCTGAATGACCTGGATCAGCCGCGCGGGGCTGAAGTCGGCCAGCAGTGCACCGAAGACCAGCGCACTGATGATCATGCCGAGCAGCAGCATCACGTACATCAACCCGACCACCTTGGGTTGCGATTCCACCGGCGCGAGGTCGGTGGCCAGTGCCAGCCCGACCGTCTGCGTGGTGTGCATGCCGGCGCCGACCAGCAAGAAGGCGATGGCGGCGCCGAGGTGACCGACCCAAACCGGGGCTTGGCTGGATTGACCGCCTCCTGACAGCACCAACAATGCAAAGGGCATGATGGCCAAGCCACCGAACTGCACCAGCGTACCCATCCAGATGTAGGGCACCCGTCGCCAGCCCAGGGCCGAGCGATGGTGATCGGAGCGAAAGCCGATCAAGGCGCGCAGCGGTGCAAAGACCAGCGGTAGCGCCACCATGATCGACACCAGAGAGGCCGAGACCTTCAGCTCGACGATCATGACGCGGTTGAGCGTGCCAATCAGCAGCACCAGCGCCATCCCCACAGAGACCTGGAACAGGGACAGGCGCAGCAGCCGGGACAGGGGCAGCTCGGGCGTGGCTGCGTCGGCAAACGGCAAAAAGCGCGGGCCAAGACTGGCCCACGCCGAAATCAATTGTTGGCTGATCTGCTTCACTTTCACTTTGACGCGGTAGCGACAGCTAAGCCGATTGCAAGGAGAGCGCGCACGTGATCATGGTGACCGACGGCGGTTCTTGAGCTACACCAAAGAGCAAGAAGGAAGGTCCGGACAGCGAAGCCACCGGACCTTCGCGAAGCGCGCCGAAATTACTTCGGTGCTTCAGCTGGCGCCGCTGCCGGCGCCGCAACTGCAACCGGTGCCGTGTTGTTAGCGGCGCCGTTGTAGTAGGCCTTCAGCCAAGGCGTGTTCGTGACCAGTGCGAGGTGCACTGCGAACGACGAGATGGCCACAGCCGAAAGAAACAGAGGAATGCCCAATTGGGGCCGGACAACGGTCCACATTTTTCCGTAGATCATGTCGAGCTCCTATCAGTGCAGCCAGGGTGAATAGATATACGCCAGCAAATGTGCCAGCGCGGCGATGATCCCGAAGATCTGTGTGCCTTGAATCAGATTGCGGTGAATCTCCTCTGATTCGGCCACCGTCAATCCGGTGATCCCAACTTTGTCGTCTGCCATAACGTCTTCTCCTTGCAAGAAGTTCTTTTCGTGCTGAACCCGCACGAGGGTTATTGATGGCCTGCCGGCCAGGAACTGCGTTGCCGCCACCGGTGAGTGTAAATCTCAATTAACATCACCACGTGTCAGGTCATGTTGACACAACTGGTGAACTTGTCAATTAAAAGTTCCCCGACAGAGCGAGGCGAAAACCCAACACGGTGCGCGTGCCGTTGCCCGGTGAGGGCGGCTCTTGCAGGATGGGTGGACGTCAGACGAGGCCAAGCAGACCCAGCGCCGCCAACTCTCTGCAGCGTCAGTCAGGTGGGTCTGAAAAGTAGATCCGCTCTCGACCGCGGGGCGGCCGACGTTGAAGGGACTGGATCAGGCGCTTTGCTCAGCGCGACACCTTCAAGGCCTCGGGATTCACCAGGTGGGTCGGCGAACCGGCGATGAAATTCACGACGTTGTCGAAGGCGGCGCTGAAGTATTCCTCGTAGCTGTCCTGTTCGACATAGCCGATGTGTGGCGTGCAGACCGCGTTTTCGAGGCGCAGCAACGGGTGCCCCTGCAAGATGGGCTCGCTCTCGAAGACGTCGACCGCTGCCATCCCGGGCCGGCCACGGTTCAGTGCGGACACCAGCGCGCCTTCTTCAATCAGCTCTGCGCGCGACGTGTTGACCAAGAGCGCGGTCGGCTTCATCCGCGACAGGTGCTCGATCTTCACAATGCCACGCGTAGCCTCACCCAGGCGCAGGTGCAGCGACAGCACGTCGCACTCGTCGAAGAAGCTTTCGCATGAAGCGGCCGACCCGTGACCATCGAGTTCGGCACGTTCACGCGCCGACTCACTGCCCCACACCAGCACCCGCATGCCGAAGGCGCGGGCGTAACCCGCGACCAGCTGACCGATGCGGCCATAGCCCCAGACGCCCAGCGTCTTGCCGTGCAGCACCATGCCGAGGCCGAAATTGGCCGGCATCGACGACGCCTTCAATCCCGATTGCTGCCATGCGCCGTGCTTCAGGTTGCCGATGTATTGCGGCACGCGGCGCATCGACGCCATGATCAGGGCCCAGGTGAGTTCGGCGGGCGCCACCGGCGACCCTGCGCCTTCCGCGACGGCGATCCCCAGGCGTGTGCACGCCTCGACATCGATGTGGGCGCCGACCTTGCCGGTCTGCGAGATCAGCCGCAGCTTCGGCAGTTTCTCGAGCAGTTGCCGCGGGAAGTGCGTGCGCTCACGGATCAGCACCAGCACCTCGGCGTCACGCAACCGAACCGACAGCTGCGCAATGCCCTTGACGGTATTGGTGAAGACCTTGGCATGCAGGGCCTCCATTTTTTCGGCGCATTTCAGCTTGCGCACCGCGTCCTGGTAGTCGTCGAGGATGATGATGTTCACGGCATGAAGGGCTGAAGTCACCCCACCATTGTGACCGCCGACATTCCAGGACAACGACGCGAAGATCGCCGAACTGAATCAGTGCAGCGCAGTTAACGCTCGCGGGTACGTCCGTCCAGCGACCACCGGCTTGCGGCCATGGCCAGGCGGTCGGCGGGCATGCCATGCAGGGTGCCACCCAGTATGCTGCGAGGAACCTCGCTGCGCTGCGGCGTGGCGATCGGCTGCTCGTGGACGGCGCGCCAGAGCTCGGGGTCGGCGTGTTGGGCGCGCCGTGGCAGTGGCATCTCAGCGGCTCCACAGCCCGGCGTACAGCGTGCGCAGCGGGAAATGACGATTCAGGGCGTCCATGCGCGACTGAGCCTGTGCTTCGCTGAGCTGCGTCGCGATCAGCGTGTACACCGCGGTGCGCAGGTGCCACAGCTCGCGTGGTGACCTCGCACGTGCGATCCGGTTGCGCAGGGCCTGAGCCGCTTCGGTGTCGAGATCGACCAGCGCCTGGACAAAGGCAGGGCGCATCTCGGCCATCGGCGACGGTGCAGGTGGGTGCGTCGGTGACCCTGGAGGCCACTCGTTCAACTCTGCGGGACGACTGACGTCCCAACCCGTGTTGAGCCAGTCGCGCAGACCGCGACGCCAGCGCGTCACACGGTACAGCCGGTCAGGGGGGAACACCTCGGTGCGCTGCGACACCGTGCGCAGCAGTGGTGCCTGCGCCTGCGGCGGTTCCGGCTGGCGGCGCACGCGCGCTTGCCAGGTGGATTGCAGCTTTTGTGTCCAGGGGTGACGCATCGCCAGCGGGGTCCGTGTCGGGTGTGAGATACGACACGGATTCTTGAGGCCAGGCATCGCTGCAATCCGCTGAAAAGCCTGGCGATCACCACGCAACTCATCGGCGTGCGACCGAGCGAGTGTTGCGTACGGATACGCGCCGCTACATCATCATGTTGTTGCGGATCAGCCCCACCGCCAGGCCTTCGAGCTCGAAGTCGACATCGCCGAAAGGCACGACGATGGTTTCGAAGTCTGGGTTCTCGGGGTGCAACTCGATCGTCGTGCGGGTGCGCTTGAAGCGCTTGACGGTGACTTCGTCGCCGAGCCGCGCGACGACGATCTGGCCGTTCTTCGCGTCTTTCGCCTTCTGCACCGCGAGCAGGTCGCCGTCCATGATGCCGGCATCGCGCATGCTCATGCCGCGCACCTTCAGCAGGTAGTCGGGCCGGCGCGGGAACATGCTGGACTCCATCAGGTAGGTCTGGTCGATGTGCTCCTGCGCCAGGATCGGGCTACCCGCCGCCACCCGGCCGACCAGCGGCAGGGAGAGCTGCGCCAGGCTGGGCAAGGGCAGGCTGAACTGCTTGCCACGCATCAGGTTCAGCGCGCGCAATGTGTCAGACTTCAAGCGGATGCCTCGCGAGGTGCCGCCCACGAGTTCGATCACGCCCTTGCGGGCCAGGGCCTGCAGGTGCTCTTCGGCCGCGTTGGCCGACTTGAAGCCGAGCTCGGTGGCGATCTCCGCGCGGGTCGGTGGCGCACCGGTGCGCTCGATCGCGCTTTGCACCAAGTCGAGAATCTGCTGTTGCCGGTCGGTGAGCTTGGGGGCGTCTTGCATGGAAGTCCTTTGACGAATTTCTGCATGACGACAGGGCTGCTTCAAGCCACTGGTCGTCTATCCAGTGGCTGTATTTTCATCCAGCTAGACCCAAAATGCAAAAAAACGCTTCCCTGGTTGTCGTGTTGGGCACTGGCGGCACCATCGCTGGCACCGCACTGTCGTCATCGGATGACAGCGTTTACACCGCGGCACAGCTGAGCATTGCGCAGTTGCTGGCCACGGTGCCCGGTCTGGCCGGTGTGCCGATCGAGGCAGAGCAGGTCGCGCAGGTCGACAGCAAGGACATGAGCCATGCCATCTGGCAGGTGCTGGCGCAGCGCGTCGCGCATCACCTGGCGCGTGCCGAGGTGGCCGGCATCGCCATCACCCATGGCACCGACACGCTGGAAGAAACCGCCTACTTCCTGCAGCGTGTGCTCGCGCCGACCAAGCCGGTGGTGCTGACCGGCGCGATGCGCCCAGCCACTTCGGCGCAGGCCGATGGGCCGCGGAACCTGCTGGATGCGGTGGCAGTCGCGCGCCACGCCGGGGACGCGGGGTTGAGCGGTGTGTTGGCGGTGCTTCACGGCACGGTGCACGGCGCACGTCAGGTGCGCAAAGCCCACCCGGCGCGGCTGGACGCGTTCGATTCGGGCGAGGACGGGCCACTGGCCACCGTCGACAACGGCGTGCTGCGTCGTCTTCCTGCGCACGCTGCAGTGCCTGCTTCAGGCCATCTGCCACCGCTCACCGCTGCGCTGCACTGCGCCGTGGCCGACTGGCCGCGGGTCGAGATCGTCGTCAGCCATGCCGGCGCCAGCGGTGCGTTGGTGCGCGCCTTGTGCACGGACGGTGTGGATGGTCTGGTGGTGGCCGCCACCGGCAATGGCACCTTGCACCACGAGATCGAAGCCGCGTTGTTGACCGCCCAGGCGCAGGGTGTCGCCGTGCGGCGCAGTGCGCGCAGTGGTGACGGGCGTGTTGTGCTTCAGCCCGGTGCGCAGGGGTTGCCGGGGGCCGACGATCTGAGCCCGGTCAAAGCACGCATCGAGTTGATGCTGGCGTTGATGCCAGCCGGCGCACGATGAACGACGGCCCCGAAGGGCCGTCGTTCATCGTGAGGGGAAGCTCGACAAATCAGGCTGCCGTGCGGTCTGCCGGCGTCGTCTTGCGCTTGGCCATCCAGCCGACGAGGCCCAGGCCTGCCAGCATCAGCGCATAGGTTTCGGGCTCGGGTACCGGTGCCAGCGCGAACACGCTGGTGGTGTTCGACACCTCGTTCGAGAAGGCGATGTACGACACGCCCTCGATCGTGAACGACTCCAGCCCTTCGGGCGATATGTCACCGTTCGGCGACACCAGCAAGTCGACGAAGCTCACTGCCAGCGGGTTGGTGATGTCGAACACGGCCACCGATGCGGTGGTCGTGCGCTCCAAGCCGACAAACGCATAGGTGCGGTCACCGACGGTCAACACCTCGAGTCCTTCAGGCTCGACGCCGCGGTCGTCGCTGCGACCGGCATCGTCGTAGAGTCCGCGCTCAGCGGCGGCACGGTCCAGGATGCTGCCGCTGTCGTAGACCAGGTTGCCGTTCTCGTCGCGGATCGAAAACGACCGCGCACCGGCGGTGTAGACGACACCGCCCACGGTCGAATCGACGTTGGACACCCGCACGTTGTTTGCGGGCGCAGCCAAGCCGAAGTTGCTGCCGCGCGAGCGGTCGCCGTCGTCTTCGCGGTAGTCGCCCTCGTTGGCCAGCACGATGAAGGTTTTGCCACCGGCTTCGTAGGTGGCCAGGCCGTCTGGCTGATACAAGCCGCGGAGGTTGTCGACGGTGACGAAGTCGACCGTGCCGTTGTCCAGCGGATCGATCTCGTTACCAACTTGGCTGAAGTCTTTCGAGCCCAGGCCAACCACCTTGTCGAAGGTATTGGTCTCCAGGTTCAGCACGCCCAACGCATTGGCTTCCTGAATGGCCACATAGGCACGGGTGCCAGCGGCGTTGACGGCGATGTACTCGGGCTCGAAGTTCGCACCGATGTTGGCGCGGATGTTGGAGCCCACCTGCGGTACGCTGGCCGCTTGCGGGTCGGCGTTCACGATCAGCGTGCGCGTGGCCACGTCGATGATGCTGACGGTGCCCACCGGGTCGACCGCAGCGGGCCCGAAGGTCCGCGGAAACACCGACGTTGGCCCCGATGTGCGCGGCCCGTAGGTCAATGGCGTGCCTTCATTGGCCACCAGCACCCGCTGCCCATCCGGCGTGAAAGTCACCATGTCGGGAAGTGCCCCGACGGTGATCGAATTGACGCCGCTGGCCAGCGACCGGGTGGTGGTGTCGTACAACTGAACCACGCCGTTGTCGGTTTGCAGCGGGGCCTGGATGGCGAACGCGGCCAGACCGTTGCTGATCGCCACACTGTTGATCGAACCGGCTGAAGACACATCGATGCGCTCACCGATGCGCGCACCGGTCCGTGCGTTCAATACGTCAACGCCAGACACGCCAGCCACCCACAGCGACTGATTGACGCTGTCGTACGCGAGGATCTCGGAGAGGAACGATCCAGCGGGTGGCGTGGCTTCGCCGTGGGTAAACGTCCAGGCGTGGCTGAAGGTGAGCGCACCCGTTCCCACCACGGCATGGGCCGACGGCGCGACGAACGCGCCAGAACACGCCAGAGCGGCGGCAAGGGAGAGCAAGGTCTTGTTCATGGAAAACAGCCAAGTAAGAGTGAGAAATCAAGTGCCGCAGAAAACGGCACGCACGGCACCGATGTTGAGGACCCAACGTGACACTCCCGTGACGCTGGGGCTCGTGCGGGGCGACTTTGACGATGAACACCCCCCGCATTTCGGGGGGTGTTCAGATCAACCCCTGAGCGATGACGGTCGAGCCTGGCGCTTGGCCATCCAGCCGACGAGGCCCAGGCCTGCCAGCATCAGCGCATAGGACTCGGGTTCGGGCACCGGGGTGGTGTAGCCGCCCAGATCGGCCGCCGACACCTTGTAGGCGTGCAGCACGCCAGGGATCAAGGCGTAGCCGGCGGGCAGGTCGCCGAGGTTGGTGCTGCCGACGGTGGTGCCATTCGAAGCGAGGGTGTAGCAGTTGGTCGCGCTGCCCAGGTCGCATTGCAGGCGTGCCTGCGTGGTCGGGTTGAAGTACACATCGAACTGCACATTGCTGCCGTTTTGCGTCACCGAGTAATCGTTGTCGTTGCCCGCGAGCAGCAGGTACGAGCCGTCTGCCAGTTGCGGGCCGACCGCCAAGCCTTCCCATTTCTCGGGTGACAGGCCCAACTCGGGCAGGGTGTCGGCGGCCAGGTCAAGGAACGGGGTGGCGCCCTTGGTCACTGCCACCGTGCCCAATGGCAAGTTGCTCTCCGCATTGGGGAGAACGACGCCGCTCACGTCGGTGGCCCCCGTCAGGTCGATCTGGTAGACGCTCTTGATCGGTGAGGCCAGATCCGATCCGGCCCCGACGCCTCGGTTGTTGCGCTCAAGCACCAAAAACCGCTCGTCGCCGAGTGCGACCAAAGCCGACGTGCCGCGCCCCTGGGTCGCGGCCTGCAGGTAGTACGCATACTGCGCAACGGCGGCGCCGCTCGCTGTGTCGAACTTGACGATGCGCGATGAACTGCCGTTACCACCGCCCTCGTCCAGGGCGGCGCTTTGCAGCTGCGCGTAGACAAACTGGCCGTCCGGGCTGATCGCCAGGCCTTCGAAACCACGGTTGGTGCGTTTGCCCAGCGTGTTGCCTGCATCGCTCGCGTAGTTCGGCACGTCGCCCGCATTGCGCGGCACCAGGTTGGCGGGCGGGGTGTAGGTCTTGACCAGCGCGCCGCTGCGATCGAATTCATACAGCGAAGGGCCGTATTCGTCGGACACCAGCAAGTGCCCGTTGCGCGGATTGATGACCAAGCCTTCCGGGTCGAACGCGTTGCCGAGCAGGTTCGTCGGGCTCGGCGCGATACCGTTGTAGGTGCCACTGGCGTTGCTGAACTTGATCGTCTGCTGCACCTGGAAATTCGAGATCGCGCCGGTGTTGAAATCGACGTCGAGCGAGAAGCGCTGCACCCGCGTGTCGTAGTTCAAAGTGCCGCCGCCCGGCCCGCGGTCCGACAGGCCCCACCACTCATGGCGATTGCGGTCGTAGTAGATGTCGGAGAACATGCCCAGTCGGCCATCGTTGACCGAGGTGCCGAACTGATCGCCCGTGCTGCCCGGTATGGTCAGGCCGTTGACGAAGGTCGGCGCGGCTTGCGTTGGTAGCGCGAGGGTCACACAGGCCAGAGCGGCACTGGCAAGGCAAGACAGACGAGCGTTCATGGGAGGCAGTCGGGAAAGTGAGCGAAGCCCTGAGGCTAGACAGCCCAGGTGTCACTCCGATGACCAGCACCACCGCCCGTGTAGGCCGGGCCAGGCCCGTTTCACTGACCGTTGCTCAGGCCTTGGGCCAGGTAGTGCGCCAGGTCTTCCAGGTCTTCGGCCTTCAGGCCGGACAGCGCTTCATTCATCGCTGGCGTGTAGCCGAGCCGCGCGCCACTTTGAAAGCCTTTCATGGCGATCAGCAGGTAGTCCTCTCGCTGGCCGCCCAGGCGCGGCACCTGGCCACCCCCCGCGAGATCGGCGCCGTGGCAGGAGCTGCAGCGGTGGCCCGCAACCAGTTGCCGGCCGCGCTCGAAGCGAGCTGCATCCCGAGGCGGCGATGGCTGTCCCTGCGCGGCGGTGGCCAACGCCTCCGCGGGCAATCGTGCGATGGCGTCGGAGTAGCCGCGCAGGTCTGCGTCGCTCATGCCTTTGGCCAGCGCGCTCATGGCTGCGCTGGCCGGGTGGTCGTTGCGCCGGCCATCCCGGAACAGAAAGAGCTGCGTGATGGCATAAAACGAGTGCTGACCCGCCAGCGAAGGCACCAGCGGAAGTTCGCTGCGGCCCTCGCTGCCGTGACAAGCCGCGCAGTTGGCGGCATATCGCTCAGCGTAGTCGATTGCCGTCTTCGGAGCAGCAGCGGGCTGCGGCGTTGTTTTGCTCGCTGCTGGGGGCTTGGAAGCCTGGGCCTTGGGCGCCGGGGCCTCCGCCCATGCACCAGGCGCGATGGCGATGAAGCTCAGCAGTGCGGTCCACTGCCAGAGCTTCACCCTGCGTCGCAGACTCATTTGCCGCTGTAGGTGATGCGGTAGATCGCGCCGTTGTGGTCGTCACTCACCAGCAACGAACCGTCCTTCATCACCATCACATCGGCGGGGCGGCCGAGGAACTGGTTGTTCTCGACCAGGCCGGTCAGGAAGGGCTCGACGCGCGACACGCCGCCCTTGCCGTCGGGGAAGGCCACCACCACATCCGCCGCGTTCTTCTGGGTTCGGTTCCAGGGGCCGTGGCGAGCGATGAAGATCGCGCCTTGGTACTTTGCCGGGAACATCTTGCCGCTGTAGAAGCGCATGCCCAGTGGCGCCGAATGCGCGCCGAGCTTGGCGGCGGGCTTCACGTAGTCGCTGCAGTTCTTGCCCCAACCCAACTCGGGGTCGGCAAAGTCGCCGGAGTGGCAGTAGGGGTAGCCAAAGTGCTGTTTGCCGGGTTGGGTGACGACGTTCAACTCATCTTCCGGCAGGTCTTCGCTCAGCCAGTCACGCTGGTTGTCGGTGAACCACAGATAGCCGGTCTTGGGCTGGAAGTCGAAGCCCACGGTGTTGCGCATGCCGTGCGCCACCACTTCAACCCCCGAGCCGTCGAGGTTCATGCGGAAGATCTTGGTGTAGCGATCGTCGCTCTCGCAGATGTTGCACGGCGCGCCCACTGGCACGTACAGCTTGTTGTCAGGGCCGACCTTGATGAACTTCCAGCCGTGGGGCACGTCGCCCGGCAGCTTGTCGTAGACCATCACGGGTGCCGGCAACTTGTCGAGGTTGGCTTCGATGTTGTCGTAGCGAACGATGTCCTTCGGCGTCGCCAGGTACAGGTTGCCCTGGTGGTACTCGATGCCGCTGGGCAGGAACAGCTTTTCAGCCAGCGTCTTCACTTCACGCTGGCCGCCGTTGTTGACCACCGCATAGAGCTTGCCAGCCGCGAACAGGCTGCTGACGAAGATGGTGCCCTTGTCGCCCTCGCGCATGCTGCGTGCGTCGAGGATGTTGCTCACGAAGACCTCGGCCTTGAAGCCCGGCGGCAGCTTCATCTTGGCAATCGGCAACTGGTCGGCTGCGGTCGGGATCGGGAAGGACGGCACCGGCGCCATCTTGTCGGCCGTCGGATTCTTGGGCCGGCCCTTCGCCCAGAAAGGCTCTTCGGCAGCCGGGGTCTGGGCAAAAACCGTGGTGGCAGTCAGAAGGGCGGCTGTCAGCGCAGCCAGATGGAAGCGGGATCTCATGCGTGTCTCCTCTGCGGGGCGGGGGTCAGTGGCTCGTCGGGTAGGGCACATCCCCTGCGCGGCCGGACCGCGTTTGTACCATCGGATGCAGAGCCCAGGGGCGTGCGGCTGCGGAGATCAGGCAACCTTCAACGTCACGTCGATGTTGCCGCGGGTTGCGTTCGAGTAGGGGCAGACGATGTGCGCCGCTTCCACCAGCTTCTCGACCGCTGCGCGCTCCATGCCGGGAACCGACACCGTCAGCGTGACGGCGATGCTGAATCCGGTCGGGATCGGACCGATGCCGACATCGGCGGCGATCGAAATGTCCGAGGGCAGGCTGATCTTCTGATTGCCCGCCACGAACTTCATCGCACCGATGAAGCACGCCGAATAGCCGGCCGCGAACAACTGCTCCGGGTTGGTGCCAAACGCACCGTTGCCGCCGAGTTCCTTCGGTGTCGTCAGCTTGGCCTCAAGCGCCCCGTCCGACGATTTGGAGATGCCTTCACGGCCTCCGGTGGAGGTGGCGTGGGCGGTGTAGAGGATGGTCTCGGGGGACATGATGTGCTCCTGATGAATTTGATCTGGGTTGTGGCGGTGGGACTGCATTTGAAACTTGCCGCAAAGTTTATGGGCGCCCACGCGACTTGCGTTGGGCACAAGGTCAATCACGCAAACAGCTAGACGCCGCGAATTCGAACCTCTTGGTCAGCTTTTGCCTGCCCGGACCGGCAGCACCTCATCCCACTTTCGCAGACAGCTCATCGACCTGCGTGCTCAACTCCAGCCACTGGCCCTCCAGCCGCTCGATCTCTTCGCTGATGGTCTTGAGCTTCTTGCCGCTGTCGGCGAGTTGTGCTGGCGTCAGCGTGCCGGTGGCGAGGCTCGCTTCGAGCGTGTCGCGGTCGACGAACAGCACGCCGAGGCGGTTGTCGATCCGGTTGATCTCCTTGCGCAGCGGCTTCAGTTCATCGGACTTGAGCTGGCGCGCTTGCGCATCGGCCTTGCGATCGTCGCGGCGGGCGGGTGCTGCGGCCGCTGCCGAGGCTGCGACCGCCGCTGCAGGTGGTGCTGCCGCTGGCGTGTGCTGCGCAGAAGACGCGGTAGCCTTCTTGCTGGCATTGCCCGCCTCGCGCAGCGCCTTCGCCTGCGCGCGGGCAGTGTCCAGCAGGTACTTCTGGTAGTCGTCGAGGTCGCCGTCGAATGGCCGCACGCCGCCATCGGCGACCAGCCAGAACTCGTCGCAGACCTCGCGCAGCAAAGCCCGGTCGTGGCTGACCAGCATCAGCGAGCCCTCGAATTCGTTGAGTGCCATCGACAGCGCCTCACGC
This sequence comes from Burkholderiales bacterium Ga0077547, assembly GCA_001464195.1. Taxonomy (GTDB): domain Bacteria; phylum Pseudomonadota; class Gammaproteobacteria; order Burkholderiales; family Burkholderiaceae_C; genus PBB1. Next base: position 20,751 of record LNEY01000029.1, read on the forward strand.
GTGTCGAGGTCGAGGTGGTTGGTCGGCTCGTCGAGCAGCAGCAGGTTGGGTCGCTGCCACACCAGCATCGCCAGCACCAGCCGCGCCTTCTCGCCACCGCTGAGAGTGCCGACGGCCTGATTCACCATGTCGGCCGCGAAACGAAACTGGCCGAGAAAGTTGCGCAACTCCTGTTCGCGCGCCTGCGGGCTGACCTCGCGCGCCAGACGGATCATGTGGTTCAACGGCGAATCGCCAGGGCGCAGCACGTCCATCTCTTGCTGCGCGAAGTAGCCGATCGCCAGACCCTTGCCTTCGGTGATGGTGCCGCCGAGCGCCGCCTGCGCGCGTGCGATGGTTTTCACTACCGTGGACTTGCCCTGGCCGTTGGCACCGAGGATGCCGATGCGCTGGCCAGCGAGCACCGAGCGGCTGATGTTGCGCACGATGATCTTGTCGGGATCGCCTTCGGTGAGCGCCGCGTATCCGCACTCGACGTCTTGCAGCGACAGCATCGGATTCGGCAAATTCAGCGGCTCGCGGAACTCGAACGAGAACTCGCGCGAGGTGAGCACCGGCGCCAGCTTCTCCATCCGGTCCAGCGCCTTGACGCGGCTTTGCGCCTGCTTGGCCTTGCTGGCCTTGGCCTTGAAGCGGTCGATGAACTTCTGCAGATGGGCCATCTTCTCCTTCTGCTTCTCGAAGCTGGCCTGCTGCAGCACCATCCGTTCGGCACGCATCTCTTCAAAGGCGGTGTAGTTGCCGCCGTAACGCGTCAGCTTGGTGTCCTCCAGATGCACGGTGACGTTGGTGATCGCGTCGAGAAATTCGCGGTCGTGGCTGATCACCAACATCGTGCCTTCGAAGCGCTTCAGCCAGGCCTCCAGCCACACCAGTGCGTCAAGGTCGAGGTGGTTGGTGGGTTCGTCGAGCAGCAGCAGGTCGGCTGGGCACATCAGCGCGCGAGCCAGCTGCAGGCGCATGCGCCAACCGCCCGAGAAGCTGTTGACCGGCGCGTCGAGCTGTTCGCTCTTGAACCCCAGGCCGAGCAACAGCGCCTGCGCGCGCGGGCGCGCATCGAAGGCGCCGGCATCGGCCAGCGCCTGATGGCCGTCGGCAATCGCGTGGCCGTCGTCGCCCGCTTCGGCGGCTGTCAGCTGCGCCTGCGCCTCCATCAGGCGCGTGTCGCCTTCGAGCACGAAGTCGGTGGCGCCGTCGTCGGTCTCGGGCATGTTCTGCGCGACCTCGCCAACGCGCCAACGCGGCGGCATGTAGACCTCGCCGCCATCGGACTGCAACCGGTTCGTCAGCAGCGCAAACAGGCTGGACTTGCCGGCGCCGTTGCGGCCGACCAGGCCCACGTTCTCTCCGGGCTGGATCGTCACCGAAGCGGCATCGAGCACCAGTTTCGTGCCACGGCGCAGGGTCACATCCTTGAGCGTGATCATGGCCTCACGCCCTCCAGGTTTCGCTGCGTTTGGCCCAGCGCAGCAGCGCCTCGCGGGTGACCAGCAGCACGGCGTCATCGCCGGCACTTGTTTCCAGCCAGGCCACTTCCAGGCGGCGGAATGCACGCTCAAAATGCCCGCGCTCGTTGCCGACCTCGAGCACCAGCACCCCGATGTCGCTCAGCTTCGCCGCCGCGTCATCGATGATGCGACGCACCAAGTCCATACCGTCAACGCCTCCGGCCAGTGCCAGTGCAGGCTCGTGCCGGTATTCCTCGGGCAGTGCGGCCATGCTGCTCGCGTTGACGTAGGGCGGGTTGCACAGGATGAGGTCGTATGGGCCGCGCACGCTGGTCAGCAGGTCCGACTTCATCAGCGAGATGCGTTTGCCCAGCTGGTGCCGGTCGACATTGATCTTCGCCACCTCGAGCGCTTCATCGGACAGGTCGCAGGCATCGACCTCGACTTCCGGGTAAGCGAGTGCCGCGATCACCGCCAGGCTGCCGTTGCCGGTGCACAGGTCGAGCACGCGTTGCGTGCGCTCGGACAGCCAAGCATCGAGCGTGCCCTGCTCCTCGCCGTCGACCAGCAGCTCGGCAATGAACGAGCGCGGCACGATCGTGCGCTCGTCGACGTAGAACGGCACGTTCTGCAGCCACGCTTCGCGCGTCAGGTAGGCGGCGGGCTGGCGGGTCTCGATGCGGCGGGTGATCAGAGCGATGGCCTTCGCCTCTTCGTCGGCTGACAGCTCGCGCTTGGCATGCAGCTCGAGTGCGTCGAGGTCCATGCCCAGGCTCCACAGCACCAGCCAGGCGGCCTCGTCGAAGGCATTGGCCGTGCCGTGCCCAAACGAAACGCCCGCCTTTTTGAGGCGGGCGGCTTCGCGCGTGATCAGGTCAAGTAGCGTCATCGGGTCGATGTGTCCGGTGTCATGGGGTCAGCGCCAGTCCAGGCGTCACAGGCCGATCAGCGGTGCCGAGCGGGTGGTCATCGGGTCGGGGCGCACATCGAGCGTGATCTCGGTGAAGCTGGCGCCGTCTTCCGGCTCGGCCTTCTTGGCGGTGATGCGCGAGACCGGTGACATGTCGTTCTGCAGCCGCCACATCAGGTTGGTCGGTGAGTCGGCGAAGGCCAGGCCTTCGTCCCGAGAGATCGTGCCCTGGGTGATCAGGCGCGCCAAGTCCTGCTCGAAGGTCTGCGAACCTTCGGCCAGCGATTTTTCCATCGCTTCGCGCACGCCGCCGAAATCGCCGGCGCTGATCAGATCAGAAATCAGCTTGGTGTTGAGCATCACCTCGACCGCTGGCAGGCGCCCACCTGCAGTGGCGCGCACCAGCCGCTGCGACACGATGGCACGCAGCCCCGATGACAGATCCGACAGCAGCGCGGGGCGTGATTCGGGCGTGTAGAACGAGAGGATGCGGCCCAGTGCGTGGTAGCTGTTGTTCGCATGCAGCGTCGACAGCACCAGGTGCCCCGACAGGGCATACGAGATCGCGGCCGTCATGGTTTCGCGGTCACGGATTTCGCCGATCAGGATGCAGTCTGGCGCTTGTCGCAGCGCATTGCGCAGGCCGACTTGCAGCGACTGCGTGTCGCGCCCGACTTCACGCTGGTTGACCACCGACTTCTTGTTGCTGAACAGGAATTCGATCGGGTCTTCGATCGTCAGGATGTGGCCCGCCATCTGCTGGTTGCGTTGCTCCAGCATCGCGGCGAGCGTCGTGCTTTTGCCCGCACCGGTGGAGCCCACCATCAGGATCAGGCCACGCTTTTCCATGACCAGCGTGTTCAGCACCGGCGGCACCAGCAGGCTTTCCAGTGTCGGGATGGCAAACGGGATGCAACGGAACACCGCCGCAATCGAGCCGCGCTGCTTGAAGCCGCTCAGGCGGAAGCTGCCGACGCCGGGCAATCCGACGCCAACGTTCAGCTCGCCGGTGTCTTCAAGCTCTTCGAGCTGACGCGGCGTCAGCACTTCGGCGAGCAGTTGACGAGGCTGCGCTGGGGTCAGCGGCTGATCGCTCAGCTGGATCAATTGCCCATTGATCTTGATGAGGATCGGCGTATTGGCAGACAGGTAGACGTCGGAGGCGTTTTTCTCCGACATCAGCTTCAGCACACGCTCCATGTTTCCGCTCATCGGGATCTCCGGGTCAACGTTGCGAAGTTCAGGCGCGCAGCAGGTCGTTGATGCTGGTCTTGGCGCGGGTTTGCGCGTCGACCTTCTTGACGATCACCGCGCAGTACAGGCTGTATTTGCCGTCGGCGCTGGGCAGGTTGCCGCTGACCACCACCGAGCCGGCCGGAATGCGGCCGTAGCTGACCTCGCCGGTGGCGCGGTCGTAGATCTTGGTGCTCTGGCCGATGTACACGCCCATGCTGATCACCGAGTTTTCCTCGACGATCACGCCCTCGACGATCTCCGAGCGCGCGCCGATGAAGCAGTTGTCCTCGATGATGGTCGGGTTGGCTTGCATCGGCTCCAGCACGCCGCCGATGCCAACGCCGCCGGACAGGTGCACGTTCTTGCCGATCTGCGCGCAGGACCCGACCGCCGCCCAGGTATCCACCATGGTGCCCTCGTCGACGTAGGCGCCGATGTTGACGAAACTGGGCATCAGCACCACGTTTTTCCCGAGGTAGCTCCCGTGCCGCGCCACCGCTGGCGGCACGATGCGCACGCCCGAAGCGCGCACCGCGGCGTCGTCGATGTGCGAGAACTTCGTTTTCACCTTGTCGAAGAAGGTCAGGTCGCCTGCACGCATCAGCTCGTTGTCATTCAGTCGGAACGACAACAGCACCGCCTTCTTGACCCACTGGTTCACCGTCCACTGGCCCACGCCTTGGCGGTCGGCCACTCGGATGCGCCCCTTGTTCAGGTCGGAGAGCACCGATTCGACGGCCTGGTTGACCTCCGGGTGGCTGGTGGCGGTCAGGCTGGCGCGGTTCTCCCACGCGGCTTCGATGATGCTCTGGAGGTTGGCGGTCATGGGCGATTCAAAAGGATGCAATAAGGGCGTCGCGAGACGGTCAGTGGTTCAGTGGCTGCGCAGCGTTTCAGCAAAGGCCACGATGCGCTGGGCGGCTTCGAGGCAATCGCTCGCTTCAGACACCAGCGCCAGACGGATCCGCCCGGCACCCGGATTCACCCCATCGACCTCGCGTGCCAACAGGCTGCCCGGCAACACCGCCACATTGTATTGAGCGAGCAGCGCGATCGCGAACGCAATGTCGTCACCGCCAGGGGCCAGTCGTGACACGTCAGCCCACAAGTAAAAACCTGCGTCGGGCAGCGACACATCCATCACCGTCGACAGCAGCGGTGTGACCTGCGCAAATTTCTGCCGGTACTGCTCGCGGTTGGCGACCACATGCGCCTCGTCGTTCCAAGCCGCGACGCTGGCCGCTTGCACGGTCGGGCTCATCGCGCTGCCGTGGTAGGTGCGGTAGAGCAAGAAGGCCTTCAGGATCTCGGCATCCCCGGCGACGAAACCGCTGCGCATGCCCGGCACGTTGGAGCGCTTGGACAGACTGGTGAACGCCACCAGCCGGCGGAAATCGCTGCGCCCCAGTTGCACCGCCGCTTCCAGCGACCCGAGCGGTGGCACATCGCGGAAGTAGATCTCGGAGTAGCACTCGTCCGATGCGATCACGAAGCCGTGCTGGTCGCTCAGATCAAACAGCGTCTTCCATTCGGCGAGCGGCATCACCGCACCGGTGGGGTTGCCAGGCGAGCAGACGTAGAGCAACTGCGTGCGCGCCCAGGTGGATTCGGGCACCGAGGCCCAGTCCGCCGCGAACTGGCGCGCCGGGTCGCTGTTCACGAAGGCCACGCGAGCGCCGGCCAGCAAGGCCGCGCCTTCGTAGATTTGATAGAACGGGTTCGGGCAGACCACCGTCGCATCGTCCCGGGTCGGATCGATCACCGTCTGCGCCAGCGCGAACAGCGCCTCGCGCGATCCGTTCACCGGCAACACCTCGCGCGTCTCGTCGACCGTGATGCCGTAGCGCCCGGTGATCCACTGGGCGATGGCGGCCCGCAGCGTGGGCTCGCCGGCAGTGGCCGGATAGCTGGCCAGCCCTTTCAGATTCGCCACCAGCGCCTCGGTCACCAATGGCGGCGTCGGGTGCTTCGGCTCGCCGATGCCCAGGCTGATGGGGTGATACGACGGGTTCGGCGTGATCTGTCGGGTCAATGCTCGCAGACGCTCGAACGGGTAGGGCTGCAGCAGCGCGAGCAGGGGATTCATCGTCGAATTATCAGCGGGGCGTTGGGGCCAGCCCCGCAGCGCCCGTGCGGATGGTGACCGGCGGTAACGCATCCTGAGAGCGGCAATTTCGCACACCGGCGATGCTATGATCCTCCGCTGCCAAAAGCCCGCGCAGGCCGGTTTTTGTTCAATAAAATCAACGACTTACGCGCTCTATCTCTGATGGGGCGCGCTGGAATCCGCTCTCGTCCATGCGCCTGAATTCCATCAAGCTCTCCGGCTTCAAGTCGTTCGCCGATCCCACCCATTTCCAGCTGCCCGGCCAACTGGTCGGCGTGGTCGGACCCAATGGCTGCGGCAAGTCCAACATCATGGACGCAGTGCGCTGGGTGCTCGGCGAAAGCAAGGCCAGCGAGCTGCGCGGCGAGTCGATGCAGGACGTGATCTTCAATGGCTCCGGCCAGCGCAAGCCGGCCAGCCGCGCCAGCGTCGAGCTGGTGTTCAGCAACGAAGATGCGCGTGCTGGCGGCCAGTGGAACCAGTTCGCCGAGATCGCCGTCAAGCGCGTGCTGACCCGTGATGGCAGCAGCAGCTATCACATCAACAACCAACCAGTGCGCCGCCGCGATGTGCAGGATGTGTTCCTCGGCACCGGCCTGGGCCCACGCGCCTACGCCATCATCGGCCAGGGCACGATCAGCCGGATCATCGAGAGCAAGCCCGAAGAGCTGCGGATGTTCCTGGAAGAAGCCGCAGGCGTCTCGAAGTACAAGGAGCGCCGTCGCGAAACCGAGAACCGGCTGCGTGACACCCGCGACAACCTGACGCGCGTCGAAGACATCCTGCGCGAGCTGAACGGCAACCTCGACAAGCTCGAAAAGCAGGCCGAGGTGGCGGGCCGCTACCGCAGCTTGCAAGACGATGGCACGCTGAAGCTGCACCAGCTCTGGTTCTTGCGCCATCGCGATGCCGCCGGTGAGCAGCAGCGCATCGAGAAAGAGGTGGCTGCTGCCATCGTCGCTCTGGAATCCAAGACCGCCGAGCTGCGACAGGGCGAGGCCGAGCTCGAAACCATCCGCCAGGCGCACTACGCCGCCAGCGACGAGTTGCATGCGTCTCAAGGCCGACTGGCCGAAGCTGCGCTCGAGGTCAGCCGCCTCGAAGAGCGTATCCGCTACGTGGTCGAAGGCCGTCAGCGCGCCGAACAGCGGCTGGCCGAACTGGTGCTGCAAACGGCGCAATGGGCCGATCGCCGCGCGCAGGCCGAAGGCGAACTGGAACAGCTGGCAGAACAGGTCGCGAGCGCCGACGAGCACAGCGAGGTGCTGGCGGCACAGGCCGAAGAGCAGGCCGACCGTCTGCCCAGCCTGGAAGACGCGGTGCGCGCCGCGCAATCGGCGGCCAGTGCGCAGCGCACGCTGGTGGCCAGCGTGCAGCAGCAGATTCAGCTGCTGGCCAGCGAGAGCCGCAACATTGAGGACCAAAGCCGCCAGCTCGCAGCGCGCCGCGAGCGGCTGGCCGGCGAGAAGCGCCAGCTCGCCGCGCCCGACGCCGAACGGATCGCGCACCTGAAGCAGCAGTTCAGCAACGCAGAAGCCTCGCGCGAAATCGCCGAGGCGCGGCTGGGCGAGCTGAACGAGCAGGTGCCGTCGCTCGACGATGCCCGACGGGCGCGGCAGGCCGAGATCAACACCGAAGCTGCCAGGCAAACCGATTTCGGCGCCCGCCTCGACGCCTTGCGTGCCTTGCAAGAGAAGGTGCAGACCGAAGGCAAGCTGCGGCCCTGGCTGGCCAAGCACGGACTCGACGGACTGGCCGGCTTGTGGACTCGCATCCACATCGAATCTGGCTGGGAGACCGCACTCGAAGCGGCGCTGCGCGAGCGCATCCATGCGTTGGAGGTGGGCCGCGTGGACACGGTGCGCGCGTTCGCGGCCGACGCACCGCCGGCCAAGCTGGTGTTCTACACACCGCCGGTGGCCGGCACGACGCAGACGAGTTCAAACGCGACACTGCCGCGCCTCAGCGACCTGCTGCGCCTTGGCGATGCGGGCTTGAAGGCGCTGCTGACCGATTGGCTCGAAGGCGTCTACACCGCGGCGAGCCTCGACGAGGCGCTGGCAGCCCGGTCGCGCCTGCAGCACGGCGAGGTGCTGATGACCCGCGAAGGGCATGCGGTCAGCGCGCACGCGGTGTCGTTCTACGCACCCGACTCCGAACAGGCCGGCCTGCTGGCCCGCGCGCAGGACATCGAGAACCTCGACCGCCAGTGGCGCGCGCAGACGCTGATCGCCGACGACGCGCGCGGCGCACTGATCCGCGCCGAAGCGGCGTACAGCAGCGCCTCGGAGCACCTCGCCACTGCGCGCCGCGAATCGGCCGAGGCTCAGGGCCGCGCACACCAGTTGCAGGTCGAACTGCTGCGGCTGACCCAGCAGGCCGAGCAGACGCAATCGAGGTCGGCGCAGTTGGACGATGAACTCGCCGAGATCGATGCGCAGCAAGAAGACCTGACTGAGCGCCGCGCGACGGGCGAAGCGCGATTCGAAGACCTCGACATCGAGCTCGCGACCACCCAGGAGTGCCACGCCGAACTCGACGACGCGGTGATCCAGGCCGAGCGCACGCTGGCCGCCGCCCGTGAGCAGCTGCGCGCGCTGGAACGTCAGGCGCAGGAATCGCAGTTCGCTTCGCGCTCGTTGGCGGCGCGGCGCAGCGAGTTGCAGCGCGGCATCGAGACGGCCGTGCAGCAAATCGCGAGCAACGCGCAGGCCGAAACGCAGCTGAACGAGGAACTGGTGCGCTACACCGACGCGTCGGCGCAGGCGGGGCTGCAAGAGGCCCTGGCCCTGAAGCTGGACCGCGAAGCCGCTCTCGCCGCCCAGCGCAGTGAGTACGACGACCTGACGCTGCGTCTGCGTCGCGCCGACGAGCAGCGGATGGCGCACGAGCAAAGCCTGCAGCCGCTGCGCGACCGCATCACGAAGCTGCAGCTCGAAGCGCAGGCCGCGCAACTGGGCGGTGCGCAGTACCTCGACCAGCTGGTGGCGGCCAACGTCGACTTCGAGGCGCTGGCGCAGGGTATCGAGAACCAGGGCGTGCGGCTGCACGGTCTGCAGACCGAGATCGACCGCATCAACCGCGAGATTGCGGCCTTGGGGGCGGTGAACCTCGCCGCACTCGAAGAATTGACGACCGCGCGCGAGCGCAAGACCTTTCTCGATGCGCAGAACGCCGACCTGATGGATGCCATCGGCACGCTCGAAGGCGCGATCCACAAGATCGACCTCGAAACCCGCGACCTGCTCGGCACCACCTTCAACCAGGTCAATGAGCACTTCGGCCGCATGTTCCCGTCGCTGTTCGGCGGTGGGCAGGCCAAGCTGGTGATGACGGGCGACGAGATCCTCGACGCCGGCGTGCAGGTGATGGCGCAGCCGCCCGGCAAGAAGAACAGCACGATTCATCTGCTGTCGGGGGGTGAGAAGGCGCTGACGGCCATCGCCTTGGTGTTCGCGATCTTCCAGCTGAACCCGGCCCCGTTCTGTCTGCTCGACGAGGTCGATGCACCGCTCGACGACGCCAACACCGAGCGCTACGCCAAGCTGGTCAAGGAGATGGCCAAGGGCACGCAGTTCCTGTTCATCAGCCACAACAAGATCGCGATGGAGATGGCCGTGCAACTGATCGGCGTGACCATGCAGGAGCAGGGCGTGTCTCGCATCGTGGCGGTGGACATGGCCGAGGCCGTCAGCCTGGCGGAGGCGGCATGACAGACAGCCTCACGCTGGCATTGGCCGTGCTCGGCGGCGCGGTTCTGATCGGTGTGGTGATTCACGGTGCTTGGCAGGCCCGCAAGGCCGGACCGAAGAAGGCTGACTTGGTGACGGCACGTGCCGACCCGCGCGAGCCCGTGCTGGGTGCGACGCCCCACGAGACGGTTCCTGGCGAGTACCCGCAGCATGACGCTCTTGATGGCCGCGTGGCGCCGCACCTGGGCGCTGCCGCGCTGCCGCTGGACACCGCTGTGGCCGGCCGATCGCTGCTGCGCCGCGCGATGCCAAGGGTCGACGCGCTGATCGACGTGATCGTGCCGCTGACGCTGGAGGCGCCGGTCACCGGCGACGCCGTGCTGTCGCACCTGCCGGGCAGTCGGCGTGCGGGCAGCAAGCCCTTCTTCATCGAAGGCCTGAACGCCGACAGCGGCGAGTGGGAGCCGCCGCAACCGGGCCAGCGGTATGGCGAGCTGCAGGCCGGCCTGCAACTGGCCAACCGCACCGGCGCGTTGAACGAGATCGAGTATTCGGAGTTCGTGCAGAAGCTCGAAGTCTTTGCCGACGGGCTCGGTGCGATGGCCGACTTCCCCGACATGCGTGAGGTGGCCGCGCGTGCCCGCGAGCTCGACACCTTCGCCGGCGAGCACGATGCGCAAATGGCGCTTCAGCTGCGCGCCCGCAGCGCCGCCTGGAGCATCGGCTATGTGGTGCAGCAGGCCTCGCGTCATGGCTTTGTGCCGGGGGTGCTGCCGGGTCGGCTCGTGCTGCCGTCGGCCGAAGACGGCGCGCCACCGGTGCTGACGCTCGGCTTCGATTCGCAGGCTGCGCTGTCCGACGACCCCAACACTGCCGCGCTGCGCGAGCTGGCGCTGGGCCTCGACGTGTCGCAGACCGACCCGTCGGCCGCGCCGTTCGCCGCGTGGCAGGCCAGTGCGCTCGGTCTGGCGCAAGACCTTGATGCCGACATCGTCGACGACCGCGGCCAACCGCTGACGGCCGAGGGCTTCGCCTTCATCGACAGCGAACTGGTGCGGCTGTATGCCGCCCTCCAAGCGCGTGATCTGGCCGCGGGCTCGGCGGCAGCGCGGCGCCTGTTCAGCTGAGCGGTTGGGCGGCGCGGCAATCGCCGGTTTCTCGATGTTCGAACCCGATCCCACGTACCGCGCTGCCGAGTTGCGCGCGCTGCTGCAACAGCATGCGCACCACTACTACGTGCTCGATGCGCCGCAGATCCCTGACGCCGAATACGACCGGCTGTTCCAGGAGCTCGAAGCGATCGAGGCTGCGCACCCCGAACTGCGCCGCGACGATTCGCCGACGCAGCGCGTGGTCGGCGGCGTGCTCGATGGCTTTGTCGCGGTGCGGCATGCGGTGCCGATGCTGTCGATCCGCACCGAGACCGACACCGAGCCCAGTGGCGCGGTCGCCTTCGATGCGCGGGTGCGCCGCGAACTGGCCCTGACCGAGGCCGATCCACCGATCGAATACGCCGCCGAGTTGAAGTTCGACGGCCTCGCGATGAACCTGCGCTACGAGTCTGGCGTGCTGGTGCAGGCCGCCACGCGGGGCGATGGCGAAACCGGCGAGGACGTGACGCAGAACATCCGCACCATCGCGCAGATTCCGCGTCGGCTGCACAGCGACGCGCCACCGGCCGTGCTGGAGGTGCGAGGCGAGGTCTATATCCGCCGCGACGATTTCGAGGCACTGAACGAGCGACAGCGCGCGTTGATCGCGCAGGGCGCAAGAAACGAGAAGACCTTCGTCAACCCGCGCAACGCCGCGGCCGGCGCGGTGCGCCAGCTCGACCCGGCGATTGCCGCGAAGCGCCCGCTGAGCTTCTTTGCCTATGGCTTGGGCGAAGTGCAGGGTTGGGGTGTGGACAACGCTGCGCTACCCGCCACGCACAGTGCGCTGCTCGACGCACTGGCCGCTTTCGGATTGCCGGTCAGCACCGAGCGCGCCGTGGTGCAGGGCGCCGAAGGCCTGGTCGCCTTCCATGCGGCGATCGGCGCCAAGCGCGACGCACTGCCGTTCGACATCGACGGCGTGGTCTACAAGGTCAACGACCGCGCGCTGCAGCAGCGCCTGGGCTTCGTGACCCGCGAGCCACGCTGGGCGGTGGCACACAAGTACCCGGCGCAGGAGCAGATGACGAAGCTGCTGGGCATCGACATCCAGGTCGGCCGCACCGGCAAGTTGACGCCGGTGGCGAAGCTGGAGCCAGTGTTTGTGGGGGGGACCACCGTCAGCAACGCCACGCTGCACAACGAGGACGAAGTGCGCCGCAAGGACGTGCGCGTGGGCGACACAGTGATCGTGCGCCGCGCAGGCGATGTGATTCCGCAGGTCGTGGGTGTGGTGCACGACCCGGTGGCGACGGAGGGATCACGCGGCGAGCCCTTTGATCTTTATCAACGGTTGGGTGGCCAGTGCCCCGTTTGCAACAGCCCGATCGGGCGCGAGGAGGGTGAGGTCGACTGGCGCTGCACCGGCGGCCTGACCTGCCCAGCGCAGCGCAAGGAAGCCATCCTGCATTTCGCTGGCCGCCGCGCGATGGACATCGAAGGGCTGGGCGACAAGCTGGTCGATCAGCTCGTCGAAGGTGGTTTGATCCGCACGCTGCCTGAGCTGTACACGCTGGGTCTCGCTAAGCTGTGCGCGCTCGACCGCATGGGCGACAAGAGCGCTGCCAACCTGCTGGCCGGGCTGGACGCCAGCAAGCGCACGACGCTCGGCCGCTTTCTGTACGCGCTCGGCATCCGCCACATCGGCGAGACGACGGCGAAGGATCTGGCCCGGCACTTCGGCAAGCTCGACCGCATCATCGAGGCGACCGAAGCGCAGCTGCTGGAGGTCAACGACGTCGGCCCGGTGGTCGCACACAGCGTGCGCAGCTTCTTCGACCAGCCACACCACCGCGAGATCGTCGAGCAGCTGCGTGCCGTTGGCATCACCTGGGAAGAAACCGAAGGCACAGCCGCGGCGGCGCCGGAAGCGACGGGTATCGCCGGCGTCACCGGCAAGACCTTCGTGCTCACCGGCACCCTGCCCACGCTGACCCGCGATGCGGCCAAGGAGTTGATCGAAGCCGCCGGCGGCAAGGTGACCGGCTCGGTGTCGAAGAAGACGAACTACGTCGTGGCTGGCGCCGAAGCTGGCACCAAGCTGGACAAGGCGAATGAGCTGGGGATTGCGGTGCTGGATGAGGCGGGGTTGATAGCTTTGCTGAACAATCTTTCCAGTTGATACCGCACGGAAAGAACCGGCGATGAACAGCTCCAGCCGCAAGGGTGTTAAGACCACAAAGAGCGCAGCCGAGAAAACTGGGGGTGTAAACAAGCTCAGGGACTGTGGCGCAGACACCTGACTTCAGGTCAGAACTGCAAGAACGAAAATTCTGGGAGCGAACCGATTCCACTTTGCGTGTCGATTGGTCGACGGAAGAGCGCGTGCGCCTGGCGAGCCTAAAACCCGCGTCGGAAGCAATCTTGCTGGATTGGTGAGTGATAAAGCGTCTCACGAGGGAAGTGTCGGGAATGCAATTTGGGTCTATTTGCCGATGACACCTTTTTGCGAATGCCCTGCGCGCGCCAGATAGTTGATTTAGCTTCACAACACAGAGTTACTGCTACCGCGATGAGCCCCAACGACCTCGCTCGATATCTTGCAGTCCTGCATGCGGCTGGCATCACAAACGCGGACTTCACACGCCTGCATCACTTCTCAACGAAAGGGCGCTCTGTTTACTTGCTGGATGCAATCTCATACTTTGAATCCAAGAGATCGCTGCGAGGGAACAATCTCGCCCTTGCAGACCGCTGCAAGTACGTTGCAGACCAGATGCAAATGGGTCGACATGACAAGGTAAACCTTCTCAACGAGGCGCTTGCACGATGGCCCTTGAATCATGCTGAAGTGCCTGTTGTTGCTCGTGCTGTTCGCCCTGCAAAGCCCCGAGGAAAAGCTACAAAAATCTCAGCGAGGTTGGCTTCTAAGCAACTCGGCGATGCTGGAGAGGAGCTGGCAGTTCAGCTCTTGAGGCAGCATGGCTACACCGCGTCGCTTCTGACCAGGAACTTCCCAACGTACGACATTGAAGTAAGCGCCGCTGACACCAACTTCCGCGTGTCCGTCAAAGTCGCACGTGCCCAACAGCATCTACGGCTGGGCTCTAGATCGTCCGTCGACAGACTGAGCAAAGGCAATTTCATTTTTGCGTTTTTGGCTAACTTATCCAAAGAAGTGAGCCTCGTTCCGGGTGGATACAGGCTACTGATACTGCCTGCCGCAGAGGTACGAGACTACGCACTTTCAGTGCATGACTCGTACTGGGCTGCGAGGGGAACGGCTGATGGCTACAGCGTGATGATCAAGGCACATGACCTAAATCACATCGATGTGTGGCGTCGTTGGTCTGCTACTTATGAAGACGCGTGGCAGCTACTTCCACCGCCGCGCAACCCGACGGTAGACTGACGTTTTGCTAGGAGTCGGCCATGAAATCCCCTCGCGTCATTTCAGACCCCGAGATCGTCGGTGGAACGCCAGTGTTCATCGGCACACGGGTGCCTGTGCGCATTCTCTTTGAGCACCTGGAAGCTGGCGATTCCTTGGAGGTTTTCATCGAGGACTTCCCCTCGGTTAGTCGGGAACTCGCGATTCAGGTTCTCGAAGACGCCCGGCTGGCGCTGGTGCTCGATGCGCATCCTGCTTGACGAGTCGGTCCCAGGCCGGCTCGGCGTGTTGCTGACAGGGCACTCGGTCGTGACCGTTCAGCGCAGGGGTTGGTCCAGCGTCAAGAACGGCAAACTTCTGGCGCTCGCCGCTGGTGAATTCGATGTGCTGCTGACTGCCGACAAAGGCATGGAGTACCAGCAGAATCTGGCTGCTTTGCCCATCTCGATACTCATCGTGCTCGCTCGCAGCAATCGCATCGAAGAGTTGGCGGCTGCTGTACCTGCGATCTTGTCCGCACTCGCTGAATTACCACCGCGAACGCTGCGCAAAGTTGCTGCCTGATCGCCACAAAAAAGGCCCGCATCAAGCGGGCCTTTTCGTTGATCAACAGTCGATCAAACCGACGCCGGCACCTTCTCCGCCGCGTCGGTGAACTCCTCGATCTTGTCGAAGTTCAGGTACTGGTAAACCTTGTCGCTGGCCGCGGTCAGCACGCCCATGTCTTTCAGGTACTCCTCGCGGGTCGGGATGCGGCCGAGCTTCGAGCAGATGGCGGCCAGCTCGGCGGAGCCGAGGTAGACGTTGCTGTTCTTGCCCAGGCGGTTCGGGAAGTTGCGGGTGCTGGTGCTGAACACCGTCGCGCCTTCCTTCACCTGCGCCTGGTTGCCCATGCACAGGCTGCAGCCTGGCATTTCCATGCGCGCGCCGGCGCTGCCCAGCACGCCGTAGTGGCCTTCGTCGCTGAGCTTCTTCGCGTCCATCTTGGTCGGTGGCGCGACCCACAGTTTGACCGGGATGTCGCGCTTGTTCTCCAGCAGCTTGCTGGCCGCGCGGAAGTGGCCGATGTTGGTCATGCAGCTGCCGATGAACACCTCGTCGATCACCGCGCCGGCCACGTCGGACAGGGTCTTCACGTCGTCCGGGTCGTTCGGGCAGGCGACGATGGGTTCGTGGATGTCGGCCAGATCGATGTCGATCACCGCGGCGTAGTCGGCGTCGGCGTCGCCCTTCAGCAATTGCGGGTCGGCCAGCCAGGCTTCTTGTGCGGCAATGCGGCGGGCCAAGGTACGAGCGTCGGCGTAGCCTTCGGAAATCATCCACTTCATCAGCGTGATGTTGCTGTGGATGTACTCGATGATCGGTTCCTTGTTCAGGTGCACCGTGCAGCCGGCGGCGCTGCGCTCGGCCGAGGCGTCGCTCAACTCGAAGGCCTGCTCCACCTTCAGATCTGGCAGCCCTTCGATCTCGAGGATGCGGCCGCTGAAGATGTTTTTCTTGCCCTTCTTCTCGACGGTCAAAAGGCCCGCCTTGATCGCGTACAGCGGGATGGCGTTGACCAGATCGCGCAGCGTGACGCCGGGCTGCATGGTGCCCTTGAAGCGCACCAGCACGCTCTCGGGCATGTCCAGCGGCATCACGCCGGTGGCAGCCGCAAAGGCCACCAGGCCAGAGCCGGCCGGGAAGCTGATGCCGATGGGGAAGCGGGTGTGGCTGTCGCCGCCGGTGCCCACCGTGTCGGGCAGCAGGAAGCGGTTGAGCCAGCTGTGGATCACGCCGTCGCCCGGGCGCAGCGAGATGCCGCCGCGGTGGCTGATGAAGTCGGGCAGCTCGTGGTGCATCTTCACGTCGACCGGCTTCGGATACGCCGCGGTGTGGCAGAACGACTGCATCACCAGGTCGGCGCTGAAGCCCAGGCAGGCCAGGTCCTTCAGCTCGTCGCGGGTCATCGGGCCGGTGGTGTCTTGGCTGCCGACGCTGGTCATGCGCGGTTCGCAGTAGGTGCCGGGGCGCACGCCTTGCTGGTTGCCGTTGACCACCGGCAGACCACAGGCCTTGCCCACCATCTTCTGGCCGAGGCTGAAGCCCTTCTTGGTATCGGCCGGGTTCTGCGGCAGTCGGAACAGCGTGCTGACTGGCAAGCCCAGCGCCTCACGCGCCTTGGCGGTCAGGCCGCGACCGATGATCAGCGGGATGCGGCCACCAGCACGCACCTCGTCGAACAGCACCTCGCTCTTGACCTTGAACTCGGCAATCACCTGGCCGTCTTTCAGCGCCTTGCCTTCGTACGGGCGCAGCTCGACCACGTCACCCATGTTCATTTGGTTCACGTCGAGCTCGATCGGCAGTGCGCCAGCGTCCTCCATCGTGTTGTAGAAAATCGGCGCGATCTTGGCGCCCAGGCACACGCCACCGAAGCGCTTGTTCGGAACAAAAGGGATGTCTTCGCCGGTGAACCACAGCACCGAGTTGGTGGCTGACTTGCGGCTGGAGCCGGTGCCGACCACGTCGCCCACGTACGCCACCAAATTGCCGCGGGCTCGCATCTCTTCGATGAACGCGATCGGGCCGCGCTTGCCGTCTTCTTCTGGCGTGATGCCGGGACGCGCGTTCTTCAGCATCGCCAGCGCATGCAGCGGAATGTCGGGGCGGCTCCAGGCATCGGGCGCGGGCGACAGGTCGTCGGTGTTGGTTTCGCCCGTCACCTTGAAGATCGCCACGGTGATCGACTTCGGCACTTCGGGCCGCGAGGTGAACCATTCGGCATCGGCCCAGCTCTGCAGCACCGCCTTGGCGTGTGCATTGCCCCGGTCGGCCTTGTCCTTCACGTCGTGGAACTGGTCGAACATCAGCAGCGTCTTTTTCAGGCCAGCGGCAGCGACGGCGCCCACCGCGGGGCTGTCGAGCAGCTCGATCAAGGGGCTGATGTTGTAGCCGCCGAGCATGGTGCCCAGCAGCTGGGTCGCGGTTTCAGGGCTGATCAGCGCGCAGGTTTCGGTGCCGTGGGCCACCGCGGCCAGGTAGCTCGCCTTGACACGAGCCGCGTCGTCGACGCCGGCCGGCACGCGATGCGTGATCAGATCGACCAGCACCTTCTCTTCCCCGGTGGGAGGGGCTTTCAACAATTCAATCAGCTGGCTGGTTTGTGCAGCCGACAGAGGCAGCGGCGGGATACCCAGGGCAGCGCGCTCGGCGACATGGAGGCGATAGGCTTCAAGCATGGTGGGGGTCCTTCGAAAAGTCGATGAGGATGCAAGTGGTGTGCCTTTGCAAGGCAGTTGGAGCCGGCCAGCGCACCACGGTCAGGCGAATCAGGGGCGGGGTGCGGTCAGCAGGGTGTTCTCGGGCGCAGGCGCGGCTTTGGCCAGGTCAATGGCCACGCGCTGGGTCGGGCTGACGCAGGCGTCGACCAGGCGCGTGCCTGTCTTCACGTTCATCAGCATCGACTTGCTGGCGATCTGGATCATCAGCGTCTGGCCCTTCACGTCTTCGAGGCGGATCGCGCCAGTGGACGACAGGACCGGCTTCATCAGGTAGCGGTTCTTCGCGAAACGCAGCTCGACGTATGACGGGTGACGTTCGCTGGCGCTGATGTGAATGACCTGTTGGAAGTCGCAGCCGTACTCGCCGTAATAGACGCGCTCGGAGGCGCTGATCTGCTCCGGTGTCGCCGGCTCCGGCACCACTTCCACAGGCGCCACGGGGGCTTTCGGTTTTGCGGCCGGCTTGGCGGGCTTGGCTGGCTTGCGCGTGGGTGCCGGCGAGGTCTTCTGGATCGGGTCGGCTGCGAAAGCGATCGGCGTGATCAGCAGAGCGACCAGATTCAGGCCGATGAGCAGGGAAGAAAACGAGGCCATGGGATGAATCCGCGAGGTCATGAAGATCGATGGACGGGCGCACCACATGAAAAAAGCCGGCCTCCGCAGCGGTGGCCGGCTTTCTGCGCGTGGCGCATGTCGCAAGGAAGAGCCGGGATCAAAGCAGGTGCTTGACGCCGTCTTGTTCGTCGGTCAGTTCCTTCAGCGTGATGTTGATGCGTTCCTGGCTGAAGGCGTCGATCTCCAGGCCTTCGACGATCTTGTATTCGCCCCCGGCAGTGGTGACCGGGTAGCCGAACATCACGCCCTTCGGAATGCCATATTCGCCGTTCGACGCCACGCCCATCGTGACCCACTTGCCGTTGGTGCCCAGCGCCCAGTCGCGCATGTGGTCGATGGCAGCGTTGGCAGCCGAGGCGGCCGACGACACGCCGCGCGCGGCGATGATGGCCGCACCACGTTTGCCCACCGTCGGGAGGAAGGTGTCCTTGTTCCACACGTCGTCGTTGATCATCGCCTTGACCGACTGGCCACCGATGGTCGCGAAGCGGTAATCGGCATACATCGTGGGTGAGTGGTTACCCCAGACGGCCAGTTTCTCGATGCTCGACACCGGCTTGCCGGTTTTCGCAGCGATCTGCGAGGCTGCGCGGTTGTGGTCCAGGCGCAGCATGGCGGTGAAGTTCTTCGCGGGCAGATCGGGCGCGCTCTTCATCGCGATGTAGGCATTGGTGTTGGCCGGGTTGCCGACCACCAGCACCTTGACGTTGCGCGAGGCCGACGCATTCAGCGCCTTGCCTTGCGCGGTGAAGATTTGTGCGTTGGCAGCGAGCAGGTCGGAACGCTCCATGCCGGGGCCGCGTGGGCGGGCGCCCACCAGCAGCGCGTAGTCGGTGTTCTTGAACGCAGCGACCGGATCGCTGTGCGCTTCGATGCCGGCCAGCAACGGGAAGGCGCAGTCGTCAAGCTCCATGATCACGCCCTTCAGCGCGTTCTGAGCCTTCTCGTCGGGGATCTCCAGCAGTTGCAGGATCACTGGCTGGTCTTTTCCGAGCATTTCTCCAGAGGCGATGCGAAACAGCAGGGCGTAGCCGATCTGGCCTGCAGCGCCGGTGACGGCAACGCGAACGGGGGACTTGCTCATGGGGATCTCCGGGGGGTAGAGGGGCGTGGGGCGCTCAAGCCGAGCGCAATGGCGCGGGCAGCTTGAAATTGTAGGCATCAGACCCGCCGAGTGTAGGGTTGAACCGATGTCCAGTCAAAAGTCATGTGTCTTACATAAGATGTCTGACGAGAATCAACGGTATTGGCTGGACGATCGCGCTGTTCCTGTGCTGCAATCCCGCCATGCCCAGCGCAGCCGTTCCTGCTACCGAGCCGCCCCTGGCCGCATCGGGCCGTCCCGAAGGGGGCGCGTCGCCGGCCTTCAGCCCGCTGTACCAGCAGATCAAGACACTGATGACGCGCAGCCTGCGCGTCGGCGAATGGCGCCCCGGTGAGGCGATACCGAGCGAAATCGAGCTGGCGGCGCGGTTCAAGGTCAGCCAGGGCACGGTGCGCAAGGCGATCGACGAACTCTCGGCCGAAAACCTGCTGGTGCGCCGTCAGGGCAAGGGCACCTTCGTCGCCACCCACGCCGAACAGAAGAACCAGTACCGTTTCTTGCGCCTGATGCCCGATGGCGACGAGGCCGGCAGGGTGCAGCGCCGCTTCATTGACTGTCGTCGGCTGCGTTCTCCGGCCGATGTGGCGCGGGCGCTGGCGCTGAAGCCGGGCGACGCGGTGGTCAACGTGCGGCGCGTACTCACCTTCAATGCGGTGCCCGTGGTCTTTGATGACATCTGGCTGCCTGGCCAACTGTTCAAAGGGCTGACCGCTGAACGGCTCAGCGACTACAAGGGACCGATGTACGGCCTCTTTGAAAGCGAGTTCGGCGTGCACATGATCCGCGCCGATGAAAAGATTCGGGCCGTCGCGGCAGATGCGGTGTCTGCGCCCGCCCTGGCCGTCGAAGCCGGCCACCCTTTGCTCAGCGTCGAGCGCCTGTCCTTCACGTATGACGACAAGCCGGTCGAGTTCCGCCACGGCTTGTACAACACCGCGGGCTACCACTATCGGAATGCACTCAGTTGATTCGATGCACGCTGAGGCTCTGTGCGGCCATGCCCTTGCAACACGGCCTGCCCGTCGCGTTGTTCTTCCCGCGTGCTGCATTGCAATAAACTCAGTCAACCCTTGCGAGCGGACACGAGAAAGTTGGAAATGTCAGACACCCTGAAGCCGCGGCCCACCTACCGCAACATTCATGTCAGCCAGATCGTCAAGTACCGGCTGCCACCTGCCGGCATCGTGTCGATCCTGCACCGCGTCAGCGGTGTCGGCATGTTCCTGTTGATGCCCTTCATCATCTGGATGTTCGACGCCAGCGTCACCTCCGAGATCAGCTATGCCGGGTTCACCTCGGTCTTTGCCAGCGGCGTGGGCATCTTGCCCGGCTGGTTGTTCAAGTTGATCGCGCTGGGCCTGATCTGGGCGTTTCTGCACCACTTCATCGCAGGCCTTCGCCATCTTTGGATGGACATGACACACGCAGTGACCAAGGAATTCGGTCACCGCTCTGCATTGGTGACGCTCAGTCTCAGCGTCGTGCTGACGGTGCTGCTTGGCGCCAAGCTCTTTCTCTGACCCTCCCGACCCATGGCACAGAATTTCGGATCAAAGCGCATCGTCGTCGGTGCGCACTATGGCTTGCGCGACTGGTTGTCGCAGCGTGTCACCGCGGGCCTGATGGCCCTGTTGACCATCGTGGTCATCGTGCAGGTTCTGCTGCCTGGCGAGATGGGCTACGACAAATGGGCCGGCATCTTTGCAGCCCAGTGGATGAAGGTACTCACCTTCGTCGTCATCGTCTCGCTGCTGTACCACGTGTGGGTGGGCATGCGTGACGTGTGGATGGACTACGTCAAGCCGGTGGGTATTCGTCTTGCGCTGCAGGTATTCACCATCGCCTGGTTGGTGGGGTGTGCGGGCTGGGCCATCCAAGTGCTGTGGAGACTGTGATGCAAACGGGTTCGTCTGCAATGAGTTCATTGAGTGCTTCGATTCCGAAGCGAAAGTTCGATGTGGTGATCGTCGGTGCGGGGGGCTCCGGCATGCGGGCCTCGCTGCAACTGGCGCGCGCCGGCTTGAACGTCGCGGTGCTGTCGAAGGTGTTCCCGACCCGCTCACACACCGTGGCCGCGCAAGGCGGCATCGGTGCGAGCCTGGGCAACATGTCCGAGGACAACTGGCACTACCACTTCTACGACACCGTCAAGGGCAGCGATTGGCTGGGCGACCAGGACGCCATCGAGTTCATGTGCCGTGAAGCGCCGAAGGTGGTCTACGAGCTCGAACACTTCGGCATGCCCTTCGACCGCAACCCCGACGGCACGATCTACCAGCGTCCCTTCGGCGGCCACACCGCGAACTATGGTGAAAAACCGGTGCAACGCGCCTGCGCCGCGGCCGACCGCACCGGCCACGCGATGCTGCACACGCTGTATCAACAGAACGTGAAGGCGCGCACCAACTTCTTCGTCGAGTGGATGGCGCTGGACCTGATCCGCGACGCCGATGGCGATGTGGTTGGTGTGACGGCGCTGGAGATGGAGACCGGCGAGATCCACATCCTCGAAGCCAAGACCACGCTGATGGCCACCGGTGGCGCCGGGCGCATCTTCGCAGCGTCGACCAACGCCTTCATCAACACCGGTGACGGCCTGGGCATGGCGGCACGCGCCGGCATCCCGCTCGAAGACATGGAGTTCTGGCAGTTCCACCCGACTGGCGTCGCCGGCGCGGGCGTGCTGCTCACCGAAGGCTGCCGCGGTGAAGGTGCGATCCTGCGCAACTGCAATGGCGAGCGTTTCATGGAGCGTTACGCGCCCACCCTGAAAGACCTGGCACCGCGCGATTTCGTCTCGCGCTGCATGGACCAGGAGATCAAGGAAGGTCGTGGCTGCGGTCCGAACAAGGACTACGTGGTGCTCGACATGACCCACCTGGGCGCCGAGACCATCATGAAGCGGCTGCCCTCGGTCTATGAGATCGGGCACAACTTCGCCAACGTCGACATCACCAAGGAACCGATCCCGGTGGTGCCGACGATTCACTACCAGATGGGCGGCATCCCGACCAACATCCACGGTCAGGTGGTGGCGCCGAAGAATGGCCAACCCAACGAGATCATCAAGGGCCTGTACGCGGTCGGTGAATGCGCTTGCGTCAGCGTGCATGGCGCCAACCGCCTGGGCACCAATTCGCTGCTCGACCTGCTGGTGTTCGGCCGGGCGGCTGGTAATCACATCGTCGACAGCGCACTGAAGACAAAAAACCACAAGCCGCTGCCCGGCGATGCGGCGGACTACACCCTGGGCCGCCTGAACAAGTACGAGGTCAGCACCGGCGGCGAGTACGCGCAGGACGTGGCCAACGACATCCGCTCGACGATGCAGCGCCATGCCGGTGTGTTCCGCACGCAGGCCTCGATGGACGAGGGTGTGGTCGAGATCAAGAAGCTGGCCGAGCGCGTCAAGGGCATCCACTTGGCCGACAAGTCCAAGGTGTTCAACACCGCGCGCATCGAGGCGCTGGAGGTCGAGAACCTGATTGAAGTCGCTCTGGCAACGATGGTGTCGGCAGCCGCTCGCCGCGAAAGCCGAGGCGCCCACACCGTCGACGACTACGCCAACTCGGTCGAGTTTCCGAACGGCCGCAACGACAAGGTGTGGCTCAAGCACACGCTTTGGTACAGCGAAGGCAATCGGCTGGACTACAAGCCGGTGAATCTGAAGCCGCTGACGGCGGAATCGATCCCCCCGGTGGTGCGCACCTTCTGATCACCATGCACTCATTGAACGACCATTTCCACCACCGCGACGGAGAGCAGTCATGACCAAGCGCGTGTTCCAGATCTACCGCTACGACCCCGACACCGACACCAAGCCGCGCATGCAAACGCTGGAAGTCGAGCTTGACGGCAGCGAGCGCATGTTGCTCGATGCCTTGAACAAGCTGAAGGCCGTCGACCCGACGCTGTCCTTCCGCCGCTCATGCCGTGAGGGTGTCTGCGGCTCCGACGCGATGAACATCAACGGCAAGAACGGCTTGGCCTGCCTGACCAACATGCGCACATTGCCGGGCGTGGTGGTGTTGAAGCCGCTGCCTGGCCTGCCGGTGATTCGCGATCTGATCGTCGACATGACGCAGTTCTTCAAGCAGTACAACTCGATCAAGCCGTACCTGGTCAATGACGAGTTCCCGCCGGAGAAAGAGCGCCTGCAGAGCCCCGAGGAGCGCGAGGAGCTCAATGGCCTGTACGAATGCATCTTGTGCGCCAGCTGCTCAACCAGCTGCCCGAGTTTCTGGTGGAACCCGGACAAGTTCGTCGGCCCGGCAGGACTCTTGCAAGCGTACCGCTTCATTGCCGACAGCCGCGATCAGGACACCGAAGGCCGGCTCGACAACCTCGAAGATCCATACCGCTTGTTCCGCTGCCACACCATCATGAATTGCGTTGATGTCTGCCCCAAGGGCCTGAATCCGACCAAGGCCATCGGCAAAATCAAGGAAATGATGATCCGCCGAGCGGTCTGACGCCGTGAACGATTCCAGGTGATGAACACGCCCATCGACGAACGTGCCCTGAGCAAGCTGCGCTGGCGCTGCCGTCGCGGGCTGCTCGAGAACGACCTGTTCATCCAGCGTTTTTTCTCGCGCCACGAGGCCAGCCTGACGCAAGGTCAGGCCAACGGTCTTCTGGCACTGATGGACTTGTCGGACAACGACCTGCTAGATCTGTTGCTCGCGCGCCGGGAGCCCGAAGAGGGGCTTCTTGACGACGGCACCCTCGAGGTGTTGCGCCTGATGCGTGAGCCGCGATGAGGCGCCAGCGGCGCATACCCAACCCCACGACGACCCAGCCCAAGGACCGACCATGACCCCTTCCGACGTCAAAGCCACCCTGTCGTTTTCCGATGGCAGCCCGAGCATGGATCTGCCGATCTTCAAGGGTTCTGTCGGACCGGACGTGATCGACATCCGCAAGCTGTACGGGCAAACCGGCAAGTTCACCTACGACCCCGGCTTCCTGTCGACCGCATCGTGCCAGTCCAAGATCACCTACATCGACGGTGACAAGGGCGAATTGCTGTACCGCGGCTACCCGATCGAGCAGTTGGCGACGAAATGCGATTTCATGGAAACCTGCCATCTGCTGCTGCACGGAGAGCTGCCGAACGCAACGCAGAAAGAAGATTTCACCAAGCTCGTGACACGCCACACGATGGTGAACGAGCAAATGCAGTTCTTCCTGCGCGGGTTCCGCCGCGATGCCCATCCGATGGCCATCATGACGGGCTTGGTTGGCGGCTTGTCGGCGTTCTATCACGACAGTACCGACATCACGAACCCGGAACACCGCGAAATCTCGGCCATCCGCCTGATCGCGAAGATGCCGACCCTGGTGGCCATGGCCTACAAGTACTCGATCGGCCAGCCCTACATCTACCCGAAGAACGACCTCAGCTACGCCGGCAACTTCATGCGCATGATGTTTGCCACGCCGTGTGAAGAATATGTGCCGGACGACGTGCTGGTGCGCGCGATGGACCGGATCTTCATCCTCCATGCCGACCACGAGCAAAACGCCAGCACCTCGACGGTGCGTCTGTGCGGTTCGTCGGGCACCAACCCGTTTGCGGCGATTGCAGCGGGCGTGGCCTGCCTGTGGGGCCCCGCGCACGGTGGCGCCAACGAGGCGGCGCTGAACATGCTCGAAGACGTTCAGAAGATGGGCGGTGTCGAGAAGATCGGTGAGTTCATCAAGCAGGTCAAAGACAAGAACAGCAACGTCAAGCTGATGGGATTCGGTCACCGTGTCTACAAGAACTACGACCCGCGTGCCAAGCTGATGCGCGAAACCTGTCACGAGGTGCTGACCGCGATGGGCAAGCACAACGACCCGATCCTGAAGCTGGCGATGGCGCTGGAGAAGATCGCACTCGAAGACGATTACTTCGTGTCGCGCAAGCTGTATCCGAACGTCGACTTCTACTCCGGTATCGTGCAGCGCGCGATCGGCATCCCGGTGTCGCTGTTCACCGCGATCTTCGCGCTGGCACGCACGGTGGGCTGGATCGCTCAGTTGAACGAGATGATCAGCGACCCCGAGTACAAGATCGGCCGTCCGCGCCAGTTGTTCAATGGTTCGCCGAGCCGCGACGTGAAGCTGATCACCGAGCGCTGAGTCGGCCGGTTTCACGCCTGAAACCCGGCCTGGAGCCGGGTTTTTTCATGGGGCAGGCCTCGCGCGTGTCGTTTTGCGGCAGCGCAACAGAGGTCGCGCCTAAAATCACCGGTTCTTCTTCCAAAGATTGCCACCCATGGGCCGCACGCTCTACGACAAACTCTGGGACGAGCACGTCGTTCACGCCGAAGACGACGGCACGACCGTGCTCTACATCGATCGCCACCTGGTCCATGAAGTGACCAGCCCGCAGGCGTTCGAGGGCCTGGATCTGGCCCATCGCAAGGTCTGGCGGCTGTCGGCCAACCTGGCGGTCAGCGACCACAACGTGCCGACCACCGATCGATCGCACGGCATCGCCGATCCAGTCTCGAAGCTGCAGGTCGACACGCTCGATGCGAACTGCGACCGCGTCGGCATCACGCAGTTCAAGATGAACGATCGCCGGCAGGGCATCGTCCACGTGATCGGGCCGGAGCAGGGCGCGACGCTGCCTGGCATGACGGTGGTCTGCGGCGACTCGCACACCTCGACGCACGGCGCCTTCGGCGCGCTGGCGCACGGCATCGGCACCAGCGAGGTCGAGCACGTGTTGGCGACGCAGACGCTGCTGGCCAAGAAGGCCAAGAACATGCTGATCCGCATCGACGGCGCGCTGCCCGCAGGCTGCGGCGCCAAGGACCTGGTGCTGGCCGTCATCGGGAAGATCGGCACCGCTGGCGGCACCGGCTACACGATCGAGTTCGCCGGGTCGGCGATTCGCGGGCTCAGCATGGAAGGCCGCATGACGGTGTGCAACATGGCGATCGAAGCCGGCGCGCGCGCCGGGCTGATCGCCGTGGACGACACCACGATCTCGTATGTGCAAGGGCGTCCCTACACGCCCACAGGCGTCGAGTGGGAGCATGCCGTCACCTACTGGCGCACGCTGCATTCGGACGCTGACGCGGCCTTCGATGCGGTGATCGAGCTGGACGCCGCGACCATCCGACCGCAAGTCACCTGGGGCACCTCGCCCGAGATGGTGTTGTCCATCGAAGACCGTGTCCCCGACCCCGAGCGCGAAAAAGATGCCAACAAGCGCGGCGCGATGGAGCGCGCTCTCGCCTACATGGCGCTGGCGCCGAACAAGCCGATCGCCGACATCCTGGTCGACAAGGTGTTCATTGGCTCTTGCACCAACTCGCGCATCGAAGACATGCGTGAAGCTGCCGCCGTGGTGCGCAAGCTGGGCCGCAAGCTGGCGCCGAACATCAAGCTGGCGCTGGTCGTGCCTGGCTCCGGCCTGGTCAAGGAACAGGCGGAACACGAAGGTCTGGATGCCGTGTTCAAGGCCGCAGGCTTCGAATGGCGCGAGCCCGGCTGTTCGATGTGCCTGGCGATGAATGCCGATCGTCTGGAGCCCGGCGAGCGCTGTGCTTCGACCTCGAATCGCAATTTCGAAGGCCGTCAGGGCGCTGGCGGCCGCACCCACCTGGTCAGCCCGGCCATGGCCGCTGCGGCGGCCATCGAAGGCCATTTCGTCGACGTGCGACGACTGCTTTGAACCATTCTTGAAGCCAAGGAGAGTCTCCCAAATGAAGCGCATTGTTTTTGCCCTCGCGGCAGTGGTCGTGTTCCTCACCGGCTGCAACACCGTGGCCGGTGTTGGCAAGGATGTACAACGGGCCGGTGAAGCGGTCGAAGACCTGGGCAAGAAGAAGTGAGTTGCAGATGAATCCCTTCCGCGTTCACAAGGGGCTGGTCGCCCCGATGGACCGTGAGAACGTCGACACCGACGCGATCATTCCGAAGCAGTTCCTGAAGTCGATCAAGAAGTCAGGCTTCGGCGTGAACCTGTTCGATGAATGGCGCTACCTCGACGCTGGCTATCCGGGTCAGGACCCTGCCACGCGCCGGCCGAACCCGGATTTCGTGCTGAACCAGCCGCGCTACCAGGGCGCCTCGGTGCTGATCGCGCGCAAGAACTTCGGCTGTGGCTCGTCGCGCGAGCACGCGCCCTGGGCGCTCGATCAGTACGGTTTCCGTGCGGTGATCGCGCCGAGCTTCGCCGATATCTTCTTTGGCAACTGCTTCAAGAACGGGCTGCTGCCCATCGTGCTGCCCGAGGCCGAGATGAACCGGCTGTTCGACGAGGTGGCGGCCTTCGTCGGCTACAGCCTCACCATCGATCTCGAGCGCCAGGTCATCGTGAAGCCTGACGGGGCTGAGCTCGCCTTCGAGGTCCAGGCGTTTCGCAAGTTCTGCCTGCTCAACGGATTCGATGACATCGGCCTGACGTTGCGCCATGCCGACAAGATCAAGGCCTATGAAGCCGCGCGCCTGCTGAAGAAGCCCTGGCTGGCGCATTCCCTCTGACTCCCGCAAGGACATCGACCCGTGAACATTGCAATCCTGCCAGGCGACGGCATCGGCCCCGAAATCATGGCCGAGGCAGTGCGTGTGCTCGAAGTCCTCGACATTCCGTACGAGAGCGAGACGGCACTGGTCGGCGGTGCGGCCTACGCCGCCCACGGCCACCCGCTGCCCGAAGCCACCTTGAAGTTGGCGCAGCGTGCCGACGCCGTGCTGTTCGGCGCGGTCGGTGACTGGAAGTACGACACGCTGGAGCGCTCGCTGCGCCCGGAGCAAGCCATCCTCGGGCTGCGCCGCAGCCTGCAGCTGTTTGCCAACTTCCGTCCGGCCATCTGCCATCCGCAACTCACACATGCGTCGAGCCTGAAGCCCGAACTGGTGGCGGGGCTCGACATCCTGATCGTGCGCGAGCTGACGGGCGACATCTATTTCGGTCAGCCGCGGGGCCGACGCGTCTCGCCCGACGGAGCGTTTGCGGGACAGCCCGAAGCCTTCGACACGATGCGCTACTCGCGACCGGAAATCGAGCGCATCGCACATGTGGCGTTCCAGGCGGCCAGAAAGCGCAGCAAGCGAGTGACCAGTGTCGACAAGGCCAATGTGCTGGAAACCTTCCAGTTCTGGCGCGACGTGGTGACCGAGGTGCACGCCGAGTACCCGGATGTCGCCCTCGACCATCTGTACGTGGACAACGCGGCGATGCAGCTGGTCAAGGCGCCGAAGGCGTTCGATGTGATCGTCACCGGCAACATGTTCGGCGACATCCTGTCCGACGAGGCGGCTATGCTCACCGGCTCGATCGGCATGCTGCCCTCGGCTTCTCTGAACGCGGAGAATCGTGGTTTGTACGAGCCGAGCCACGGGAGCGCGCCGGACATCGCGGGCAAGAACATCGCGAACCCGCTGGCCACGATCCTGTCGCTGGCCATGATGCTGCGCTTCTCGCTCAACCAACCCGAAGCGGCGTTGCGCATCGAAGCCGCGGTGACACAGGTACTCGAATCCGGTTTGCGCACGGCCGATATCTGGTCTGAAGGCACTCAGCGTGTCGGCACCCGGGAGATGGGTTCGGCCGTTGTCGCCGCAGTGAAAGCGGCGTAAGTTGAATATCTAGAACTGCGGATTAGAAAGACGCGGTTTTGAAAGGCAAGGCGATGAAGCTCGTCGGATTGGTGGGTTGGCGTGGAATGGTGGGGTCGGTGTTGCTCGACCGGATGCAGCAGGAGGGGGACTTCCCGCTGATCGAGCCGGTGTTCTTCAGCACCAGCAATGCGGGTGGCAAGGCGCCAGCGCAGGCGCGCAATGAGTCGACCCTGAAGGACGCCTACGACATCGAGGCGCTCAAGCGCTGCGACATCATCATCACCGCGCAGGGCGGCGACTACACCACCGAGGTGTTCCCGAAGCTGCGCGCCGCAGGCTGGGCCGGGCACTGGATCGATGCGGCATCCACGCTGCGCATGAAGAGCGATGCGGTGATCGTGCTCGACCCGGTCAACCTGCCGGTGATCCAGAACGCACTGGCTCGCGGCGGACGCAACTGGATCGGCGGCAACTGCACGGTGAGCTGCATGCTCATGGGCGTTGGCGCGCTCTACAAGGCGGGGCTGGTCGAGTGGATGAGCACGCAGACCTACCAGGCGGCCTCCGGCGGCGGTGCGCAGCACATGCGCGAGTTGCTGACCCAGTTCGGCACGCTGAACGGCGCCGTGCGTACGCTGCTCGACGACCCGAAGAGCGCCATCCTCGACATCGATCGCGGCCTGCTGGCCAAGCAACGCTCGCTGACCGAGGCCGAGACGGCCCAGTTCGGCGTGCCGCTGGCCGGTTCGCTGATCCCGTGGATCGACAAGGATCTGGGTTTGGGCAAGGGGCGCGATGACGATGGCTTCGGCGTCAGCCGCGAAGAGTGGAAAGGCGGCGCCGAAACCAACAAGATCCTGGGTCAGGGCGAGGGCTTCGACAAGGCCTCGGTGCCGGTCGATGGCTTCTGCGTGCGCGTTGGCGCGATGCGTTGTCACAGCCAGGCGCTGCTCTTCAAGCTCAAGAAGAACGTGCCGCTGTCCGATATCGAGCAATTGATCGCGAACGACAACGCCTGGGTCAAGGTCGTGCCGAACAATCGGGAAGACACTATCCGGCAATTGACACCGGTGGCCGTCACCGGCACGCTGGACATCCCGGTGGGTCGCTTGCGCAAGATGGCGATGGGGCCGGAGTATCTCGGTGCCTTCACCATCGGCGACCAGTTGTTGTGGGGAGCGGCGGAGCCGTTGCGCCGGATGTTGCGCATCTTGCTCGAGGCTTGAACGCTGCAGGTGGCGTCGCAGTCGTTGTCTGCGTGCGACAGCTTGCGGTGCTCGGGTTGCTACGGAGGCGCTGGCGCCTTTTCAGGCGATGCATGAGCTTGTCACCGTATCTGCTTGATGCTATTGTGATTTGTTGAAAATTTCTTCGTGATCGTCGCCATTGAGATTCGGCGTCGATCGTCTGGTGGGGCTGCATGACAGCTCGACCGCCTGGTTGGGAGACGCCTTGAAGAACACGACGCAGCAACTCGGGCGATTCGCTCTGACCAGTGTGGCCCTCGCTGCGCTTTCGCTGGCTTCCGCCGATTCCTGGGCACTTGGGCTCGGCCGACTCGCGGTGCAGTCCTCTCTGGGCGAAACACTGCGGGCTGAAATCGACGTCACCAGCCTCACTCCGGAAGAGGCGGGCAATCTCAAGGTCCGCATTGCGCCCCCGGAGTCCTATCGTTCGCTGGGCGTTGAATACAACAGCGTGCTGCCAACCACCCAGGCCACCTTGCTCAAACGTGCCGACGGTCGCCCCTTCCTGCGATTGACCAGCGATCGCGTGGTGCAAGAGCCGTTCGTTGACGTGATCCTCGAACTGTCATGGTCCACCGGCCGGTTGGTGCGCGAATACACCCTGCTGTTCGACCCACCGGTGGCGCAGGCACCCGCAGCGCCGCCGGCGCCTGCAGTCGCGACCGCCCCGGTGTTCTCAGCACCGGCTGCTGCGGCACCCGTGGCGCCGCGTCCGCAGCGTCCTGCACCGGCGCCCACACCCACGCGGGCACCTGCTGCCGACCGTGTTGCCAAGGCTCCGCCGCCTCCAGCGCCCACTGCGGCGGCCGCTGGCGCCACCGATGACACTTACCTGGTTCGGCCAGGCGACACCCTGACACGCATCGCATCGCGCACCCGGCAAGGCACGGTGTCGCTCGACCAGACGCTGGTGTCGCTGTACCGCGGCAACCCTCAGGCATTCATCGGTGAGAACATGAATCGCCTCAAGGCGGGGGCGCTGCTGAAGATTCCATCGGCCGAGGCGGCCGCGACGGTCGATGCCGCAGAGGCCCGGCAACTGATTCAGGCGCAAAGCGCCGATTTCGGCAGCTTCCGCCAGCGGCTCGCCAGTGCAGTGCCAGCCACGGCTGCCGAGGCCCCGGCCCGCAAGGATGCCGGCAAGCTGCGCGCCGAGGTCGACGATCGCAACGACACCGCACCCGCTGCACCGGACAAGTTGACCTTGAGCAAGGGTGCCTCCGCGGCCAAGCCGGGGGCATCGGAAGTCAGCCTGTCCAAGGAAAAGGAAAAGCAGGACGCGGCTGCGCGCGTGGCCGAACTCTCCAAGAGCGTCGAAGAACTGAAGAAACTGTCTGGCGCGGCGAACGTGGCGGCCGCTCCGGCGCAGCCCCCTTCGGCCGCGACCATGCCCGCGCCTGAGATCCCGGTGGCCGCCATGCCGGCACCCGAGGCACCGAGTGCTGCCGAGGCGCCGCCTGTCGCCGAGGCCAGTGCGCCGGTTGCAGCCGTTGCGCCTCCCGCCGTCATCGCCGCACCCAAACCGGCCACGGAGCCTGCGCCCACCGAAGAGCCCGGGTTCCTTGATTCCCTGCTCGAGATCAATCCTTTGTATCTGGCGGGCGGTGCGGGCGTGGTGCTGGCCCTGCTGGGCTTCGGGGTTTACCGTGCGCGTCGCGCCAAGCTCGACACGGGCGAGACGTCTTTCCTTGAAAGCCGTCTCCAGCCTGATTCCTTCTTCGGCTCCAGCGGCGGTCAGCGCATCGACACGCGTGAAGCGGCTGCGGGCGCGCCGTCGTCCATGAGCTACTCGCTGAGCCAGCTCGATGCGATTGGTGATGTCGATCCAGTGGCCGAAGCCGACGTCTATCTGGCCTACGGCCGAGACCTGCAGGCCGAAGAGATCCTGAAGGAAGCGATGCGCGGCAACCCGGAGCGCTTGGCCATCCGCACCAAGTTGCTCGAGGTTTACGCCAAGCGGCGCGACACCAAGGGGTATGAACTGCTGGCCACTCAGCTGTTCTCGTTGACGGGCGGTCAGGGCGAGGATTGGCAGAAGGCCCAGGAAATGGGCCTCGAGATCGACCCGGAAAACACCCTGTATCAGCCAGGCGGCTTGCCCGAAGTGGCACCCGCACCCGCGGATCCCGCGGCCAAGCTGGCCGAACTGCTGGGCCCCAGCACCTTGCCGCAATCGGTGTCGCCGACCACCTCCGGTTTTGGCGACTCCTTGTCCGACGAGACGGCACCACTGCCCAACAAGCCGGCGCACGACATCGATTTCGATCTCGACCTGAGTGCCGAAAACACCGCGGTTCTGAGCCCGGAAACCGGACCTGCGACGCTGCAGTCTTTCGATTTCGATGCCGCGCCAACACCTGCTTCTGCACAAGCCTACTTCCCGTCCTCCGCGCCGGCTCCTGCTGGCACGGGCCCAGGGGCGAAGGCCCCGCTTGATTTCGACATGTCGAGCATCTCGCTGGACCTTGACGCCCCGGCAACGGTGGTTCCGTCTGCTGGCGACAGCATGCCGGCCGAACTGATGGACGACGAGCCGGAAGACGACAACGCCGATCCGCTCGCCCGCAAGCTTGAGCTCGCCGAGGAATTCCGCCAGATCGGTGATGCGGAGGGCGCCCGCGACCTGCTGCAGGAAGTCGCCGCCAAAGCCGAAGGTGCGCTGAAGGTGAAGGCGCAGAACATGTTGAACGACCTCGGTTGATCGACAAGGCAACAAGCTTCCGACGGGCGCCTCACCGCAGGTTGCCCCGATGAGCCGGTTGGCATTGGGCGTGGCCTACCGAGGCGGCGCCTACTGCGGCTGGCAGCGGCAGTCCCAGGACGACACGGTGCAAGCGCGCGTCGAGCAGGCGTTGTCGCAGTTTGCCGATGTGCCGGTGACCGTTACCTGCGCGGGCCGCACTGACACTGGCGTGCACGCGATCAACCAGGTGATCCACATCGACGCACCGGTTGCGCGTGACGAGGCTTCCTGGGTGCGCGGCACCAACCGCTATCTGCCTGCCGATGTGGCCATTCAATGGTGTCAGCAGGTCGATGACAGCTTCCATGCGCGCTTCGCCGCCACCGGGCGCCGCTACGCGTATGTGTTGCTCGAGTCGCCGGTCCGGCCCGCGCTAGAGGCCGGATTGGTTGGCTGGACCTTCCGCCCCTTGGACGGCGATGCGATGCAGCAGGCCGCACAACGGCTGCTTGGCGAGCACGATTTTTCGTCCTTTCGTTCGTCCCAGTGCCAGGCGGCCTCGCCCGTCAAGCAGATGCGCTCGATCGACATCAGCCGCCGTGGTGCGTACTGGCGGCTCGATTTCCATGCGAGCGCCTTCCTTCATCACATGGTGCGCAACATCGTCGGCTGCCTGGTCGCGGTGGGCACGGGAGCCCGGCCGGTGGACTGGATGGCCGAGTTGCTGTTGGCACGCGACCGCGAACGAGCCGCGCCCACCTTCTCGCCAGACGGGCTGTACTTCGTGGGCCCGGACTACGACGCCCGCTACGCCATCCCCACACGGCCCTCTGCGAGCGACTGGCTGCCCTGACACTGGTAGGCTCTCAGGCCCGATTCAAAGCGCCGACAGCCACCATCGATGAACGCACGCACCCGCATCAAGATCTGTGGCCTGACCCGCGAGCAGGACGTTGACGACGCGGTCGATGCGGGGGCAGACGCGATCGGCTTCGTGTTCTATGCCAAGAGCCCCCGCCATGTGGGCGTGGCACGTGCTGCTGAGCTGGCGCGCCGCTTGCCGCCCTTCGTGACGCCCGTCGGGCTTTTTGTCAACGCCGAGGCCGACCACATCGCGCAGGCGATCGTTGCCATACCGACACTTCTGCTGCAATTCCACGGCGACGAAATGCCCGCTGCCTGCCAGGCACCGGGCCGCCCCTACCTGCGCGCTGCGCGGATGGCGCCCGGCTTCGATTTGCTAAAATTTTCGGCAAGCTACCCGGATGCGCAAGCCATCCTCCTCGACGCCCATGTCGATGGCTACGGTGGCGCTGGAAAGGTGTTCGATTGGTCGCTGATTCCGCGAGACGTGTCCCATCCCCTCGTTTTGTCTGGTGGGTTGCATGCCGAAAATGTGATCGAAGGGATCCTTCGGGTACGGCCCTGGGCCGTTGACGTGAGTTCCGGCGTCGAGCTTGCCAAAGGCGTCAAGGACGCTGCGGCGATGCGCCGGTTTTGCGAGCAGGTGCGAGAGGCAGACGCCCGCATCGCCGCGAATGCAACCTGAAGAGTGACCAAAATGCTTGCCACCCCGTTCGATTACCACCAGCCCGACGCGACTGGCCACTTCGGCCCGTATGGCGGCACCTTCGTCGCCGAAACGCTGATTCACGCGCTCGACGAGCTGAAGGAGGCCTATGCGGTGGCCCAGGCCGATCCGGCATTCATGGCCGAATTCCGGAGCGAGCTCGCTCACTTCGTGGGCCGCCCCAGCCCGCTTTATCACGCGGCGCGCATCAGCCGCGAGTTAGGTGGCGCGCAGATCTACCTGAAGCGCGAAGACCTGAACCACACCGGGGCCCACAAGATCAACAACACCATCGGCCAGGCCATGCTCGCGCGTCGCATGGGCAAGCCGAGGGTGATTGCGGAAACGGGCGCAGGCCAGCACGGGGTGGCCACCGCGACCATCTGCGCGCGCTACGGCCTGGAGTGCGTGGTCTACATGGGCAGCGAGGACG
Organism: Burkholderiales bacterium Ga0077547; assembly: GCA_001464195.1. Lineage (GTDB taxonomy): Bacteria > Pseudomonadota > Gammaproteobacteria > Burkholderiales > Burkholderiaceae_C > PBB1. Next base: position 55,103 of record LNEY01000029.1, read on the forward strand.
TCAAGCGCCAGTCGCCCAACGTGTACCGGATGAACCTGCTCGGCGCCAGGGTGGTGCCGGTGGAGTCCGGCAGCAAGACCTTGAAGGATGCGCTCAACGAGGCGCTGCGAGACTGGGTCACCAATGTCGAGAACACCTTCTACATCATCGGCACCGTCGCTGGCCCGCACCCATACCCGATGATGGTGCGTGATTTCCAGCGCGTCATCGGCGACGAATGCCTGGTGCAGATGCCCGAGATGATCGGCCGGCAGCCTGATGCGGTCATCGCCTGCGTGGGCGGTGGCAGCAACGCGATGGGCATCTTCTATCCCTACATTGAGCACAGCGGCACACGCTTGATCGGTGTTGAAGCTGCGGGGCACGGCATCGAAACCGGTCGCCATGCCGCGTCGCTGTCGGCTGGCTCGCCGGGCGTGCTGCACGGCAACCGCACGTATCTGCTGCAGGACGACAACGGCCAGATCATCGAGACCCATTCGGTGTCTGCAGGCCTCGACTACCCCGGCGTCGGCCCCGAGCACGCTTACTTGAAGGACATCGGCCGTGCCGAATATGTCGGCATCACTGACGACGAAGCCATGGCGGCGTTTCACGTGCTTTGCCGCACCGAAGGCATCATCCCGGCGCTCGAATCGAGCCATGCGCTGGCGTATGCGATGAAGATCGCACCGACCATGCGCCAGGACCAGAGCTTGCTGGTGAACCTCTCGGGTCGCGGCGACAAGGACATCGGCACGGTGGCCGACCTGTCGGGCGCGAACTTCTACTGCCGCCCGTCTTGCCGTGGCGAAACGGTCAAGAGCGGTGCCGCGCCGGTCAAGGTCCCCGAATCTGCGAAGGCCGCAGCCATCGTGAAAGAACAGAGATGAGCCGCATCGCTGCCACCTTCGAGGCTCTGCAGCGCGATCGGCGCAAGGCGCTGATCCCCTTCATCCACGCGGGCGACCCCCACGCCGAGAGTACCGTGGACATCCTGTGCGCGATGGCTGATGCCGGCGCCGACGTCATCGAACTCGGCGTGCCGTTTTCCGATCCGATGGCCGACGGCCCGGTGATCCAGAAGGCCGCCGAGCGCGCGCTGGCCAAGGGCATCGGCATGCCGCAGGTACTGGACTACGTGCGCCGTTTCCGCGAGCGCAACAGCACGACGCCGGTTGTGCTGATGGGCTATGCGAATCCGGTTGAGCGCTACGGTGTCGACCGATTTGTGGCCGACGCCAAGGCAGCGGGTGTCGATGGCGTGCTGGTCGTCGACTACCCGCCCGAAGAATGCGAGGTGTTCGCTCGCACGTTGCACAGCCACCAGCTGGACCCGATCTTCCTGCTGGCGCCCACCTCGACCGCGCAACGCATGAAGGACGTCGGCCGCATCGCGAGCGGCTATGTCTACTACGTGTCGCTGAAAGGCGTGACCGGTGCGGGCCACCTCGATATCAGTGCTGTGGCTGACATGCTGCCGCGCATCCGCGAGCATGTGCACGTGCCGGTCGGCGTCGGCTTTGGCATCCGCGACGCCGCCTCGGCCAAGGCGGTGGCCTCGGTGTCCGATGCGGTTGTGATCGGCTCGGCGCTGGTGCAACTGCTCGAACACGAAGCCCCCGACCGTGCGCCCGCAGCGGCGGCTCGTTTCATCGCTGACATCCGAACTGCACTCGACACCCTGACAGGAGAACGCCCATGAGCTGGCTCGAAAAACTGTTGCCGTCGAAGATCCAACCGACAGACCCCAATGAACGCCGCTCGGTGCCCGAGGGCCTGTGGGTCAAGTGCCCCTCGTGCGAGACGGTGCTCTACAAGACCGACCTTGAGCAGAACATCAACGTCTGCCCGAAGTGCACCCACCATCACCGCATTGGCGCGCGGCCGCGGCTTGATGCGTTTCTCGATCCCGAGGGTCGCTACGAGATCGGGCAGGAAGTGGTGCCTGTCGACGCGCTGAAATTCAGGGACAGCAAGAAGTACCCCGAGCGGCTCAAGGAAGCGCTCGAAGCGACCGGCGAAACCGATGCGCTGGTGGTGATGGGTGGCGCCATCCACAGCATCCCGGTGGTCGCTGCCTGCTTCGAGTTCCAGTTCATGGGTGGCTCGATGGGTTCGGTGGTGGGCGAGCGTTTCGTGCGCGGCGTCGAGACCGCCGTCGAACAGAAGACACCGTTCATCAGCTTCACGGCCACTGGCGGCGCCCGCATGCAGGAAGGGCTGCTGAGCCTGATGCAGATGGCCAAGACCAATGCCGCACTGACCCGCCTGGCCAAGGCGAAGCTGCCTTACATCAGCGTGCTGACCGACCCGACCATGGGAGGCGTGTCCGCAAGCTTTGCCTTCATGGGCGATGTGGTCATCGCCGAGCCGAAGGCGCTGATCGGTTTTGCCGGTCCGCGCGTGATCGAGAACACCGTGCGCGAAAAGCTGCCCGAAGGCTTCCAGCGTGCCGAGTTCTTGCTGCACACCGGTGCGATTGACATGATCGTCGATCGGCGCGAACTGCGTGGCTCGATCGCCAAGCTGATCGCCATGCTGCAGCGCCAGAGCGCCGACGCGATCGCCTGACGCCAGTCGCGGGCCACGACGCGTTTGTCTTCTTTGCCCACCACGCTGGCCGGTTGGCTGGCCCGCTGCGAACAGCTGCACCCGAAAGAAATCGACATGGGCTTGCGCCGTGTCGAGCAGGTGCGTGCGCGCCTGGACTTGAGGTTTGGCGCGCCGCTGATCCTGGTGGCCGGCACCAACGGCAAAGGCTCGACCTGCGCCATGCTCGAGTCGATCGCGCTGCGCGCGGGCTACCGCGTCGGCCTGTACTCGAAGCCGCACCTGGTGCATTTCGAGGAGCGCTGCCGCATCAACGGCGAGATGGTGCGTGCTGGGGATCTGCTGCCGCACTTCGAGGCGGTCGAGCAGGCCCGCGGCGAGGTCGCCCTGACCTACTTCGAGTTCACGACACTGGCCATCGCGCGCTTGCTGTCGCAGGCGCCACTGGATCTGGTGATCCTGGAGGTCGGCCTCGGCGGCCGGCTCGATGCGGTCAATGTCTTCGACGCCGACTGTGCGGTGATCACCAGCATCGACCTCGATCATGTCGAATACCTCGGCCCGGACCGCGAGTCCATCGGGCGTGAGAAGGCCGGGATCATGCGCGCGGGCCGGCCTGTCGTCGTCAGCGATCCAGTGCCGCCACAAAGCATGATCGACCACGCCAGTGCGCTGGGTGCCGATCTGCGTCGATTCGGCGTCGACTTCAACCATTCGGGCGACCAGCAGCAGTGGGCCTGGGCCGGACGGCGCAAGCGCTACAACGGTCTGGCGTACCCCGGCTTGCGCGGCGCCAACCAGCTGATCAATGCGTCGGGCGCGCTGGCGGCCTTCGAAGCGCTGGCGGATCGACTGCCGATCACGGCACAGGCGGTGCGCCAGGGATTTGCGATGCTCGATTTGCCCGGGCGCTTTCAGATCGTTCCCGGCCAGCCCACGCTGGTGCTCGATGTCGCACACAACCCGCACGCGGTGGCGGCGCTCGCACAGAACCTTGATCGCATGGGCTTCCATCCGCGTACCCATGCGGTGTTTGGCGCGATGCACGACAAGGACCTGAGCGCGATCATCCAGCGCATGGCGCCATTGGTCGATTCGTGGTGCTTCACCGACCTGCCGACCGCGCGCGCCGCGACGGCAAGCCAGCTGCAAGCGTTGTTCGAATCGCTGGCGCCCACATTGAAAAAGCCGGGTGCGGAAGCGGTCGTATTGTCGACGCATCATGACCCGCAAGCCGCACTGCAGCACGCGCTGGCGGGTGCCGACCCGGCCGATAGAATCGTCGTGTTCGGGTCGTTCCTCACCGTGGGCGGCGTCCTTCAACATGGTCTGCCCCGGCTGGGCAGTTCGCACAGCGTCTGACCGTACTCCCACCGATGGCCCTGCCCGAATTCCTCAAGCGCAAGCCTCCCAGCGATGCCGGCTCTGTCAACTCCGGACGACCTGCGGGCTCGCTCGATGCGGTCGAGAAGGTACGTACACGCACTCGTCAGCGTCTGATCGGCGCGGTGCTGCTGTTGACCTTGGGGGTGATTGGCTTTCCGCTGTTGTTTGAGTCGCAGCCGCGGCCGATCCCGGTGGATATTCCGATCGAGATCCCGAAAGCCGATGGCGTACCTGCGCTGGTGCTGCCCGCACCGCGCTCTGGCGCGGTGGCGACACCGGAGTCCACGGTGGCCTCGGGTGTGGTGACCCGCGATGTGCCCTCGGAACCCATGCCTGCTGCAGAGGCGGCGGCTTCGATTCCGGAGGCACTTCCCGCGTCAGCTGCGGGCACTGCCAGCGACCCGCCTGCTGTACCCGTTGCGGCGGCGGCTCCCGCAAAAGCCTCCACGGCTGTCGAGCCAGTCGCCTCCGGCGCGACGTCGCCGAAGGCCGCATCGGCCGCCGACGGTGCTGCTCGCTTTGTCGTCCAGGTGGGGGCGTTTGCCGACCCGGCATCGGCGCGCGAGGTGCGCCTGAAGATGGAAAAGCTGGGCCTGAAAACCTACACCCAGGTGGCGGAAACCGCCGCTGGCAAGCGCATCCGCGTGCGCCTGGGGCCGTTTGCAACCCGTGCCGAGGCTGACAAGGCACAGGCCAAGTCCAAAGAAGCAGGCATCGCGGCGGTGGTGCTGGCGCTTTGAACCTTGACCTGCAGTGGCTGTCCACTCGGGCGGTCCAACACTGGGCGCAATGACCGGATCCTGGAACGCTGTCGACCTCGCGATGCTGGCCGTGCTGCTGCTGTCGATGGCAGTGGGGGCCTGGCGTGGTCTGGCTTTCGAGTTGATGTCGCTGTTGGGCTGGTTAGCCGCGTACCTGGCCGCGCAGTGGTTCCATACTGCCGTCGCGCCCTTTGTGCCGATTGGTACACCCGGGTCGGCTTTGAACCATGCGGCGGCCTTTGCGCTGACCTTCATCGCTGCGCTGATCGTCTGGGGTCTCCTCGCGCGGCTGTTGAAAATGCTGATTCACGCCACACCTCTGAGTGGTGTCGATCGCCTGCTGGGAGCGGCATTTGGCGTTTTGCGCGGCGGGATTCTGCTGCTGGCCGTGGCGGCCGTGGTCACGCGCACGCCGTGGACTGAGACACCAACCTGGCAACACTCCATGGGCGCTGCGTGGCTGAAAGTCGTGATCACCGGGTTGAAGCCGGCGTTGCCGGCGAGCATCGCTGATCAACTTCGGCTCTGAGGAGGCTCCGACCCCCGACAATCGGGGTGTATCGATTCGGCCTTCGGCCGCAAAGCAGTTTGAACCGGGAGTGTTTTCATGTGCGGCATCGTCGGGGTGATCTCTAAGGCGCCGGTCAACCAGTTGATTTACGACGCCTTGCTGCTGCTGCAGCACCGCGGGCAGGACGCCGCCGGCATCGTCACGATGCAGGACTCGCGCTGCTTCATGCACAAGGCGCGCGGCATGGTGCGCGACGTGTTCCGTACCCGCAACATGCGCGCGCTGCCGGGCACCGTCGGCCTGGGCCAGGTTCGTTACCCGACCGCTGGCAACGCCTACAGCGAGGAAGAGGCGCAGCCTTTCTACGTGAATGCACCGTTCGGCATTGTGCTGGTGCACAACGGCAACCTCACCAATGCGCAGGCGTTGAAGCACGAGCTGGCGACCGTCGATCGTCGGCACATCAACACCGACAGCGACACCGAGGTGCTGATCAACGTGTTGGCCCATGAGTTGGCGTCTGCGGCACGCGACCAGCCCTTGTCGCCCGAGATCGTCTTCAAGGCGGTGGCGGCGGTGCACAAGCGCATCAAAGGCTCGTACGCCGTGGTGGCGCTGATTGCCGGCTTCGGCTTGCTGGCGTTTCGCGACCCGTTCGGCATCCGCCCGCTGTGTTTCGGCGAGGGCGACACACCCGAAGGCCGGCAGGTGATGGTGGCCAGTGAGTCCGTGGCGCTCGAGGGCACCGGCCATGTGATGACACGCGATGTAGCCCCCGGCGAGGCCATCTTCATCACGTCCGACGGGCAAGTCTTTTCCAAGCAATGCGCCGAGAACCCGAGCCTGCACCCGTGCATGTTCGAGTACGTCTACCTGGCGCGGCCCGACTCGATCATGGACGGCATCTCGGTCTACCAGGCGCGGCTCAACATGGGCGAAACCTTGGCGCAGCGGCTGATCTCGACCATGCCGCCGAGTGACATCGATGTGGTGATCCCGATTCCCGAATCCAGTCGGCCATCGGCGATGCAGCTCGCGCAGAAAATCGGCAAGCCCTACCGCGAAGGCTTCGTCAAGAACCGCTATGTGGGCCGCACCTTCATCATGCCGGGGCAGGGTGTGCGCAAGAAGTCCGTGCGTCAGAAGCTGAATGCGATCGGCGTCGAATTCAAGGACCGCAATGTGCTGCTGGTCGACGACTCGATCGTGCGCGGCACCACTTCGAAGGAAATCGTTCAGATGGCTCGCGAGGCCGGCGCGCGCAAGGTGTACATGGCCTCGGCAGCGCCGCCCGTGCGATTCCCGAATGTGTACGGCATCGACATGCCAACCAACAGCGAGCTGATCGCGCACAACCGCAGCATCGAGGAGATCCGTCAGTTCATCGGCGCCGACGCGCTCATCTACCAGGACGTCAACGCGATGAAGCGGGTGGTCGGTGCACTCAATCCGCTGGTGGGTGGCTTCGAGGCCTCGTGCTTCGATGGTCAATACATCACCGGTGATATCTCGGCCGCTGACTTCGATGCGATCGCCACGCAGCGCCGCTCGCAAGGCGAAGAAGACGAGTCCCATGCACGCTCGCGTCTCGCATTGCAAAGCGCTGCGGAGCAGGCCTGATGCCGACCAAGAAGACGATTCCGCGCACCGCCTTGCCTGAGGGCTTGCGCATCGACACGCTGGCGGTGCGTGAAGGTTTGCCGCGCACGCAGTGGGGCGAGAACTCCGAAGCGCTTTTCCTGACCAGCAGCTTCGTGCAGCCCGATGCCGCGACCGCCGCCGCGCGCTTCGCGAACGAGGAAGAGGCGTTCATCTATTCGCGCTTCACCAACCCGACGGTGACGATGTTCGAGCGGCGCCTGGCGGCACTCGAAGGCAGCGAGGCGTGCATCGCCACCTCGAGCGGCATGTCTGCCATCTTGCTCACCGCCATGGCCCTGTTGAAGGCGGGCGACCACGTCATCTGCTCGCGCAGCGTGTTTGGCTCGACCATCTCGCTGCTGGGCCGCGAGTTCGCGAAGTTCGGCGTTGAAACCACTTTCGTGTCGCAGTCCGACGTGGGCGAATGGCAGCGCGCTGTGCGTCCGACCACGAAGCTGTTGTTCGCCGAGTCACCCACCAACCCGCTGACCGAGGTCTGCGACATCCGCGCGCTCGCTGAAGTGGCCCACGGCGCAAAGGCGCTGCTGGCGGTCGACAACTGCTTTTGCACGCCGGCACTGCAAAGGCCGATCAACTACGGCGCCGACCTCATCATCCATTCGGGCACCAAGTACCTCGACGGGCAAGGGCGCGTGCTGGCAGGCGCGGTGTGCGGCCCTGAACAGCTGATCAACGACCAGTTCGTGCCGGTGATGCGCAGCGCGGGCATGACGCTGGCTGCCTTCAACGCCTGGGTCGTGCTGAAGGGGCTGGAAACCTTGTCGATCCGCATGCAGGCGCAGAGCGAACGCGCGCTGCAGCTGGCCACTTGGCTGGAGCAGCAGCCGCAGATCGAGCGGGTTTTCTACCCCGGCCTGAAGTCGCACCCGCAGCACCAACTGGCCATGGCGCAGCAGTCGGGCTGCGGCGGCGCGGTGCTGTCGTTCACCGTCAAGGCGCATACGCCAGGTGATGGCGACACCGCAGCCGATGCGGCACGACGGGCGGCCTTCCATGTGATCGACAGCACCCGCGTGTGCTCGATCACCGCCAACCTCGGCGACACCAAGACCACGATCACCCACCCGGCCAGCACCTCGCACGGGCGGCTCACCGAAGTGCAGCGTCAGGCGGCTGGAATCACGCAAGGCCTGGTGCGCGTCTCTGTCGGCCTCGATGATGTGGAAGACCTGAAAGACGACCTGTCGCGCGGGCTGAACTCAATTTGAAAATGCCTGGCGCATTGCATCACCCATGACCCGAAAAGTTCGCACGCGCATCGCGCCGTCGCCCACTGGCTTCCTCCACCTGGGAACCGCCCGCACCGCGCTGTTTTCGTGGGCGTTTGCGCGCCATCACGGTGGCGACTTCATTCTTCGCATCGAAGACACCGACGAGGCGCGCTCGACGCAAGAGGCCGTCGACCAGATCATGGCCGCCATGAAGTGGCTGAACCTGGCGCACGACGAAGGCCCGTTCTTCCAGATGCAGCGCCTCGACCGCTACCGCGAAGTGATTGGTCAGATGCTGAACGACGGCACGGCGTACCCCTGCTACTGCACGCCGGCCGAACTCGACGAGATGCGCGAGGCCCAGCGCGCACGCGGCGACAAGCCACGCTACGACGGCCGCTGGCGGCCTGAGCCCGGCAAGCAGTTGCCGGCGGCTCCGGACGGTGTGAGGCCGGTGATCCGCTTTCGCAACCCGCCGAGTGGTGCGGTCAGCTGGGACGACATGGTCAAGGGCCCGATCACGATCTCCAACGCCGAACTCGACGATCTGATCATTGCCCGCCCAGGGGCTGATGCCGCCACGCTGATTGGTACGCCCACCTATAACTTCTGCGTCGTCGTCGACGACTGGGACATGGACATCAGCCATGTGATACGCGGCGATGACCACGTCAACAACACACCGCGACAGATCAACATCTTGCGCGCACTGGGCGCGGAGCTGCCTGTCTACGGCCATGTGCCGATGATCCTCGGGCCCGACGGCGACAAACTGTCCAAGCGCCATGGCGCGGTCAGCGTCACCCAGTACGAAGCCGCCGGCTACCTGCCCGAGGCGATGCTCAATTATCTGGCGCGCCTGGGCTGGAGCCACGGCGACGACGAGCTGTTCAGCCGCGAGCAGCTGGTGTCGTGGTTCGATGGCCAGCATCTGGCCAAGAGCCCGGCGCAGTGGGACGCGGCCAAGCTCAACTGGGTCAACGCCCATTACCTCAAGGCCTTGCCTGAGGACGCGCTCGCTGCGCACGTGGTGGCTCGATTTGCAGATCGAGGCATGACCGTGGTGCCCGGCGCTCAGCTCAGCCGCATGTGCGCGCTGTTCAAGGACCGGTGCGCGACGACGGTGGAGCTGTGCGACTGGCTGGCCATGTACTTCTCAGAGGTCGCCCCGAGTGCAGAAGACGTGGCCACGCATGTCACCGATGCGGTGAAGCCGGCGGTGAACAGCCTGCGCGACAAGCTCGCTGGCGTCGAATGGACCAAACCTGCGATCAGCGCTGCCATCAAGGAGGTCATCACCGCCCACGGCATCAAGATGCCAACGCTGGCGCACGCCGTTCGCGTGCTGGTTTGCGGTCGCGCGCAAACGCCTTCCATCGATGCCGTGCTCGAGCTGTTTCCACGTGATGTCGTGCTCGCCCGATTGCGAGGCGGCTGAAAATCTGGCTATACTCTTGGTCTCGCTTGAACAGCGCGAAGCGATGTGGAAATCAACCTCTGCATCACTTCCCCGAGGGATGCCGGAAGCTCGCGACTGGCAGCAAAGGGGGGTATAGCTCAGCTGGGAGAGCGCTTGCATGGCATGCAAGAGGTCAGCGGTTCGATCCCGCTTACCTCCACCAACGACAGGCAGTTCATCGCCGGTTGAAGGCGGCGCGCAGTTCAAGTCATGACGCAGGATTTGTCCCCTTCGTCTAGAGGCCTAGGACACCACCCTTTCACGGTGATTACAGGGGTTCGAATCCCCTAGGGGACGCCAAGCTTGAGTGAGGCTTGCAGCAGTATCTGAAAAGAGAGTGCTGGAAACTCGCTCCGCACCATGTGCGTACTGGAGTGGTAGTTCAGTTGGTTAGAATACCGGCCTGTCACGCCGGGGGTCGCGGGTTCGAGTCCCGTCCACTCCGCCAACGATTCAAAGCGGGGCAATCACTTAGCGGTGATTGCCCCGTTTTTCTTTTGAAACTGCTTTTGGAATACGACCGACGCGACGCTGCAATCCGTCGTGCGCCTGTACATGTGCAAGCAGCCTCTGTGGCCAACCCTTCGCGCCGCGAATACTTGAGACGCTAGACGTTCTCCTTGCCTTATTGCAGGCTGTCTGTTCCCGCCGGCCACGCGGGGTACGGGTTATGTTTTGCTTTGCCCCTCAGGTGCGGGGTTGCCGCGGTGCTGGGAATCGCTACTATCTTTTTTGCGACCCTTTTCTATTCGTCGGAGATGCGTTTATGAATCGCTTTGCCGTTCTTGCATTGCTCGCCGTCGGCATGACAGGCGCCCAGGCCGCGAGTACCGTGGCCCTGTACGAGTTCAACGGCAACTTCGATCCCGCGTCTGGGGTTGGCTCCGGCGCTTCGGCCCTCGTGAGTGTCGATCCGCTCGCCAAGGGCGCCTTCATCAACGATACGGTCAACGGTATCGCTCGCACCGTGTTCCGGTTCGACGGTGCCGCTTTTCCGTCTAGCGATCAGGGTGGCCTGCAGTTCGTCAATGCCGATCTGATGAGCCCCAACAGCTATTCGATCGAAGCCTATTTCAGCTTTGACGCGGTTTCCGGCTGGCGGCGCATCATCGACACCCGAGACCGGACCGAAGACACTGGCTTTTATGTGCTCAACGGGGGGCTCCAGCTCTATCCCTCGAACGTCGGCCAGGGCACCTTTGGTGCCAATGTCTACAACCACGTGATCCTCAGCTTCGACGGCTCCACAGCTGTGGCCTATCTGGACGGCATTGCGCAATCGACGCAGTCGACCGACTATTACTCGTTGCCTGCGTCGAACGTCATCAGCCTGTTCCTCGACAACACCGTCAGCGTCGCGCCGAACGAGTACTCGGCGGGCAAGATCGCGTGGGCACGCTTCTACGACGGGGCGTTGAACGCTGACGAGGCCTTGGCGGCCTACCGGTCGGCGATCGATTTCGAGGTGCCGTCTCCGGTTCCGGAACCCTCGACCTATGCGCTCATGCTGGCCGGTGTCGCTGCAGTGATGCTGGTGGTGCAGCGCCGGCGTCACACCGCGCTGAGCTGACAGCGGCTCTCGCGCCTCACCAGGCTCCAGGCGCCGCGCGACCTGTCGCGCGTCAGCGGCGGTGCATCCGCTTGCCGACACGAAGTCTTTCGAAAGGTCGGCCGAGGGAAGAAAGCGGGGGCATGACGCGCCTAGGGCAGTCGCTTGCGAGTTATGCGTCTGAGCCAGATACCGGCCGGGGGCGCGCATCGCCGAATGACCCAGCCTGCACAATCCCGCCATGAGCTATCTGCGCTGGGTGGTCCGTACCAAACGACATCCGTCTGCGATCCTGCTGCTCGTGCAACTGGCCGGCATGGTGCTGTATCCGTTCATCGAAAGCACCGACGCAGGACGCATTGCGTTCGGGGTTTTCGGCATCGTGGTGCTGATCATCACGACCGGCATGGTGCGATTCACTCCGGGGCTGACATGGGTGTCAGTCTGCATCGCAGCGCCGGCCATCGTGATGCTGGCCTTGCAGGCGATGTTCGGCATGCCTCAGTTGCTGGTGGCCTCGTCGGCGCTCGAAGCGGTGTTCTACTTCTACGCCGCCGGCAGCTTGATCTCCTACATGCTGAAGGACAGGCGCGCCACCACCGACGAGCTGTTTGCCGCGGGCGCCACCTTCACCTTGCTGGCCTGGGGCTTCACCTACCTGTTTTTGCTGTTGCAGGCACTGCAGCCCGGTTGTTTTGCTGCCGCCGTGAACCCGACCGAGCCGCGTACCTGGACCGAGTTGATGTACATGAGCTTCGCACTGCTGTCGAGCACCGGCATCGGCGACGTCATTCCGATCACGCCCCACGCAAGGGCCCTCGCAGCGCTGGAGATGTTCGTTGGCGTGATGTATCTGGCCGCGGTCGTGTCGCGGCTCATCGGGCTCACCTTGCAGGAGCAGCGCGGCCACGATGGAAGACGTTGAGGCACCGAAGTTGGCTTGATTCTGGCGACCGATCCGATGCGTGCGCCCGCATTCGACGATCGCGTCTGAGTCACTGACCTGGAGATTTGCATGAAGACTTGTCTGATCACCGCCATGCTGCTTGCCGCCGTGGCGGCCCGTGCCGAACCCACCGCGTACGCCATCGATCCGACCCACACCTTCCCCAGCTTCGAGGCTGACCACATGGGCATCTCGGTGTGGCGCGGCAAGTTCAACAAGAGCAGCGGCACGGTGCTTTACGACAAGGCGTCTGGCACCGGGTCGGTGGAGATCGTGACCGAACTGGCCAGCATCGACTTCGGCCTGGACGCGTTGAACACCTGGGCGCGCGGCAAGGACCTGTTTGAGGTGAAGAAGCATCCCCGCGCCGTCTTCAAGGGCAGCCTGCAGTCACCCGTGAACGGCGTGCCGACACAACTCGTGGGCGAGCTGACGATGCACGGCGTGACGCGCCCGCTGACGCTGGTGGTTCACTCGCTGAAGTGCATCCAGCACCCGATGCTCAAGCGCGACTACTGCGGTGCCGATGCCAGTGGCAGCTTCAGCCGAGACGACTTCGGCCTGAGCGCGGGCAAGGACTACGGCTTCAAGATGAACGTTGACTTGCGCATTCAGGTCGAGGCTGTTGCGCAGCCTTGAGGGCCGAGTTCAAAGCAGCGGCCCCAACACCCTCACCAACAAGGGAATCAGAAACGCCGTCGCGATGCTGTTGAGTGCGAGTGCCAGTGCAGCAAAGGCGCCGTTCACAGTGCCGACCTGCAGCGCTCGTGCGGTGCCGGCCGCGTGTGCCGCGATGCCAACCGAGAAGCCGCGCACAGCCGGGTCTTCGATGCGCAGCAGGTTCAGCAACCCGCGCGCCATCATTGCGCCGCTGATGCCGGTGACTGCCACCGCCATCGCGGCGAGCGCGGGCACGCCACCGATTTGCTCGGCCATGCTCATCGCAATCGGCAGCGTGGACGATTTCGGTGCCAGCGACATCAGCGTGCCGTGCGATGCGCCGAGCACCCGCCCGATGACCAGGGCGGACACGATCGCCACCGTCGAGCCCACCAGCAACGCCACGCCGATGGGCAGCCACATCGACTTCAAGCGTTCGAACTGTGCATACAGCGGGATGGCCAGTGCCACCGTGGCCGGGCCGATCAGAAAGTGCACGAACTTCGCGCCCTCGAAATACACGGGGTAGGGCGTTGCAGTGAAGTGCAGCACGCCGACCAGCCCCACCACCGAGAGCAGGATCGGATTGACCAGCGAGTGCCCGCCACTGCGGGTGTACAGCCACAGCGCCGCCAGGTACACCAGCACCGTCACCGTCAGCCACAGCAGCGGTGAACTCGACAGGAAGACCCAGACCCGAAACAGTCCGACATCGGGCATGGCCTACTCCGGCTCGCGGTTCGCGCCCGTCACGCGCAGCATCCAGCGCAGCGTGAGCGCCGTGGCGATCATGGTCACCGCCGTGCCCACGATGCAGGCGGCCATGAAGGGCAGCCATTCGCGCGCGATGCGATCGAAATACATCATCACGCCGGTGACGGCGGGGATGAACAACAGCATCAGGTGGCGCAACAAGGCGTTCGCCGCGTCGCGCACTTCATCGGGCAGGCTGCCACGCATCAGCAGGCCGACGAACAGGAGCAGCATGCCGACCAGCGGCCCGGGTACGGGCAGCGAAAGGGCCTGCACCGCGACCTCGCCAATCAACTGGCACACCAACAGCAGTGCGAATCCGTGGACCATGGTGTCGTCTAATTTTCAGGTCGATGTTATCGCCAGGCATCACTGCCATCGACCTCGACGCGCCGCGTGATCCAGGCCGTCGGCATCGCGTACATCACGTTGATGCGCGCGATGTACTTCGGCACCGGGCCGCGCACCGGGCTGCCCACATGCAGCACCGAGGTCGGCCCGAAGCCGTGGCGAAAGAACAAGGCCGAGCCCTTGGCCGGCTGCACATCGTGGCTGCTGCCATCGGGGCGGTACAGGCGTGTAGCACCTCCCTGCACGCCGTCCTCGGGTCCGTTCAGGTACAGCAGCATCGTCAAGCACGAGCGCAGGTGCGCAGGCCACTGCAGCATGCGACAGCGTTCGGTGTCCAGCGAAAAGCCGGGCCAGTCGCCGTCGGTGTGGCGATTGAATACATCGCCGTCGTCATAGCGGTACATGTTGAGCCGCTCCGACAGACGCGGGTGCAGCGTCATGCCATCGATGGTTGTTGGCAGCAGTGAGGCCATGCGCGCAAACACCGGGCCGAGAAATTCGAGGTCGGCCACCCAGTGCACCGACTTGTTGATGCGCATGCCGGGTGGCGTGGCGATGCCTGGGGCTGCGTCGCGGTAGCCGAACCGCTCGCTCGCCGCCACGACAGCGTCGGCCTCTGCGCTGTTCAACAGGTGGCGTATCTCGAACGCGAGCAGTCCCCCCAGGTCGATGTCGTGGCGCTGGGGGCGTGGCGCGTCCTCACTGCGCAAGGTGAGTGCGGCAGGTGGCGCGACGAACGCGTGGATCGGCGTGTCCGGCACCACGCCACCTTGCGGCAACGAGCCCGGCAGCAAGGCGACCGTGCGGTGCGCTGGCCACGCTGCGCCGATGCTGTCATGCGCGGTCGCACGGGTCATCGCGGGCAGGTCATTCATGGGAGAGCGCTGAGAAAAATCCTTGGGCCAGATTGTGGGCGACACGCGCGCGACACGACCAGTCTGGTTCGATCTTGCTGTACCTGGCCGAGAACTTCGGTGTCTTCCTGCCCCAGGACATCGACACCCGGACACAAGATCGTGTTTCTGCGACAGGTGCCTGAACGGGGCCCGTGGCCAGGGTTAAGCTCTGTCTGCAGACCCTCTGCGCACGCATCTACCTGGCCACTGGAGTTTCAATGATTCAGATCGTCTACATCAGCAGCGCGGTGGCGCCTTGGTCGACCGAGCAACTGCTCGAACTGCTGCAGCAATGCCTGAAGAACAACTCGGCCCGTGGCGTGACCGGCATGCTGCTGTACGGCGAAGACACCTTTCTGCAGGCGCTGGAAGGTGACGACGCGGTGATCGACGATCTGGTCGAGAAGATTGCCCGCGATCCGCGCCACGCCAAGGTGCAGTTTCTGCATCGTCGGCCGATCGAACGGCGCCAGTACGCCGACTGGAGCATGGGCTTCAAGCGGATCTCCGAACGCGAGCTGACCGGCATCAAAGGTCTGAAGGACTTTGGCGCGAAGGACTTCAACTTCGATTACCTCGTGCGCAACGGCGGCATCGTCGATGCGCTGATGGACCACTACCGGGTGCCGCACTGGGATCCGCTGGTGCGCGAGCTCGACGCCAAGGACAAGGTCATCGAGCATCTGAAGCAGGCGCTGCTGCAATCGCGGGGCAGCGTTGAAATCGCCACCCTCGTGCTGGAAAGCATTGCCGACGCGGGCAAGGCCGGCACGCTGAGCGATCGGCACATGCGTCTGTGCGAGTCGGCGCTGGCTGAACTGCGCGGCGCCAGCTGAGCGTGCGGGTCGACCGAGCCGCGGGCGTCGTGGCCAGGCACTGATCAGCAGGCCCGGGCACCCCACCATGGACCGGCTGCAGGCCATGAGCGCCTTCGTCACCGTGGTGGACTGCGGTGGATTCGCCAGCGCGGCCCGCCAGCTCGGGCTGTCGCCGCCGGTGGTCACACGGGCCGTGGCCGAGCTGGAAGATCGCCTGGGCCTGCGGCTGCTCACACGCACCACCCGCGTGGTGCGTGTCACCGAGGCGGGCGCCCGTTTCGCCGATGACTGCCGGCGCATCCTCGCCGAGATCGACGAGGCCGAAGTGGCCGCCAGCGGCACCCATGCAGCCGCGCGCGGCACGCTGGTGCTCACCGCCCCGGTTTTGTTCGGGCATCTGTATGTGATGCCGCTGCTGGTGGACTACCTGCGCCGGTGCCCCGAGGTCGATGCCCAATGCCTGTTTGTCGACCGCATCGTCAATCTTGATGACGAGGGTGTGGACGTGGCGGTGCGCATCGGCGAGCTGCCCGACTCTTCGCTGCAAGCCATCCGGGTCGGGCGGGTGCGCCAGGTGCTGGTGGCCTCGCCGGGCTACCTGCAGACGCACGGCATCCCCGATCGTCCCGCCGCGCTCGCACAGCACACCGTGATCGCCCGCGGCAGCGCCGCGCCGGAGGTCGACTGGCACTTCGTGCAGGGCGGCAAGACCGCCGCGCAACGCCTGCGCGCGAGGCTGCGCACCAGCAGCAACGATTCGGCCATCGCCGCTGCGGTGGCTGGCTTCGGCATCACGCGGCTGCTGAGCTACCAAGTGGCCGAGCATCTGCGCGCAGGCCAGTTGCAGGTGGTGCTGGAAGACTGCGAAACGCCCGCGCTGCCCATCCATGTGGTGCACCGCGAGGGCCGGCGCGCCACACAGAAGGTGCGTGGCTTCATCGACCTGGCGGTCGACGCGTTGCGCGCCCATCCGGCGCTGCGCTAGCGGCGATTTCTTCCGCGGCGCCGGTGTTCTGCAATTGGGGAGACCAGTCGCGAAACCGCCAGCGCAGCGGCAAGGCCTCACTCAGCCGCCAGCCTGCGTCCAGGTGGAAGCGCCAGGCGCGCTGAGCCCCCTGGAAGGCGGCGATGGTGTTCAACAGCTCGCCCTCCCACACCACTTCTGCGCGGCCGGTCAGTGTGAGCAGATCGCCGGTATCGAAGTCGATGAACAACACCCCGGCTCGCGGATTGACGGCCAGGTTGCCCAGCGTCATGAACATGAAGTTGCCGCGGAAGTCAGGCACCAGGAAGGTGTGGTCGTCTTCGATGTGTACGAAGCCGGCGCGGCCCCCGCGGTGTGACACGTCGGCCCCCGCGCCGGGCGCGTGGCTGGCGATGAACAGCGTATCGGCCTGCGCGATCAGCGCGCGGGCCGGCACGTCGAGCGCCGTCAGCGCCTCGCGCTGGCGTGGCTGCAGATCGCTGGCATCGCGCGCCCATTCCATGTCGCGGCCCTGGATGTATTGCGGGCAGTTGCCCACGGTCTGCTCCACCGACACCGCGAAGCCGTGATCGCCGACCTCGCTCACGCGGCCGTTCACGCGGTTGCGTCGGCGTGTGTGCAATTCGATGCCCAGAAAGCCCAGCGGCGCACCCGGGGTGAGCCCCTCGGCCAGCGGATCGCCAGGCACTGGCTGGGCCGCCAAGCTCAGGGTCCGGTCATCGGGCGACCCGATGAAGCCGGGCTCGCCCACCAGCACCGAGGCCCAGGGCCGCTGCTGTGCATCGACCGAGCCCACCAGCACGAAAGGCAACTGCGCGAAGAACCCGCGGTGCTGCTGCGGCAGGTGGGTGCGCACCATTTGCTGCCCGATGACGCGCAGGCGGTCGGCAACGCCCAGCCGTTGTTGCACGGCCAGCTCACCGGCATGGAATGGATGGTTGCGTCGGGTGGTGTCGTTCATGATGCGGGCGCCTGCAGGTGTTGCGCGCGGCGCTCAGGCCGCGAGGCCGACGGCCGTCTTCGGGAAGGGCACGAAGCCCGGCAGGGCTTCGATGCGTGCCAGCCAGGCACGCACCTGCGGGTACGGCGACAGATCCACATTGCCCTCGGGCGCAGCGGCGATGTAGCTGTAGGCCGAGACGTCGGCGATCGTGGCGGACGGCGCTGCCAGGAAGGCGCGCTGAGTGAGCGTGCCTTCCATGACCTTGAGCAACTGGTGCGAGGCGGCGATCAGCTCCTCTGCATTCAGCTTGGCACCGAACACGTTCACGCGGCGCGCTGCCGCCGGGCCGTACGCCATCAGGCCAGCAGCCACCGGCAACCAACCCTGCACCACGGCCTGGCCCGCCGCATCGGCAGGCAGCCAGCGGTGCGCTGGATCGTATTGGCGGGCGAGGTAGACGAGGATGGCGTTCGAATCGAACACCACCGTGTCGCCGTCTTCCAGCACCGGCACCTGGCCGAACGGATTCAGGCGCAGGAAGGCCTCGGTCTTGTGCTCGCCCTGGCGCAGATTGACCGGCACCAGTTGGTGCGGCAGGCCGAGCAGCGACAGCATCAGCTGTGCGCGGTGGGCGTGGCCCGACAACGGAAAGTGGTGCAGCTTGAGTGCGGGGGTGGTCATGGTGATCTCCAGGGCTGAGGACAGTGGGGCGCGTCGGGGTCGCTGCGATGGCGCTACTGTCTCGCGGTCAGCCGGCACAGAGAATCCGCGGCACGGCGAAGGCACTGTTTCCAGATTGGAAACAGTGGTGCTACCCCCCCAGCGCCCGGTGCGCTCAGACAGCCCGTGGAATCAGGTGCCTGCCAACCCGCCGAGCCACGGCTGGATGAAGGCGAACCAGCCGCCCACCAGATACACCAGCGCGCTGACTCCGTAGGCTCGCCGGGACAGCTTGCGAGTCCGCAGGCACGCATGTCGCAGCGCCGGGTCGGTGGGGCACGGTGCGTTTCGGTTACGCCACTGCAATGCGCCGCTGGCCACCATCGCCACACCGGCGAGCGCGAACACGCCCTCCTTGTGCTCGCTCAACCAGACCACCTGCGGGAACACCGACACCAGCGATGAAAGCGCGGCGCCTGCACCCAGCGCCACCAGCAGTGCCGGCAAGGCGCAGCACACCAGCGTGCCGGAGCTGGCGAACAGACTCAACACCGAACTCCACAGGCTCATCCGCGATTCGGCGATGCCGTCCGCGCTCACTGCTTGACCTTCATGCCGGCCTCGATCTCGGCAGCGGACTGCTCGACCGTTTCCAGCTTGATCACGTCGTACCCGGCATCGACGATTTCAGAGGTGATCTGCTGGCTGTCGAGCGTCTGCCCGTCCTTGGCTTCGACAGCAACGACCTTCAGTTTCAGATCGACATAGACGGCCTTCGCTGCGGGCAGCTTCGACAGGCGCTTCTCGATGCCCTGTGCGCAGAACGAGCAGACCATGCCGTTGACGGTCGCCTTGACGCTGGTCGCGGCGAATGACGAGGCTGCCATCGCGCACAGAGCGAAGGTGACCAGCGAGCGGGAAAAGTAGTTCATGGGAAATTCCTTCAAAAGACGTACATGAAGTTCGCACGAGCCTGGCGGGAGTTGTTGACACCCAGCTCGACGAAGTAACGGTTGTGGATGAGGCGCAGCATCGGTGTGATCTCGGTCTTGTCCGACAGACCCCGCATGCGCCGTGCTTCGAGCACCAGCCAGGGCTGGACCTCTTGGTAGTCGACCTCGTAGAACGAAAAGCCGACGCGCACCGAACCGAAGTCGTGATTGAGCTCGGTTGCGCGGTACAGGCGTGCCGTGGCCGCGAGGTAGACGCGCGTGGTTTCGTAATCGACCTGGAAGCCCGGTGTGTAGACGAACCGCGATCCGGGGAAGTCGTTGCCCCGAATCTCGCCGGCGCCTGCAAAGAGCCAGACGTTGGCCTGGGAATGCGGGAGATTCCAGCGCTTCAACAGACGCGTGTAGTTGACATCCACCAGCGTGCGCGTCTTGCGCTTGTCGTCGGAGCGCATGCGGATGCCGCCAGCTCCGACGGCGTCACGCGCCGTGAGCGCGTAGTTGACCCAGGCCTCACGCCAGTTCTCACTGAAGTCGCCCATGGCCATCACGCTCTCCTTGAAGCCCATCGGTGCGGCATGCGCCGTGCCGAGACTCCACAAAAGAGCCATCGAAACCGAGAGTCGCGGCATCGTCGAACCGCGACGGCGCCGTGGGCCTGCGCCGGCTCGGCCGGCAGGCAAGGGGATGAATTTCATGAAATCTCCAGCGGTGGCCCGGAACGGACCACAGATCAGGTCATCGCCGCAAATGGCGGACGGATTCAGGCCTGGAGATCAGGAAATGGGCGGCCGGACGCTCGGCGTCAAAGTGGCGCTGATGAAAACGACTTCGCCCATCGTCGGCGAGGCGTGCGCCGCGAATGCGATGGCATCAAGCCGATCGGTCATCGGCTCTGCCATGGGGAGGCACAGGCCGCAAGCGTTGCATTCGTCAACGCCCGAAGGCGCCTGAGAAGACGGGTCCGCCTTCGCCTCGGCGTGCAGGGGGCAATGTGCCGGCATCACGCTGGCGGCGTGCGGAGACAGGCTGCTCACGGCCACATCGACGCTCATCAGATCGCCCGCCCAGCCACGGAGCGGCAGCAGGAAGATCATGAGCACGATGAGCCAGCGAGACATGACTCGATGATACGCAACGCCTGAACCCGCACGCCCCCAAAACCACGGGTCGAGAAGGTCCAAGCGTCGCGATGTGCCGCTGGCTTCAGCTCAGCTTTTCTTCGCGAACAGCGTGGGCAGGAACACCGACAGATAGCCCAGCAGCAGGCCGATGCCCTGAGTGAGGATCACGATCCAGACATTGGACAGGCTGTAGATGTCTTCCACGGCCGGCTTGCCGAAGACGTAGGCAAAGAACACCGCAAACGCGCCAAAGGCGGCCGGCGTCAGCGCGAACAATTCCCAGCCCATCATGATCACCAGCAACAAGGCGGCCAGGCCGACGGCCAGCGAAAGGGCAATGACCGGCGTTCCGCCCGAGCCGACCTTCAAGCCGAACAGCGTCAGGTAGCCGAACACCACGCCCGCCAGGATCGGCGCGCCGGCCTTGACAAAGGCCTTGGTGTCGGCACCGGCCACGAAGAAGAACGCCCAGCTCACGAAGGCCGACCAGGTCGGCAGGCTCATCTGGATGGAGAGGTAAGTCCACGTCGTGGCCAGGATGCCGACGCTGATGGAGAGGGGGATATTTTTGAGTGCCATGTCGCAGTCTCCGTTCTGGGTGGTTGATGGTTGTTCTGAAGGGGTCTGTATCAACTGCTGGGTGGCGCGGATTCTGGGGAGCGAATGGGGGTGCCGCTATCGGTGCATTCACGTGCATTCAACGAGTACCCGGGCCCGGACCTGTGGTAGCGATTGGCGGCTGTCGCAGGGGCCGCGACCCCGCCAGCTGTCGGTTAAGCTCCCATCGGACCGGCGCGCAGGCACGCTACCTGCATGATGGGTTCACGGGCCGCGCGAGGCCGCACTCGCCACCCGGACCCTTCGAGACTCAAGGACGTTTGCATGACCACGCGACCAGCGCACGACGCAGGGAGAGGCCCGTCCTCGCCATCCGATGAACCCGGCTCGGCCACTGGCTCCGATGCCCTTCCGGCCCGTGTCGAGCGTGAATCGGGCATGACCCCGGGGCATGCGTCGCCCTACATGTGGATGCGCGCCGCGGCCCACGCCAGCCGAGCCCAGCTCGCCGAGCGCATGAACCGCAGCCTGCGGGAAGACCGCCGCAGCGAGGCCAAGCGGGTGCACTACCTGTCGATGGAATTCCTGATGGGTCGGGCACTCGGCAATGCGCTGGCGTCGCTGGGGTTGCACGGCGAGTTCGAGGCGGCAGCCCGCGCGGCAGGCAAGCAGCCCGGCGACATCCTCGAGGTCGAGCCCGATGCGGCGCTCGGCAACGGCGGCCTCGGGCGCCTGGCCGCCTGCTTCCTCGATTCGCTGGCCACGTTGGGGGTGCCTTCGTTCGGCTACGGCCTGCGCTACCGCTACGGCATGTTCGCGCAGCGTATCCATGACGGGCAACAGGTCGAAGAGCCCGACGACTGGCTGCGCGACGGCAATCCGTGGGAGCTGGAGCGCCCGGAAATTCGCTATCCCGTCGGGCTCGGCGGCCGGGTGGTCACCGACGGTGCGGGTCGCCGCTGGCTGCCGGCCGAGCAGCTTTTCGCCGACGCCTACGATTTCATCGTGCCGGGCCACGCCACCGAGCGGGTCTCGGTGCTGCGCCAGTGGCAGGCCAATCCGTCGCGGCCGATCGACTTCGCGGCTTTCTCGCGCGGCGATTTCGGTGCCGCAGGCGGCGCGAAGTTTTCTGCCGAAGTGATCAACTGGGTGCTCTACCCGGATGACTCCACCCACGCCGGACGCGAGCTGCGGCTCAAGCAGGAATACTTTCTGGTGAGTGCTTCGGTGCAGGACATCGTGGCGCGCCACCTGGCCGACTACGGGCGCCTGGACAGTCTGGGCGACAAGGTGTCGATCCACCTGAACGACACCCACCCGGCGCTGGCGGTGCCCGAGCTGCTGCGCATCCTGATCGACCTGCACGGCATGAGCTGGGACGCGGCGATGGTGCAGTGCCAGAAGGTGATGAGCTACACCAACCACACGCTGATGCCCGAGGCGCTGGAAACCTGGCCGGTGCCGATGCTGGAGCACTGGCTGCCGCGCCATCTGGAAATCATCTACGAGGTCAACGACCGCTTCCTTCAATACCTGCGTCGACACTTCCCCGGCGACGAGACGCTGGTGCGGCATGCCTCGGTGATCGACGAGAACGGCGAGCGCCGCGTGAAGATGGCGGCACTCTCCATCGTGGCCAGCCATCGGGTGAACGGCGTGTCGCGGCTGCACTCGGACCTGATGGTCGAGACCATCTTTGCCGACTACGCGCGGGTCTTCCCCGACCGCTTCTGCAATGTCACCAACGGCGTCACGCCGCGCCGCTGGCTGTCGCAGGCCAACCCAGCCCTGTCGGCAACGCTCGACGCGCAGCTGGGCACGCAGTGGCGCACCCACCTCGAGCAGCTCTCTCAGCTGCTGCCGCGGGCCACCGACACGAGCCTGCGCAGCGCGGTGCAGGTTGCCAAGCGCGCCAACAAGGAGCGGCTCGCGCAGCTGGTGCGGCGCGACCTCGGCATCACGATCGATCCGGCCAGCCTGTTCGATGTACAGATCAAGCGCATCCACGAGTACAAGCGGCAGCTGCTGAATGCGCTGCATGTGGTGGCGCGCTACCAGGCCATCGTGGCCGATCCGAATGCGAATTGGCAACCGCGCACGGTGATCTTTGCCGGCAAGGCAGCATCCGCTTACGTGACCGCCAAGACCATCATCCGGCTGATCCACGACATCGCGCGCACGGTGAACAGCGATCCGCGCGTGCGCGACCGCTTGAAGGTGGTGTACCTGCCCAACTACGGCGTGTCGCTGGCCGAGACCATCATCCCGGCGGCCGATCTCTCCGAGCAGCTGTCCACCGCGGGCACCGAGGCCTCGGGCACCGGCAACATGAAGTTCGCGCTCAATGGCGCCCTCACCATCGGCACCTGGGACGGCGCCAACATCGAGATGGCACAGGCGGTGGGCCCGGAGCATTTCTTCATCTTCGGCCTGCGCGCCGAGCAGGTCAAAGAGGTGCGCGCGCTCGGCTACAACCCGCGGCTGCATTACGAGGAAAACGCGCAATTGAAGGCGGTGCTCGACGCCATCGCCGCGGGCGACTTCTCGCCTGGCGAGCGGGGCCGCTACCGCGAGCTGGTCGACTCGCTGTTGCACCGTGATTCGTACCTGTTGCTGGCCGACTTCGCCGCCTACGTCACCGAGCAGCAGCGCGTAGACGCGCTGTATGCGACGCCCGAGGCCTGGGCCGACAAGGCCATTCGCAACATTGCCGGCATGGGGGCGTTCTCGTCGGACCGCACCATACGCGACTACGCGAGGATGATCTGGAATGTGCCGGTGCGCTGAGCCGCCTGACCACGGAGTGCCCTCGCCCCGATGATTCCCAAGGTTGAGCTCGACGCCTTGCTCGAAGGTCGCCACAGCGACCCGTTCGCCGTGCTCGGGCCGCACCCGGACGGGTCGGGACGCACGTGGCTGCGGGCCTTGCTGCCCAGCGCCGAGCAGGTCGAAGTCGTTGCCGTGGCCACCGGAGCCGCGCTTGCCACGTTGACCGCGCGCGTGCCGGGTGTCTTCTTCGAGGCATCCGTCGGTGCCACCTGTCCGGCCTACCGTCTGCGCGTGCGGTGGCAGCACGGCGTAGCGGGTGATTACGTCGACCCCTACGCGTTCGGATCGGCGATCGCTGCAGAGGACATTTACTTTCTGGGCGAGGGCTCGCACCTGCAGCCCTGGCAGGTGCTGGGTGCGCACCCGATCACGCTCAGCGGTGTGGCGGGCACCCGCTTTGCGGTGTGGGCACCCAACGCCAGCCGCGTCAGCGTGGTGGGCGACTTCAATGCCTGGGACGGTCGTCGCCATCCGATGCGCGTGCACCATGGCGCCGGGGTCTGGGAGATCTTCCTGCCGCAGGTGGGTGCTGGCGAGCGATACAAGTACGAGATCCGCTCGCGCGATGGCCGCGTGATGCCGCTGAAGGCCGACCCGTACGCGTTCGCGATGGAGCGGCGGCCCTCGACCGCCAGCATCGTCGCATCGCCAGCCGCACGCAGCCTGCCCGCCAGCCGCGCCGAGGCCAATCGACACGACGGGCCGATGTCGATTTACGAAGTGCACCTGGGCTCATGGCGGCGTGCGGCCGACGGCGGCTTCCTCGACTGGGACGCGCTGGCCGCGCAGCTGCCCGCGTATGTGGCCGACCTCGGATTCACCCACCTCGAACTGCTGCCGGTGGCTGAGCACCCGTTTGATGGGTCCTGGGGCTACCAGGTGATCGGTCTGTTTGCACCGACCTCGCGCTTCGGTGATCCGGCAGGCTTTGCGCGATTCCTCGATGCGTGCCATCAGCAAGGCCTGGGCGTCATCATCGATTGGGTACCGGCGCATTTCCCGACCGATGCACACGGCCTCGCGCAGTTCGATGGCACCGCGCTGTACGAATACGCCGATCCGCGCGAAGGCTTCCACAACGACTGGAACACGCTGATCTACAACTTCGGCCGCCACGAGGTGCGCAACTTCCTGATCGGCAATGCGCTGTACTGGTTGCAGCAGTGGGGCGTGGACGGCCTGCGGGTCGATGCCGTGGCGTCGATGCTGTACCGCGACTACAGCCGCAACCCGGGCGAGTGGGTGCCCAACGCCCACGGTGGCCGCGAGAACCTGGAGGCGATCGCCTTCCTGCGGCGCATGAACGAAGTGAGCGGTGCCGAGGTGCCCGCCAGCGTGACGATCGCGGAGGAATCGACCGCGTGGCCCGGTGTGTCGCGCCCAACCTCGGGCGGCGGCCTGGGCTTTCACTACAAGTGGAACCTGGGCTGGATGCACGACACGCTGCTGTACTTCAGCAAGGAGCCGGTGCACCGGCGCTGGCACCATCAGCAGCTCACCTTCAGCCTGCTCTACGCCTTCGACGAGAACTTCGTGCTGCCGATCTCGCACGACGAAGTGGTGCACGGCAAGGGCTCGCTGCTCGGCAAGATGCCAGGCGACCGTTGGCAGCAGCTCGCGAATGTGCGCCTGCTGCTGGCCTACATGTGGATGCACCCCGGCAAGAAGCTCTTGTTCATGGGCTGCGAGTTCGCACAAGCGCGCGAATGGAACCACGACCATTCACTCGACTGGCACCTGCTGGAGGCGCCCGAGCACCGTGGTGTGCAGTCGTTGGTGCGCGACCTGAACAGGCTCTACACCAGCCGCCCGGCGCTGCACCGCCGCGACCACGACGGCAGCGGCTTCGAGTGGATCGCTGCCGACGATGCGGACGGCTCCACGCTGGCGTTTTTGCGCAAGGACGAACACGGGCATGTGCTGCTCGTCGTGTGCAATTTCACGCCGGTACCGCGCCACGGGCACCGCGTCGGCGTGCCGCATGGCGGGCCATGGCGTGAGGTGTTCAACAGCGATTCCGCCTTCTACGGTGGTGGCAACCTCGGCAATGGCGCTGACCTGCTCTCGACGCAGACCCCCGGCGCGCATGGACGCAGCCAGTTGTTGTCACTGACCCTGCCGCCCCTGTCGGTGGTGGCCTTCGAGCCGACATGAGCGCGCTGCCCACCACATCGTCAGCGACTCCGGCGGTGGAACTGCCGCCCGGCCGCCCGTTTCCGCTGGGCGCGAGTCTGCGCGATGGCGGCGTCAACTTCGCGGTGTTTGCCGGAGATGCCACGGCTTTGGAACTGTGCGTGTTCGATGGGGCGGGGCACGAGATACGCCATGCGCTGACCCACTGCGATGATGGCGTCTGGCACGGCTTTCTTGCGGGTGCGGCTGCTGGCCTCGTCTACGGCTACCGCGCCCACGGCCGCTACGCGCCCGACCAGGGCCTGAGATACAACCCGCACAAGCTGCTGCTCGACCCCTATGCGCACGAGATCGTCGGGCGCCATGTCTGGCGCGACGAGCATTACGGCTACCAGTGTGGCCACCCGGACGGCCACCTCTCGTTCGACCGCCGCGACAACGCAGCCTGGATGCTGAAGGCCCGCGTGGCCGCGCCGCTGCCGCCGCTTGAGGCGTCTGCGCCGCACACGCCGCTGGCCGACAGCGTGCTCTGCGAGTTGCACGTCAAGGGGTACACGCAGCTGCATCCCCAGGTGCCAGAAGCCCTGCGCGGCACCTATGCCGGCCTGGCACAGCCTGCGGTGATCGAGCACCTGACGCGCCTCGGCGTCACGGCGGTGTCGCTGCTGCCGGTGCATTACGCGATCGACGAGGCGCGGCTGGCCGAGCTCGGGCTCGTCAACTACTGGGGCTACAACACGCTGGGCTTCTTTGCGCCCGATCGAAGGCTGTCGGCCACGCCGGATGATCCGACCGCCACGCGCCACGAGTTCCGCGCGATGGTGCAGGCCCTGCATGCGGCCGGCATCGAGGTGCTGCTCGATGTGGTCTACAACCACAGCGCCGAGGCTGGCGAAGATGGGCCCACGCTGAGCCTGCGCGGGCTGGACAACGCGGCTTGCTACCGGCTCACGCCCGAGGACCGCAGCCGCTACGACAACTACACCGGCTGCGGCAACACGCTGCGTCTCTCGCACCCGCGCATGCTGCAGCTGGTGCTGGACTCGCTGCGCCACTGGGTGAGCGAGTACGGCGTCGACGGCTTCCGCTTCGATCTGGCGCCGGTGCTGGGCCGGGTCGAGCGCGATTTCGAGCCGGGCAGCGCCTTGCTGACCGCGCTGCTGCAAGACCCGGTGCTGGCGCGCTGCAAGCTGATCGCCGAGCCTTGGGACGTGGGGCCGCACGGCTACCAGCCCGGCCGCTTTCCCGGTCGATTTGCCGAGTGGAACGACCGCTTCCGTGACAGCACACGCCTGTTCTGGACCTCGCGCGGCGTGGGGCGGGGCGAGTTCGCACGCCGGCTGCTGGCGTCGAACGACCGCTTTCACCACGGCCGTCGGCGACCGAGTGCGTCGGTCAATTTCATCAGTGCGCACGACGGCTTCACGCTGCAGGACCTGGTCAGCTACAACCACAAGCACAACCTCGCCAACGGCGAGCACAACCGCGATGGCCATCACGCCAACTTCAGCACCAACTGCGGTGTCGAAGGCCCCAGCAGCGACCCGGCCGTGCGGGCCCAGCGGTCCCGGCTGGTGCGGGCGATGCTGGCAAGCACCCTGCTGGCGCAGGGCACGCCCATGCTGCTGGCCGGCGACGAACTCGGCCACAGCCAGCGCGGCAACAACAACGCCTACTGCCAGGACAACGCGATCAGCTGGATCGATTGGACACACGCCGATGCGGCACTGATGGCCTACACCGCGCGCCTGATCCGGCTGCGCCGACAGCATGTCGCGCTGCGCCAGGACCACTGGCTGGCCGATGGCGCAGGCCCCGACGACGCGCCCGGCGCCCGCTGGCTGGCGCCTGATGCGCAGCACTGGCGCGAGATGACCGTTGACGACTGGCACGACAACCTCAGGCATGCGCTCGGGCTGTGGCTGTCGCCGACCGACGGCGCGGACGTGCTGATCTGGGTCAACGCCGAATCGGTGCCGCTGCGCTGCGCGCTGCCGCCAGGTCGCTGGGCGCTGGAAATCGACAGCAGCCGCGACCCCATCGACAGGCCGCCGGTCGACACGACCATCGAGGTGCCGACCCAGGCGGTGCTGGTGCTGGTCCGGGAGGACGCGGCATGACCAACCCCCGCCGCTCCGGCATCCTGCTGCACCCGACCTCTTTGCCTGGCCCGCACGGCAGCGGCGACTTCGGGCCCGCGGCCTACCACTTCGTCGACTGGTTGGTCACTGCGGGGCAGCGCGCATGGCAGGTGCTGCCGCTGACGCCGATCGGGCCCGGCAATTCGCCTTATGCCAGCGTCTCGGCCTTCGCCGGCTCGCCGCTGTTGGTCGCCCTCGAACCGCTGATCGACAAACGCTGGATTGACGCCGTCGACGCGGCCGCCGGCAGCCGCCTGCCTGTCGACCACGTTGCCTTCGAACACGCGGTGCCGTGGCGCATGGCGCGCCTGCGCGAGGCGGCCAGTGGCTACGCGCAGCGCGCCAGCCACGAGGATCGCAGTGCCTACGCCGCGTTCTGCGCCGCTGAGGCGGGGTGGCTCGACGACTACGCGCTCTTCATGGCGCTCGATGGGCATTACCAGCAGCAAGGGATCTGGAACTGGACCGCCTGGGAGACCGGTTGCGCGCGGCGCGACCCGGCGGCACTCGCCGCCGCACGCAGGCAGTGGCGCGAGGAGATCGACTTCTGGTGCTTCGTGCAGTGGTGCTTCGCCACGCAGTGGCGCGCGCTCAAGCGCTATGCCAATGAGCGCGATGTGCAGCTGATCGGCGACCTGCCGATCTTCGTGGCCCACCATTCGGCCGACTGCTGGGCGCGGCCCGACCTGTTCCTGCTCGACGCGCAAGGCGAGCCCCGCGTGGTCGCGGGCGTGCCGCCGGACTATTTTTCGGCCACCGGCCAGCGCTGGGGCAATCCGCTGTACGACTGGCCCGCCATGCAGCGCGAGGGCTTTGCCTGGTGGGTGGCCCGCATGCGCCACGAGCTGGCCCGCGCGGACGTGGTGCGCATCGATCACTTCCGCGGCTTCGCGGCGTACTGGGAGATTCCGGCGTCCTGCGCCACAGCCATCGAGGGTCGGTGGGTGCCAGCGCCGGGCGCGGCGCTGTTCGAGGCATTGAAGGCGGCGCTGGGCGAACTGCCGGTGATCGCCGAAGACCTGGGCGTGATCACGCCTGACGTGGAGGCGCTGCGCGACGGCTGTGGTTTCCCGGGCATGAAGATCCTGCAGTTTGCGTTCGGTGGTGACGCCACGCACGCCTTCCTGCCGCACAACTACCCGGCCCACTGTGCTGCCTACAGCGGGACGCACGACAACGACACCGCGCGAGGCTGGTACGGGGCCGCGCCCGACCACGAACGCCACTTTGCCACCGCCTACCTCGACACCGACGGCACGGACATCCACTGGGCGATGGTTCGTGCCATCTGCGGGTCGGTGGCCGAACTGGCGGTGTACCCGATGCAGGATGTGCTGGGCCTTGGCACCGAGCACCGGATGAACACGCCGGGTCAGCTGGCCTGCTGGGCATGGCGCTTTGGCTGGGAGCAGGTCGGTGCCGAGCCGGCGCAGCGGCTGGCTCGCCTGGCAGCGGCCTTCGGGCGCGCGCCGTTCGAACGTTTGCCGGACACCGCCTCGGCCCGGCGATGCGTGGATACGCTCCCACACGGGGCGTGATCCATCGGGTACAACAGTAGCCTTTGTCGTCGTTGGAGCACGCACGCATGTCGAATCTGGTCTTTGACCGCTCACAACTGACGCGTCGCGCCATGGCGCTGGTGCTGGCCGGTGGGCGCGGCAGCCGGCTGAAGGAACTCACTGACACCCGTTCCAAGCCCGCGGTGTACTTCGGTGGCAAGTTCCGCATCGTCGACTTCTCGCTGTCGAACTGCCTGAACTCCAACCTGCGCCGCATCGGCGTGGTCACGCAGTACAAGTCACACAGCCTCTTGCGCCATGTGCAGCGTGGCTGGGGCTTCATGAAGGCCGAGATGAACGAGTTCATCGACCTGCTGCCGGCACAGCAGCGCCTCGACGACGAGAACTGGTACCGCGGCACCGCCGACGCCGTCTATCAGAACATCGACATCATCGAGGCCAACGGTCCGAAGTACATCGTGATCCTGGCGGGCGATCACATCTACAAGATGGACTACGGCCGCATGCTCGCTTTTCACGTGGCCAAGGGCGCCGAGTGCACCGTGGGCTGCATCGAGGTGCCGCTGGCCGAGGCCACGGCCTTTGGCGTGATGGCGGTCGACGCTGCCGGCCAGATCACCGATTTTGTCGAGAAGCCTGCCAACCCCCCGCCGATGGCGGGCCGGCCTGACATGGCGCTCGCCAGCATGGGCGTGTACGTGTTCAACGCGCAGTACCTCTACGACGAGCTGCGGCGCGACATCGCCGACCCGAACTCGGCGCACGATTTCGGGCGCGACATCATCCCGGCCGCTGTTCGCAATGGCGTGGCCTGCGCGCAGCCGTTTTCCAAGAGCTGCGTGATGAGCGAAGGCGACGAAGCGCCGTACTGGCGCGACGTGGGCACCATCGACGCCTACTGGGAAGCCAACATCGACCTCACCGCCACCAAGCCCCAGCTCAACCTGTACGACAACGACTGGCCCATCTGGACCTGGCAGGAACAGTTACCGCCGGCCAAGTTCGTCCACAACGAGCCCGGCCGCCGCGGGGAGGCGATCGAATCGATGGTGTCCGGCGGCTGCATCATCTCGGGCGCGCTGAACCGCTCGCTGCTGTTCTCGAAGTGCCGCGTGCATTCGCATTCCGCGGTGAACTGGTCGGTGCTGCTGCCGCATGTGGAGGTCGGGCATCACGTTCGGCTCAACCGCGTGGTGGTCGACCGCGGCTGTCGGCTGCCGGATGGCCTGATCGTCGGTGAGGACCCGATCGAGGACGCCCGCCGTTTCCGCCGCACCGACAGCGGTATCACCCTGATCACGCAGTCGATGCTGGACCGGCTGGCTGGCGAGTGAGTACCGCCCCTACCCGCATCCTTCAGGTCGGCGCAGAAATCTACCCCCTGGTCAAGACCGGTGGGCTGGGCGATGTGCTCGGTGCGTTGCCGTCGGCGCTGTCACGGCTGGGCTTGGCGGTGCGCTTGCTGCTGCCTGGCTATCCGGCCCTGCGCCAACCCCTGACCAACGTGCGCCTGGTGTGTCGCCTCGGGCCGGCCTTCGGTGCGGCCAGCGTGCAGGTGCTGCTGGGCCGCTTGCCTGGCGTCGAGGTGCCGGTGTACCTGATCGATGCGCCGTCTCTGTATGAGCGTCCGGGCAATCCGTATGTCGATGGCCTGGGCCAGGGTTGGGCCGACAACCCGCAGCGCTTCGGGCTGCTCGGCTGGGTGGCGGCCTATCTGGCGCTGGGCGACATCGACCCGGCGTGGCGGCCGCAACTGGTGCATGGCCACGACTGGCATGCCGGTCTGGCCGCAGCCTATCTGGCGCTGCATCCGCACACGGACTGCCGGACGGTGTTCACGGTGCACAACCTGGCGTTTCACGGGCTCTTCCCGCCGCAGCTGCTGCCCGTGCTGCAGCTGCCCGATTCCAGCTTCATGAGTGATGGACTGGAGTTCCATGGCGAGGGCTCCATGATCAAGGCGGGCTTGCACTACGCCGATGCGATCACCACCGTCAGCCCCAGCTATGCGCGCGAAATCCAGACGCCGGCGTTCGGCTGCGGGCTGGAAGGCGTGATCACGCAGCGCCGCGGGCAACTGCACGGCATCCTCAATGGCGTTGACTATGCGGTGTGGAACTCCAGCACCGACCCGCGCCTGGAAACTCACTTCGACGAGGCGCATCCCGAACTGAAGGCCGCGGCCAAGACCGCGCTGCAACGCCAGCTCGGTCTGCGCGTCGATCCCGGCGCGATGCTGATCGGTGTGGTCAGCCGGCTCACCTCGCAGAAAGGCATCGATCTGCTGCTCGAGGTACTGCCTACGCTGCTGGCCGAGAACGTGCAACTGGCGCTGCTGGGCAGCGGCGACGCCGAACTTGAAGCCGCCTGCCGTGCGCTCGCCGCGGCGGCGCCAGGGCAGGTCGAGGTGCGCTTCGACTATGACGAGACGCTGGCGCACCGCATCGTCGCTGGCGTCGATGTGATCGCAGTGCCCTCTCGCTTCGAGCCCTGCGGTCTCACTCAGCTCTACGGCCTGCGCTACGGCAGCCTGCCACTCGTGCGCCGGGTGGGCGGGCTGGCCGACACGATCGTCGATGCCGATGACCAGGCCTTGGCGGCCGATACCGCAACGGGTTTCGTGTTTGGCGAGCCCACCGCCGCAGCGCTGGCGCAGGCCGCGAAACGCGCGCTGGCGCTCTATCGACAACCCGATCGCTGGAAGCCGGTGGTGCGCAGGGCCATGCGGCAGGACTTCTCTTGGGACGGCGCGGCCGCGGTGTATGCCGATCTGTACCGACGTCTGCTCGCCGCAAAGAGTGCAGGGCGCCGCCCGGCCGCCCCGGCTGCGCCATCCGCCTGAATCAGTGCAGCTTCACCAGCGGTTCGGTGCGGCGAACGATCAGCCGTGCGAGGGTGTCCAGCGCTACTTTCACTCCGCCGTGCAAGGCCAGCTCGTGCATCTTGTACAGCGACAGGTACATCATCTTGGCGAAGTAGCCTTCGATCATCAGGTTGCCGCCGACCAGGCCGCCCATCATGTTGCCGACGGTGCTGAACTGGCCCAGTGACACCAGCGAGCCGAAGTCGCGGTACTGCCACTCCTGTAACGGCTTGCCGTCGAGGCGGCGCTGAATTTGCCGCAGCAGGTGCTTGGCCTGCTGGTGCGCGGCCTGGGCGCGCGGTGGCACGATCTTCACGCCGTCGTGCTCGCGCGCGCCACGCTCGGGTGCCACATCCTTCCAGACGCAGGCAGCGCAGTCGCCGATGGCAAAGATGGCCTCGTCGCGTGTGGTCTGCAGCGTGCCGGTGACCACCAACTGGTTGATGCGGTTGGTCTCGAGACCGCCGATGTTCTTCAGGAAGTCCGGCGCCTTGACGCCGGCGGCCCACACGATCAGCTCGGCCGGCAGGCTGCGCCCATCGGCCAGATGCACGGCGCCGGGGCTCACGCTGGCCACCTTGGCGTTGACGTGCACTGCCAC
Organism: Burkholderiales bacterium Ga0077547; assembly: GCA_001464195.1. Taxonomy (GTDB): domain Bacteria; phylum Pseudomonadota; class Gammaproteobacteria; order Burkholderiales; family Burkholderiaceae_C; genus PBB1. The sequence continues at coordinate 87,905 of LNEY01000029.1, forward strand.
GCCGATCTCCTTCAACAACTGCTCGGTGGCGCGGCTCAGGCGCTCTGGCAGCGCCGGTAGCACGCGCGGCGCGGCCTCGACGATGGCGACCTGGATGTCCTTGTCGGGGTCGACACGGTCCAGCCCATAGGCCACCACCTCACGCGTCGTGCGGTGCAATTCGGCTGCGAGTTCGACCCCGGTAGCGCCCGCGCCGATGATGGCCACGTGCAGTTGCTCGGGTCGCAGCGGCTCGGCCTGTGCATGGGCGCGAATGCAGGCGTTGACCATGCGCTGGTGGAAGCGCTGTGCGTCGGCAGCGGTTTCCAGCCGCAAGGCATGCTCGCGCACGCCGGGCGTGCCGAAGTCATTGCTCTGGCTGCCCACCGCGATGACCAGGGTGTCGTAGGGCACGGCCCGTGCCCGCACGACTTCAACACCTTCCTCGTCGATGTAGGGCGCCACGAGCACCTCGCGGCGTTCGCGATCCAGACCGATCATTTCGCCGACGCGGTACTTGAAGTGGTGCCAGTGGCTCTGCGCGAGGTAGCCGACCTCGTGGTCGCTGATGTCCATGCTGCCGGCAGCGATCTCATGCAGCTTGGGCTTCCAGACATGGGTGCGGTTGCGCTCGATCAGCGTCACCTCGGCCTTCCCGCGCTTGCCCAGCGTGTCGCCGAGCTGCGTGGCGAGTTCCAGACCGCCCGCACCTCCGCCGACGATGACGATGCGATGCAGGGTTGTCGGTGTGGTCGGCATGACGGTGGCGCGCCTCACGCGCTCCAGCGCAATGCTGCGGTGTGGACCGGTGAATCCCACAGCTGCAGCCATTCGTCATTGACGGCGGTGACGGTGATCGAGCAGCCGGCCATTTCCAGGGAGGTGACATAAGGGCCCGTCAGGTGGCGCACCACCTCGAATCCCGCAGCGCTCAGCACCTTCCTTGCGGCATTCACCATCAGGTAGAGCTCCAGCGAAGGCGTCCCGCCGAAGCCGTTGACCAGCAGGATCACGCGTTGCCCCGGCTTCAGCGCGAGCTCTTTCAGGATCGCGCCGACCAATTCGGCGGCGATCTCGTCAGCAGGGGCCAGCTTGACACGTTTGCGCCCAGGCTCGCCATGGATGCCGACGCCCATTTCCATTTCATCGTCACCGAGCTGAAAAGTCGGCTTGCCCGCCGCCGGTACGGTGCAGGAGGTGAGGGCCACACCCATCGACGCGGTGGCCTGGTTGACGGCGTCGCCGAGCGCCTTGAGCTGGGGCAGGGCGTCGCCGCGCTCGGCGGCCGCACCGACGATGCGCTCGACGATCAACGTGCCGGCCACGCCGCGGCGACCGGTGGTGTAGGTCGAGTTCTCCACCGCCACGTCGTCGTTGACGAGCACGGTGGCATTCGCCACGTCCAGCATCTCGGCGGCCATCTGGAAGTTCATCGTGTCGCCGGAATAGTTCTTCACGATGAACAGCACCCCGGCGCCACCATCCACCGCCTGCGCGGCGGCCAGCATCTGATCCGGCGTGGGCGAGTTGAAGACCTGCCCCGGGCAGGCGGCGTCGAGCATGCCGTGCCCGACGAAGCCCGCATGCAGCGGTTCGTGGCCCGAACCGCCGCCCGAGATGAGCGCCACCTTGCCGGGCTTCAGGCTGCGACGGCGCACGAACTGCCGCTCGGCGCCCAAGGTCACGATGTCGGCATGCGCCGCAGCAAAGCCGTCCAGCGATTCGGCCAGCACGGTATCGACGTGATTGATGAGTTTCTTCAAGCTCGGCTCCGGGTCAAGGATTCACAGGGGTTGAATGGCGGTCAGACGTTTTCACAAAGGGCTTCAATGATCAATGCCATGGAGCGCGAGCCGGGGTCCACATGGCCCAGCGCGCGGTCACCCAGGAAAGAGGCACGCCCCTTGATCGCGGGCAGTGTTGCGGTCGCCTGAGCGGCCTCTGCAGCGCCCTGCTTCACGCGCGAGACCAGGTCGTCGCCACCCGCCTCCAGCAGTGCAGCGACCGGGTCCAGCACATCGAGCAAGGTCTTCTGGCCGACCTCGGCCTTGCCGAGTCGGGTGAGGGCGGCGATGCCGCCACGCAGTGCGCGCGCCAGATCTGATGACTTCGGTTCGGCGGGCAGTTCCTTGGACAGGGTGACCAGCAAGGTGCCGAACACCGGGCCCGACGAGCCACCAATGGTCGACATGCAGGTCATGCCCATCGTGCGCAGCGCCTCATTCAGCGTCTGCGAGGCGAACGTTTCGCTCTTGGCCTGAATCGCCAGCGCGCCACGCCGCATGTTCAGCCCGTGGTCGCCATCGCCGATGGCCTGGTCGAGTGCAGTCAACTCATCGGCGTGATCGATCAGGGTCTGCGTGGCGGCTTGGATCGCGGCGTTCAGGTTCATCGGGATTCGCTTTGGAAGTCAGCCGGCATCGACGGAGGATAAGTCGTACCAGCACAATATCCACTGGTGCCTTTCCCGCTTGAACTTTCGGAGCCCGACCCACCATGTCCAGCGCACACGCCCTGCCGGCATCGGGCATCGCCGTCGCAGTCATTGTCCCGGTCTGGAATCGCGCCCGCCTTGTCGTGAATTGCCTGGAGAGCATCCGGGCGCAGACCTGCGTCCCGAAGGCCGTGGTGGTCGTGGACGATGGTTCGACGGACGGCACCGCTGACAGCGTTGACGCATGGATTCGCGACCGAAGCGGCGTGCTTGACGTGACGTTGCTTCGTCAGTCGAACCGGGGTGCGGCAGCGGCGCGAAATGCAGGTCTTGCCGAGATCGGCGATGCCCCCCTGGTCGCCTTCCTCGACTCCGACGACTGCTGGCCGCCTGACTTTCTCGAGCGGGCAACGACGTCGCTGCGTCAGCAGCCGACCGCCGTCGCCGCGAGCGCCGACCGCCTGCGTCACGACCTGCGCGAGGAGCGTCGCACGCTCGACTGCCTCGTTCCATTCACTCGGTCCCCGATCCCGTGGATATTCAGCCACGGTGCTGCTGTCGGTTCGAGCACGGTGTTTCGTGCCGCCGCGGTGCGAGCCGCTGGCGGATATCCCGAGCAAATCGTGACCGGTCACGACTCCTTGCTCTTTTGTCGCGTCGCACTCCAGGGCCCCTGGCTCCATTGCCCTGGCGAGCCGGTGACTTTCCTGCGGCATCACGCGCTGGTCACGGGACAGGCGGGCCATATCTACGAGCACCACCCCGACCACCATCTGATGTGGGCGCGGACTTATGACGGACTCGCCGACGAACTCGGGTCAGCGCGACTGCCCGCCGCCGTGCGGCGCCGAACGCTGGAGAAGCGGTGGCGCAAAGCCGGTGATGCGATGAGCCGTATGGAGCGAACTCGCGATGCTCGTCGTTGCTATGGGCGCGCGGTGCGCTTGCGCCCGTGGTCCCATAAGGCCTGGGGCGGCCTGCTGCGCACCTTCATGTTCGCGACGCCTACCCCATGAACGCCGTGCCGGAGGTCACTTTGGTCATCGAGTGGGAGAACGTCCGGCTCTCCGGCGAAGGCCGCGGCGAAGAGATGCTGCGCCGTGTTGCTGAGCAGATTCGAGTGTTCGACCGCGTCGTCGAAGTCATCGTCGTCTGTGATCCCGAGGGCGCTGCGGTTGCCGAACTCGAAGCGCTGTTGAGGAAGCGGCTCGGACCACCCGATACAACACCGTTCGGATGGCGCCTCGTCACTGCGCCTGGGGTGCATTACTACGAACTCAAGAACCGCGGTGCCGCCGAGGCCCGGGCGCCGCTGCTGGTGATCATCGACAGTGACGTGATTCCTGAGGATGGCTGGCTGGCCGCAGTGGTCGAACCCTTCTCCGACCCGAACGTGCATGTCGTCGCCGGGCACTCCTACATCGACGGCAAAGGCCTCTACAGCCGCGCCGTGGCGCTCGGATGGTTCTTCCCGCTTCGCAGCCAGGTCCTCAAGCGAAACGATCGGGGGTCGCACTTCTTCGCCAACAACGTGGCTTTCCGGACTGACGTGCTGCGCTCGCACCCCTTTGCCTGCGCCGCCGACGGCGCAACGCGCGGCGCATGTAGCCGGCTGGGGCGCGAGCTGGTCAATCGCGGTTTCCGGATCTGCGTGACGACCGCGGCGCAGGTCAGCCACCCACCGCCCAACGGATTGAAGCATTTCCTCGTGCGAGCCGTGGCGGACGGCCGGGACGAAGTGCTGCAATGGCGATCCGTCGGCAAGAGTGGATGGACGCTGCCGATCCGGATCGCCCGGCGTTACATCAAGCGATCGTCTCGTTCGTTCGGGTCGATCGCACGCCATCGACGCGACGTGGACCTCGGGCTGGAACAAGTTCCGCTGGCGTGGGGGATCATGGGCAGCTACTTCGGCATCGCCGTCGTGGGTGCGTTGGCGACCTGGATCGCGCCGGGGCCGATGTCCCGGCGCTTTCGCATCTGAAACCTGTTTTCACCACGAGTTCTTACCATGTCCAACGCTCCTGCCCTCGGGATCTCGGTCCTCGGCCTCGGCCAGATGGGTGCCCCGATCGCCCGAAACCTCGTCGCCCGCGGCTTCAGCGTCAAGGTCTGGAATCGCGATGCGGCCAAGACCGCCACGGTCCCGGGCGCGACGCCATGCCCAACCATTGCCGAGGCCGCTGAGAGCGCCGATGTGGTGCTGACCATGCTGGCCGATGACGCCGCCCTGCGCCAAGTGACGCTGGGCGCGGGTGGCGTGCTCGATGCCCTGCCGAAGGGCGCGGTGCACCTGGGCATGAGCACCGTGTCACTCGCGATCGTGCGCGAACTCGCCGCAGCGCATGCGGCGCGCGGCCAGGAATACATCGCTTCGCCCGTCTTTGGCCGGCCCGATCTGGCCGCGGCGGCCAAGCTCTTTGTTGTGCCGGGTGGAGCTCCAGCCACGCTCGAGCGGCTGGCGCCGGTCTTCGCCGCCATCGGTCAGGCGACCTTCCCGATGGCGACGCCCGAGCAGGCGGCCTTGGCCAAGCTTGCCGGCAATTTCATGATCGCTGGCACGCTCGAGATCCTGTCGGAGGCGCTGGCCTTCGGTGAGAAGGGTGGCATCGACCCCGAGCAGCTGATGGGCCTGCTCAGCGGCACCGTGTTCGGCAGCCCGATCGTGAACCGCTACGGCGGCTTGATCGCCCGCGCCGACTTCGAGCCCGCGGCCTTCCCGCTGCGGCTGGGGCTCAAGGACGTGAATCTCGTGCTTGCCGCCAGCCAGCAGCTCGGCCTGTCGATGCCGGTGGCGAGCGTGGTGCAGCAGCACCTGCTGACCGCGGTCGACCAAGGGCGGGGAGACATCGACTTTGCCGGCGTTGCCACGGTGGTGCGCGAGGAGGCCGGGCTCGGCGCGCCGCGTCGGTAGGCTCGCGAGGACCACTCGCGCGTGGTTGGTCAGGACTTAGCTGCTGTCAACGTCAAATCGCCGCGGATGCTGACCTCGCAGCGGCCAGGGCGCGTTGAATCGCAGCCATCAGGTTTTCAGGCGAATGTTCCTTTTCCAGCACGGCAAACGCGCCGAGCCTTCGGGCCCCGGTGGCAAGATCCTCGGTGACGTAGCCGGTGCTCAGCAGCATCGGCAGGTCGGGCCGGATGGCGCGCACCGCCTTGATGACATCCAGGCCGGAACGTGTGGGCATGTTGAAGTCGGTGACCAGGATGTCAAAGGCATCGGGGTGCCTGCGCATGACGGCGAGGGCCATGTCGGCGTCCGGGAAGCTCGTCACCGTGTAGCCGGCGCTCTTCAGCAACCCCTCGACCATCATCGCCATCATCGCGTCGTCGTCGACGTACATCACGCGTTCACCGCCCACAGGCATCGGCATGGCCCCGTCCATCGCGGGCGGCGGGGCGGCTGGCGTTGCATGGATGCTTGGCAGGTAGATGTCGAACCGGCTTCCCGCGCCGAGCTCCGACGCCAAGGTGATGGCACCGTCGTGGGCCTTGACGATGCGGTGCACCACCGACAGCCCGAGTCCGGTACCGCTGCCCACCGGCTTGGTCGTGAAGAAGGGTTCGAAGACGCGACGTTGCGTGTCCTCGCTCATGCCGCTGCCGTTGTCTGCCACCCACAGGTTGGCATGCGGGCCGGCAGCGAGCCCCAGTTCCATCGCGCGGGACGGGGTCAGCTCCACCACCGCGAGACCGACATCGATGCAGCCGCCAAACGGTCCCATCGCTTGCGCGGCGTTGGTGCACAGATTCAACACGATCTGCTGGATCTGCGTGGCATCGGCCATCGCGCTGACTGCATCGAGTTCTGTTCGCACCGTGATGTTCGCCGGCAGCGTCGCGTCCAGCAGACCGATCCCTTCGGCGACGATCTCGCGCAAGGCGCGTATCTCCCGTGCGGGTGTCTGCTGACGGCTGAAGGCAAGGATCTGCTTGACCAGATCGCGTGCGCGCACACTGGCCTTGTGGATGTGCTGCACGCCCCGCATGGCGTCGGCGTTGGCGTCCTTCTTGATCGCGTCGAGCACCAGTGACACGTTGCCGATGATCGAGGCAAGGATGTTGTTGAAGTCGTGGGCAATGCCGCTGGCCAGTGTCCCCAGGGCTTCGAGCCGCTGCGACTCGTACATGCCCGCCTCCATGCGACGCCGGGATTCCTCGGCCTCGATGCGACCCGTGACGTCGGTGGCGATGCCGTCCCAGATCAGGCTGCCGTCGGCGAGTCGCCGCGGTGCCGAGTGAAAGTGGATGTGTTGCGTGACGCCGTGGGTACGACTCAAGCGAACCGTCACGTCCAGGGGGGACAACTCACGGTGGGCGCGCTGCTGCTCGGCCCGGAACAATGCCCGGTCTTCCGGGACAATGCGCTCGAACAGATGGGTGGGGTCTTGCACGGCCACGTCGGGCGAGATGCCGAAGATGCGGTCCGACGCATCGCTGACAAAGACGAAGCGCCGGTCCTCGACCCGATGGCCGGTCACCTGGTACATCACCGACAGGGGCAGGTTCTGGCTCAGGGACTTGATCCGTGCTGCGTAGTCAGCCAGCTGGGCCTCGGATCGGCTCACCGCCTCATACGGTGCCCGGATGCTGGCGATGAAGGTGGCGCGGTACAGCAGCAGGTAGGCGATCCACTTGGAGGCGTGCCCGAACACATTCGCGGCGTCGGAGCCCGGCGCGGAGTAGGTGAACGACAGGCCGCCCACGGCCATCACCAGGCACGACATCGCCAGCAGACGCTCCTGATCCCGGTCGCTGACACGGGAGCGGCGCACGAACAGTGCCGCGACGATCAGGTTGACGGCGCACAGCCCGTACTCGACGTGTGTCTTCAGTGGCGTGATGCCGACGCCTTCGATGAAGGTGCGCGGCAGTGACTCGATGTGGACGTGGCCCACCACGATCAGCATCGCAGCGATCGCTGCCCCGATGCTGGTGGCCGTGGCGCGGCCGATCCGTGGCGCGGCCCGCAGTGCAATCAGCAGCAGCGTGGCCGTCTGAAACAGCCGCCCCGCCAGCCAGAAGAAGGTCGCGACCTCGTCGTTGCTGTCGCTGAGAAACGGGGGCATGCCCTTGGACGTCAGCGTGTGCAACAGATCGGACACAACCACCACCAGGAAGCCGCAAAGCAGCACGTGAGCGGGTTGCCTGCGGTCACGATCGAAGGTGTGCCAGGCCATCGCCACCACCAGTGAGGCGGTGATGATCGCAACGAGTTCGAGCAGCAGATGCACGCCCGGCAGGCTTGCGTTCATCAGGCTGTCCGCCCTTCCCGGCACGATCGGCCGCCCGGAGTACGCATGAACACCGAGCTCACCGGCCGGGCTGCCCGGGGTGCGAAGCGCAGACCGTCAACGCCGCCTTGAACCGGGCGATCGACTGTGCCAACTGATCGGCGTTGAACTCCAGCGCTTCGACCGCCGCCGTGCTTTCCAGCACCAGGTCGCTGATCTGCCGCATCGATTCGTCGATCGCTGTCAGCTCTTCACTCACCTGCGCAGCCCATGCGGCCGGCGTCACCTCGCAGGCGCCCTGGCTGAAGGCCAGTGCGCTCGCGCGCTTGACGCGTTCGGTGATCTCGCTCATCAACTGGCTGGCTTGCGCGTATTGATCGGTGCCAGGGGCACTTCGCCGTGTCTGGGCGTACGCGTAGACGTTGTATTTCTGATCCATCGTTTCAACCTTCGCTGACGGTCTCGCCCAGATGGCGGGCCACGTCGTCCAAAAAAGTGGTCATGTCGACAGGCTTGGTCCAGTAGTCCGCGGCGCCGCCGGCCAGCATCCGATCGACATCCGCGGGTGCGGCGTTGGCCGACAGCGCGATGACGCGCAGCTCGGCAGTGGTGGGCATGGCCCGCAGCCGCTGCAGGATCTCCGGGCCGTCGATGTCCGGCAGGTGCATGTCCATCAGGATCAGATCCGGCTGCAGCTGTTCAGCCTGCTCAATGCCGGTCTGGCCGTCTCGTGCATGTACCAGCCGCACGTCGGCCCAGCCGCTGAGCATCTCCTCGATCAACATGACGTTGATGTCGTTGTCTTCGATGTAGAGCACGGTGCCGTGGGGCTCACCCGCGCGCGGCGGCGCAGCGCGCGTGGCACTCCTCGCGATGGCGCTGGCTCCGAGCTCGGCCACGGGCAATGTGACTCGGGCGGTTGTTCCGACCCCCAGCCGACTCTCGATGACGAGCTCGCCGCCCATCAGGCCGACCAGCTGGCGCGACAGGGCCAGCCCGAGCCCGGTGCCCTCGATGCCACCACGCTCGCGGCCCAGCCGGTTGAAGGGCTCGTACAGATGCAGCAGCTGGTCGTCGCTCATGCCCAGCCCGGTGTCAGCCACTTCGACCACCACCTGCCGGTCCGTGGTCCGTATCCGCACCCGCACCGAGCCGCCGGGGCGGTTGTACTTGACCGCGTTGGACAGCAAGTTGACAAACACCTGCCGCAGGCGCAGCGCATCGGCGAGCACGCCCACCTGGCCATTGCTGCCGTGTGCCACCGCCACATCGATGCCGTTGGCTTGCGCGGCGGGCGTGCTCAGGCGCACCGCCTCCTCGATCACGCTGGCCAGCGGCAGGGCGTCGCGCTGGACCGAGATCTGGCCCGACTCGATCCGCGACACGTCCATCACATCGTCGAGCAGGGACAGCAGGTGCCACCCGGCCTGCCGAATGTGTTCGAGCCGCTCGACATCCTGTGGCATCCGGCGTGACAGGTCGTCACGCTGCATCAGCTGGGTGAAGCCGAGCATGGCGTTCAGCGGGGTGCGCAGCTCGTGGCTCATGCGCGACAGGAAGGCCGTCTTCTCGCGGTTCGCTGCTTCGGCCGTCGCCTGCGCCTGCCGGGCCATCTCGGCGGCACGCAGTTCGGTGACGTCGAGTGCCATCGCCATCACGCAGGCTTGACCGTCGTAGCTGATGGTCTCGGCGTTGATGATGAAGACCGCCCGCTCGCCGCTGGCCATGTGAACGCGGGCCTCCATGTTGCGCACGCGACCCTCGCGGGCGATGTGTTCGCCGTAGATCCGCGCGTCTTCCTCGACCATGAAGGCCCCCAGGCGCTGCAGTCGGGTGCCGACCGTGTCGTCTCGCACCAGGCCATAGCGCTGGCACATCACGTCATTGATCTCCAGCACCTTCAGGCTGTCCAGCGAAGTGATGAGGCTGGCCACGGGTGCTGCCCGGAACAGACTCTGAAAGCGCGCCAGGTCGAGCTGCGTCTGTGCTTCGAGGCGCAGGCGCGCGGCCTCACGATCGAGGTTGTCCAGCGCGAAGGACACATCGGAGGCCATCTCGTCCAGCAGGTGCAGCAGCGCTTCGTCGAAGAAGTCGGCCTCTCCTGCATACAGCGACAGCGTGCCGCAGACCTTGCCACCACGCCGCAGTGGCAGCGCGGCGATCGACCGGATGCCGTGCGCCTGAGCCGTTTCGCGCCAGGGCGGCATGCCGTCATGGCTGCGCGTCATCTTGCCAACGCCACGCCGACCGGTTGCCAGCGCAATCGCCGTCACCGACTGTCGGTACTCGGGTGATTGGATATCCCAGGTCGTGGGCAGCCCATCAAAGAAATCGGCGGCCTGGCCGCCCACCGCGAAGCGGGTGGCCTGTTGCCCGTCCACCCGGAACACCGCCGTGATCCGTGCATGGCCCGTCTCGGTGCAGATGTTGCACAGCTCGCGCAGCAGCGTCGCCTCGTCCCGTGCGCGAACGATGAGCTGATTGGTTCGTGACAGTGCTGTGTAGAAGGCGTTCATGCGCTGCAGCGCCCGCTCGCTTCTCACCGCGGAGGCGGTGTGCTGCACGACCATCCCCCAGGTGGCAGCGCCGCCCACCCCACAGCTCACCACGATCAGCAGCAGCACCGCGCTGAGCACGTTGCGTTGCGCGTCCTGCGCGCGGCGAAGTTCGTCTGCGGCCACGGTCTGCTGGAGCGCAAACAACTGGTCGATGACGCCGCCCAGTGGATCGAACGGGTCCGTCTGGTTGGCGCGCAGCCAAGCCGCCAGATCGGACTTCTGGCCGCCGGCAATCAGTCGGCCCGCGTCCGTGGCTGCCGCGTCGGCGCGCCGCAGCAAGGGCTCGGCTTGCGTGACCAGGTGCTTTTCTGCGTCCACCAGCGCAGTGCCCCGGTAGTGCTGCCAGTTCAGGGCAGCGAGCTGTTGAGCCTCAACGATTTGCGCCAGCGCCGCCGGTGCGTCGATCTGTGTGGCCTCGAAACGGCTGATCGCATCGGGGATCTTGCGTCGGAAGGCCGCGGCCACCTCACGCAACTGCGCCTGGCACAGCACCCGGTTCTGGTACACCGATTCGAGCGTGTCTGTCGTCGCACGCAGCTGCGTCACGGTCAGCAGCCCCAGCAGACAGAACAGCAACACCCAGAACGAAAACCAGACCAGCAGCCGCGATCGCAAGCGTGAATGCGTCATCGACATCTCCATGGGGTCATCGGGCTCATGCGAGACCGCGATGCCATCCCGTTCTGGGCGAGTTCGGTGGCGAGACGAACCACATGTGGTGAATGAACTGGCTGGTGGCCTCGAACTCGAGAAACAAGGACTCCAGTTCGCGTTCCAGCGATGGCGTTGCGTTGATTGCGCGCTGCGTCTCCTGGGTGTCGATGCCACAGCCGCTGTAGCTGAACTGCAGACGGCCGCTCGCACACAGCGTCAGCTCCAGCACGTAGTTGCGCGACGCACGGCTGACGCTCGGGTGTGGCTGGTCGATATGGGGGATCCAGCTCAGGCAGAAGCGCCGACCTCCGCTGAGCCGGTCGCTGTGGTGGCTGACGCTGCAGTCGTGGCCACGAGCGGCCATCAGCGCCTTCTTGCCCTGCAGGAAGGCCCAGCATGCGCTGCCTGCATCCAGTTCTGGCACGGTGATGAGGAGAGTTGACATGGGGCACCCCTTCGGTCACTCAGTGCTGCAGCCCCATGTCGGCGCTGCACATGAGCTTGACGATGTCGACCAGGATCAGCATGCGGTCGTCGACCGAGCCGATCGCGTGGATGTGCTCGGCATCCACCGCCGAGCTGAACTCCGGTGCGGGTCTCTTTTGTTCGTCGCTCAGTGTGATCACGTCAGACACGCCGTCGACCACAATGCCGACCACATGCTTGCCCAGCGCCAGGACGATGGTGACCGTGGCGCCGTCCGTTTCGACGCTGTCCAGGTTGAAGCGCAGCCGCATGTCGATGATGGGCACGATCACGCCGCGCAGGTTGGTCACCCCCAGCACGAAGCGCGGTGCGTTGGCGATGCGGGTGGGTTGCTCGAACGAGCGGATCTCCTGCACGCGCAGGATGTCGATGCCGTACTCTTCACTGCCGAGGCGGAAGGTCAGGAACTCATTGACGCCGCTCATCGCGTCGGGGGTGTTGCAGGCCGCTGGTGCAGCGGTCGGTTCAGCGGCGGCCGCAGCGCGTGCGGGCGCTTCCATCAGGTCTGTGGACATCGTGATTCCTTGGTGAGTGGGTGTGACACCCCGGCCCGTGGGCCGGAGCTACTCTCGCTGGCTCAGAAGCTGGTCCAGTCGTCGCTGCCGGCAGCCGCAGTAGCGGTTTGCGGGGACTCAGCAGGCGCATTTGCAGGTGCATTTGCAGGCGCTGCCGTGCGCTTGGCCCCCGGGCGAACCAGGTTGGCGACGCGGGCCTGGATGTGGGCGGCACCCTTCGGCTTGCTGGCTGTGGAGGCGCTGTGCGATGCCGGCGCGAACGCTTGCTGATTCCCGCTGAGCTTGAACACCGCGACGGTTTGCGCGAGGTTGGCCGCCTGGTGCTTCAGGCTCTCGGCTGCTGCCGCACTTTCTTCCACCAGTGCCGCGTTTTGCTGCGTCACCTGGTCGAGCTGGGTGACCGCATCGCCGATCTGGCCGATGCCGGTGCTCTGCTCGACGCTCGATGCGCTGATCTCGTTGATCAGGTCGTTGACCCGCTTGACCTGGCTGACGATCTCGCCCATCGACTGGCCGGCCTCGTGCACCAGCTTCGAGCCGTTTTCGACCTTCTCGACGCTGGCGCCGATCAGGGTCTTGATCTCCTTGGCGGCGTTGGCCGAGCGCTGCGCCAGGCTGCGCACCTCAGAGGCCACCACCGCGAAGCCGCGGCCTTGTTCACCGGCACGGGCGGCTTCCACCGCGGCGTTCAGCGCCAGGATGTTGGTCTGGAACGCGATGCCATCGATCACGCCGATGATGTCGGAGATCTTGCGGCTGCTGTCGCTGATCTCGCCCATGGTGGAGACCACCTGCGCCACCACCGTGCCGCCTTGGGTGGCTGCGGTGGAGGCCGAGCCCGCCAGCTGTGTCGCCTGGCGTGCGGTGTCGGCGTTTTGCTTGACGGTCTGCGTCAGCTGCTCCATCGAGGCGGCGGTCTGCTGCAGGTTCGAGGCTTGCTCTTCGGTGCGCTGGCTCAAGTCGGCATTGCCCACCGCGATCTGGCTGGAGCCGGTGGCGATCGAGTCGGAGCTGTTGCGCACCGAGCTGACGATGCCCACCAGGCTGTCGTTCATCTTCCGCAGTGCGCCTAGCAACTGGCCAGTCTCGTCCTTGGACTGTGACTCGATGCGCGAGGTCAGGTCGCCAGCGGCCACAGTCTCGGCCACCTGGACGGCTTGCCGGATCGGCGCAGTGATCGAGCGGGTGATGACCCAGGCGAGCATCGCGCCAGTGAGGCCAGTCACCAAAGCGATGGTGATCATCAACATGCTGGCCGATGTCACCGTCTGGCTGACGCCTTCGTTGGATTCCGCCATCAACGATTTCTGCAGCACGATGAGGTCGCTCAGCGTGCCCATGTAGCGTTTCTGTGCCACTTGAAGCTCACCCAGCAGCATGGCGGTGGCCTCTGCCTGCTTGCTCGCCAGGCCCAGTTCGGCGGCTTTCTCGATCAGTGGGTTGTAGGCGCTGCGTGCCTCGGACGCGGCCTTCAGCGCTGCCTTGCCTTTCTCGGACTGGATGGTGTCCTCCAGCACCTTGTAAAGCTCGGCATTTCTTGTTTTGGCTGCCGTGATGATGGCGACTTCCGCCTGCATCTTCTGCGTGTCGTTCAGCAGCGCGATGTTGCGCACGGACGTGCCGATCTCGTTGACGTTGTCGATGATGCTGTTCACCTGCTCGACCTTGACGACGCGGTCGCCGGTCAGCACATCGAGTTCTTCCTTGACGCTACCCAGCGTCAGACGCGCAAACAGGGCGACGAAAAGGACGGCCGCGATCAGCAGCGTGAAGCCGATGCCGAGCCGCATGCCGATGCGAAGGTTGTTGAAGGCGTTCATGGGGCGTTGTCTCCGAAACGGTTGAAAAGTGGCTGCCGGAGGTACCGGCATCGCCGCAGTGGTGCGCCAATGTGGTGCGCCCTTGCTTGGATGTTTCGGAGTGTGGAGGCTGGACTTTAATATGATCAATAAATAAATAATGAATAAATTGCACATTTATGCCAATCGAAATCAGCGCCCGGGTGTGTGCTTGCCTGGGGTGTCGATCAGCGGCTGAACCCGCGCCGTCGGCTGTGCGCCGAGGCCGAACGGTTACAGGCGGCTGAGGTAGGCCTCGAGGTCGGCGCAGGCGGCCGTGTGCTGCAACGCGATCTGCCCCAGCAGATGGGCTGTGCGTGGGGCATCTTCAGCCTCAATGGCGCGCTGCAGGTCGCGGGCCGTGGCCGACATGGCCATGGCACCGATGATGCCGGCCGTCGAGATCAGCGAGTGCGCGATCCGGGCGGCCGTCGCGCGGTCGTCTGCCTGCAGGGCGGCCCGGATCTCCTCGGGCATTTGCGTGCGGGTGGTCAGGTAACGGCGAACGATCTTTTCGTAGAGGTCGGCCTTGCCCAGGCAACTCTTCAGGCCGGCCTCGACCGACACGCCAACGGCCGGTTCGCTGTCGCGTGGGGCAACGTCGACAGGCGTGGACGGGCCCTGCAGCCATTTGTTCAGCACGCCGAACAGTTCCTGCGGGTCGAACGGCTTCGGCACGAAGTCGTTCATTCCGGCGGCGGTGCATTTTTCGCGGTCTCTTGCCAGCGCATGGGCCGTCATCGCAATGATCGGCAACCCGGCATGGGCCGGGTCGCTGCGCAGGCGCCGCGTGACCTCGTAGCCGTCCATGTCGGGCATCTGCACGTCCATCAGGACGATGTCGAAGGCCGTGCCCGCGAGCAGGGTCAGCGCCTGCGGGCCCGAGGCCGCCACCGTCACCTGCATGCCGCACGCGTCCCTGAGCAGTTCCGAGGCCACGATCTGGTTCAGCTCGTTGTCCTCGACCAGCAGCACATGCCGCCCGCGAAGCGCAGCAAACGACGCGCTGTCATCCGCCCGGCGCGGCTCCGCTGGTGCCTCGGCGGCCGATGCCTCGGCCATGCCGAAGGCGGCGGTGAAATGGAAGGTGCTGCCGCGATCAGGTTCACTGGTGGCGCTGATCTGACCCCCCATCAGCTCGACCAGCCGCTTGCAAATCGCCAGACCCAGCCCGGTGCCGCCGTACTTGCGCGTGGTGGACGAATCGAGCTGGTTGAAAGGCTGGAACAGGCCGGCCAGCTGTTCCGGCGTCATCCCGATGCCGCTGTCCTGCACCGAGAAACGCAGCACCGTCGAGCCGGTGTCTGGCGGCGGGGTGACTGGCTCGACCGTCAGCCGCACGGCCCCTTGCTCAGTGAACTTGACCGCATTCGTGCACAGGTTGACCAGCACCTGCTCCAGCCGCAGCGGGTCGCCGACCAGCCGTGCCGGCGTCTGCGCATCGACGCTGAACTGCAAGCGCAGCCCCCGCTCCTGTGCGCGCAGACCCACAAGATTGACCACCTGCTGCAGCACGTCTTTCAGCGCGAAGGCTCGGTGCTCCATGTCGAGCTTGCCCGCCTCGATCTTCGAGAAATCGAGGATGTCGTTGAGCACGCCCAGCAGCGACTCGGCCGCCGACTTGGCCTTGGTCAGGTAGTCGCGTTGCTTCGGGGCCAGGTCGCCGCGCAGCGCCAGCTCGGTCATGCCCATCACCGCGTTCATCGGTGTGCGGATTTCATGGCTCATGTTGGCCAGGAACTCGCTCTTGGCACGGGTGGCCGATTCAGCCTGGTCGCGCGCCCGCGAGACCTCATCGATGGCCGTCATCAGTTGCCCGGTGCGCTCCTCGACGCGTTGCTCGAGTTCGGCATTCAGCTGGCTGATCGCGCGTTCTGCCTTGCGCATCTCGGTGATGTCGAAGTTGGCGCCCACCATGCGCACGGGCCGGCCGCTTGCGTCGCGGGTGACGGTGCCGCCACAGGCGAGGATGCGCACGTCACCGTCCGGACGCGGAAACTCGAACTCGGTGTCAAACGGCTGGTGGGTGTCGAAGGTCTGCTGGACTTCAGCCCGGAGCTTCCTGGCCGCCTCCGGTTCGAGCAGTTCGAACCATTTGTCGACCCGGCCACTGAACTCGCCCGGCTCCATGCCGTAGATGCGTTGAAGCTCGTCGTCAAGCGAGAGGTCGCCCGTCACGACGTTCCAGTCCCACACGCCGATGGACGCCGATTGGGTGGCGAGCTTGAGTCGCTCTTCGCTGTCGCGCAGCGCGTGGTAGCGGCTGTTGAGCATCTCGATCATCTGGCTGATCGAGTCGCGCAGCGATTCCAGCTCGCCGAAGAACAGCACCCGCTCGGGCGCAGCCGGGCTGCCGCCGGCCTCGACCGCCGCGGCATAGTGTTCGAGGGCCTTGATCGGCCGCAGCATGAACCACCACAGCATGGCGGCCAGGCTGAGCACCAGGCCGATGTCCAGGGCCACGATGAACAGCAGCGCGGAATTTCGCCAACCTTCGAGGTCTTGCACGACGAATCGCGGCGAGGCGTACAGCCGCACCTGTCCGATGGTTTCGCCGTTGTGCTGCACCGTGCGCTCCTGAACCACCAGGTCTTCGGCAGCCGGCACGGCCTTGCCTTCGACGGCCCGCCACTGGGCGTCGCGCACCAGCAGGTAATGCTGGTCGTTGGCCTTGGCCTCGATGGCGTACATGTCCTGGTCGTTCATGCCACTGCCGACGATGCTGCGCAACTGCGCGTTGTCGATGTTCCACATCGGCAAGGCGAGCGCGACGGCCATTTGATCGGCTGCCGAGGCCAGGTCACCCTGGAGCCGTTCGTAGTGTTCGCGGGCTTCGTGCCGGTACGCCAGCGTCGCGAACGAGCCGAGGACCACGGTGACCACCGCCACCAGGACCGCGATCAGAACGACCGCAAAGGACAGGCGGCGACGCGTCATGGGGTCAGTGCGGCTGGGCCGCCATGGCGGCCCGCGCGATGCCAGCCGTAGCAGCCAGACAGCGGAGGCTCCGCATGGCGGATCCCATCGGCGGTTGTCAGTGCGGGAGCCGTGTGGCGTTGCTCACGGCCGCTTGCAAGGTGGCCACGAAGGACGACGCGTCGATCGGCTTCGGGATGAATTGCACCTCTGCGGGCAGGGTGCCCATCTCGGCAAACTGTTGCGGCGTGCGGCTTGACACCGCGATGACCACGGCCGGCCGCTCGGTGTGCTGGGTGGCGATGTGGCGCAGCATCTCGAAGCCGTTCATGTGCGGCATCATGATGTCCGTGATCAGCACATCGGGCGCCTTCTGGCCGACGCTGAGCAGTCCCTCGAATCCGTTTTCGGCGAGCGTGACGACTGCACCCGGCAGGGCGGTTTCGATCAGGCTGGTCAGCAGGTCGCGATCGTCAGGGTTGTCGTCGACGATCAGCACCGACAGGGCGATGGGCGCGCTCTGGGCCGTGGCTCGCACACCTTCTGGCAGGTCGCGGCTGACAATGAAGGCATCCACGCTGGCGGCATCGATGCGGCGGTGGCCGCCCACGGTTTTCCAGGCCTTCAGATAGCCCTGGTCCACCCAGCGCTGCACCGTCGGAATGGAAACCCCCAGACGCCGTGCCACGGCGGCAGTGGAATAAGAAGCGGCAGGAAGTTCGGTGGGTGGCAGTGAAGACATCGGTTCGTCCGCGAGTCCGTTCTGGCAACCTGGGCTACGGCAGGTCGAAGTATGCGTCAGCGTTGCGGCGGGTCTGCTTCATCACCGTCGCGCCCCCAGCGCGC
Organism: Burkholderiales bacterium Ga0077547; assembly: GCA_001464195.1. GTDB lineage: Bacteria > Pseudomonadota > Gammaproteobacteria > Burkholderiales > Burkholderiaceae_C > PBB1. The sequence goes on from LNEY01000029.1 coordinate 105,365, forward strand.
CTGTCCTTGGCAGATCTCGCCGATGTGGCGCACAAAGTCACTGCTGAGCGCTTCAGCCACGCTGATCGACATCTCGACGTCGTCACCGTGCACGATGCCCTGCAGTGCATGCCCGCCGGTCTGGATCTCACGGCGCAGCAGGCCTTCCATGGAATACGGCACGCTGCACTGCAGGGTCTTGCGCCGCACCAGTGGCACCTTCTCGGCGCCGATCAACGCCTGCGCCACCGCACCGTTGTAGGCGCGAACCAGACCACCCGCGCCCAGCTTGATACCGCCGAAGTACCGTATCACGGTGGCCAGCACACCTTCGAGCCCCTGGTGTCGCAGCACTTCCATCATCGGGCGGCCCGCCGTACCACCCGGCTCGCCGTCGTCGACCGCGGCCGACTCGCCACCCGCCATCAGCGCCCAGCAGATGTGCGTGGCCTCCGGGTGCAAGGCCCACAAGTCGTTGACGAGCGCCACGGCCTCGGCCCGGCCGGCGACGGGTTGCACACAGGTGATCACATTTCGCCGTGCACGGCTTCTTTCAGGGTGTAGGTGATCTGTGCCATCAGGAGTGGGCGTGTTCGCAGAGAGTGAGCAGTCTGTCATCGCACCAGCATCGGCGTCGAAGCGACGACAATGGCGGCCGCGCCTCGCAAGTCTGTCTGGTCGGACTGCACGTTGCGGCAGGCGAATTGTCATGTGCCGGGAGGGCCGATTTTGAATCTGATGGTGCCGATCACGCTGTTCGATGAGTTGACCGAGTCGATCATCAAGTCCACGGGAACGCTGGACCTGGCCAGTGGCGAGATTCGTTCGATCCAGTACGAGGACCACGACATCGATCTGCAGGGCCTGCCTGCCGACGATGAAGACTACGAGTTCACCTCGGGCACGCTCTCGCACCGCGGCAAGGAAATCGAGTTTCGCGTCGATGTCGACGTGCTGACCGGCAAGTACTCGGTGACGCCGAGCGAACTGCTCGAACTCAAGGGCCGGGCAGCCAAGCTCTTCACTGCGCCGCCTTGATGCGTGCGTTGTGCTCTGGCACCGCCGAGGGCAAGGGGTGACTGTCGCACACCACGGTATTCCCAACCCCAGAACGCCTCCGTGGTTGTTGAAGCGCTGCGGTGGACCGCTGTGTGGAGCGAGGTAAAGGAGGAGGGCCTGTCTTTTCAGGCCCGGGGGACACGAGCGCAACACTGCGGCCCGCCGCAGCGCTCACGAACAAATCTCACCCCCTCACCAGTCTTCCTTCACCGCCAGCGCCATGTCGCGGCCGGCGGCGCGACGCGCGGCGAGGCCGGCAGTGAGCGTGCCTGCCGCGATCACCGCCGCGCACAGCGCTGCCAACCGAGCCCAGGGCAGCAGCAGGTCCATCGTCCAGTGGAAGCTCTGCGGATTGACGACCTTCACCAACACCACGCTCACCGCGATGCCCAGCACCAGGCCGAGCAGCGCACCGGCCGCCGTCCACACCGCGCCCTCGGCGGTCACCACGGTCAGTACCTGACGCCGCGTCAGGCCCAGGTGCGCGAGCAGGCCGAACTCCTTTCGACGCGCCAGCACCTGCGCTGAAAAGCTGGCTGCGATGCCGAACAAGCCGATCGCGATCGCCACGCCCTGCAGCCAGTAGGTGACGGCGAAGCTGCGGTCGAAAACGCGCAGCGAGATCGCGCGGATCTCGCTCGCCGAGGCGAACTCGATCAGCTCGCCGTCCATGCCATGCGGCGCTGCCAACGCGCGCAGTTGCCGCTGCACGGTGGCGACATCGGTACCCGGCTGCAGCCACAGCGCGAGGTCGTTGATGCGCGTGTCGCCGGTGAGCCGAAGCCAGTCGCCGGTCGCCAGCACGACCGCGCCGTGCTGGCGCGCGTAATCGCGCCACACGCCGCGCACGAACACCGTGGCGTGCTCGCCGTTGGGCAAGGGGAGCGTGAGCCGCGTTCCGCTCGCGGCGCCGTACAGCGTCGCCATGGCTTCGCTGACGTAGGCGGCCGTCTCACCGGCCGGCAGTGCGGCGAGTTCACCCACCAGTGGCAGCGACCTGGCAGGGTCCGCAAGCGGCCGCGCGATCAACGCCACCGCGGGCTGCGTCGGATCGATTTGCACCGACGACACCCGCAGTGTCTCGACGCGGTCCACGCCGTCGACGCCAGCGGCATCGCGCACCCAGCCCGGCGCGAGCGTGATCACGTCGCTGCCACCGGTCGACGCGCCGGCGCGCGCGTACAGATCGGCCGGCAGCACGGTGTCGAGCCAGGTGGTGATCGAGTCCCGGAAGCTGGCCACCATCACCGTCAACGCCACCGACAGGGCCAGGCTCGCCACCACGCCGGCCACCGCCACGGTGGCGGTTTGGCGCTGATGTCGTGCGCGCTCGACGGCCAACAGCGCCAGCGCCTGCCCCGGCGGCGCGATCGCGCGCAGCAGCAGGCCCACGCCTGCGGGCACGCCAACGATGCCGCCGATCAGCAGCAGCGCGACCGACAGATAGGCCGCGAGCGGCATGTCGAAAACGGGCGGCACGAGCAGCAGCGCGAGCGACGTGGCGATCAGTGCCGGCCCGAGCCATGGGGCGCGATCGCTGCCCGTCGCATCACCCAGGCCTTTCAGCGCCTGGGCTGGCGCCAATCGCTGCGCCTCGCGCGCCGGCAGCCAGCCGCCAACCAGCGCTGCCGCGACCCCCAGCGCGCCGTAGGCCAGTGCAGCCGGCACGCTGAAGTGCAGCGTCGGTGCGACGCCCGGGAAATAGCCACCACCAAGGTCGCCGGCCAGCAACTTCAAGGCCGTGGCGGCGAGCGCGGTGCCGAGTGCCAGCCCGAGCAAGCTGCCCACCACGCCGAGCAGCGCCGACTCGGCCAGCACCAGCCGCAGCCGCTGCGCCGCGCTCAGGCCCAGCACGCCGAGCAATGCGAACTGCGGCTGCCGTTGGGCGACCGAGAGCGACAGGATCGAGAACACCAGGAAGGCGCCGGTGAACAGCGCCACCAGCGCCAGCACTGTCAGGTTGACGCGGTAGGCGCCTGACACGTTCGAGACGCGTTGTGCCGCTTCGTCCGGGGTGGTGGCCCGTACACCCTGTGCGGCAAAGTCCTGCAGACGCAGCGAGGCGACAACCTGCTCGCGATCAGCGCCGGGCTTCAGCCGCACATCGATGCGGCTGAGGTGGCCCAGCATGCCGAACTGCGCTTGTGCGCCCGCAATGTCCATCACCGCGAGCGGTGGGCCGCCGGCCGCCACGCTGCCGTGGACTCGCAGCGTGGTGGTGCCGTCTGGTGTTTGCAGGCGCACGACATCGGTTGAGCCGAGACGTTGCCGCGCCGACGCGTTCAAGGCCGCTGCATCTGGATCGAACAGTCCCAATCGATCGGGCGCCGACGCCGCGTCCCGCTCCAAAAGCTTGGGCAGCAGCGCCGGCGACAGGGGGGCGGCGACCAGCGCATCAATGCCAAGCACGCGCAGGGGCACCCGCTTGGCCGCGCCCTGATCGTCTGTCGTCAGTGCCTGCGTTTCGACCTCGACCACCGGGCTCGCCAGTGCGATGTCGGGATGCAGGGCGACTCGTGCATACAGCGCCTCGTCGAATCCGCCGCGCTGGCCCCGAAGTTCGAAGTCAGGCTCGCCGTTGATGGAGCGCACGGCCGCGCTGAATTCACCAAGCGCCGACTGGTTGATCAATTGCACCGAGAACGCCAGCGCCACACCCAGCGTCACGGCCAAGAGCGCCGCCGCTTGCCGCCACGGGTGGTGACGCCACTCGGGCCAGGTCAGGTGCGTCAGCAGCGAGAGCATGGGCTCAGCCCGCAGCGGATGGGGCCCGCATGACGATGCCTTCAGCCGTCAGCGTGAGCACCCGGTCTGCCCGCGCCGCGGCGGCCTGCGAATGGGTGACCAGCACGCAGGCCGCACCCTGGCCTCGCACCTGCGCTGACAGCAAGTCCATCACTTTCTCTGCGGTGGCGGGGTCGAGGTTGCCGGTCGGCTCGTCGGCCAGGATCAGCGCGGGTCGGTGCACCAGTGCGCGCGCGATCGCGACGCGCTGCAGCTGCCCGCCCGACAGCGTCTGCGGCAGGCGATCGGCCAGTGCATCGAGGCCCACGGCCTGCAGCACCGCCTGCACCCGTGCGGCATCGGGTTGGGCTTGCAACAGCAGCGGCAACCCGACGTTGTGCGCCACGCTCAGGTGCGGCAGCACATGGAAGGCCTGGAACACGAAGCCCAGGTGCGTGCGGCGAAACACCGCCTGTGCGGCCTCGCCCAGGGCGGTGATGTCGGTGCCCGCGATCTGCACCGATCCGCCTTGCACCGTGTCCAGCCCGGCGATGCAGTTCAGCAGCGTCGATTTGCCCACGCCCGATTCGCCGAGGATCGCAACGAACTCGCCGCGCTGCACTTGCAGATCTACTTGCGAGAACACCGGCGCGTCGCCGTAGCGCTTGCACAGCGCGCGAACATCGAGCAGTGGGGAGGCGGTGGGTGGCGGGCGGTACGACATGGCGCGGCGCGATTGTCGGTGCAGCCGCGGTGGACGACGCGGCTGCAGGTGCATGCCCCTGAAGTGCACCGCGGCCGTTACGCCTTGTCGCCATCACGCATGGATGCCCCGCGCGCGCCGCGATAGAGTGAGGCGCATGCACCGTGCGCCATCGACTGTTCCCCATCGCGCTGGGCGCCCTGCGTGCGACTCGGTTTTTCATGGGGTGGGCCGCGTCGTCGTGCTGGGCTTCATCGCGTTGGTCACGGCCTGCGCCAGTCCACCCCCTCGCCCTTCAGGCAGCGTCTCGTCGTCGCCGCCCACGCTGGCGCAGGAACGTCAGCGCCTGGCCGATCTGTTCGACGGCACGCCGGTGACACTGGCCATCGATCGCGATGGCAGCCTGCGCGCCGAGGTGCCGCTGCGCTTTTGCTTCGAGCCGGCCCGCGCCGTGGTGAAGCCGCCGCTGGCGGCGCTGCTCGACCGGCTGGCAGCCAGCCCCGCCACACGCGGTGGCCGCTGGACCGTGGCCGCGCCGGGTGATCCGGCGAGCAAGGGCGCAGCGCTCGCCACCCAGCGTGGTGCCAGTGTGCGCGACTACCTGGTGGGTCGGGGCGCGCAGGCCTCGAAAGTGGCCGTCGGATCCTTGGGCTCGTCAGGTGGGCCGACCACGGTGGTGCGGGTGGTCGTCGCGGTGCCGAGCGCGAAGGCGCCTGCGCGCTGACGGCTGCGCGCCTGCGGCTCAGGCTGCCGGCGACATCAGGCGGTCGGCGTGTCTCAAGGCCAGGGCCACCACCTGGGCTTGCGCGTCCGGCGCGTCGCAGGCCACCACGGTGCGCTGCGGCATGCTGCGCAGCCAGGTCAGCTGCCGCTTGGCCAGCTGCCGGGTGGCCGCGATGCCGCGTTCGGGCAAGTCGCTCAGGTCGTCGGCCTCCAGCGCCTCCCAGGTCTGCCGGTAGCCGACGCAGCGCATCGAGGGCAGGTCGGCGTGCAGGTCGCCCCGCTGCATCAGCGCATGCACCTCGTCGACCAGGCCCGCATCGAGCATCTGCGCGAAACGCGCTTCGATGCGTTGATGCAGCCACGCGCGGTCGGTGGGCTCCAGCGAGATCAGCGGTGGCGTCTCGACGGCGGCCTTCTGCTGATGGAATGACGATAAGGGCGCACCGCTCACGCGATAGACCTCCAGCGCGCGCTGAATGCGTTGGCGGTCTCCTGGCGGCAGGCGCGCGGCGGTGATGGGGTCCACGCGCTGCAGCTCGCGGTACAAGGCATGCAGCCCTTGGCGCTCGCATAGCTCGTCGAGGGCGGCGCGCACCGCACGGTCGGCCGCGGGCATCGCATCCAGACCTTCGAAGAGCGCCTTGAAGTACAGCATCGTGCCGCCCACCAGCAAGGGCAGGTGGCCGCGGGCGCGTATCTCGCCGATCAGGCGCTGGGCATCGCCCACGAAGCGAGCCGCTGAATAGGCCTCGCTGGGATCGATGATGTCGATCAGGTGGTGCGGCACGGCGGCGCGCTCGGCGGCGGTGGGTTTGGCCGTGCCGATGTCCATGCCGCGGTAGACCAACGCCGAGTCGACGCTGATGATCTCGACGGGCTGCGGTGGCTGTTGGTCGGCGAGTGCCTGCGCCATCGCCAGCGCCGCCGCCGTCTTGCCGCTGGCCGTGGCGCCCGCCAGGCAGAGCACGCCGGTCAGTCCACGGGGCGCCGATGCTGTAGTGGTGTGGTTCACCCTCTGATTGTCGATCAGGGGTGGGGCGGTGGCGGCCCCTCATTGGCCAGCCCGCGCAGACAGGTTCATCATGTCGCCTGGAACACTGCGGAGAGAACCATGGCCGTGCGCGAAATTCTGAAAATGGGCGACCCGCGTCTGTGGCGTGTGGCGCAGCCGGTGACCGCCTTCAACACGCGCGAGCTCGACGCGCTGGTCACTGACTTGTTCGACACCATGGCGTCAGCCAACGGCGCTGGGCTGGCGGCGCCGCAGATCGGCGTCGATCTGGCGGTGGTGATCTTCGGCTTCGAGCACAACCAGCGCTACCCAGATGCCGATGCGGTACCGCAGACGGTGCTGATCAACCCGAAGATCGTGCACCTCGGCGATGCGGAAGAAGAGGGCTGGGAGGGGTGCCTGTCGGTGCCCGGCTTGCGCGGCGTGGTGCCCCGGGTGGCGCACATCCGCTACAGCGGCTTCGATCCCCGCGGCGAGCCGATCGAGCGCGAAGCCACCGGCTTTCATGCGCGCGTTGTCCAGCACGAATGCGATCACCTGCTGGGGGTGCTGTACCCCATGCGGATGCGCGATCACCGGCGTTTTGGCTACACCGAGGTGCTGTTTCCCGACCTGGCTGACCGGGGCGACGATTGAGCAGCTTGAGCGCGGCGTGTAAAGCTGTGTTGCAGCGGCTGGTTGGTGTCGGCGCGGCTCCCAGAGCGGGCGTTGAGAGGCTCATGACCCATCCCACCACGATGTCCACGGCCCGAATCACGCCTCCTGCCTCGGCGGCGTTTTGGGCGATCCCTGCCCTTTGCGCTGCGTTGCTGGCCACGCCTACCGCCGTGACGGCGCAGCCCGCCGAGACCGACGAGGGCTACACGGTTTCCACGCTGGACAGTGCGCAGGGTGCTGCGCCAGGCCGCGCGGGGCGCCTGTCCGAAGTGACCGGTCAGGTCTGGCTGTACAACCCCGAGCAACGCGAATGGGTGACTGCCGAGCGCAACCGGCCGCTGACCACCGGCGATCGCCTGTCCACCGACCGCGCGGCACGCGCCGAGCTGCGTGTCGGCTCGACCGTGGTGCGCCTCGATGGCGACACCGAACTCGAACTGCTGCGCCTGGACGACGACAGCCTGTTGCTGCAGTTGCAGCGCGGCGCCGCGCAGGTGCAACTGCGCGACAGCGAATGGGCGCAGCAGTTCGAATTGGTCACGGACGAGGGCCAATTCCGCACCGATCGGCCTGGCGTCTACCGCTTTGACCGCATTGGCAGCCGAACCCAGGCCACCGCGCTGAGTGGCCAGCTTTTTTATGAAGGCCAGCAGCAGGCGCTGACGGTGGAGACGGGCCAGCGCGCGGAGTTTCTGTTCGATGGCAACGGCCGAGCACAGTACGCCATCGTCGAGCCCCAACGCGATGCCTTCGCGGCCTGGAACAACGAGCGTGACCGCATCGATCGCGCCGCCTCGATCTCGCAGCGCTACGTCTCTCCCGAGATGACCGGGGCCGAAGAGCTCGATCGCCACGGCCGCTGGGAAGAAGACCCCGAGTACGGCCCGCTGTGGATCCCGGTGGGTGTGGCATCGGGCTGGGCCCCCTACACCACCGGCCGCTGGGCCTGGGTGCAACCCTGGGGCTGGACCTGGGTCGATGCCTCGCCGTGGGGCTTCGCCCCTTTCCACTATGGCCGCTGGGTGCAGCGCGGCCCGCTCTGGGCCTGGTCGCCCGGGCGCTACGTGGCGCGGCCGGTCTATTCGCCGGCGCTGGTTGGCTGGGTCGGCAGGCCGCCGGTCTATCGCCCTGGCATCAACATCGACATCCTGATCGGAGGCGGCGGCCGGCGCAACTGGTACCCGCTGAGCCCGCGTGATCGGTATGTGCCCATGTATCGAAGCAACCCGCGCCATCAGCGCGAGTGGCACCGGCCGCAACGTTCGGACCGTTACCACGGACGAGGTCGCGATGACCGACCTGTCTATGCGCCACCGCAGTCGCGTACCGACCGAGGCGGGTTCGATCGAGGTTCAAGCCCGCCACCTCGCTTCAACGGTCGGCCAGACGATGCCCGGCCAGACCGCCGCGATCGTGGCCGACCGGACGAACGGAGCGAACGGGGTGACCGGCGCCGCGAGGGAGCCAACCGTCCGGATCAGGCCGCCCCGGCTGTGATCGCACCGGCACCTGCACCTGCACTCGTCACCGCACCCGTGGCTCGCCCCGCCGCGAGGCAAGACGATCGGCGTAGTCGTGGGAACGACGAGATTCGCCGGCCGACGGAGCGCTCGGGTGACGGGCGCTACGGCGGGGCGCGCAATGACCGTGGCGACCGCCCGGATCGCCCCGATCGGGGCAACCGCGACAACCACCGCGGCGACCGACCCAACCCACGCAACGGGAACTAGCGCGGTGTGCCGAGGCAAAGGCCTCGGCTCGGGCGGCTACGTGCCTCCCATAATCCCCATGGCCTAACCGGGAGCGCGCACTTGGACACATCTGCACAACGGACACGCGAACGGTTCACTCGGTTCTCGGCAATCCTGTCTACCAGCGGGCTTCGGCCGGCGCTGGCCGATGTGCTGTCAGAGACTGACTACAGATACATCGCGCTCTTTCGCTTGAACGGTGATCGCGCGAGCTCCACCATCTTCTATGACCGGACACAACCGGACGTCTTGCTCGCACAAGAGGTCTCGGCGACCGCTTCGTATTGCGCCTTCACGCGTGATGCCAAGCAGCCCTTCGTGACGGCGAACTCACTCGCGGACTCGCGGTTGGATGGCCATGTCTCTCGGGAGTCTGTACGCGCCTATTGCGGCATTCCGATCTTGACGCCAGAGGGTGAATTCCTGGGCACCCTGTGTCACTACGATGATGTGCCCAGGGACCCGACCCAAGTAGACATGGCGCTGATGTGTGAAATCGCCAGCGCGCTAGAGCAAGGTCGGCACGTCTCGCCATCCCCGAATGAGCCGACGCTGACCGCCTAGGTACGATTCCTACGGTGGCAGTCCGTCTCATGTGAGTTGGGCTGCACTGCTTACACGCGCGGTTGCTTCAGGCGTTGCGAGGGCCAGAACCGGAGCACTACCAGCTCGTTTCCGATGACGCGGTAGTAGACGTGATGGTGGATCCGGTCGATCTGAATTCGACGGACGCCGGCCAAGCGCGCGTTCGATCTCGTCGGCCGCGCTGACTTTGATGCGAACCCGCAGGCTCACTGTTCGGCGCGCTTGTCCAAGCGGGCGAACAGTTCCTCGGCGGAGATGGTCTCGCCAAGCTCTGCCTCTGAGATGGCCTCAAGCAATGCCGCCTCGTCGGCGGCGTCGAGTAACACTTCGCCCGCAGCGTCTGGCGTGAGCACCGTGACGACAGCCCCTTCCGGGAGCGCGACGCCCTCAACATGCACTCTTCCAGCGACGACGGTTCCGGTAGCGATACCCATCTTGAGATGGTACTCCTGCGTCAAGTGACGGACGCGTCCTGTGCCCGCTGACGAGACTACCAAGATTGACTCGCGGAAGTTCAATCTGAGAGGAAAGGGGAAGTCATGACGGAGATTACACGTAGCGCAGTGGCGCGGGTAGGGGTGGATCTGTC
>LNEY01000030.1 GCA_001464195.1 Burkholderiales bacterium Ga0077547
CGTGCGCTGCATAGAATCCGCGCCTACTCAAGGAACGTCGAGGGACTTCGGACATGGGCGCGCAGTGGAAAGCCAAGCACAAGGACCTCGCCGCCAATGCCAAGGGGCAGCTGTTCGGAAAGTTGGCCAAGGACATCATGATCGCCGCGCGTCAGGGCCCCGACCCAGCGGCGAACTCGCGGTTGAGACTGGTTGTCGAGCAGGCGCGCAAGGTCTCGATGCCGAAAGACACCCTGGAACGCGCCATCAAAAAGGGCGCCGGACTGACCGGCGAAGCGGTGCATTTCGAGCACGCGCTCTATGAGGGCTTCGCGCCGCACCGCGTGCCTGTCATGGTGGAATGCCTGACCGACAACGTGAACCGCGCCGCGTCTGAAATGCGTGTGCTGTTCCGCAAGGGGCAGCTCGGTGCCTCTGGCTCGGTGGCCTGGGATTTCGACCACCTGGGCATGATCGAGGCCGAGCCGATCGCAGCCGGCGCCGACCCCGAATTGGCCGCCATCGAGGCGGGCGCTCAGGACTTCGAAGCAGCCGACGATGGTGCTTCCCTGTTTCTGACCGCTCCGACCGACCTTGACCTCGTCAGTCGCGCGCTGCCAGCGCACGGTTTCACCGTGCTGTCGGCCAAGCTGGGCTACAAGCCCAAGAATCCTGTCTCTGCTGCCACTCTCAGTTCGGAACAGCTCGAAGAAATCGAAGCCTTTCTGGCTGCGCTGGATGGCAACGAAGACGTGCAGAACGTCTATGCAGGCCTGCGCGACTGATCCCCCTACCACTCCATTGCCATGAACGACACCGTCGACAAACCCCCACTGCCAGATCACCTGTCGATCGACGCGCGCAGCCCGCATCACATTGCAGCGATCTTTGACCATGATGTCGGCATTCGCTTCAACGGCAAGGACCGAAGCGATGTAGAGGAATACTGCATCAGCGAAGGCTGGATCAAGGTGCCGGCCGGCAAGGCGGTGGACCGCAAGGGACAGCCGCTGCTGATCAAGCTGAAGGGCAAGGTCGAGGCGTTCTACCGCTGAACCCTCGGCGCGATACGCATCCTGGTCGCCTGGCCCGCATACCCAAGCGGTCGACCGTTCAGCTTTATTTCTTGTTGCGCCGATCCGCCAGGCTCTTCTGGATGGCGACGATCTGCGCCGTTGCGCTTTGCACCTGGTGGGCCAACACCCGCATCTCGTCGGCCACCACCGCAAAGCCGCGGCCCGCGGTGCCCGCACGAGCGGCCTCGACCGACGCATTCAGGGCCAGCAGATTGGTCTGGTGCGCCACTTTCTGAATCGAGCCGACGATGTCGCCGATCGTCTTGAGGCTGCCGTCCATGAACGTGTTGTTCTCGATCTGGGCGAGCTGGTTCTCTTCTTCTTGCTTCTGAAGTGAGATGTCGGCCAGTGCGCCCACGACCCGCAAAGGCGTACCGTCGGCCGCACGTTTGGTCTGTCCGCGAGCGCGGAACCAGCGGAACGAGCCGTCCTTGCAACGCAGCCGGTACTCGACGTCGTAGGGGGTGCGGCCGGTGCGGTCGGTCAGATGCGCCGTGAAGGCATTGACGACGCGATCCAGGTCCTCCGGATGAAGTTTCGACGCCCAGCTCTCCAGCACATCGGGAAACTCAGCCTCGGTTTCGTAGCCGACCAGCCGACGGAACTGCTGCGACCACCAGAACGCATTCTTGGGGTTCACGGGATCGCCGGCCACGACCTCCATGTCCCACAGACCTTCCTGCAGCATCTCGCGGCCGAGGTCGAAGCGGACCATCATCGTGTTGAGCAACTGGTCGTCCTGCACTGCCGCGGTGATGTCCGTCAGAGACCCCGCGACGCGCAGCGGCGTCCCGTCGGCGGCGCGGATGGTTTCTCCGCGTGCACGGAACCAGCGGTAGCTGCGGTCACGCATGGCGAGCCGGTATTTCACGTCATAGGGCGTGCGGCCACTGCGGTCCGCCAGGTGCTTGCCGAATGCCGCCAGCGTGCGATCCTTGTCATCAGGGTGCAGTCGGCTCGACCAGCTCGACAGGATGTTCGGGAAATCTTTCTCGCTGGTGAAGCCCAGCATCCGCCTGAACTGATCCGACCACCAGAACGGGTTGTCGGGGTTGGACGGATCGTCCGGATTGATCTCCATGTCCCACAAGCCGTCGGACGTGGCCATGCGAACCAGATCAAAGCGTGTCTGCAAGGAAGCAATCTGCTCGCTCAGATCGGACACCTGCTGCGAGAGCTCCATTTCGCGGCTCCGCGCCTCATTGAGCTGAGCCAGGGTCAAATCTTGCTGGTCAGAGGTGCCGAAGATTCGCTTCAGGACAGCGCTCATGCTTGTGTCTCCATCAATTGATTGGGCGGGCAAGAAAATGCTTGGCGATGGCCAGAATGCACAGCGAACCCAAACTCACGGCGCGGGCTGCGTGGATGGCTGGTCTTCGGCAGCGTTTGCTGCTGACTTAAGTGCAGATGTACCCCTGAGTCGACAAGGGGTTTACTGACCTTTTCGCCGTCGTTGCGATGTGCGACAGTGTGTGGGGGGCGTCAACCGAGCGCCATAGAGCTACCGGGTCGAGGAGTATCAGGATGATCAAGGTCAAGGATCTGCTCAAGAAGAAGCAGCAAAGAGGGGTTTTTTCGGTGACATCGACCGATTCGGTTCAAACCATCCTCGAAATGATGCTGGCCAACACCATTCGCTCGGTGGTGGTGCTCGAGAAGGATCAGCTGATCGGCATCGTGTCCGAGCGCGATTGCGCACTGAAAGTCCTGTTCCGCAACCGCAAGGCCTCAGAAACCACGGCAGCGGAGATCATGACGCGCGATGTGTTCACGGTCACCGGAGAGGAAACCATCGACGCCTGCATGCTGATGATGTCGTCGAAAAACATCCGGCATTTGCCGGTGTGCAGCAGCGGCCGGGTTGTCGGGATGGTGTCGGTCGGCGATGTCGTCAAGGAAGTGATCTGCCATCAGACCGAGCTGATCACCTACCTCGAAGGCTACATCCGCGGCAACAGCGTCAACGCCTACTGAGCGCGCGACACGGCACGTCTGCGCACCGTGCCATTGCCCTCGCACGACGGATGGCGAGGTCAGCAGCCCAACTTGATGGCTTGCATTGGTCGGCCGCTGTCAGCGTCGAACACCACCAGATTGACCTGTCGCGAGCGGCTGCCTTCGGAGGCGGTCAGCGGGGTGAAGCTGAGCGTTTTCGCGTGCTCCTCGCCGGTGCTCCAGAGCGATACCGGGCGGTACTCGCGCACCACGAAATCATGGGCAAGGGTGGCGCCGCTGTTTTCACCACGTTTCACCTCCGACACCCACCCGTTCTCCGTCACTGCCCAGTAGGCACCTACCCGCAGCGTCGGTCCGTTCACGGCTTGAACGACTGCCGTGTATCGGTCGCCCATCCGGCTGAGTTGCACCTGCACCGGTGAACTTGATGGCGGTACGGTGATCGGTGGGCGCAGGCTGCGCCAATGCCTGGCATCGACGCCATTGATCGTGACCTGGGGCGTGTAGCTGAAGCGAGACCCATTGACCCGCTGCTGCTGGGCTTGCCGCTGGCTGAAAGCCGGGCTGCCGAAGGGGTCCTTCCAGCCCAGGTGATCCCAGTAATCCACATGGAAGGCCAGCGCGATCACATCAGGCTGCGCCGTCAGCTTGGACAACCAGCGATCGGCCGGGGGGCACGAACTGCAGCCCTCCGAGGTGTAGAGCTCGACGATCGCTGGCGTGTTGGCGCCGCTGCGCGCCGTGCAGCTGCCAGAAGATTCAGCGGCTTGGGCGGATGCCAGCAAGCAACACAACCCGATTGCAGCGACCGTCAGTGTCTTCGGCGATGGGTGCCATCGGCTGGCTTCTCCGGCCGTCATGGGTCTCAAGCTGCGCGAGGGGTCAGTGGACATGCGTTTTCTCGATACATCCAGGGATGCCTTGGAGTCGCGCCAGCCGCTGGCTCCTTACAGCGGGAGTCTGATCCGGTAGGGACCTGCTCTATGCTCGGTCGCCCTTGACCCGCTTAACTCCATGTCCTTGACTGACGCTCGTTCGATCCTCACGCGCCCTGTCGCCATCGTCGGTGGCGGCCCGGCAGGATTGATGGCGGCGGAAGTGCTGTCGGGTGCTGGGTTACACGTCGATCTGTATGACGCCATGCCTTCGGTGGGGCGCAAATTCCTGCTGGCTGGCAAGGGTGGCCTGAACCTGACGCATTCAGAACCCTTCGACGCCTTCGCCAGTCGTTATGGCGAACGCCGCGCGCTGATCACCCCGATGCTTGAGCGCTTTGGCGCGGCCGCGTTGCGCGCTTGGTCGCAGCGTCTGGGCACTGCCACCTTCATCGGCAGTTCGGGCCGGGTGTTTCCTGTCGATCTGAAGGCAGCCCCGCTGTTGCGGGCGTGGCTGCATCGTCTGCGCGATCAGGGGGTGCGCTTTCACATGCGACACCGTTGGCGAGGTTGGGCAGACCCTGAGACCGCCGCGTTGGCATTCGAAACGCCGCACGGCGCGCTGACGGTGCACGCCGATGCGGTGGTGCTGGCGTTGGGCGGTGCAAGTTGGGCGCGGCTCGGGTCGGACGGCGCCTGGGTGCCGTGGCTGCAGTCGCGCGGTGTAGAGCTGGCGCCACTTCGCCCGTCGAACTGCGGCTTCGACGCAGCGCATGTCGACGTGCACGGGCAGATCCAGCCGGGCTGGAGCGAGCATTTCCGGGATCGCCATGCCGGAGCGCCGCTGAAGAACGTAGCCCTTGCGTGCGTGGGCCCCAATGGCCGGCGCTTCCATCAACCCGGCGAGTTCGTCGTCACCGCAGGCGGCGTCGAAGGCAGCCTGGTCTATGCGGCATCGGCCGTGCTGCGCGATGCGATCGAGGCAAATGGTCCAGCAGTGGCCGAGCTCGACCTGTTGCCAGGGCGCAGCGTCGAATGGGTCGCCCGCGAAGTGGCCCATCCGCGCGGTGCCCGGTCGCTGTCGACGCACCTGAAAGGGCGGCTCGGTCTGGACGGTGTCAAGGCCGCGCTGCTGTACGAATTGCTGCCGCGAGCGGAGATCGCCGATCCTGTGCGGCTGGCTGCAGCCATCAAGGCTTTGCCGCTGACACTGCGGGCACCACGGCCGATTGACGAGGCCATCAGTACCGCGGGTGGCGTGCGCTTCGAGGCGATGGACGCCAACGGCATGCTGCGCGCCGCCCCTGGAGTTTTCTGTGCGGGCGAGATGCTTGATTGGGAGGCGCCGACCGGCGGTTATCTGCTGACGGCGTGCTTCGCCAGCGGCGTCTGGGCGGGCGAGGGCGTGTTGAGGTATCTCGACCATCGCCACGTGGCAAACTCCGCCGCCCCTGGGTGTTGATCGACGCAGCGGGGCCTCCCTCCTACCGATTTCTGCCCGCTCGGGCGTATTCCCTTGAACAAGATCTTGCTGCAAATTGCCAACGAACTGAAGGTTCGGCCGGCACAGGTACTCGCTGCTGTTGAGTTGCTCGATGGCGGGGCCACCGTGCCGTTCATCGCCCGTTATCGAAAGGAAGTGACGGGCAATCTCGAGGACGTCCAACTGCGTGAACTGGAAGTACGGTTGTCGTACCTGCGTGAGCTCGAAGAGCGCCGCACCGCGGTGCTCAAGAGCATCGCCGAGCAGGGTAAGCTGACGCCAGCGTTGCAGGCGGCGATAGACGCCGCCCCGACGAAACAGGAACTGGAGGACATCTACCTGCCCTTCAAGCAAAAGCGTCGCACCAAGGCCATGATCGCCCGCGAGGCCGGCTTGGAACCCCTGGCGGACAGGTTGTTCACCGACCCAGCGCTCGATCCGCTGACGGACGCCCATGCGTTCATCAACGCCGAGGGCGGTTTTGCCGATGCACTGGCCGTGCTCGATGGCGTGCGCGACCTCCTGGCCGAGCGCTGGGCGGAGGACGCGACGCTGGTCGGCAAACTGCGCGAGTGGCTGTGGGCCGAAGGCACGCTGCAGAGCAAGTTGCTGGACGGCAAGGACGTGAACCATCCGGACACAGCGAAGTTTCGCGACTACTTCGACTATGCCGAGCCGATCCGCACGGTGCCATCGCATCGCGCGCTGGCCGTCTTCCGAGGCCGCACGCTGGAATTCCTGGACGCCAAGCTGGTGATCGACCCAGCGCCTGCGGCGGTGACGAACCCCACCGGCAGACCCGCGCCGGCGGTGTCGCTGGCCGAAGGCCGCATCGCGGTGCATCTGGGTTGGCACCATGCACAGCGCCCAGCCGACGACCTGATCCGCAAATGCATTGCGTGGTGCTGGAAGGTCAAGCTCAGTCTGAGCCTGGAGCGAGACCTGTTTACCCGATTGCGCGAAGCGGCCGAGCAGGTCGCGATCAAGGTGTTTGCCGAGAACCTGCGCGACCTGCTGCTGGCAGCACCCGCCGGGCCGCGCGTGGTGATGGGGCTGGACCCGGGCATTCGCACCGGTTGCAAGGTGGCCGTGGTCGATGCGACCGCGAAAGTGCTCGCCACCGAGACGATTTACCCACTGGAGCCTCGCCGTGACTGGGAGGGCTCCTTGCACACACTGGGCCGGCTGTGCGCAGCGCATGGCGTCGATCTGATTGCCATCGGCAATGGCACGGGCAGTCGCGAGACCGACAAGCTGGCGGCTGAATTGATCCAGCGGCTCCACAAGCTTGCCCCAGAGCGAAGCGTGACCCGGGTCGTTGTCAGTGAAGCGGGTGCGTCGGTCTACAGCGCGAGCGAATATGCCAGCAAGGAGCTGCCCGATCTCGATATCAGCCTGCGCGGCGCCGTCAGCATCGCGCGGCGCTTGCAGGACCCGCTGGCCGAGCTGGTGAAGATCGAGCCGAAAAGCATCGGCGTGGGCCAGTACCAGCACGATGTCAACCAGAGCGATCTGGCGAAGAGCCTGAACGCGGTGATCGAGGATTGCGTCAACGCGGTCGGCGTCGATGTGAACACGGCGTCGGCGCCGTTGCTGTCGCGGGTGTCGGGTTTGAGTGCTGCGGTGGCAGCCAGCGTTGTGCGCTGGCGCGATGCACACGGCGCGTTCCGCAACCGGCAGCAACTGCTGGAGGTATCTGGGCTGGGCGCCAAGACCTTCGAGCAAAGCGCGGGCTTTCTGCGCGTGCGCAATGGCGACAACCCGCTGGACCAGTCGGGCGTGCACCCCGAGACCTACCCGGTGGTCGAACGCATCCTCACCGCAGTCAAGAAGCCGGCGGCCGAGGTGATGGGCCGCAGCGATGTGATTCGCACGCTGAAGCCCGAAGCCTTTGCCGATGAGCGTTTTGGTGCCATCACGGTCAAGGACATCCTTGCCGAGCTGGAAAAGCCGGGCCGCGACCCTCGGCCCGACTTCAAGGTGGCCCGGCTCGCCGACGGCATCGAGGACATCAAGGACCTGCAACCGGGCATGACGCTCGAAGGCACGGTCAGCAACGTGGCGCAGTTCGGCGCCTTCGTCGACCTGGGGGTGCACCAGGACGGCCTGATCCACGTGAGCCAGCTCGCACACAAGTTCGTCAGCGATGCGCGCGAGGTGGTCAAGACGGGCGACGTGGTCAAGGTGAAGGTGCTCGAGGTGGATCTGTCACGTCAGCGGATCTCACTGACGATGAAGCTCGACGCCGTGCCCGCCGATCGCGGCGGCAAGGAAGGGGGCGCGGCTGGCAATCGGTTCCAGCCGGCCGGGCGAGGCGAGCGGCCATCGAAGTCGCGCGCGAGCGATGTTGCGGTGGGCGGCGGGGCGATGTCGGCGGCGTTTGCCAAGCTGCAGATCAAGCGCTGAACGCGACGGCGATCCCGGGTAAACGCGCAGTTTGGGGCTGGCATGGTCCACGGCAGTCACACGTTTGCGTCTGGGTGCGATGGGAAGTCTGGATCGCCTGCATCCAGATTCGAACTCATCTCGTATGTGGGGGAGCGCTACTCGACTCTCTGGAGCGGGAACGCGATTCAGGTCGCAGCACTTCGGTGCTGCGCGTCTTCCCCACCACAAGATGCGAGACAACACCCATGAAGACCCTACCGACGCCATCCAGTCGCTTGCTGCCGATCATCGGCGCGCTGGCCACTGCCTACGGGCTCAGCGCTGCGCTGCCTGCGCAGGCTTCCAGCCATCGCGAAGCACCCTCGATTGCCGGTACGCCGCGCGTTGATGCGACTGATTTCTACATGTTCAACAGCTACGAGACGGGTCGCGGGGACTACGTCTCCATCATGGCGAACTATCTGCCGCTGCAGGACCCGTACGGCGGCCCCAACTACTTCTCGCTCGATCCGAACGCGCTGTACGAGATTCACATCGACAACAACGGCAACGGCGTCGAGGACATCACTTTCCAATTCCGATTCAACAATACGCTGAAGGGCACCACCGCGGCGCCAGGCATCCAGATCCCGATTGGCTCCGCCAACGTGCCGATCCCGTTGATCCAGGCCGGTGGGGTCACGGTACCGAATTCACCCAACCTGAACTTGAACGAGACCTTCACGGTCAACATCGTTCGCGGTGATCGTCGCCGGGGCGCGAGGGCCTCGATCACGAACGCCGACGGCGGGTCGGCCACGTTTGCCAAGCCGGTGGACAACATCGGCTCGAAGACGATTCCTGACTACAACGCCTACGCTGCACAGCACGTCTACACCGTCAACATCCCAGATTGCTCAGCGCCCGGCAAGCTGTTTGTTGGTCAGCGCAAGGATCCGTTTGCGGTCAACCTCGGCGTGATCTTCGATCTGGTGAACGTGCCACTGTCCGTCATTACCAACCCAGCGCTCAAGAATGCCGCAACCGACCCGGCGAACAACGCCGGTGCTGACAACCTGGCGGACAAGAACGTCACCACGTTGGCGATTGAAGTGCCGAAGTCGTGCCTGACCGCCGGCACCGATCCGGTCATCGGTGGCTGGACCACGGCGAGCGTTCGCCAGGGCAGCTTGATCAATCCGACGCCGCGTCGTGGCCATGGCACCACTGCTGTGACCGGGGGCGCTTGGACACAGGTGTCGCGATTGGGCAGTCCGCTGGTCAACGAGGTGGTGATCGGCCTGCCTGACAAGGATCGCTTCAACGGCTCCAGGCCTGCCAACGACCTGCAATTCGCCACCTACGTGACGAACCCAACCCTGCCGAGCTTGCTGGAAATCGCCTTTGGGACCGGTCCTGGCGTCATCGCGCCCACCAACCTGCCACGTACTGATTTGCTGAACGTGTTCTTGAACGGTGTCGCGGGTGTCAATCGGCCCACCACCAGCCTGACCTCGGCTGGCCTCGTGCCGGCGGAAATGCTGCGCTTGAACACGGCCATCCCAGCCGTGCCCCTGAACCAGCAAAACCGACTCGGCGTGGCCGGTGAAGTGGTACGCGTAGGTGGTGCGGCCAACCTCGGCAATGCGATCGACTTGGCGGGTTACCCGAACGGTCGTCGTCCGAATGACGATGTCGTCGACATTTCGCTGATCGCCGTGGCCGGCGCCCTGTGCCTGGCCAACAGCGTGGGTGATCTGAGTCAGCTCAATGGCACCAACAATGCCAACGTGCTGGGGTTGAACACGTTCACCATCCCTGGCTCCACGCCTACGGTGCTGTCTTCGACCTGCAATGTTCCTGCCGTGCCGCTGGGTGCTACTGCACTGTCACTGCACGATGGCATCGATCAAGCGGTCGACACGCCTAATTACGTTCGCACGAGTATCTTCCCGTACTTTGCCAAGCCGATCCCCGGCGCTGGCACGAACTGAGGAGGCACGCAACATGAGCAAGCAAACCTTGTGGGTCGTGGGCATCACCGCAACGCTGTTGTCGGCCTGCGGTGGGGGTGGCGGCGGATCGAGCACGCCGGCAGTGACTGAGGCCGTGCCCGCTGCTGCCTCCAGCGACTTTGGAGTCGCCACGACCTACGTTGCGGAACTGACGGCAGAACCGGCCAGCACCACCGACACGTTGGAACCGGTCGCGGTACCCGATTCGCTGGCCTCCAGCGACACCGCTGAGCCGGCTGAGATTCCTTGACGACCGGTCAGAGCGGGTGAGAGAGAATCCCGGCGCGTCTTCCTGAAAGGGGCGGCGCGCCGGTTTTCCATGGCCTTCCCACGGGAGCGAGGGAGATGAATCGAGATTCAGCCTGGCGCGTCGCCGTGGTGGTGACCGCTGGCGCTCTGTCAGTGACAGCTGCTCCTGTTGCGCATGCCGAGCCCCTGAATCCTCAGCGCGACAGCGATGTGATCGAGGTGCTTCCGGCAGGTGGCAGTGCGGCCGAAGACCGGAAGCTGCGACGCTTGTGGGCCAGTCAGCCCACCGATGCGACAACAGCCGTCTCGCTGGCCAGGCGCTACCTGTCTCGGGCGCGCGAGCTGGGTGATCCGCGTTACGCGGGTCAAGCACTGGCCGTGTTGCAAGGCTGGCCGGATCCAAAGACGGCACCCGATGATGTGTTGCTTGTGCAGGCCACTCTGCAACAGTACCTGCATGAGTTCGAAGTCTCCGCAGGCCATCTCGAACTGCTGGTGGCGCGCCGTCCCGAGCACGCTCAGGCGTGGCTGACGCTGGCGACCGTGCGTCGTGTGCAAGGCCGATATGCCGAATCAAACGTTGCCTGCCAAGGGCTCCTGGCGGCAGGGGTGCGCCTTGAATCGCAGGCCTGTCTGGCCGAGAACGCCAGCTTGCTAGGGGACAACGAGGGTGCGCGCCGCTCGCTGCAGCAATTGCTGGAGCCACCGCGTCTGCCGTCATCGACGCGCGCCTGGCTGCTGACCACGCTGGCGGAATTGGAGCTGCGCGACGGCCAGCCGGTCGCGGCGGAGACGGCCTTCAAGCAGGCGCTGGAAGTCGAGAACGGCGGTTACACGCTGCTGACCTACGCGGATTTCCTGTTTGAACAAAAGCGTGAAGAAGAGGCGCTCGCTCTGCTGTTGCCACAGCCGCGCACCGACGCGGTGATGCTGCGGCTGGCAATGGTCGGCGCGCGGCTGAACACGCCGAATGCCGCTGTCGATGCGCGTGTGGTGCGCGAAGCGATGGCACAGGCCAATCTGCGCCCCGATGCGCGCAGCACGCATGCGCGTGAACAGGCGATGTTTGCCCTTTGGGTCGAGGACAAGCCCGCCGCCGCACTGGCACTGGCGCGCGAAAACGTGCGCCGACAGCGCGAGCCGCTGGATCTGCTGGTGCTGGCGCACGCCGCTCGGGCCAGCGGCGATGCGAAAGCGATTCGCGAAGCGGATCAGTTGCGCAAGGAGATGGGGCTGCATGATCAGCGTCTCGATGCCTTGCTCTGATCGGCTCGTCATCCCGGTCGCTTCCCGGTTGCTGCGGGTGTTGGGGTGGGTGTGCTGTGTGTTGCTGGCGGGTCCGGTGCTGGCGCACAAGGGCAGTGATGCCTATTTGCAACTGAGGCTGGATGACGCGTCATCGACCTTGCGTGTCGACGTGGCGTTGCGCGATCTCGACGTGGTGCTCGATATCGACGCCGATGCGAATGGGCAGCTGACCTGGGCCGAGGTGCGCACCGCGTACCCAGGGATCGAGCGCTATCTGGCCGCGCGAGTACGAGTCGATGGTTGTCAGTGGCAGTCGGTGGTGACCGCGCTTGAGCGCCGCACCGACGGTGTGTACGCGGCGCTCACCTGGTCGGGCACTTGCGCCAGCGATACGGCAACGCCAGCCATTCGCTACAGCGCGCTGCGCGAGATCGACTCGACACACCGCGCGATCGCGAAGATCGAGCGGCCCGGCCACCCTGCGGCAGTGCAGGTGCTGGATCCGACGCAGGATTTGCTGCCGGCCAGCAAGGCGGCTGCATCAAGCCCGCTTTTAGCTGCACCGGGTACCGACTTCACTGCAGCAGATTTGACGTCCGCTCGGACTGCCTCCACCGGCATGACGGCTGCGGCGCCATCAGCGTCGTCTGCGCCCGTCGGTTTCATCCAGGAAGGCATGCGTCACATCCTCGGCGGCTACGACCATGCGCTGTTTCTGCTCGTGTTAATGCTTCCTGCGGTGATGCGCCGCACGAAGGCTGGCTGGCAACCGGTGGACCGGCTGGGCCAGGCCATCTGGCCGGTGGCGATGATCGTCACCGCGTTCACAGTGGCGCACTCCGTGACGCTGGCGTTGGCGAGCCTGAACCTGCTGTCTCTGTCTTCGTCGTTCATCGAGCCGGCGATCGCGCTGACCATCGTGCTGGCGGCCGTCGACAACCTGGTACCGATTTTCCGAGAGCGACGAGTGGTCGTCACCTTTTTGTTCGGCTTGATTCACGGATTCGGCTTTGCCGGTGTGCTGGGGGAACTCGGCCTGCCGGCGGTGCAGTTCGCCTGGGCCCTGTTTCAGTTCAACCTGGGCATCGAACTCGGGCAGTTGTTCATCGTCGCGATCGCCGTCACGGCGCTGTTCGCATTCCGCCAGCAGCGCTGGTACCCCCATGTCGTCATCCGCTGCGGGTCCGTGGTCGCCATCGTGATCGGCGCCCTGTGGTTCATCGACCGCACAGCCAACGTGGCGATCCTGCCGTTTTGACGCATAAAATTCAGGGTTCGCAGAGGTTCAAACAGGGCGCGGTTGTCGACCGCGCTTTTTCTTTTCCGATGGAGCTTCGATGATCTCGATTCAGTTGCCCGATGGTTCACAGCGCCAGTTCCCGGGCCCGGTGACGGTGGCCGAGGTGGCGGCCTCCATCGGCAGCGGACTGGCGAAAGCCGCGCTGGCGGGTCGCGTGGGCACAGGCGCCGACTCGAAAGTGGTGGACACCAGCTACCGGATCGAGCAGGACGCAACGCTCGCCATCATCACCGACAAGGACGCGGGCGGGCTCGAGGTCATTCGCCACTCGACCGCGCACCTGCTGGCGTATGCCGTCAAGACGCTGTTTCCGGACGCTCAGGTGACCATCGGCCCGGTCATCGAGAACGGCTTCTATTACGACTTTTCGTATCACCGCCCGTTCACGCCCGAAGATCTGGCCGCCATCGAAGCGAAGATGACCGAGCTGGCAAAGAAGGACGAAAAAGTCGAGCGTCGCGTGTTGCCGCGCGATGAGGCGGTGGCGTACTTCAAGGGCCTCGGCGAGGCCTACAAGGCCGAGATCATCGCCAGCATCCCGGCATGCGAGGATGTGTCGCTGTACCGCGAAGGTGCGTTCGAAGACCTGTGTCGCGGCCCCCACGTGCCCAGCACCGGCAAGCTCAAGCACTTCAAGCTGATGAAGGTGGCCGGCGCCTATTGGCGTGGTGATCACCGCAACGAGATGCTCCAGCGCATCTACGGCACTGCCTGGGCAACCAAGGACGAGCTTCAGCAACACCTGCACATGCTCGAAGAAGCCGAGAAGCGCGACCACCGCAAGCTCGGCCGCGAACTCGACCTGTTTCACATCGACGAGCACGCGCCGGGGCTGGTGTTCTGGCATCCGAAGGGCTGGACGATCTGGCAGCAGGTCGAGCAGTACATGCGTTCGGTGTATCGCGAGAACGGCTACCAAGAGGTCAAGGGTCCGCAGGTACTGGACCAGGGACTGTGGGAGAAGACCGGGCACTGGGACAAGTACCGCGAGAACATGTTCACCACCGAATCGGAAAAGCGCGAGTACGCGTTGAAGCCGATGAACTGCCCTGGGCACATCCTGATCTTCAAGCAGGGCATCAAGAGCTACCGCGACCTGCCGTTGCGCTTTGGTGAGTTCGGCCAATGCCACCGCAACGAGCCCAGCGGCTCGCTGCACGGGATCATGCGGGTGCGTGGCTTCACCCAGGACGATGGTCACATCTTCTGCACCGAGGACCAGATCCTCGATGAGTGCACCGCGTTCACCACGCTGCTGCAGAAGGTCTACGCCGACTTCGGGTTCACCAACATCATCTACAAGGTCGCGACGCGGCCCGAGAAGCGCATTGGTTCTGATGCGCTGTGGGACAAGGCCGAGTTCGCGCTGATGGAGAGCCTGCGCCGTTCAGGCTGCGAGTTCATCGTCACGCCGGGCGAGGGCGCTTTCTATGGCCCCAAGATCGAATACACGCTGAAAGACGCGATCGGGCGCCAGTGGCAGTGCGGCACGATCCAGGTCGATTCCAACATGCCCGAACGCCTGGGGGCAGAGTTCGTCACCGAAGCCGGTGAACGCGCGACACCGATGGTGCTGCATCGGGCCATCGTCGGCAGCCTGGAGCGCTTCATCGGCATCCTGATCGAGCAGCACGCGGGCGCCTTGCCGACGTGGCTGGCACCGGTGCAAATCAGTGTGCTCAATATCTCCGAACACCAGGCCGATTACGCGCAGGAAGTGACGAAAGCGCTTCAAAAACAAGGAGTTAGAGTTAGCACGGATTTGCGGAACGAGAAAATAACCTATAAAATTCGCGAGCATTCGATGCAGAAGGTTCCGTACATCCTTGTTGTTGGTGACAAGGAAAAGGCAAACGGAACCATCGCAGTGCGCGCCCGGGGAAATCAAGACCTCGGTGTCATGTCATTGGCAGACTTTTCCGCAAGGTTGGCCAGCGACATCGCTCAAAAAGCGTGATCTCTCCTGCTGTCAGCCGGAGCGCCCAGCCCTTTGATCGAACGGTGCGTGTGCATGTTTTGGTGTGAATTCCGTCGCCTTGGAGTTCGTTGAAAGGTTTGAACCATCGCTACTTTTGCTGATCGCCGTACCCCCAATGCCGAGCGCAAGCACCGGCTCAACCGGGAGATCATGGCGCCTGAAGTCAGGTTGAACGGTGTGGAAAACGAGCCACTGGGCATCGTGAGTACCCTTGAAGCACTGCGCATGGCAGGCGAACTGGATGTCGATCTGGTCGAGATCGCTGCCACAGCCGACCCTCCAGTCTGTCGCCTGATGGATTACGGCAAGTTCAAGTACCAAGAGCAGAAGCGGGCGGCGGAAGCGAAAGCCAAGCAGAAGGTGATTGAGGTCAAGGAAGTCAAATTCCGGCCGGGTACCGACGAGGGTGATTACCAGATCAAGATGCGCAACCTGCGCCGCTTCATCGAAGAAGACGGTGACAAAGGCAAGGTCACGTTGCGCTATCGAGGTCGAGAAATCACTCACCAGGAAATCGGCATGCGGCTTTTGGAGCGTATCCGCGACGAGCTGGCCGATGTTTCGGTGGTGGAAAACATGCCCAAGCTCGAAGGGCGTCAGATGATCATGGTGCTGGGACCGAAGCGAAAGTCCTGACACCAGAAGGAATACAACGCTGCGGTTTGGTCGCCGCGGCGTTGTCAGAAGCGACTGCAGGCCTACAAGACGGTGCGTGTTGCGCCGGCGCCTGCAGCAGCAACTTAAAAGGAGCAGTCATGCCCAAAATGAAGACCAAGAGCAGCGCGAAGAAGCGATTTCGCGTTCGCCCGGGCGGCACCGTCAAGCGGGGCCAGGCGTTCAAGCGCCACATCCTCACCAAGAAGTCCACGAAGGTCAAACGCCACTTGCGTGGTTCGACCGCCGTGCACGAGACCGACACGGGGCGCATCAAGCAGATGCTGCCTTTTGCCGGCCTGTAATTGACTGAAGGAGAAAACGCATGCCTCGCGTCAAACGTGGTGTCGTCACAAGAAAATCATCGCCCTCGCCAAGGGCTACCGCGGCCGTCGCAAAAACGTGTTCCGCATTGCCAAGCAAGCAGTCATGCGCGCTGGGCAATATGCGTACCGTGACCGCCGTACCAAGAAGCGCGTGTTCCGCAATCTGTGGATCGCCCGCATCAATGCTGGCAGCCGCAGCCATGGCGTCACCTACAGCAAGTTCATGGCCGGCTTGAAGAAGCTGTCGATCGACATCGACCGCAAGGTTCTCGCCGACATGGCCGTGAACGATCCTGCCGGCTTCGGCAGCATCGTCGAGAAGGTGAAGGCCCAACTCACTTGACCGCCTCGATCTGTCCTCGGGCCTCGGCCTGAGGCAGCGTGGCACGCTGGCAGCGATGACGTTGCCAGTCGCAAGTTCCTCAAGGCCGACCTCGTGTTGGCCTTTTTTGTTGCGGTTCCGCTTGAAGCCAGACCTCGATCCGATGAACGACCTCGAACCCCTGGTGCACGATGCGCAGCGCGACTTCGCGCAAGCCACGACACCGGCCGATCTGGAGAACGCCAAGGCACGCTACCTGGGCAAGTCCGGTCACCTCACTGATCAACTGAAAGCGCTCGCGACGCTGTCGCCTGACGAGAAGAAGGCGCGTGGCGCGCTGATCAACGCGGCCAAGCAGCAGGTGGAAGCGGCGCTGAACGCACGGCGGCAGGCACTTGCCGATGCCGAGCTCGATGCACAGCTGAAGGCCGAGGCGCTCGACGTGACGCTGCCCGGCCGCCAGCGTGGCACGGGTGGCCTGCACCCGGTCTCGCGCACGATGGAGCGCATTGAGGGCATCTTCGCATCGATGGGATTTGACGTGGCAGAAGGCCCGGAGATCGAGTCCGACTGGTACAGCTTCACCGCTCTGAACAACCCCGAGAACCATCCTGCTCGCTCGATGCAGGACACCTTTTACGTCGATGTGAAAGACGCCGAAGGCCGCTGGTTGAACTTGCGCCCGCACACCTCGCCGATGCAGGTTCGTTATGCACGTTCGCACGCCGACAAGCACCGCGGTGTCGATCCGATGCCTGAAATCCGCGTGATTGCGCCGGGCCGCACCTACCGGGTCGACAGCGACGCGACGCATTCGCCCATGTTCCACCAGTGCGAAGGCCTGTGGATCGGCGAGAACGTCAGCTTCAAGGACCTGAAGGTTGTCTTCACCGATTTCTTCCGCACTTTTTTTGAGACCGACGACCTGCAATTGCGCTTCCGTCCGTCGTTTTTCCCATTCACCGAGCCATCAGCAGAGGTGGACATCGCCTTCGCCAGCGGGCCGCTGAAGGGTCGTTGGCTCGAGGTGGCCGGCTCGGGTCAGGTGCACCCGAACGTGGTACGCAACTACGGGCTCGACCCGGAGCGCTACATCGGTTTCGCCTTCGGCATGGGCCCGGACCGGCTGACGATGCTGCGCTACGGCGTCAACGACCTGCGCCTGTTCTTCGACGGTGATCTTCGCTTCCTGTCGCAGTTCAAGTAAGACGTCCATCCGCCACCCGCACACGAAGAATTCCTCAGAAGGTTCACGCGATGCAATTCCCCGAGTCGTGGTTGCGCGAGTTCTGCAACCCGCCCCTGAACACCGCCGAATTGGCCGATCTGCTGACCATGGCAGGCATGGAAGTCGAAGAACTGCGCCCGGCTGCGCCGCCCTTCAGCGGCGTGGTGGTGGGCGAGGTGCTGGCCGTGGAGCGTCATCCCGATGCCGACCGGCTGAACGTCTGCCAGGTCAATGTGGGTGCCGCAGCGCCGCTGAACATCGTTTGCGGCGCGCCGAATGTGCGCGTCGGCATCAAGGTGCCTTGCGCGACCGTCGGTGCTGAATTGCCACCCTCCGACGAGAAGGTGAACACGGAGCCCTTCCGCATCAAGCTCGGCAAGCTGCGCGGCGTCGAAAGTCAGGGCATGCTGTGCTCGGCGCGCGAGCTCAAGCTGTCCGAGGAACACGGTGGCTTGCTCGTGTTGGCGGCCGACGCCCAGGTGGGCGCGAACCTGCGCGATCACCTGCTGCTTGACGACACCATCTTCACGCTCAAGCTGACGCCCAATCTCGGCCATGTGCTGAGCGTGTATGGCGTCGCCCGCGAGGTGGCTGCGCTGACCGGCTCGCCGCTGCGGCCACCTGCATTCCCGACTGCTCGCGCCAGCCTGCCGGACACGCTGAAGGCGACGGTCGAAGCGCGTGATCTCTGCGGTCGTTTCACGGGCCGCATCGTGCGGCAGGTGAACCCGAAGGCCAGCACGCCGACGTGGATGGTCGATCGCCTGGCACGCTGTGGTCAGCGCTCGGTCAGTCCGTTGGTCGACATCTCGAACTACGTGATGTTCGAGTTCGGTCGCCCGTCTCACATCTTCGACCTCGACAAGATCCATGGCGGACTGCAGGTGCGCTGGGGTCGGCCTGGTGAAACGCTGAAGCTGCTGAATGGCAGCACGGTGGAAGTCGATGCCAAGGTCGGTGTGATCGCCGATGAGCACGCCGTGGAGTCACTCGCCGGCATCATGGGTGGTGATGCCACTGCGGTGTCGGATGACACCCGCAACATCTACGTTGAAGCCGCGTTCTGGTGGCCAGACGCCGTAGCAGGTCGTTCGCGCCGCTACAACTTCTCGACCGACGCCGGCCACCGCTTCGAGCGAGGCGTTGATCCCGCCACCACGGTGGAGCACATCGAGCGCCTGACGCAGCTGATCATCGACATCTGCGGCACCCCGGACACCGCGTGCGGCCCGATCGACGATCAGGTGCTGGCGTTGCCCGAGGCCACGCCCGTGGCGCTGCGTGTCGATCGCGCGGCCAAGGTCATCGGCATGCCGGTCACACAGGCGCAGTGCGCGGCTGTGATGCAGCGGCTCGGTCTGGTGTACTCAGAGGCGCCCGGCGTGCTGACGGTCACACCGCCGAGTTGGCGCTTCGACCTGCAGATCGAAGAAGACCTGATCGAGGAAGTGATTCGTGTCCTCGGATTCAACAGCCTGCCGAGTACCGCGCCGCGTGCTCCGATCACCGCCCGCGTGCGAGCGGAGGCTCAGCGCTCGCCGCACGCGGTGCGCCATCGTCTGGCCGCGCTCGACTACCTCGAAACCATCAATTTCAGCTTTGTCGAGGCACGCTGGGAGCATGAGATGGCCGGCAACCCCGACCCGATCCGCGTGCTCAACCCGATCGCCAGCCCGCTGTCGGTGATGCGCTCCAGCCTGATCGGCAGTCTGGTGAACACGCTGCGCTACAACCTCGCGCGCAAGGCGCCACGCGTGCGCCTGTTCGAGATCGGTCGCGTGTTCCGCCGCGATGCGAAAGCCCTCGACGGGCCGCTGGGCGTGGCTGGCGTGGCGCAACCGATGCGCGTGGCTGGCTTGGCCTACGGACCAGTCGATGCGGCACAGTGGGGCAGCAAGGATCGTGCGGTCGATTTCTTCGACATGAAGGGCGACGTGCAGGCGCTGTTCTCGCCGCGCGTCGTGGGCTTCGCAGCCTGCGAGCACCCCGCGCTGCACCCTGGGCGCAGCGCGCGCATCGAGATCGATGGCGTGACGATGGGCCACATCGGCGAATTGCACCCGCGATGGCGTCAAGCCTACGAGCTCCATAGCGCACCCGTGGTGTTCGAGATCGAACTGGCGGCACTGCTGCACACCACCGTGCCTGCGTTCGTTTCGCTGCCCAAGCAGCAATCGGCATGGCGCGATATCGCGGTGATGGCCGACGAAACCGTCACGCACGAGGCGCTGATGCAGACCATCCTGGCGCCATCGCCCGGCGGCCTGATCCGCTCGGCGAATCTGTTCGACGTGTTCCGACCACCGGTTGCGGCCGGCAGCGCGACAAGCACCGAGCGCAGCCTCGCCGTGCGCCTTGAACTGCGGGACGATGAGGCCACGCTGACGGACGAACGCATCGACATGGCGGTGGCTGGGGTGCTCGAAACATTGCGCACGCGGCTCGGCGTGCGACTGCGCGGGTGATGACGATGAACGACGATTCAACGCCAGAGATGATGCTGTCCAGCCTGGACGCGCCTACCCTGACCAAGGCTGAACTGGCCGACCTGCTGTTCGAGCGTCTGGGCCTGAACAAGCGCGAGTCCAAGGACATGGTCGAGGCCTTCTTCGACATCATCCAGGCCGCGCTGGTCACTGGCCGTGACGTGAAGATGTCTGGCTTCGGCAACTTCAACATCCGCCGCAAGGCACCGCGCCCCGGGCGCAATCCGCGCACTGGCGAGACCATCCCGATCAAGGCGCGCAACGTGGTCACTTTCCACGCCAGTCACAAACTCAAGGATGTTGTGCAAGGCGACACAGCCTCGGGAGACCGCTTCGAGTAGAGTCTTGGACTTCTCCCCATGTTATTGATTTGAATGGAGAATTCCCTCCCCGACATCCCCGCGAAGCGCTACTTCACCATTGGTGAGGTGAGTGATCTTTGCGGCGTGAAACCTTATGTTTTGCGCTACTGGGAGCAAGAATTCACCCAGCTCAAGCCCATGAAGCGGCGGGGAAACCGCCGCTACTACCAGCACCATGAGGTGCTCTTGATCCGCCGCATCCGCGGGCTGCTCTATGAGCAAGGGTTCACCATCAGCGGTGCCCGCAATCGTCTGATCGAGCCAGGCAGCGGTTTGTCGTTGCTGGGCGATTCGGCTGGGGCCCATGACTCGGCAGAACTCGCCGATGGCGATTCAGCCATCCATCCCTCTGAGCTCTCGAACCAAGCCAATGCCGCCAAGCCCGCTGTCGCAGGTGCAGCCTTGTCACCGGCCCAAGTGCGGCTCGAATTGATCTCGATCCGCAGCTTGCTCACGCTCTGATCGCGCGCCATTCGGACCTATACTCACTGGCTTGTCGGGGCGTAGCGCAGCCTGGTAGCGCACTTGCATGGGGTGCAAGGGGTCGCGAGTTCGAATCCCGCCGTCCCGACCAATTGAATCAATGGGTTAGCTCTCACAAGGAGCTGACCCATTTTCATTTGACGGCTCACGCAGCCCGGCACGTGGCCCCGATCGGGCGCCGAGGCGCTTGCCTGCTCTGCGCAACCCATCAAGGTGCTTGCGCGCTCAGCCGGCCACCGCCCGCAGCGCCTTCCAGCCCTTGGCGTGCATGCACACGACAAAGCCGCGAGTCACCTGTTGTGTCGTCGCGTTGGGCTTGTGCGCCGAACCCAGCGTTGCAACGCAGTCGTTGGTGTCCGCCGCAAGGGCTTCTCGATCGGCACCGATCTTCCACCACGAGCTGATGGTGTAGATGTCCAGCGGGCTGGCGGGCGGCGCTACAGGTGCTGAGGCTGCGGCCGTTGGCGGTGGTGGCGTCGCTGCCGGTATGACGGGCACGAACTCCGGCGTGGTGACCGCGCTGGGGTTGCGGTTGTCCGGGCTGACACCGACGGTTGCGAACAGCTCGGCATCGTCGAGCTTCTTGACTGTCCAGCCCTGGTCTCGCAGACATTGCTCCGCCGCCGTCTCGCTACCGGCCGACTGACACGTGCGCTTCGCAGCCTCCAGATCCTGGGTCGATGCGCCCCGCTTGTACGACAGCTCGCCGCAGCCACTGATCAGCAGCATCAGCAGCATAGTCCACACAATCTTCTTCATGCATTGCCTTCACTCGGGTGGGATGAATCTCAGGCTGCCGAACAACGATCAGAACTGAGGCCCGCGGCGCTGTCGGTAGGTTGGCGCCACGGCGATGCAGTCAATGCAAGAAGCGAGCAACCTCCGTCCTGAACGGCGCGTGCAGTCGCCGCGGACTCGGTTACGCACCGAGTTGTTTGCGCCCTCCGCGCACCAAAGATGACCGCGCTACCGCACCAGTTGAGGGAATCACTGAGGCCCACACGGTCGGTGGTCGTCGAGAACTCTGGCATCCCTGCCAGTTGGGCTGGCCCGAGACTTGCGCTGACTGCCACGGGTGCAGCGACGCACCCGACCCGGCTCGAATGTTTGCCGGGTTGCACGCGCGACGAAGTGCGTGGTGATGGATCTCCTGCGCTGCTGCACATTGCTCAGCGCCATCTTGGAGTTGGTCATGATCTGCGTCGCACCAGTGTTCATCAGCCCCACCATGGGCTCCGCCGGGCTCAACCCGGTTCCGCATCCGACAGGCCGATGCCTGCAAGTGCTCACCGCTTGGCTGTCCGATGCGCCAGAACGCCGCGCCGCAATGACCCGCACCCCTGCTCAGACTGACGGCGGCTGGGCCCGCCTGGAGGCGTAGCCATGAAGAAAATGAAGCTCGTGATGGTGGGCAACGGCATGGCCGGCGTGCGCACGCTGGAAGAACTGCTGAAGATCGCACCGGAGCTCTACGACATCACGGTGTTCGGCGCCGAGCCGCACCCGAACTACAACCGCATCCTGCTGAGCCCGGTGCTGGCTGGCGAGCAGACGATAGCCGAGATCATCCTCAATCCGCTGGACTGGTACCGCGACAACCAGATCACGCTGCACACCGGCAAGAAGGTGGTGCACATCGACCGCAAGCAGCGCACCGTGCGCGCGGTGGGGGCGGATGGCGTCGAGATCGAGGCCGAGTACGACCGGCTGCTGATGGCCACCGGATCCAACCCCTTCATGCTGCCGGTGCCAGGCAAGGACCTGGAGGGCGTGATCGGCTACCGCGACATCGCCGACACCAACGCGATGATCGATGCCGCCACCAAGTACCAGCACGCGGTGGTTATCGGCGGCGGGCTGCTCGGCCTCGAAGCGGCCAACGGCCTGATGCTGCGCGGCATGCAGGTGAGCGTGGTGCACATCAACGACTGGCTGATGGAGCGCCAGCTCGACGATGTGGCGGGCAAGCTGCTGCAGAGGTCGCTTGAAGACCGCGGCCTGACCTTCTTGATGGGCGCGCAGACACAGGCGCTGATCGGCGACGAGGACGAGGGCAGGGCCGGTCGCGTGAAGGCGGTGCAGTTCAAGGACGGGCGCGAGATCCCGGCCGAGCTGGTGGTGATGGCAGCAGGCATCCGGCCGAGCACCGAGTTGGCCATTCAATGCGGCCTGTATTGCGGCGACAACAACCGCAGTGGCCTGGTCGTCAACGACACCATGCAGACCATCACCGACCCGCGCATCTACGCGGTTGGGGAATGCGCCGCGCACCGCGGCACGGTCTATGGGTTGGTGGCGCCGCTGTTCGAGCAGGGCAAGGTCTGCGCGACGCACCTGGCGCAGTTCGGCATCGGTCGCTATCTGGGCTCGCAGACCTCGACCAAGCTGAAAGTCACCGGCATCGATCTGTTCTCGGCGGGCAACTTCACGGGCGGCGCCGACTGCGAAGAGATCGTGATGTCAGACCCCTACGCCGGGGTCTATAAAAAGCTGGTGATCCAGGGCGACAAGCTGGTGGGCGCCTGCCTGTACGGCGACACCGTCGATGGCTCGTGGTACTTCAAACTCGTGCGCGAGGGCCGCAAGATTTCCGACATCCGCGACAAGCTGATGTTCGGCGAATCCAACATCGGCGACACCGGTCACCAGGGTCACAGCAAGGCGGCGGCGATGGCCGATGCCGACGAGGTCTGCGGCTGCAACGGTGTTACCAAGGGAACGATCTGCAAAACCATCAAGGAGAAGGGCCTGTTCACCCTCGATGAGGTGCGCAAGCACACCAAGGCCAGTGCCAGCTGCGGTTCATGCACCGGGCTGGTCGAGCAGTTGCTGATGTTCACTGCCGGCGGTGACTACTCGAAGGCCCCCACCAAGAAGGCGATGTGCGGCTGCACCGATGCCAGCCACCAGGAAGCGCGAGAGGCGATTCGGAACGACAAGCTGCTGACCATCGCCAGCGTGTATGAACACCTGAACTGGCGCACGCCGAACGGTTGCGCCAGCTGCCGCCCGGCGATCAACTATTACTTGATCAGCACCTGGCCCAAGCAGGCCAAGGACGACCCGCAAAGCCGCTTCATCAACGAGCGCAGCCACGCCAACATCCAGAAGGACGGCACCTACAGCGTGATCCCGCGCATGTGGGGGGGAGAGACCACCGCCGATGAGTTGCGCCGCATTGCCGACGCGGTCGACAAGTACAAGATCCCGACGGTCAAGGTCACCGGCGGTCAGCGCATCGACCTGCTGGGCGTCAAGAAGGAAGACCTGGTCAACGTCTGGAAGGACATCGGCATGCCTTCCGGCCACGCCTACGCCAAGGCGCTGCGCACGGTGAAGACCTGCGTCGGCAGCGAGTGGTGCCGCATGGGCACCCAAGACAGCACGCAGATGGGCAAGGACCTGGAGCGTGCGATGTGGCGGATGTACGCGCCGCACAAGGTCAAGTTCGCCGTGAGTGGCTGCCCGCGCAACTGCGCCGAGGCCGGCATCAAGGACGTGGGCGTGATCGGCGTGGACAGCGGCTGGGAGATGTACATCGCTGGCAACGGCGGCATCAAGACCGAGGTCGCGCACTTCTTCGTCAAGGTCAAGACGGCCGAGGAGGTGCTCGAGTACACCGGCGCGTTCTGCGAGCTGTACCGCCAGGAAGGCTGGTACCTGGAGCGCACGGTGCACTACGTGAACCGGGTCGGTCTGGACCACGTGAAGAGAAAGATCCTCGACGACCCTGCCGGCCGCAAGGCGCTGTGGGCGCAACTGCAGGCCGCGCTGGAAGGCGAACCCGACCCGTGGTTCGAGTTCGACAAGGCGGCGGTCGACACCCGCCAGTTCGTTCCGGTGGGGGTGGTGGCATGAGCGACTGGAAGCCCATCTGCCGAGTCGACGACATCCCGGTGCTGGGGGCACGCCGTGTGGAGCGCCCTCAGGGCATCGCGGTGGCCATCTTCCGCAACGCTGAAGACCAGGTCTTCGCGTTACTCGATCGATGCCCGCACAAAGGCGGCCCGCTGAGCCAGGGCATCGTGTTCGGCACCAGCGTGGCCTGTCCGCTGCACAACTGGACCATCGGACTCGCCGACGGATGCGCACAGTCGCCCGACGTGGGCTGCACCGTGCCGTTTGCCGTCAAGGTGGAAGCAGGCGAGGTGTCGCTGAATGCGGCGGAGCTGACTACTCGTGCGCTGGACCTGCTGCCACCGCGTGCTGGCCCCAGCGCCTGCAGCAGCGTGCTCCGCGACGCGACTCCTGAAGTGCCAACAACCCACAGCCCATGACCCGGGAAACGCGGTCCACCTGCCCCTACTGCGGTGTGGGCTGCGGCGTGATCATCGAAAGCGATGGTCGGCAGATCACCGGGGTACGCGGCGATCCGCAGCACCCGGCGAACTTCGGCCGCCTGTGCACCAAGGGCAGCACGCTGCACCTGACGGCGGCGCAACCGGTCACGTTGCAGAACCGACTGCTGCAACCTCAGATGCGGGCAGAGCGCGGCGGCGTGCCGAAAGCCGTCAGCTGGGACCATGCGCTCGACCTCCTGGCCGATCGTTTCGCTTCGGTCATCACCACGCATGGTCCCGATGCGGTCGGCTTCTACCTGTCAGGCCAGTTGCTGACCGAGGACTACTACGTCTACAACAAGCTGGCCAAGGGCCTGATCGGCACCAACAACGTCGACACCAATTCGCGGCTGTGCATGAGCAGCGCGGTCGCTGGCTACAAGGCCACCTTGGGCGCCGATGCACCGCCCGCCTGCTACGACGACTTGAATCACGCCGACACCCTGTTCATCGCCGGATCGAACACGGCGTTCGCGCACCCGATCCTGTTCCGCCGCATCGAGGACGCCAAGCGCGCGCGCCCTGCGCTGCGGCTGATCGTCGTCGACCCGCGGCGCACCGAAACCGCTGACGCGGCCGATCTGTTCCTGCAGATCCTGCCCGGCACCGATGTGGCGCTGTTCAACGGCATGCTGCACCTGATGCTGTGGGAAGGCCTGACCGACACGGCGCACATCGCAGCGCATACGCACGGCTTCGAGTCCTTGCGCAACCGGGTTCGCGACTACGCACCGAAGTCAGTGGCGCAGCTTTGCGGCATCGCCGAAGCCGATCTGGTGCAGGCCGCTCGTTGGTTCGCCGGACTGGATGGTGCCGACACCTCGCAGCGTCGCCCCGCACTGTCGCTGTACTGCCAGGGCCTGAACCAGAGCAGCAGCGGCACCGCGAAGAACGCGGCGCTGATCAATCTGCATCTGGCCTGCGGGCAGATCGGCAAGGCCGGCGCCGGACCGTTTTCGCTGACCGGGCAGCCGAACGCGATGGGCGGCCGCGAGGTTGGTGGATTGGCCACGGCGCTCAGCGCCCACCGCGACTTGGCCAATCCCGAGCACCGCGCCGAAGTGGCCCGGCTGTGGCAGGTCGATGAGGTGCCGTCTGCGCCCGGCAAGAGCGCGGTCGAGATGTTCCAGGCGGCGGCCGACGGGCAGATCAAGGCGCTGTGGATCGCTTGCACGAACCCGGCGCAGTCGATGCCCGATCAGGCTGCGGTGCGCCGCGCGCTGGAGCGCTGCGAGCTGGTGGTGGTGCAGGAGGCCTACGCCACCACCGCCACCGCGCGCTATGCCGACGTGCTGCTGCCGGCCACCTCATGGGGCGAGAAGGACGGCACCGTCACCAACAGCGAACGCTGTATCAGCCGCGTGCGGCCGGCCGTTGATGCGCCGGGCGAGGCACGTCACGACTGGCACATCGGTGTCGATTTCGCGCGCCGGCTTGAACAGCGCCTGCACACCGACCCGACAACCGCGGCCCGGCTGCGCCCGAATGCCGCCACGCTGTTTCCGTACGGCGATGCCCGCGCGGTGTGGAACGAGCATCGCGAATCGACCCGCGGCCGCGATCTGGACATCACCGGTTTGAACTACGCGCAACTGGAGCAGTCGCCCGCGCAATGGCCGTTTCCCGAAGGCGCCCGCGCCGGTCGGGCGCGCCTCTACGAAGACAGCCGCTACGCCACGGTCGACGGCAAAGCCCGCTTTGTCGACACGGCCTATGAGCCCGTGGCCGAGGAGCGCGATGCCCGCTACCCCTATGCACTGAACACCGGCCGGCTGCGCGATCAGTGGCATGGCATGAGCCGCACCGGCACGCTCGGGCGCCTGTTTGGCCACGAGCCAGAGCCCGCGGTGGACCTGCATCCGCAGGACATGCTGCGGCTGGGATTGGTGGCCGGCGACCTGGTGCAGTTGGCTTCACGCCGCGGCGAGGTCATCCTGCCGGCGCGCGCCAGCCCGCAGGTGTCGCCGATGCAGTGTTTCATCGCCATGCACTGGGGCGACGAGTACATCTGGGGCGCCACCGCGACCGGCCAACGCGCGGCGGGTGTCAATGCCTTGACGTCCCCCGCCTACTGCTCGCAGTCGAAGCAGCCGGAGCTGAAGCACGCGGCGGTCAAGATCACCAAGGTGGACCTGCCGTGGCGGCTGCTGGCGCTGGCCTGGCTCCCCGAGGGCGAGGTGCTGACGCTGAAACAGAAGCTGGGCGAACTGGTCGAGCGCCTTGGCAGCGCGCTGCCATTCGCGCTGTGCGTGCCGTTCGGCCGTGAACGCAGTGGGCTGCTGTTGCGCGCGGCGGCGGCAGAGCCGCTGCCGCAGGCTTGGTTGGAATCACTGGAAGACCTGCTGGGACTGGGCCATGCCGGCGTGCTGCATTACGCCGATGGCAAGCGCGGACAGCGGCGAAGCATGCGATTGGTGGCGCAAGCCGATGGCAGCCAGCGCCTCGATGCCCTGCTGTTGGGCGGCGACATCAGCGCCGAGGCCTGGGTGAAAACGGTGCTGCAAGACGAACTGCCGGCGCAGGCCTACGGCCGGCTGCTGCTGTCGCCGGGTGCGACGCCGCCAGTGGCGGTTGCGGCGCGGGGCAAGCAGGTGTGCAGCTGCTTTGATGTCAGTGAACCGCGGATCGTTGAACGGCTGAAAGCCTGCCCCGGTGATGACGACGCACGCCTGGCGCAGTTGCAGCAGGCTCTGAACTGCGGCACGCAGTGCGGCTCCTGCGTGCCCGAATTGAAGCGTCTGGTGCGTGCCATTGCAGCCCAGCCGGCATGAACCCAACCACATCAAGGACACCACTTCGATGAAGCCGATTCCTGTTGCAAGCACCTCTCGCTGCGGCACCGTGATGCTGGTCGGTGCCGGCCCGGGCGACCCGGATCTGCTGACGCTGAAGGCCGTGCGCGCGATCCGCTGCGCGACGGTGCTGCTGGTCGATGACCTGGTCGGCGAGGGCGTGCTGCGTTATGCACGCCGCTCGACGCGCATCGTTCACGTCGGCAAGCGTGGGGGCTGCCACAGCACGCCGCAGGCCTTCATTCAGCAGCTGATGCTGCGCGAGGCGCAGTCCGGCGAGCGGGTGGTGCGGCTCAAGGGCGGCGACCCGTTCGTGTTCGGGCGCGGCGGCGAAGAGGCGGAGTATCTGCGGGCGCACGGTGTCGAGGTCGAGGTCGTCAACGGCATCACTTCGGGTCTGGCCGCCGCGACCGCCTTGCAGGTGCCGCTGACGCACCGCGAGCACGCGCATGGTGTGATTCTGGTCACGGGCCATGCGAAGCAGGGCGAGTCCGGGCTGCACTGGCCCACGCTGGCCGCGGCGGCCGCACAGGGGCTGACATTGGTGATTTACATGAGCGTCGCGACCGCCGCCCAAGTCCAGAGCGGGCTGCTGCCGTCACTGTCGGCCAGCACGCCCGTGGCTGTGGTCCAACACGCGAGCCTTCCGCAGCAGCGCCATGCGGTAGGGGTACTGGGCGAGCTCGTGACGCTGATTGCGCAGCATCAATTGGGCAGCCCGGCCATCATCCTCATCGGTGACGTGCTGGCGGGCCTGCAGCAGATGGCCGGTGCCACCGCACAGATACACGCGGCCTGAGATCTGCGCGAACCCCCACCGGGGTGCGCAAAGCCGCACGACTTCGGCTGCGGTGTATGGCGTGAGGCTGCCCAGCCATGCGATCTGACGTTAGGCTCGGCCGATGCCCCCGTTTCTCCGACCTTCGCTGCTGCTGTGCGTGCTCGCCACCCTGATGTGCCCGATCGCTCGCGCGGCCGATCCGATGCCGTCCGAGGTGATGGCGGCCCTGCGCGATTCAGGGGTGCCGCTGAAAAGCTTCGGCTTCTACGCGCGTCCGGTTGAGCGTGTAGAAGGCACCGAGAGACCAGAAAACGGTGTCAAGGCCAAACCGCTGGCTTCTTTGAACGCCGAGCAGACCTTCTGGCTCGCCTCCACCACCAAGATCGTCACCTCGCTGGCAGCGCTGGATTTGTTGGGGCCGACGCATCTTTGGCCTCTGCGTGCACACGCCACCGGACCGATTGTCAACGGCCAGTTGCGCGGTGATTTGGTGATCGCCGGCAACCGGCACCCAATCACTGCCGACGAAATACGACTCTGGTTCAAGCAGATGCGGGCCGAGGGCTTGCGCAGCATCAGCGGGCAATTGGTTCTGCAGGGCGTGCTGTTACTGCCCGAGGGCAGTGCAAACGATGCTGCTGATCTCAGCCTTGCAGCGACCGAACCGACCGCCACGGGCTTGCAAGGCGACTCGGCTCGCGCCTACAACGAGGGCTCGATGGTCCTGTCCATTGAACCGGGCCTCGGGGATCGCGCGAAGATTGTGCTGACGCCGAAGCCGCACGACGTGGTCATCGTCAATGACGTGCTGATGGGTGGGCCCTGTGACGCCTGGGCGCGCTGGGCGAATCCGGGTGACAACTTCGGACCCAAGCCCCATTTGTGGGTGCGTGGACGCTGGGATGCCAGTTGCCCGAAGGAGTATGTGGCGTATGTTCGCCCGCTGCCGGGCATGGCACGGGCCTCCAGCGTGGTGTTGCCTGCCCTTGGCGTCGCGTCGGCGCCGCTGACCGTGTCGTCGGTTGGCCGCGTGGTTGCCGACTTGTGGGCCGAGACGGGTGGCGTGCTCCGCGGGCGTGTGATCGAAACGGGCCATCGCCCAGACGCGGCACCCGTTGCGCAAGCCAACGCCAAGATCGCCTGGCGCAGCGAGTTTTCGATCCCGCTGTCGCAGGTGGTGCGCGAAATCAACAAGACCAGCGACAACGAGGCGGCGCGCAGCCTGCTGCTGTCGCTGTCTGCCGATGGCGTGCCACCGAGCCGGGCTCGGCAGGACGCAAAGAACCGCATCCATGAATGGCTGCGCGGGCAGGGGCTGGTCGATGGCGACATCCGCGTGGATCTGGGCTCCGGCCAGTCCCGCGAAGAACGCGGACGACCGCGGGCCATGGTCGAGCTGTTGTGCAACGCCTGGCGCACCAAGGGCGCACAGGCGTTCGTCGACTCCTTGCCCATTGCCGGTGTCGACGGCACCTTGGTCAATCGCATGCGCAACGGCCTGGCCAAGGGGCAGGCTTTTCTGAAGACGGGCACGCTGAGCGATACCCGGGCACTCGCAGGTTATGTCCGCGGCCGCAGCGGCACCGTCTACGCGGTGACGGCGATCGTCAACCACCCCGATGCGGCCCGGGCCCGACCCGCGCTCGATGCATTCATCAGCTGGGTGGTGAAGCACGGTTGACGTGCCGACGAGGGTGGGGATGAAGGGGGCGAGGCTGCCCCCTTACGTGCTTACTCCTCGCGTGAACCGGTCATGCCGAAGATCGCCAGCAGCGACTGGAAGACGTTGTACAGGCTCAGGTAGACGCCCAGGGTGGCGGTGATGTAGTTGGTTTCCAGGCCATCCTTGACCCGCTTGAGGTCGTACAGGATGAACGCCGAGAAGATGCCGATGGCGATCACCGACAACGTGATCATCAATGCGCTGGACTGGATGAAGAAGTTGGCGATCCCTGCCACCAGCAGCATGATCATGCCGATGAAGAGGAACTTGCCCATCGAGCTCAGGTCGCGCTTGAT
>LNEY01000031.1 GCA_001464195.1 Burkholderiales bacterium Ga0077547
AAGCTTTGGGCCGGGGTGTCGCAAAGATGGCGAAGGCAGTGCGTGGAACTCTGGGTCCACGCGGTATGAACGTGATCATCGACCGGCCCATTGGGTCACCAATGATCTCACGCGACGGTGCTCGAATTGCCGCGGAAATCGAACTGGAGAACCCGTTCGAGAACATCGGCGCTCAGGTGCTGCGCGAAGTTTCTATGCAGACGGCAGAAGTCGCTGGTGATGGAACCACCACGGCTACCGTGCTGGCCGACGCCTTGGTACAAGGCGGCCTGGCTTCGTTGGCCAAGGGGTCCAACCCTGTTGAACTGGTTGAAGGCCTGGAAATGGCCGTTACCGAGGTCATCGCTGCGCTCAAGCGCAATGCCAAGCCGCTGCGTGATGGTGAGCAATTGCGCGCTGTGGCACTCGTAGCGACCAGCAACGATCCCACCGGTAATCTTGTCGCCGAAGCGCTGGAGCGCGTCGGGGCAGACGGCATCGTGGACGTCGACTACGGTACGACCGTCGAAACAATGCTGGAAGTCGTTGACGGCATGGCGTTCGACCGAGGCTACCTGTCGCATCACATGATCACTGACGTCGAGAAGATGCAGGTGGTTCTCGAGAACCCCTACATCCTCATGACTGACCAGCGTCTGATGACGGCAGAAGAAGTGGCCACGCTGGTGAAACTGGTCGCACCTTCAAAGCGACCTTTGTTGGTCATCGCCGAAGAAGTCGCACCGCAAGCCGTGATCGGCCTGTTGGCTTGGCGCGATAACGGCGGTTCACAGGTGGCGGCCATTCATCCGCCAGACTACGGTCATTGGCGCAAGGCGGCACTGGAAGACTTGGCCATCTTGACAGGCGGCCGTGTCATTTCCCGTGATCTCGGCGGCACCATCGCTGCAGTCCAGTTGCGCGACCTGGGTCAGGCGCGGCAGGTGCGGATTTCACAGAACCAGACCGTGGTGACCGCTGGCAGCGGCGATCCGGCCATGATTGCTGCCCGTCGCCAGCAGATCCATCGTCAATTTGAGCTGGCGCCGGAGAACATCGAGCGCGACAAGATCAAGGAACGTCTGTCAAAAATGTCTGGCGGCACGGCGATCCTGCTGGCTGGCGGCGCCACCCCGGTGGAACAGAAACGTCGCTTGCTGCTGATCGAAGACGCCATTCATGCAGCGCGAGCTGCTATCGCCGAAGGTGTCGTGCCCGGCGGCGGACTCGCGCTTTTGCGAGTGGCCAACGAGCTTTCTGGCTTGCTTGAGCGGACGCAGGGTTCGGTCAAGGAGGGCGTGGCCATGCTGCAGCGCGCTCTTCAGCTTCCGGCCTATCACATCGCCGCCAACCGCGGACTGGACGCCAAGGCTGTGTTGAGCAAGGTGCTTGAATCCGAGTACGGCGTCGGACTGGATGCACGCAGCGGCAAGTTTGTTGACCTTGAAGCCGCGGGCATCATCGATCCAGTTCGCGTCACGTACAGCGCGGTGCGCAATGCAGCTTCTGTGGCCGGCCTCATTCTGACCACGCAGACCCTGGTGGCCAAGAAGCCTGACGTGGTTGATCCCACGGCCGGGCCGGCCATGGGCGGTGGCGCGGAGCTGTTGGGACGAGCGTAAGTAGCTGTTAGGAGGCATCCCACCTGGTAGGTGGGGTGCCTCTTTTTCCGTTCGGTGTGCCCATGGGATATGCGGAGCCGAACCTTCAAAGCATGGCGATGTGGTCGAGAACTTGACCGGGCTTGAAGCCATGCTTCGAGTTGAGGTGGCGTGCCACAGCCCCACTGGGATTGAGCATCCCGCCTAAATGAGCCGCCTTGAGTTCTGACAAGGCCCACCCGATAATCAAGCTGCTCAGGACAGTGCAGATACATGCACGTAGCTACGCTTCCTGAGGCGAGCGAGAACCAAACGAACACTCGCCAATCGAACAGCGTCGGAACCCAGCAAGTTCAGGGCTTGGTCAGCTGACCGCATCGGAGACGCAAATGCTGGACGATCAGGAATCGGGCAGGTCACTGGTGGCGCGCGACAACGGCGCGCATCTGCCGGCGCCGCAAGCTGCGCCCTCGGAGCGGCAAACCATGGAAGCGTGGGAGCGGTTTGTTTCCGGGCAGGAAGTTGTGGCGGGGTGTGTATCGAAACACGTATGGTCGTCCTGGCAGCGCAGTCGACGCCATGGCGTGGAGCCTGCCACCCGCCTGGCGCCGATCTCCGTCACCGGGGACGGGCTGGAGCAGTTGCGTCTTAGAAATCAGATGCTGATGGCCGCCGCCAAGGGCTTGTTCATGACCACGGCCCACCTGCTGGCCAGGTCTGGCTCCATCATGTTGTTGACGGATGCGCAGGGCGTTGTGCTGGAGATGGCGGGAGACCACGCCACCATGGCGGCGGCACGCGATATCCGTCTCATCGAGGGAGGTAACTGGAACGAGGGAGTCATCGGAACCAACGGCATTGGTACCGCGTTGGCCATGCGCTCGCCAGCCCAGGTGCATACCGCAGAGCACTTCTGCTCTGGAATCAAGCTCTGGGTGTGCGCCGCTGCGCCGGTGTTCATGCCGGGCACCGACCAAATCCTGGGTGTTGTGGATATCTCGTGCCCACCGGCAAGTTACCAGGTCAACAATCTGGCGCTGGCCGTGGCGTCGGCGCGCCAGATCGAGGCCGTGCTGGCAGAGAGAATCAGCCAGGAGCATCGCAGGCTGCTGGAGGCGTGCCTGCAAATGAGCGGAAGGGCAGATTCGCAGGCGCTGCTGGCGCTCGATCGCAATGCGTGTCTTGTGCACAGCAGCGGTAACGCACCCGGCCTGGACGTGCGCCAAGGGGCTCGAGTGGCCGGCCTCGAACCTGGGCAGTGCATCGAAGACTGGGCCAGGCGCTTGCCTGAGCACTTGCGTTCGGAATGGTTGCATCCGGTCACGTTGAACGGCGCGTTCATCGGTGGACTGCTGATGGTTCCCAAGGCGTCGCGTGGAACACCCACCAAGTCACCTGTGGTGACCGAGAGCGAAACCAAGGCCTCTGGCCCAGACGTCGGCGTGTCGTTTCCACCAATCCCCGACACGGGCGGGTTCGCCAAGCTCGTGTGGAACAGCCGGGCGATGCGCTCTGCCATCGAACGAGCGCAGCAAGTCAGCGCGCGACGCGTCCCGGTGCTGATTCAAGGGGAGACCGGGGTCGGCAAAGAGCTCTTTGCGCGCGCCATTCATGGCGATGACGAGCGCAATGGCCCGTTCGTGACTTTCAACTGTGGTGCCACGACCAAGGAGCTGATTGGCAGCGAACTGTTTGGTCACGTTCGTGGCGCCTTCACTGGCGCCACGAATGAAGGGCGGGCTGGGCGCTTTGAGCTGGCCCACGGCGGCACCTTGTGTCTGGATGAAATTGGTGAGTTGCCGCTGGATTTGCAGCCGGTGCTGCTGCGCGTGTTGGAAGAAGGCGTGATCTACCGTCTGGGAGATGGCAAGCCCCGTCACGTCAACGTGAGATTGTTGGCGATGACCAATCGCGACTTGCTGCAGGAGGTTGAGGCGGGGCGATTCCGGCGTGACCTGTATCACCGCATCAATGTCACCCGGGTTCGCGTTCCCCCGCTGCGCGAACGCGAGCAGGACATTGAGTTGCTCATGGAGCACTTCAACCTTCAGCTCTCGTTAAGACATGGGGTACCAGTTCGCCAATTCGGGCCTGACATACGTGCAGCCATGCGAAGCTATTCGTGGCCCGGCAATGTGCGAGAACTTCGTAACTTGGTTGAAAGTTTGCTGCTGACATCAGACCAAGACTTGGTCCAGCTCAGCGAATTACCAGAGGAACTTCTTGCCACTTCCGACCAGCACCTGGTTGGCATTCCGGAAGCACCCGTCACGAGCCTTGA
The DNA here is from genome assembly GCA_001464195.1 of Burkholderiales bacterium Ga0077547. Classification (GTDB taxonomy): domain Bacteria; phylum Pseudomonadota; class Gammaproteobacteria; order Burkholderiales; family Burkholderiaceae_C; genus PBB1. The sequence continues at coordinate 3,862 of LNEY01000031.1, forward strand.
AGAGGGTGAACGGATTGCGATCGTGCGCGCCATCAAGGACTGCCAGGGAAATCTGGCCAAGGCAGCGCGCGCTCTGGGCGTGTCGCGCAGCACGTTGTACCGGAAGGTCGAGCGTTATCGCCTAGAAGACTTGGTCCGACCAAGCGGAGCCAAGGACGCCGAAACTTCTGTCTCGGACAGGCCAAGCTAAAGAAGAACATTGGATGCTGTGGAGGATCATTCATCCACAGCATCCAAAGACTTGTCACAGTCCGAGATCTCTCAGCCGACTCGGCTCCACGATCTCGATCCGATCTCCATCCAGATCCTTGATGGAGGTCCTGCGACTCATTTGCTCGCGCTCTGAACGCTCACACGTCAGCTACAGTCCCCTGTGCTGGACAGACGCCTCAGCCACTCCCCGGTACAGAAAGTCAACCGGTGAGCTGGAACCGAGGCGTGCGAGCGATCAGATCGTGCGTGCAGTCATCTGCTGTGCGATGTACTCAGCCTGCCGAATCGCCAATGTCACGATGGTGAGCGTCGGATTTTCGGCGCCACCGGTGGTGAACTGGCTGCCATCGCTGATGAACAGATTGGCGATGTCGTGAGTCTGACCATACGCGTTGCAAACGCTGTCTTTCGCTGATGCACCCATGCGGCACGTACCCAGGTTGTGGGTCGAAGGATACGGAGGTGTACGGAACGACTTGACCGCGCCGGCTGCTTCATAGACGAGCTGACCTTGACGGAACGCGTGCTCACGCATCGCGATGTCGTTTTCGTGGTCGTCGTAGTGGACGTTAGGAGCGGCATTGCCCCAGCGATCCTTGACCTGAGAGTTCAGCGTCACGCGGTTCGTTTCACGCGGCATGTCTTCGCCCACCAACCACATCCCGGCGATGCGGGTGTAGTTGTCCATGTACTCGGTGAACTCGCTGCCCCACGCGCCTGGATTCAGAAACGCTGCCATGAACGGAAGGCCAAGTGACAGCGTTTCCAGTTCGTAGCCGCCAGCGAAACCGCGCTTCGGGTTGTGATGCGCCTCATCGCGAACGATACCGGCCATCACCGTGCCCCGGTACATGTGCACCGGCTGCTTGAACAAGCCGTAGACCGAACCCGTCATGTGTCGCATGTAGTTGCGACCGACTTGGCCGGAGCTGTTGGCCAGACCATCCTTGAACAGGTTGGACGCTGACAACAGCAGCAAGCGCGGCGTTTCAATCGAATTGCCGGCAACGCAAACGATGCGCGCCTTTTGGCGCTGTTCCTTGCCGTCCTTGTCGAAATAGACAACGCCGGTGACCTTGCCCGCGTCGTTGTGTTCGATGCGTGACACGTGCGACTCAGGACGCAGGTCCATGTTGCCGGTCTTCTCGGCCTTTGGCAGCTCGGTGTACAGCGTGCTCCACTTGGCGCCGCTCTTGCAGCCTTGGAAGCAGAAGCCCAGTTGCAGACACTGACCACGGTCATCCCGAGGACGGCTGTTGATGGCCATGTTGCCGGTGTGCACTTCCTTGTAGCCCAGCTTGGTGGCGCCGGAGTACATCACCTTGAAATTGTTGTTGCCTGGCAGCCCTGGGATGCCGTGGGTGCGTGTCACACCCATTTTGTCTTCGGCGCGGCTGTAATACGGCTCCAGTTCCTTCAGCGTGACCGGCCAGTCCATCAAGTTGGCGCCCTTGATCTCGCCGTAGGTGGTGCGCACTTTGAACTCGTGCTCCTGGAAGCGCAGCGAGGCGCCGGCCCAGTGGGTCGTGGTACCGCCCACCGTCTTGCAGATCCAGGCCGGCAGACCGGCGAAGTCCTTCGCGACGCGCCAAGTGCCCGAGGTGGTTCTCGGATCCAGCCAAGCCAACTGGCTGAACGACTTCCACTCGTCATTGATGAATTTTTCGGTGGACTGCAGCGCGCCGGCTTCCAGCACGACAACTTTGATCCCCTTTTGGCACAACTCGTTGGCCAGCGTACCACCGCCAGCGCCTGAACCGATGATGACGACGACTGAGTCGTCGCTGTTGTCAAATTTCGCCATCTTGTCTCCTGCGATTCTTCTGATTCTTGCCGTGTCGGCTGGTGTTGGCCCTGAGGCCATCGAAGCGGTTCAACTCACCAGGCGGGCGGGCTTGCCTCTGCCGTTGGTGGCTTGAGCCACTTCAGGTCCTGGAAGCCACGCGTCAGGTAGCCACCCTTCTCCCACGAACCTCCGGGGTAGCCAAAGAAGGCGAAAGCCATGTCGTTGTTGTAAAGCGAGGTGATGCACTGGCCGCGCACGGTGTTGAAGAACGGCGTGCCTTCAATGGCCTTGACCAACGTCAGCTTCTTTGCTGCCGGCGCTTTGACGAAGCTGCCGCCAGCGGCCTTGTCGAGCGCAGCGATGCCCTCGCGAACCACCGGAAGGGCGGCTGCATTGCCGTCCAGATCCTTCGCCAGCAGCGCATAGACCGCATCGGGCAGTTTCTTGTGTGGATAGAGCACGCGACCCAATGCCATCAGCGTCTTGCCCTCACCCTTCGTGAGCTGCTTCAGTTCTACGGCCCAAGCCGAGGATGGAGCGAGGGTTGCCAACACTGAGCCGGTCGCAATGGCGCCCGTCAAAACGCCCGAGCCCTTCAGGAAATCTCGCCGCACGAGCGGCAAGTCAAGTTTGGGTACCCGGCCGTCTTCTTCGTTGCATGAAGTGGCATCGGCACCGGGCTGCGCCGACGGCGCGATCGGAATCACACGCATGGGGTCTCCTGTCATTTTCGTTTTGCTGACGGCCGGTCATCCGACCTACCTGAGACTGTAAGCTAAAACGGCGCGCATCGGGCCTGCGCGAGCCAGCGCTACCCTGCTGATTTCAGGGGGAAGTACCAATGCGGCTGCGGCTCGTCGGCGCTACTCCGCCGACGCGTTGTGGCGCGCGAACAAGCCGCTTCAGCCAGAGCGTCAATGGCAGGCTGCCGCCCCAGATCTCAGCCGTCCAGCGCACCCAGGATTTCCGCTTCAGACTGCTTGAGGAGGGACTTCAACAGCGGGGGCGTGAAATGCCGCTGCACCGAGATGGCGTAGAAGCTTTCATGCAGATCCGGCACCACGCTGTACTCCACCAGACGCCCGTTGCGCAGCTCGTCTTGCACCACGACCGTGGGCAGCAGCGCCACGCTGTCGGAGTCCCGAGCCAGCAGTCGCAGCAGTGCCATGTCGTCGACCTCTGCACGCAGCCGGTAGCGAATGCCCAGCCGCTCGCACAGCAGGTCAAAGCCAGCTCGGATGTCGTTGTCCCGCCCCGGTAGCAGCAGCGGCACCTCGGCCAGTTCTTCGGGGAATCGAAATGCCTTGCGCTTCGACCGAGGCCTGCCCACGAGGCTGACCGGTTGGCGAGCCAGACGCTGACAGCGCCAGGGGTCTTCGCTGCTGGCGTGCACCCGCTGGTTCGAGAGCACCAGATCCAGCGTGTGCACTCTGAGCCTCGCCAGCAGATCGACCAGGCTCCCCGAGTGGAGCACCAGTTCAACGTCTTCGCGCTCTAGCAACGGTCGCAGGAAGTTCTCCTGGAAATTGCGCGAGAGGTTGGCCATGGCACCGATGCGCAGCACCTGACGTTCATCGCGGCGACCCTCACGCAACAGGGCCGTCAACTCTGCGCCTGCGGTGAAGATCGACTCGGCGTAGCCGAGCGCAAGCTGTCCGGCCTCGGTGAGCTGCAAGCCGCGCCCCACCCGGGCGAAGAGAGGTTGACCCAACTGGTCTTCGAGCTGTCGGATCTGCGCCGACAGTGCCGACTGCGAGACGTGCAGGTGCGTTGCCGCGCGGGTGAGGTTGCCTTCCTTGGCCACGGCCCAGAAGTAGTGGAGGTGGTGGAAGTTGAGGCGCGGCACAAACGTTCTCGCTGAGAGAACATGTTAATGCGAACGATCAGTTGGGCAGACTGATCATGTTGCTGCTCAGGGCGGGCGCGGCACGGGCCAGCCCTGAGCACGCACATCGGCAGCGTGGGCTTCATCCACGCTGCCGACTCACTGTTCGCTGGGGGTGCGGATCAGCAGGTCCAGGACGGCGCCTGTTCAGACGCGATGGCGTACTTGGCTATCGCCGCTGTGCAGGTGGCTGCGTCCACCAGACCTTGTGCGCGCAGCGCGGTCAACGCCGCCAGCACGATCTGGAAGCGATCGACTTCAAAGAAGCTGCGCAGCGCGGCACGCGTGTCGCTGCGACCAAACCCATCCGTGCCCAGTGTCGTCACCGGCGATGGCAGGTAGCTGGCGATGAGTTGTGGCCAGGCTCGCACATAGTCGCTGGCCATGACCACCGGCGCGTCGCCGCTGAGGCACTGCTGCACATGGCTGACGCGTGGCGCCTCCTGCGGGTGCAGTCGGTTCCAGCGCTCGACGTCGCGCGCCTCGCGAGCCAGTTCACTGAAGCTGGTCGCGCTCCAGACCTCGGAGGCGATTTGCCAGTCCTGCGACAGCAATTCGGCTGCAGCGATCACCTCGCGCAAGATGGTGCCCGATCCCACCAAGCGAACACGCACCGGCTTGGCCGTACTCGCCGACGAGCTGAAGCGATACATCCCCTTGATCACGTCGGCCTCGACGCCCGCTGGCAACGATGGCTGCGCGTAGTTCTCGTTCATCAGCGTGACGTAGTAAAAAACGTCTTCGTGCTGCTCCAGCATCTGGCGCATACCGTGGTCGAGGATGACGGCGAATTCGCCAGCAAAGCAGGGATCGTAGGTGCGGCAGTTGGGCACCGTCGATGCTTGCAGCAGGCTGCTGCCATCCTGGTGCTGCAGGCCCTCGCCGCCCAAGGTCGTGCGTCCCGCGGTAGCGCCTAGCAGGAAGCCGCGCGAGCGCTGGTCGGCAGCAGCCCAGATCAGGTCACCTACGCGCTGGAAGCCAAACATCGAGTAGTAGATGTAAAAGGGCAACATGGCCAGGCCGTGCAGCGAGTAGCTGGTGGCTGCGGCCGTCCAGCTGCTCATGGCGCTGGCTTCACTGATGCCCTCTTCCAGAATCTGTCCGTTGGTCGCTTCGCGGTAGCTCATCAGCGAGCCGATGTCTTCCGGTTCGTAAGCCTGCCCCTCGCTCGAGTAGATGCCGACCTGCTTGAACAGGTTGGCCATGCCGAAGGTACGCGCTTCGTCGGCGACGATCGGTACCAGGCGTGGGCCTAAGGCTGGGTCCTTGAGCAGGTTGGTCAACATGCGCACGAACGCCATCGTCGTGCTCATTTCCTTGCCGTCGGCTTGAACGGCGAACTCTGCGTACTTCGAAATGCTCGGGACTGGCACCGCCGCCGCCTGAGTTGCTCGCTTTGGCATGCCGCCACCAAGTGCAGCACGGCGCGCGTGCAGATAGCGCATCTCGGGGCTGTCGGCGTCTGGCTTGACGAATTCGAGTGCGGCCGCCTGTTCGTCGGTGAGTGGCAGCTTGAAGCGGTCGCGGAAGGCGATCAGGTCCTCGCGCGCCAGCTTCTTCTGCTGGTGCGTGGTCATCCTGCCCTGGCCCGCGGCGCCCATGCCGTAGCCCTTCTTCGTCTGTGCCAGGATGACCGTTGGGCAGCCTGTGGTCTTCATGGCCTCGTGGTACGCGGCGTAGATCTTCACCAGATCGTGACCACCGCGCTTGAGCAGGTCGATCTGCTCGTCGCTCAGCCCCTGCACCAAGGCGGCAAGCTGTGGGTTCTGACCGAAGAAATGCTCACGGTTGTAGCGGCCGTCCTTGGCGGCAAACGTCTGGAACTGGCCGTCGACGGTTTGCGAGAAGGCCTGCGCCAAGGCGCCGGTGGTGTCGTTGGCAAACAGTCCGTCCCAGTCAGAGCCCCACACGAGTTTGATGACGCGCCAGCCCGCGCCCACGAACAACGCTTCCAGTTCGTCGATGATGCGGCTGTTGCCCCGCACCGGACCGTCGAGGCGCTGCAGATTGCAGTTGACCACCCAGATCAGGTTGTCGAGCTTCTCGCGAGACGCCAGTGTCAGCGCAGACATGCTTTCGGGCTCGTCCATCTCGCCGTCGCCAAACACGCCCCAGACCTTGCGTCCAGCCGTGTCTTGCAACTGACGGTGGCTGAGGTAGCGCATGAAACGCGCCTGGAAGATGGAGCTGATCGGACCCAGCCCCATGGAGCCGGTGGGGAACTGCCAGAAATCCGGCATCAGCCAGGGGTGTGGGTAGCTGCTGAGGCCCTGTTTGCCCGCAGCCTTGGCCGCGATCTCCTGCCGGTAATAGGCCAATTCCGGCTCGCTCAGTCGGCCTTCGAGAAAAGCGCGTGCATAGACGCCGGGTGCCGAATGAGCCTGGAAAAACACGAGGTCGCCGCCGCTGACCCCGGCTTCACTGGCGCGGAAGAAATGGTTGTAGCCGACCTCGAACAAATCGGCCGCGCTGGCATAGCTGGCGATGTGGCCACCCAGTTCGCCGTAGGCCTGGTTGGCGCGCACGACCATGGCCAAGGCATTCCAGCGTATCAGCGAAGCCAGACGCTCTTCGATCGCCAGATCACCTGGGAAGGGTGCCTGCTGTGACAGCGGAATCGAGTTCACATAGGGCGTGCCACGGATCGGCTTCCAGGAGATGCCTGGGTCGCGCGCCGAGATGGCGAGCGCGTCCATGATCTCGCGCACCCGCTGTGGGCCGGCGACCTGCAGCACCGCTTGCAGCGCATCTTTCCACTCAGCGGTTTCTTGCGGGTCGCTGTCAGGTGCTGAAAGGACGCTGGTCGCCGATGGGATGGACATGTCGGTCATGGCTGATCTCCTTGGAACGGGCACTATAGACAATCAGAGCGGAAATTTACGCTTGAAATCGCGAGCTTGAAGGGTGGTTCTCAGCACAAAATTCGGTGATTACCCGAAAGGCAAGCACGATGCAACTTGACGCCGTGGACCTGCGCATCCTGCGCGAACTGCAAAGCGACGCGAGCCTCTCGAATGTCGCCCTGGCCAAGCGCGTTCACCTGTCGCCGTCGGCGTGCCTGGCGCGCGTCAAGGCGCTGGAGTCAGGTGGCTTGATCCGCCAGTACGTGGCATTGCTGGATCCGCAGCGGCTGGGACTGACGCTGAACGTGTTCATCTCCATCAGCCTGAAGCAGCAGACACGGGCGGCCCTGGATGCCTTCGAGGCCAAGGTCTCGGCGCGCGAGGAGGTGATGGAGTGCTACCTGATGTCGGGCGAGGCCGACTATCTCATTCGGGTGGCGGTGACCGACATTGCCGCGCTCGAGCGCTTCATCATCGAGCAGCTGTCACCGATGAAGGAGGTCGAGAAGATCCGCTCCAGCTTCGCGCTCAAGCAGGTTCGCTACAAGACCGCGCTGCCCTTGCAACTCGGCTGAAGGGGCGGCGAGTGCCGTACAGAGGGCGCTGGGCCTGCGCGCCATCTGCCCCGGGGGGTTCAGGCCGCGGTGCCCGCCCGGCGTTTCGCCAGTGCCTGTCTGACCCGCCAACCCAGCAGCACGGCGATGACGACGGCGTACACCGCGACCTCGGCGAAGTTGTTCTTGGCCGCGCGCATCCAGAAGAAATGCAGCAGGCCAAGCAGCACGATGGCATAGACCGCACGGTGCAGCATCTGCCAGCGAACGGCCCCCATGGCTTTGATGGCGCGGTTGAACGACGTGGCGGCCAGCGGCACCATCAGGAGCAGGCCGGCGGTGCCGACCAGGATGAACGGCCGCTTGATGATGTCCTTGACGATCGCATCGATATCGAAGCCCTGGTCCAGCCAGCCGTAGCTCAGGAAGTGCAGCGTCACGTAGAAGAAGGTGAACAGGCCCAGCATGCGGCGAAATCGTGCCAGGGCTGGTAGATCCGTCCAGTGCCGCAAGGGTGAAACAGCCAGCGTGATGCACAGGAATCGAAGTGTCCAGTCGCCGGTTTCGCGGATCAGCGCCTCGGCAGGGTTGGGCCCGAGCGTGTTGGTCCAGGCGCCATAGAAGAGCCAAGCAAAGGGCAACAGGCACAGTGCGAACAGCAGCACCTTGGCCGCAGGCTGCAGCAACAACGGCTTGCGCCTGGCGGCGCCTTGGGCCGTGCTCGCTCGCGCCGCGGCCACGCCGTTGGCCGGGGCATGCAGGCGGGACTCGGGGCCAGCGCTGGACATCAGATTCATGGTGCGTGGGCGGGAGGGCCCTGGGTCAGAAGAACTTCTTCAAATCCATGCCGGCATACAACTGACCGACCTGCGGCTCGTAGCCGTTGAACATCAGCGTCGCGCGCTTCTTCTGGAACAGACCATCCTCGCCAATGCGGCGCTCGGTGGCCTGGCTCCAGCGCGGGTGGTCGACGTTGGGGTTCACGTTCGAATAGAAGCCGTACTCACTGCTGGCGGCCTTGTTCCAGCTGGTACGCGGCTCCTTCTCGACGAAGCGGATCGCAACGAGTGACTTGCCACTCTTGAAGCCGTACTTCCAGGGCACCACCAAGCGCACCGGTGCGCCGTTCTGGTTAGGCAGCACTTCGCCGTACAAGCCGAACGTCAGCAGCGTCAGCGGGTTCATCGCCTCGTCAAGACGCAGGCCTTCAACGTAAGGCCATTGGAGCACCCGCGAACCGACCCCCGGCATCATTTTCGAGTCGGCCAGGGTCACAAACTCGATGTACTTCGCGTTGCCCGTGGGCTCGACCTGCTTGATCAATTCAGACAGCGAATAGCCGACCCACGGAATCACCATGGACCAACCTTCAACGCAGCGCATGCGGTAGATGCGCTCTTCCATCGGGCTGAGCTTGAGCAGGTCTTCGATGTCGTAGACCTTGGGTTTCCCGACGGCCCCCTCGACGCTCACTGTCCAGGGGCGTGTCTTCAGCGACCCGGCGTTGCGAGCCGGGTCGGACTTGTCGGTACCGAACTCGTAAAAATTGTTGTACGAGCTGACATCGCCGTAGGACGTCAGCTTTTCCAGCGTCATGCCGGCCGGCACGGTACTGCGCTTGCCTGACAGCGCGGCCAGCTTGCCTGGGCGTGCCGTCTGCGCCATCGCATCGCGGGACGCCCATGAGGCCATTGCCATCCCGGCACCGCCGGCGGCCATGGATTTCAGCAGCGTGCGGCGGCCTTCATAGACCTCGCGCGGGGTGATGTCGCTGGCGATGCGGTGAACGAATCCGTGGTCTTTGAGGAAAAACATGCGGTGCTCCGGGGCTCGTATTCCATGAGGTGATGCCTAGTGTCGCAGCCCTCCCCGGTTCCTTACGCGCCGACCCGCAAGCCGCCACGGTCAAGTGCGCTGACATGACTCAGATCACGTCATTGGAGCCCGACGGGGAGAACAAGCGCAGCGAGCTTTGCGATTGGCGTTCGCGAAAGCCCTTGCGCGCAAACAGCTTCGCCTGGGCCTCAGGGGGCAGGTCGGTGATGTTGAGGATGTTCTTGACGATGAGCGTGTCGATCACATCTTCAAGCACGCGCACGAAATCGGCGTCGAGCTTGGAGTAGCCCCCATCGCCCGCGGTGCGGCCGACGAAAGCCTGTACCTCGACATGGTCATCTGGCAGGAACTCGTCGACTCCCTCGACCGCGTCGCGGTGCAGGCTGTCGATGGTGCCGTCGTGTGTGCGGTGGATGTAGGGCATGTGTGGCAAGCTCGAAGAGCTTTCACTTTACGCCTGTCGCTGGGCTCGTTGGCGACAAACAAGCAGCACTTTGCCGCTCAGACATCCCACCAGCGAAGCAGTGAAGGGGCCAAAGAAAAGCCGGTCAGAGACCGGCTTGTATTGTGAGCGGCGAGGTTCAGTGCAGCCCGGCGATGTATTCGGCCAGGCCCTGGATTTCGCGGTCGTTCAGCTTCGCCGCCACGCCGATCATCTGCGCACTGTTCTTGCGTGCACCGCTGCGGAAGGCGGTCAACTGCGCTGCGGTGTAGTCAGCATGCTGGCCGGCCATGCGCGGATACTGCGCGGGAACGCCGGCGCCATTGGGGCCATGGCAGCCGGCACAGGCCGGAATGCTGCGCTCGGCCACGCCGCCGCGGTAGATCTTCTCGCCGAGCTTGGCCAGTTCGGCATCCTTCGCGAAGCCCGGCTTGGCCTGTTTCGAGGCATAAAACGCAGCGAGATTCTTCATGTCTTCTTCGCTGAGTGCCGCGGCCATGCCATTCATGATGGCGTTGACCCGCAGCTTGCTTTTGTAGTCAGCCAACTGCTTGACGAGGTATTCCGGATGCTGGCCTTGCAAGATGGGTTGCGCCGGGCTCCCGCGCGAACCATCGCTGCTGTGGCAGGCTGAGCACACCGCCGCCGCAGCAGCGCCCTTGACCAGGTCGGGCTTGAACGCCGCGCGGGGCTCTTCTTTGGCCGAAGCAGTGGCAGCAGCAAAACACAACAGCAAAGCAGACGCAAACTTCATGACGAGGACCAAAGGGAAACTGTTAATCGCTCAATTCTACAATTGCAGGATTTGGCAGGCGGCATGACCGAGCAAATGAAAACGCCCCTGAAGGGGAGCCATGCGGCCACCGAAGCCGATGGCGCAGAGAAGCTCGCGTTGGCCTGGACGCACACCGCGCGATTTCTCACCACGGCCAGCCGGTTGAACGAGTTGCCGCCAACCGAGCTGCCCGAGATCGCCTTCGTAGGCCGCTCAAATGCAGGCAAGTCGACCGCGATCAACACACTGACCCAGCAGAAGCGGTTGGCCTTCGCCTCGAAGACGCCAGGCCGCACCCAGCACATCAATTTGTTCGAGCTGGGACCCAAGACCGGGGCCAACGCCTTGCTGGCAGACCTGCCTGGCTACGGCTATGCGGCGGTGGCGCGCGGCGCCAAACTGCGCTGGCAACAGGTGATGGCCGATTACCTCGAAGTGCGTCGCAGCCTGGCCGGCGTGGTGTTGATGGTCGATTCGCGGCTGGGGTTCACCGACCTGGACCGCCAGTTGCTGGCCTTCATCGCGCCCCGGATTGGCAATGGGACGGTCCGGCTGCTGGTGCTGCTGACGAAGGCGGACAAGCTCAACCGCAGCGAAGCCCATCTTGCGCTGGAAGCTGCGCAACAGGTGCTCGGCGAGCTGACCACGCCGGAAGCCGATGTCAACGTGGCCTTGTTTTCAGCCCTGAAGAAAAGCGGCGTGGGCGATGCAGCTACCTTGTTGCATGCCTGGGTCTGCGCACCCGCGCCGCAGGCGTCAGGGTCTGCCGAGGAACAGGTACACCCCTGAGTGACCGCGCGGCGCATACGTGACGCCGAAATACAAGGGGCCGACGGTGGTGTCGGCGCCCACGAACAGGCTGCTGCCGGTGCGCAGGTCCGACAGGGAGACTTCTCGCTTGCGGGTCCAGGCGTTGCCCGCTTCAAGCGTGCCGCCTACGAACAGCCCCCGGGTCAACAATGGCACGTACTCCAGCCGCCGGTAGCCCTCCAGCCGACCGAACAGCACGTTGTTGCCCGCAAGCTGGTTGAAGCGGTAGCCCGACAGCCGGTGAAATCCACCCAGGTTGTAGCTGTAACGGCCCAGGTCGGTAGACAGGTCTGCGCCACCCGCACTCTCCGCGCTCAGATAGGTGTTGAGCGTGTGTCGCCCCCAGGTCACGGCGGCGGTGGCTTCGAGCTCGAGCCGCGCGAAGCCGTTGCGGCCGGACCCGCCGGACACGGTGCGCGAACCGATCACTGTTTCACCTTCGAGGCGGTAGCCACGCAGCGGGAAGTTGACGTAGTCCAACTGATCGATGATGGCCTTGAAGCGTGCGCCGGTTTCTCGAACGGTCTGGCTGTTGCCTGGGCCGGGATACGCGGCCGCCAGCAGATCGGGGCTGTTGCGCAGCACGACATGGCTGACGCCGAGGCGGAATTCGCCGAACTTGCCCCACGGCTGACCGATGTCGATGCCAAAGCGACCCGTGGTTCGGCTGAGCCGCCCGAGTTCGTCCGCGCTGTTGGCTTCGTAGACAGTGACGCGTCGCCGCTCGACGCTGGCATAGCCGGACACAAACCAATCGCTGCTCCAGCCGATCGTCCACTTCAGCGGGAGATACAGCTCGGTGTAGAGCTTCGGCGTCTCGCCGATCTGGACGAAATTGCGCCATTCGGTGCCGTTCTCGTCCAGCCATCGCCGGTCGTGGTTCAGCTTCAAGTTGAAAGCGCTGTCACCCTGGAAATCGGTGAACAGGTCGATGCCCACACGGAAGTAGTGAGGTCCCCAGGGCTTGTCCTCGAGATCGAAGATGAGTCCGTCGCCGTCGGGTGTGTTCACCAGCCGGAAGTCCGCCCGTGCGTAGTCGCCGCTGGCGGCAAGACGGCGGGCATCTCGCTCAGCTTTTTTCTGATCGAAGGGCGCGCCAGTGGTCGATTCGAGCTCGCCAGCGAACCGCTGAGGGTTGGTCAACTCGCTGCCCTCGAAGCGGATGAACGAGACCTGCGCAGGTTGCGCTTCAGGCTGACGGTGTGCGGCCTGCCACTGGGCGTAGATCTGCGGGGGCAGCGACAGCGCGGCGAGCTTCGCCAGCTGTGGCCGCACGCCCGCTTCGCCCTGGTCAATCAGTTCGCGGGTCTGGTTGAAGTCGCCGGAGGTCAGGGCGCCCAGGGGCGGTGCGATCAACACATCGCTGGGTTTCAACCGGGCCAGACTGCGGGCCACGTTCTGCTCGGTCAGGATGCTGAGCATCTGCGCCGTGAGCCCGGTGACTGAACTCAGCGCATCGCGGCCTGACAGCGGCGTCCCGATGTTGACGGCGATCACGATGTCGGCGCCCATGGCTCGCGCTACGTCAACGGGCAGGTTGTCGACCAGGCCGCCATCGCCCAGGATCCGACCATCGGCCTCGGTGGGTGCGAAGACCCCGGGGACGCTCATGCTCGAACGCAGTGCCAACGCCAGATCACCGCTGCCGAGGATGACCGGCTGGCCGGTCTCCATGTTGGTGGCCACCGCCCGAAACGGAATCGCAAGCTGCGAGAAGTCGCGTATGCCGCGCACCGGCAGGGTGTAGCGGCGCAGCAGGGTTTCGAGCCCCCGACCCGACAGTGCACCCAGCGGTGCCCGCAGCTCGCCATCGCGCATGCCGAACTCAAGCACCGGCGAGAGTTCGAAGTCTTCTTCCTTGCGGCGCTGCGACAGCAGCGGCCGGTCGACGCGGCTGGCGAACACCTCGTCCCATTTCACCGCGAGCAATTCCTTTTCCAGGCGCTCCGCGTCCATGCCGCTGGCATAGAGACCACCGATGATCGCGCCCATCGAGGTGCCCGCAATCACATCGATCGGGATGCGTTCGCGCTCCAGCATCTTCAGCACGCCCACGTGCGCCAGCCCGCGTGCGCCGCCCCCCGAGAGCACCAGCCCGATGCGCGGCCGGCCCAGCGGCGGTGGGGCGGGTGCGGCTGCCGTCGCCGGCGCGCCCACCAACGAGACGGGCGTGGCCTCACTGCCGGATGCGGCAAACGACGCTGTGAACCAGGCGAAGAGACCGAGGCGGCGGACGGTCGACAACATCGAATGCATCCTGAAATTGTGCGGGATGGGTTTGGTGGACGTTGCCACCGCGGCACAGTGGACGCTCGCGCCGAGCGTCATGCTCGATCAGTGCGAGGGGGCCAGATCGCGCATGACACGGTGGACGGCGCGTTGGATCAGCTGGGTGTCCGACACGGGCTTGATGAGACCTTCCGTCGCGAGCCGAGCCAGTGCCTGCCTCGTGATGGAATGGGTGCGGCCAGCGGTCTCACCGGCGAAGACAAAGTAGCTCAGCGAATCACTGCGCCACAGCAACTGGACCGTGCGCCAGCGTCCACTGAGAAACCAGCGACAGCTGGAGCCAGGGGTCATTGCGTCGATCGGGCGGTCGGGGCTGTCTTCTAGAGCAGCCCCATCGGACATCAGCTCGGCCGGGACGGTGTCCATCGAGAAAACTTCGATCAGTGAGTCGGCAAATCCCTGGGCCGACGGGGCGGCCGAAGTAGAGGCGTCTTCGTCGCGCAGACGCTGGAAGATCTCCTGCGGGGTGGCTTCGTAGGCACTGGCCCGCTCGCCCGGGCGCAAGGACTCGGTGTGCACGACCATCAAGTCGTCGAGCACCGCCTGCTGCTGCATCTCGGGCAAACCCACCAGTGCCATGCCAGCACGCAGGCGCTTGATCAGGTCGGGCAGTAACCCGAGCAGGCGCTGTCGGCTTTGGGGGTGGTCAGGGATGTTCAGGCTCCAGAGCATGTCGTCGAGCGTCTTGAAGGCGCTGGCCGTGCGCTCGTCCTTGTCGCCATAGCGAAGCATCGACTCCGTGAGCACGCGGGCCCAGTCGCGGCTCAGAAACTCGCGAAGGCGAGGGGTGGTGCGCACGGCGCGGGCCTGTTCCGCCAGCTGTTGCGACAGCTCACGTTCGAGGGTGTCTCGTCGCTCGGCGGCGGTCAGCGCGGCGATGCTGTTATCTGCGCGCTCCTGCTGATCTCGCAGCTCTTGGCTCAGGTGCGCTTCCAGACGCATCATGCCTTTCGTGAAGCCCGACGCCACTTGCTGAGGCGCCGCGGCGATCTCGCCGGCGAGCGACTCGCAGAATGTGACCAGCCGAGCGCTGCGCGGATCGCCGGGCAGCGGCCAGACCTGTGACGCCTGTGCGATGCGGTTCATCAGCAACCACACCGGATGCTGGTGGCTGTCAAGCAGTGTGCGGTCGACCAGGCACAGGCGCAGCACCGATGTTTGCAGGCGCGCCATGACGGCACGCAGATCGGCCGAGATCTGATCATCGGACAGCACCGCTTCGAAGACGCGCGAGAGCAAGTCGACCACGTGAGGATCGACGCCCTCAGGCACATTCGAGTTCTGCAACGCGGCCATGCGAGCAGCGCTTGGCGTTGACGAGACAGGCATCGCAACCGGCGCGGGCGACGGTGGTCCTCCGGTGGAGCGGTTTTGCAGCAAGGCACTGATCTGTTGCAGCGCTTGTTCGAAGGCTCTGGGCGTCGCCGCCGCGGGTGCCGAAACCGCCGCAGGTGTGCTGCTCGGGAGCACCATCGTCCGGTAAATGCTGGGCGTGACGCCCTGGGATTCCAAGCGCGTGCAGGCGGCTGCCCAGGACATCTTGAGCTGGCCTGCGATGATGGCCGTCGCGCTGCGCAACATCAGACCCCGCTGCGCAGACGTGGGGCAGATGGCCGAGCAAGCATCCCACAGTGCTTGTGCGTAGGCCGCCGGCCCCAGGGGATTCGATTCAGCGCTGACATGGGCCTGGCCGATCAGCGTCGAGGTGAATGTCTGCAACTCGCGCAACTCCCATTCGGCCGCGCTGTCGATCAGTTGCGCGGCACGGGAGATCGCGATGTCTGCGTCGACGCGGGTCTCGTCCATCAACTGCAGGCCACCGGCGATCGTGCTGCTGCCCACGGTCGATGGGCTCTCGAGACCTTGAACATCGGCCATGACCAGCGATTGCAGACTGTCGGCAAAGGCTTGCCGGAACGGATTCGCGCCGCGGCGCAGCGCTTCGATCACCTCCTGTTGGACCTGGCGGTCGGCCGCTGCGACCGGCGCACCGGCCTTGGCGGGCTGCTGCAACTGCGCCAGGGTCGCGGTGACCGTGCGTTCGGCCAACGCAGGCGCTCGGGACAACTCGTCCTCGACGAAGCGCAACATCAAGGGAGAAACCGGCATGGGCGTGGTCTGTGGCCTTCCTAAGGGATTATCCGGTTGAACGAGTGGCTCACGCCAAGTTCCATCCAGCGTGAAGCCATGAAAAAGGGGCTGCCGAAGCAGCCCCTTTGGGGAACGTCGCGGACTCAGGCCCGAGGGGCCTGAAGCCAGGGCGCTTTTTACATGTCCATACCGCCCATGCCGCCCATGCCACCCATGCCGCCGCCCATGCCGGCACCACCAGCACCTGCCTCATCCTTTGGTGCTTCGGCGACCATGGCTTCGGTCGTCAGCATCAGCGATGCAACCGAAGCCGCGTTCTGCAGCGCGGTACGGGTCACCTTCGTGGGGTCGAGGATGCCCATCTCGATCATGTCGCCGTAGGTGTCGTTCGCAGCATTGAAGCCGTAGTTGCCCTTGCCGGCCAACACCGCGTTCACCACCACACTGGCTTCGCCGCCGGCGTTGTAGACGATCTCGCGCAGCGGCGATTCGATGGCCTTCAGCACCAGCTTGATACCGGCGTCTTGATCTGGGTTGTCACCCTTGATCTCGCCAGCCATCTGCTTGGCGCGCAGCAGCGCCACGCCACCACCGGCCACGATGCCTTCTTCAACGGCTGCACGGGTCGCGTGCAGGGCGTCTTCGACACGTGCCTTCTTTTCCTTCATCTCGACTTCGGTGGCAGCACCGACCTTGATGACGGCTACACCGCCGGCCAGCTTGGCCACGCGCTCTTGCAGCTTCTCGCGGTCGTAGTCGGAGGTGGCTTCTTCGATCTGCACGCGCACTTGCTTGACGCGCGCTTCGATGTCGGCAGCAGCACCGGAGCCGTCGATGATGGTGGTGTTTTCCTTGCCCACTTCAACGCGCTTGGCTTGACCCAGATCGGCCAGCGTGACCTTTTCCAGCGTCAGGCCGACTTCTTCGGCGATGACCTTGCCGCCGGTCAGGATGGCGATGTCTTCGAGCATGGCCTTGCGGCGATCACCGAAGCCCGGCGCCTTGACAGCGACAACCTTCAGGATGCCGCGGATGGTGTTGACCACCAGCGTCGCGAGCGCTTCGCCTTCAACGTCTTCGGCAATGATCAGCAGCGGACGGCCGGCCTTGGCGACGGCTTCCAGCGTCGGCAGCAGGTCACGAATGTTGCTGATCTTCTTGTCGAACAACAGGACAAACGGGTTGTCGAGGATCGCAGCTTGCTTTTCCGGGTTGTTGATGAAGTACGGCGAGAGGTAGCCGCGGTCGAATTGCATGCCTTCGACGACGTCGAGCTCGCTGTTCAGGCTCTTGCCGTCTTCGACGGTGATGACGCCTTCCTTGCCGACCTTGTCCATGGCTTCAGCAATGATGTTGCCGACTTCGTGGTCGCTGTTGGCCGAGATGGTGCCGACCTGGGCGATTTCCTTGCTCGTGGTGGTGGGCTTCGATTGAGCCTTCAGCTGCTCGACCAGGGCCGTCACGGCCTTGTCGATGCCGCGCTTCAGATCCATCGGGTTCATGCCGGCGGCCACGTACTTCATGCCTTCGCGTACGATGGCTTGGGCGAGGACCGTGGCAGTGGTGGTGCCGTCACCGGCGATGTCGCTGGTCTTGGAAGCGACTTCCTTGACCATCTGCGCGCCCATGTTCTGCAGCTTGTCCTTCAGTTCGATTTCCTTGGCCACGGACACGCCGTCCTTGGTCACGGTCGGGGCGCCGAACGAGCGCTCGAGCACCACGTTGCGGCCCTTGGGGCCCAGGGTGACCTTGACCGCATTGGCCAAGATGTTCACGCCTTCAACCATGCGGGCACGTGCGTCACCGCCGAAAATTACGTCTTTAGCTGCCATTTGAAATTCTCCTTGAGCTTGATATGCCGGCTTGCGCCGGTGAGTTCTTCTGTCTTCGGCCGTCCTTTCAGGACTTAACTTCGCTGCGCGAAGTTAGCCTGCGACGAAAGTAAATCGCGAACGATTTACTTTTCAACCACTGCAAACAGGTCTTCTTCGCGCATCACGAGCAGTTCATCGCCATCGACCTTGGCGGTCTGGCCGCTGTACTTGCCGAACAGGACGCGATCGCCGACCTTGATGTTCAGAGCAATGAAATCACCCTTCTCGTTGCGCTTGCCAGGACCGACGGCGAGCACTTCGCCTTGATCAGGCTTCTCGGCAGCGGCGTCCGGGATGACGATGCCCGAGGCGGTCTTGGTTTCCTGTTCCAGGCGCTTGACGATCACGCGATCGTTCAGAGGACGAAGTTTCATAGCATCTCCTTGAGGGATAAAAACCGAGTTGGGTGTTGGTGATGACGGGCGGCAATCGGCTGACCACGAGGGTGACTCCAGCCGGGCTCGCAGGCCCGAAATTCGTTAGCACTCAATGCATGCGAGTGCTAGCAGTAAGATTATAGGGACGATGCGCTGCAGTTCAAGGGGCCGCGCGTGCCGTTTTTGATGTGTTCGTCGCGGGCGTCAACCGACCCGGAGCTGGCCAACGCGCGAATCAGTGAGGCAGGGGCGCGCTGCCTTCGTCGGATTCTTCAGGCGTCGGGCCGGAGGCGACTCGGTAGCCTTCACTCGCCCAGGCACCGAAATCGCTGTTCTTGCAGCGTGCGCTGCAGAAGGGGCGGTACAGGTTGGAGGTGACGTACACGCTGTCACCGCCGCAGCCGGGGCAGCGGACGATGCGCTGCGGGACCTCCGGGGCGCTCATGAGCACAGGGTCAGTTCGAAACTGCCATCGCCGGTGTGGGGTCTTAGGCGACCCTCTGTGTCCTGGCGCATCAGCCTGACCGAGACCATCAGCCGGTGACCTGTGATTTCGGGCACCAGACCACCCGCCGGATCGAGGCGAACGCGCATCAGGTGGTAAGACCGCCCGGTCGGCAGGCTCTGCTGAAACTGTCCCGCGACGGCGGTCACGCGCTGCGGCACGCCTGAGTCGCGCAACAAGCCCAGCAGCACGGTCAAGGCCTCAGCCAGTGGCAACAAAAGCGCGATCCAGCGAGCCAGGTCAGCGCGGCGCGCTGCAGGCTCATGCTGCTGCCATGCGTAATAAGCCGGCAGATCGAATTCGCAGGTGCCACCTGGGATGCTGATGCGGCTGCGGATGCTCATCAGCCATTCGTTGGAGGTCAGTGCTGCGCCAGCCTTGCCTGGCAGTTCATTCAGCCCTGTGTGTGCGTGGTCGATTTTTTGGATCACCGCGTCGAGCGCTGATTCGGAAATCGATGGGTTACCGCGGTAGCCGTTGAGCTGTGCCTTCTGACGCTCCAGATCCTTGAGCAGGTCAGATTTCAGGTCGGCGCGCGAGGCCACTTCCATGATTTCGAACAGCGTGGCGATCGCGTAGTGGTGATCCACCGCGGTCTCTCGCGTCGCCAGTTGCCCCAACCGATCGAACAGGTGCTCCAGCCGAAGCATGGTGCGTATGCTCTCGTTGAACGGGTACTCGTAAAGGACCAAGTGGCCTTCCTTCAACGGCTGGTGGAGCGGGGACGGGCGGATAGAACAGCGACAAGCTGCGATTGTTCCACAGCGATGCGGGTCAGAGCGCTTTCCAGGATTCCCACAACTGTTCGACACGCTCAGACAACGCCGCCATCGAAATGTCGTCGTTGATGATCAAGTCGTCGGCAACAGCGCGCCGCTGCTCTCGAGTCGCCTGTGCCGCAATGACCGCCCTGACCGATGCTTCCGACCATCCTGAGCGCTTCATCACCCGTGCAATCTGCGTGGCCTCGCTGCAGTCGACCACCAGCACCCGGTGCACTCGGCGCATCCATTGCGGCGACTCGACCAACAGGGGAACGTCGAAAACGAGGACCGCAGCGTCTTGCTGCAAGCCTGCTTCGCGTTCGGTGTCAGTCAGGATCATTGGGTGCAAGATGCCTTCCAATCGGTGCCTTGCTGGAGGATCGTCGAACACCAACTGGCGCATCCTGTGGCGGTCGAGAGCGCCCTGGGAATCGATCACGCTGTCACCGAATGCCTTGCGCAGTGCTGGGATGGCACGCCCATTGGTCGCAGTCAATCGTCGGGAAATTGCATCGGTGTCGATGATCCTTGCGCCATGTGAGGCCAGCAAGGCGGCGACGGTGCTCTTTCCGCTGCCGATGCCGCCGGTCAGCCCAACGCGCAGCGGTTCGGCGATGCTTCTTGGCGCGGCAGCCATCAGATGGGTGCTGGCGCCGGGCTGATGAGAATCAGGCCCAGCCCAACCAATCCAGGATTGTCGGGGCGCCGATGAACAACACCGCCAGTCCGGACCCCGCGAGAAACGGTCCGAACGGCACGTACCGTCCTTCGCGAAGGTTGCTGGCGAGCTTCATGCCGATGCCGACGATCGCGCCGATCACCGAAGCGCCCAGTACGACGGGCAGCACCATGGACACACCGAGCCACGCCCCCAAGGCGGCCAGCAACTTGAAATCGCCGTGGCCCATGCCTTCCTTGCCAGTGGCCAGCTTGAAAAGCCAGTACACCGACCACAGAGACAGGTAGCCCGCCACCGCTCCCCAGACCGCAGACGACAGCGGCACGGTCAAGCCGACGGCCGCGGCAATCAGACCCGCCCACAGCAGCGGCAACGTGAGGCTGTCAGGCAAAAGGGTGGTGTCCCAGTCGATGCCAGCCAGCGCCACCAGCACCGCTGCAAATCCGCACCACGCCAGCGTGGAAGCCTGCGCGCCAAAGCGCCAGGCAAGGCCTGCGAACAACAGCGCCGTGACGATCTCGAAGGCGGGATACCTCGGCGAGATACGGGACTTGCAGGCCGAGCACTTGCCACCCAATCGCAGATAGCTCAGCACGGGTATGTTCTCGTGCCAGGCGATGCGGTGCCCACATGAAGGGCATCGCGAGCGAGGTGCCGACAGCGTGATCTCGGCCGGCACATCCACCTTGACGCCGAGCAACTCCGCGCTGTCGAGTTTCCAACCCCGCTCCAGCATCAGCGGCAACCGGTGTATCACCACGTTCAGGAAGCTGCCGACGCACAGCCCCGCCAGCGCGAGGGTCCAGGGAGACAACAGCGTATCGATCAGCAGCGTATCCATCCGCCGGGATCAGACCACCTGACCAAGCTTGAAGATCGGCAGGTACATGGAGACCACGATGCCGCCGATCAGAGTGCCGAGGATCACGATGATGAATGGCTCCATCAGGCTGGACAGGCCTTTCACCGCCTCGTCGACCTCGTCCTCATAGAACTCGGCCGCCTTGCCCAGCATGGCATCCAGCGAGCCGGACTCTTCGCCAATCGAGCACATCTGCAGCACCATGTTCGGGAACACGCCGGTGGTCTGCATCGAAGTGGTCAGCGACGAGCCCGTAGAAACGTCTTTCTGGATCTTCTCGGTCGCTTCGGCAAAGACGGCGTTGCCAGACGCACCGCCGACAGAATCCAGCGCTTCGACCAAGGGGACGCCTGCTGCAAACATCGTCGACAACGTACGTGTCCAACGCGCGACTGCCGATTTGTTGACCAGATCACCGAACACCGGCACTTTCAAGAGCAGCCGGTCCATCATCTTTTGCATCTTCTCGGATCGCTTCCACGATTCAAAGAAGAAGTAAGTGCCACCGCCAATGAAGCCGAAGATCGCCCACCAGTACTTGACGAAGAACTCCGACATCGCGATCACCAACAGTGTGGGAGCGGGAAGGTCGGCGCCGAACGAGGTGAACACGTCCTTAAAGGCCGGGATGACGAAGATCATGATCACGGCAAGCACCACAAAGGCCACCACCAGCACCGCGATCGGGTAGATCAAGGCGGACTTGATCTTGTTCTTGATCGCCATGGTCTTTTCCTGGTAGATCGCCAGGCGATCCAGCAACGCTTCCAGGATACCGCCCGCCTCGCCGGCCTCGACCAGATTGCAGTAGAGCGCGTCAAAGTACAGCGGATGCTTACGGAATGCGGCAGACAGGCTCGTCCCAGTTTCGACATCGGCCCGGATATCGGTCAGCAGGCGTGTCAATCGCGGGTTTGGGCTGCCACGTGCCACGATGTCGAATGATTGAATCAGCGGCACGCCGGCACGCATCATCGTGGACAACTGGCGGGTGAAGATGGCAATGTCTTTTTGCTTGATTGCACGTCCACCGCTGACCCGGCGCTTCTTGACCTTGGTGATCAGGATGCCCTGGCGGCGAAGACTCGCATTAACCATCGCTTCGCCACCAGCGCGCATCTCCCCCCGAACGATCTTGCCGTTCTTGTCTTTGCCTTCGTACTCGAAAACAATTTCCTTGATGCGTGTCGCGGCCGCTGCAGTCGCCATGGTTCCTCCGGAACTCTCAATCCACCAACGTGCTTATCGGCAAGCTGGTGGATTTATTCATTGGTAATCACTCGTTGGTGCACGCGATCACTTCTTCCAGCGTGGTGACGCCCGCCCGGACCTTGACCAGCCCGGACTGTCGCAGGTCGCGCACGCCTTCGCGCTGGGCCTGCTCGGCAATGTCGACCGCCGTGCCCTCGGTGAGGATGATGCGTTGGATCTCTTCGGTGATTGGCATCACCTGGTAGATGCCGACCCGCCCCCGGTAACCATTTGTACACGCAGAGCAACCGACCGCACGGAAGGGCTTCCAGGTGCCGTTCAGCTCGCTTTCGGTGAAGCCTGCCTTGAGCAGCGCTTCCCGGGGGTAGTCGGCCGGCGCTTTGCAACTCTCGCAAAGCTTGCGGGCGAGCCGCTGCGCAGTGATCAGCAGCACGCTGGAGGCGATGTTGAACGGCGCGACGCCCATGTTCAACATGCGGGTCAGCGTGGTTGGCGCGTCATTGGTGTGCAGCGTCGACATCACCATGTGGCCGGTTTGCGCTGCCTTGATGGCGATGTCTGCGGTTTCCAGGTCCCGGATTTCGCCGACCATGATGATGTCCGGATCCTGCCGAAGGAAGGATTTCAAGGCCACGGCAAAGTTCAGCCCGGCCTTGTCGTTGACATTGACCTGGTTGATGCCAGGCAGGTTGATTTCTGCCGGGTCTTCGACGGTCGAGATGTTGACGCCCGGCTGATTCAGGATGTTCAGACAGGTGTACAGCGACACCGTCTTGCCAGAACCGGTCGGGCCGGTCACCAGCACCATGCCGTAGGGCCGTTGGATGCAATGCAGCAATCGCTCGCGCTCGACTTTCTCGTAGCCAAGGGCTTCGATGCCCAACTTGGCGCTTGACGCGTCCAGGATTCGGATCACGATCTTCTCGCCGAACAGCGTGGGCAAGGTGCTGACACGGAAGTCGATCGACTTGCTGCCGAACTTGAGCTTCATCCGGCCATCTTGTGGCACACGCTTTTCGGCGATGTCCAGCCGCGAGATCACCTTGATGCGCGACGACAGCTTGTCCTTGATCGCAATCGGTGGCTGAGTGATTTCACGCAATTCGCCGTCTACCCGAAAGCGCACCCGGTAGTGATACTCATAAGGCTCGAAATGAAGGTCTGAGGCTCGCGCATTGATGGCGTCGATCAGCATCTTCTGCAGGAAGCGCACCACTGGCGCATCTTCAACATCCGGGGCGGCTTCGGCGGCTTCCTGATTGGTGACATCGTCGGTGACATCAAACTCGAAGTCGCCCGAGGCCATCGACTCCAGGGTTTCTGTCGCACTGGTGCTGCTGGATTCGACGATCTTGGACAGCTTGTCGTGCTCGACGATGACCCATTCAGGGGTCAACTGTGTCGCGAACTTGATGCGTTCGACCGCCTCTTGGTCGGTGGGGTCGGCGCCGCCGATGAACAAGCGCCCGCCTCGTTTGCCCAGTACGACGATCTGATATTGCGACGCCAGCTTGCCGTCGATGATGTTGCGCGGCAGCTTCTGTGCATCGACCGCGTTCAGGTCCAGCAAGGGCAGCGCGAGCGCAGATGAGAGCGTGTGTGCCAGATCGGCCGGAGACACCGCGCCTGCCGCAATCACTGCCGCGACGAAGCTGATCTTCTTCTCGCGGGCTGACTTGACCAAGCCCTCTGCGGCCTTCTCGTTCAGCTTCCCAGCGTGGACAAGAACCCGTGCGACGCCGGACAGAGCGGATTGTGGCGCTTCAGCGAGGGTGTCTGCCATTCAGTGCCCGGTGCTCGAACGATCAACTGACGAATGGGCTTCAGCGAAGAAGTTATGGCCCATGACCCAGAAATTGGTCGGGGTGAGAGGATTCGAACCTCCGGCCTCTACGTCCCGAACGTAGCGCTCTACCAGGCTAAGCTACACCCCGAATTCCGGTGTCTGAAAATGATATGTCGCGGAAATCTCAGGACGAGCGGTCAAGTGAACGTACACACAAGTTTATCAGAGCGTCCCGGTAAATCGACGGGCGCAAGCCCGCCAGACTCTGCTGAGCCAGCTCGATTTGTTCACGTGCCGCCTCTCGCGTTGCGTCGATCGAGCCGGTGCGACGCACCACCTCGATGACCTCAGGCAGGCGCGCGACTTCACCCTGCAGGATGGCCGTTCGGATCAGCTCGCGCTCTGACTCGCTGCCGCGCTCCATCGCCAGCAGGAGAGGCAGCGTTGGTTTGCCCTCGCGCAGGTCATCGCCAACGTTCTTGCCGAGTTCGGCCGTGCTTCCTTCGTAGTCAAGCAAATCATCGACCAGCTGGAATGCGGTGCCCAACGACCGCCCGTAATTCGCGCAGGCCTCCTCGACGTCCGGTGAGGCGTCAGCCAGAACCGCTCCCAGGCGAGCGCTCGCCTCGAACAGTTTGGCTGTCTTGAACCGGATCACCTTCAGGTAGTCGCTCACCTGTACATCGGGGTTGTGCATGTTCATCAACTGCAGCACTTCACCCTCGGCAATCACGTTAGTGGCCTCTGACAGAACCTCCAGCACGCGCATCCTGTTCACCGACACCATCATCTGAAAAGCGCGGGAATAGACGAAGTCGCCCACGAGAATGCTGGCCGCGTTGCCGAACAGCGCGTTGGCCGTTTTCTTTCCACGTCGCAGATCGGATTCGTCGACCACGTCGTCATGGAGCAGGGTGGCCGTGTGAATGAATTCGACGGTGGCCGCCAGTTCGAATCGCTCGGGACCACGAAAGCCCAGAGCGTTCGAAAACAGCAGGACCAGCATAGGCCTGACCCGCTTGCCGCCCGCGCTGGTGATGTAGCCAGCGATTTGATTGACGAGTACGACCTGCGATGCCAGACGCCGGGTAATGACCGTATCGACTTCCTGCATCTCCGCCTCCATCAGCTGGGCGTCTGCGGAGACATCATTGGTGTAGGCGTTGGGTTCGGCGCGCACGCTGGCCTTTGTCGGGAAGGACCCGAATTATAGAAACGCGACAGTCGGCCCGCAGGCTGCGTTTGCCCGCACTTCGCGATTCCAGCGCGAGCGGGCAAATTCGAGCTAGAATCGAGGGCTACGCCCATTGCCGTGACAGATTTGCACGGCACGCAACAAAGAATTCAATCGAAAGGACTGAAATGTACGCAGTCATCAAGACCGGCGGGAAACAATACCGGGTTGCCACCGGTGAGAAACTCAAGGTCGAGCAGATCGTCGCAGAGATTGGCCAGCAAATCACGATTGACCAAGTGCTGGCGGTTGGTGATGGCGCGGACATCAAGATCGGAAGCCCATTGGTGTCTGGTGCGACGGTCGTCGCGACGGTGCTCTCGCAAGGTCGTCACGACAAGGTGCGCATCTTCAAGATGCGTCGACGCAAGCACTACCAGAAGCGCCAAGGCCATCGCCAAGCGTTCACCGAAATCCAAATCAGCGCCGTCAACGCCTGATCTCGGATGCACTAGTTTTTTGAGGATTCAGTCATGGCACAGAAAAAAGGCGGCGGGTCGACCCGCAACGGGCGCGATTCGCAGCCCAAGATGCTTGGCGTCAAGGCGTTTGGCGGTCAGTCGATTCCGGCGGGCTCCATCATCGTTCGCCAGCGCGGCACCCAGTTTCACCCGGGCACCAATGTCGGGGTTGGCAAGGATCACACCCTGTTTGCACTGACCGATGGCGAGGTGGTCTTTGCGGTCAAGGGCCCGCGCAATCGCCGTACGGTGAGCATCAAGGCTCACTGAGAACGTCAGTGGCCGAGTTGCGTGAGCCCCGGTTTGCCGGGGCTTTCGTATTTCTGGTCTGCCGTTTAACGTTAACCGCACCGGTAGCTGGCCGCCAGCGCGGCCTCTGTATCGCTTCCAACACCACTGATTGCCAATGAAATTCGTAGATGAAGCCTCGATCGACATTGCTGCCGGCGACGGCGGTAATGGCTGCATGAGCTTCCGGCGCGAAAAATTCATTCCATTCGGTGGTCCGAACGGGGGTGACGGCGGGCGAGGTGGCAGCGTGTACGCCATCGGCGACCGCAACCTGAACACGCTGATCGATTACCGCTATGCGCGTCGCCACGAAGCGCGTCGCGGCGAAAACGGACGCGGTTCAGACCAATTTGGCGCTGCCGCCGAAGACATCGTGCTGCGCATGCCGATGGGCACCATCATCACCAATGCCGACACCGACGAGGTGATCGCCGAACTGCTGGTGCCCGATGAGAAGGTCTTGCTGGCCAAGGGCGGTGATGGCGGGTTCGGCAATCTTCACTTCAAGACCAGCACGAACCGCGCGCCGCGGCAAAAGACCCCCGGCTGGCCCGGTGAGCAGTTCCGCCTGCGACTCGAATTGCGAGTGCTGGCTGACGTGGGGCTGCTCGGCATGCCCAATGCCGGCAAGTCGACCCTGATCGCTGCCATCTCGAATGCAAAGCCGAAGATCGCTGACTACCCTTTCACCACCTTGCACCCCAACCTGGGTGTGGTTCGGGTCGCGCCTGAGCAGAGCTTCGTCGTGGCCGACATTCCAGGCCTTATTGAGGGCGCCGCCGAGGGCGCTGGCCTCGGGCACCTGTTTCTGCGCCACTTGCAGCGCACCCATCTGCTGCTACATCTGGTCGATTTCGCACCGTTCGACGAGTCGGTCGACCCAGTTGCGCAAGTCAAAGCGATCGTCGGTGAACTGAAGAAGTACGACGCCTCGTTGCACAAGAAGCCGCGCTGGATGGTGCTGAACAAGCTCGACATGGTGCCAATAGAAGACCGGCAGCGCCGTGTCGACGACTTCGTCAAGCGCCTGAAGTGGAAGGGCCCGGTGTTTCAGATTTCGGCGCTGACGCGTGAAGGGTGCGAGCCTTTGATTCGCGCCATTTACGAACACGTGGCGCGACTGAAGAACGTGGTGCCGGACGACCCTGACCCACGCTTCCTGGTTCCGGACAGCCTCATGCCATGAGGGACGCTCTGACGTCGGCGCGCCGGATCGTCGTCAAGGTCGGCTCCAGCCTGGTAACCAACGAGGGGCGTGGTCTCGATGCGGACGCAGTCGGCAATTGGTGCAGGCAGCTGGCGGCGCTGGCAGCGCAAGGCCGTGAGGTCGTGATGGTGTCGAGCGGAGCCATCGCCGAAGGCATGAAGCGCCTGGGATGGGCATCGCGTCCCAAGCCGCTGCACGAACTGCAGGCCGCTGCGGCCGTCGGCCAGATGGGCTTGGCGCAACTGTACGAATCCAAGCTGCGAGAGCATGGTGTCGGCAGCGCACAAGTGCTCCTGACCCACGCGGACCTCGCAGACCGCGAGCGCTATCTCAATGCCCGCTCAACCTTGCTGACATTGCTGAGCCTGAAGGTCATCCCGGTGATCAACGAGAACGATACCGTCGTCAATGACGAGATCAAGTTCGGTGACAACGACACGCTGGGCGCTCTGGTGGCCAATCTGATCGAGGCTGACGCCCTGGTCATCCTCACCGATCAGCATGGTCTTTACTCGGAAGATCCACGGAAAAATTCGCAGGCGCGTCTCATCGAGGCCGCGAACGCGGGCGACCCTGCGCTGGAGCGCATGGCTGGCGGCGCTGGCAGCAGCATTGGCCGCGGCGGCATGATCACCAAGATCTTGGCCGCCAAGCGCGCAGCGAGCAGTGGCGCGAGCACGGTGATTGCGTGGGGGCGAGAGCCTGACGTGCTGTTGCGGTTATGCGCGGGCGACGCCATCGGCACGGCCTTGCTGGCCCCGACACAGAAGATGGCGGCACGCAAGCAGTGGATGGTGGATCACCTGAAATTGCGCGGCGCGGTGGTCATCGACGCGGGCGCCGTACTGAAGCTGCGCGAGGGTGGCAAGAGCCTGTTGCCGATCGGCATGGTCGAAGTGCAAGGCGACTTCCACCGCGGGGATGTCATTGCGGTGCTTGACCCATCAGGCGCCGCCGTGGCCCGGGGGCTGGCCAATTACGCCAGCAGCGAAGCCCGACTGATCGCAAAGAAGCCATCCACCGAGTTTGAAAAAATCCTCGGATTCAGCGGAGAGCCAGAAATGATACACAGAGATAATATGGTTATTATCTAGTGTGCCGGCAGAAATATCAAAATCAGCGTCCGACATTCAAATGGTCGTTATCGATTTGAATTGACGAAATTACTCGGGTTCGATTCGGTCCAGTGATCACGCAGGAACGTCACCACCGCCCTGTGACGAGGCATCGAGACCAGATTTTCCACCGTCCTCTGGTGGAGCAGCGTCACGCCTTGTCGTTCGTTCTGACGGTGCCGGCCTAGGCAAGAAGCGTGACAGTTCCGTGAGCGCGTGTTGGTACACATCGCGCTTGAAATCGATGACCACGTCCAGCGGTATCCAGTATTCGTTCCAGCGCCAAGCGTCGAATTCGGGATGGCTGGTTGCGCGAAGGTTCATGTCGCTGTCACGGCCGGTCAGCTGCAACAGGAACCAGATCTGCTTTTGTCCACGGTAATGGCCTCGCGCCTCGCGGCGAATGAAGCGATCCGGAACCTCGTAACGCAGCCAGTCTCGCGTCCGAGCGAGGATGCGGACGTGGTCGGTTGTCAGCCCCACTTCCTCGTGGAGCTCTCGGTACATCGCCTGCTCAGGCGTTTCCCCGTGTTTGATTCCTCCCTGCGGGAACTGCCATGAGTGTGTTCGGAGCCTTTTGCCCCAAAACACCTGGTTCCTCTGATTGAGCAGGACGATGCCGACGTTGGGTCTGAACCCCTCACGGTCGAGCATAATGAACCCCAAATCTGTAATTGATTTGATTATTGCACCGCGATGGCAATATGCAAACTCCCTGTCTGCAGGGTGTCTAACCGCAGACTTTCCGCGCTGCGCCCATTCCACTTCCCCCTACAGCCCCTGTGGCCCTATTGATGAAAGCGTCCCAGTTCTTTATTTCCACCTTGCGAGAGGCACCTGCCGACGCCGAAGTGGTGAGTCACAAGCTGATGCTTCGCGCTGGCTTCATCAAGCGCTTGAGCGCTGGCATTTACAACTACATGCCGATGGGGCTGCGGGTGATTCGGAAGGTGGAAGCCATCGTTCGCGAGGAAATGAACCGGGCTGGTGCAATCGAGTTATTGATGCCATTGGTCCAACCGGCAGAGCTCTGGCAGGAGACCGGGCGCTTCGACAAGATGGGTGCCGAATTGATGCGGGTGAAGGATCGCCACGACCGAGATTTCATCATTCAGCCCACCAGCGAAGAAGTGATCACTGACATCGCTCGCCAGGAATTGCGGAGCTACCGCGCACTGCCCAAAAACTTCTATCACATCCAGACCAAGTTCCGCGACGAGCGCAGGCCTCGCTTCGGGGTGATGCGAGGTCGCGAATTCACGATGAAGGACGCCTACTCCTTCGACCGTGATGTCGAATCGGCGGGCAAGAGTTATGACGCGATGTATGCCGCCTATCAGCGCATCTTTGGGCGCCTGGGCCTGACCTACCGCGCCGTGGCAGCTGATACGGGTGCCATTGGCGGCGACCGGTCGCATGAATTCCAGGTGATTGCCGACACGGGTGAAGATGCGCTGGCCTACTGTGCGACGTCTGGCTACGCGGCCAATGTCGAACTGGCCGAAGCACTGCCGCTGATTGCACAGCGCGGCGCGGCAACACAACTCATGGCCAAGGCCTCGACGCCGCGCAAGTCGACTTGCGAAGACGTGTCGAACTTGCTTGGTGTGCCGCTGACATCCACGGTGAAATCGCTGGTGCTCGCCACCGACGAACAACTGCCCAACGATGCCGGTACGCGCACCACGATCTGGCTGCTGCTGGTGCGCGGTGACCACAGCCTGAACGAGGTGAAGGCCGGCAAGTTGGCAGGCTTGAAGGGTGGCCACCGTTTTGCCACCGCAGCCGAGATTGCCCAGCACTTCGGCTGTAAGCCCGGTTACTTGGGTCCGGTGGGTGCGGCGGGTGCCGTGAAGATCGTCGTGGATCGCACCGTGGCCGCGATGAGCGACTTCGTCTGCGGCGCCAACGAAGAAGACTTCCACCTGACCGGCGTCAATTGGGGCCGGGACTTGCCAGAGCCCGACTTGGTCGCTGATTTGCGCAATGTTGTTGCCGGCGACCCATCGCCCGATGGACAGGGCGTGCTGTCGATCCAGCGTGGCATCGAGGTAGGCCATGTGTTTTTCCTCGGCACGAAGTACAGCGAGGCCATGAAGGCGACCTATCTCGACGAGGGCGGCAAGCCGCGTCTGATGGAGATGGGTTGCTACGGCATCGGCGTCACGCGTATCCTGGGGGCTGCGGTAGAGCAACGCCATGACGAGCGCGGGATGATCTGGCCTGCGGCCATCGCGCCCTTCGCCGTGGTGATCTGTCCGGTCGGTTACGACCGGTTCCCTGAGGTGAAGGCCGCTGCCCACAGCTTGTATGCCTCGCTTGAACAAGCGGGCATCGATGTGATCCTGGACGACCGTGGCGAGCGTCCGGGCGCCATGTTTGCTGACTGGGAACTGATCGGTGTGCCGCACCGTGTGGCCATCGGCGAACGCAGCCTGAAGGAGGGCCAGGTCGAGTACCAGGCCCGGCAGGACACGAACTCAACGGCGGTGCGTCTGGACGACGTGGTGGCGCTGTTGAAGGGGAAACTCGCACCATGACCGTCGCGCGTCGCCACATCCTGCTGGCGGGCTTCGCCAGCACGGTTCCGTGGCGCGCGGCGCATGCCGGTGGACAGGTTGAGGAGCCCCTGGCCGACGCAGTGCGCTCGGCCTTGTCGGCTGCGGTGCGTGATGCCGCCCCGCCTACGCCGATCTTCGACACGGCAGAGCAACGGCTAGCCTACCTGCGTTGGCTGAGCGCGGCGAGTGATCGCCTCAAGGCGCGCAAGCCGCATTACGACGCCCGTATCGAATTCCTGCAGACCGTCTGGTACGAGAGCAAACGCAAGGGACTGGACCCGTCCCTGGTGCTGGCGCTGATCCAGGTCGAGAGCGGGTTTCGAAAGTACGCCATCAGCCGAGTCGGGGCGCGCGGCTACATGCAGGTGATGCCGTTCTGGGCGCGGCTGATCGGTGACGGTGATGTCAGCCGGCTATTCCACATGCAAACCAATCTTCGCTTTGGCTGCGTGATCCTGAGACACTACCTGGACACCGAGCGGGGGGATCAATTTCTGGCGCTCGGCCGCTACAACGGCAGCCGTGGCCAGGCCAAGTACCCCAACATGGTGTTCGGTGCCCGCAGGCAGTGGGATGTGCGCCTGGCCTGATCCGCCGTGATCACAAACCTGTCCAAGAGCGTGGCACAGCGGCTTCGATGCCGATCAATGCGAGCACACGTTCGACGGAGTCATTGACCAACTCATCGATGGACTGCGGCTTCAGATAGAAGGCTGGCAATGGCGGAAAGATGATGCCGCCCATTTCGGTCACCGCCGTCATGTTGCGCAAGTGCGCCAGATTGAACGGGGTTTCGCGCACCATCAACACCAGCCGTCGCCGTTCCTTCAGCGTGACATCCGCTGCGCGAGTCAACAGGTTGTCGGACATCCCATGGGCCACCGAGGCCAGCGTCTTCATGGAGCACGGCGCCACCACCATGGCGTGTGTGGCAAAAGAGCCGCTGGCAATTGCGGCCCCGACGTCAGCCGGGTTGTAGGCCACGTCTGCCAGACGCTCCAGCGCGTGGCGGTCCAGCCCGAGTTCGTGATGGACGTTGAGCACGCCCGCCGGTGTCGCGACCAGATGGGTCTCGCACCCTACCTCGCGGCAACGCTTGAGCAGGCGCAGGGTGTAGACAGCGCCCGTGGCGCCAGAAACACCAACCACCAACCGAGGCCGCTGACCGGCGGTCGCCATCGTGGGCAACGCGTTGCGCGACGCTGTCAGCTCTTCAGGAGCGGGGCGAGTTCACCCGCCTCGAACATCTCGGCCATGATGTCTGAGCCACCGACGAACTCACCCTTGACGTAAAGCTGCGGGATGGTCGGCCAGTTGGAATAGCCCTTGATGCCCTGACGAATCTCTTCGTCTTCCAGTACGTTGACCGTCGTCACTGCGGTGGCGCCACAGGCCTTCAGGATTTGGATCGCGCGACCGGAGAAGCCGCACATCGGGAATTGAGCTGTTCCCTTCATGAACAGAACCACGTCGTTCCCTTTGACGAGATCGTCGATCCGCTTGTTGACGTCGCTCACGCTATCGCTCCTCGAATGCATTGGTTGTGGCAGGCGAGATTACACGAGAACGCGTACC
This sequence comes from Burkholderiales bacterium Ga0077547, assembly GCA_001464195.1. GTDB lineage: Bacteria > Pseudomonadota > Gammaproteobacteria > Burkholderiales > Burkholderiaceae_C > PBB1. Next base: position 35,889 of record LNEY01000031.1, read on the forward strand.
TGTTGCCCGAGACCGGGCGTTCGCGCTCCACTCAGAACGAGTACGACACGCCGATCTTGATCAAGGGCGACAGTCGCATGTCGCGCAGCACGTCGTCCAGGCCCTGAGGGCCTGACAGTGCGCTGCCGAACCTGACCGCCGACTGAGCGCGCAGGGCCATCAGCCCCAGATCGGCGCGAAAGCCCCAGCCTGAGCGGATGGGCAGCTCGGTGTAGCCCACGCCGACATAGGGGACCGAGACGAGGTCGTTGTTCGGATTCGGCCATCCACCGGCGATCGCACGGCTGGTCAACCCCTGCGATGACACGCCCGAGCCGCCTGCGCGCCGAGGGGACGGCAAATTCGTCGCGCTGCGCGACGTCACCACCAGTCCGCCGGTCGCGCGCAATCCGCCAACGGATGCAGGCACTGAGGCGTCGTCGTCACGCCAGTCGAAGTAGTAATCACGCAGCACAGACAGCCTGCGCATGGCGTTGCGACGGGTGTCTGCAGTGAGGTTGTAGGGGTCGAACTGGCGAGGCCCGCTCAGACTCTGGCTCAGCTCGATGCGGGCCTGCCAACGGCCATGGAACCAGCTTGAGTCGGTGGCCTGCAGCCCATGGCCGTCGAGCGCCCGGACGGGCAGGCCGGTAGCCATCAAGGTGGCCATGACGATGTGGCCGGATCGGATGCGCATGTCTGTGCTCCCCAAATCGACGGAATCGAAAGCTCTGAATGCATCCTACGTCTTGAGCAGCCGACGTGCGGGCCGCTGCTGCGCAATCTCACACGAGAGCGGGGCCGCCTGCTGCGTCGATGCGACGGACTGTGGTGCCTGTGCGACGGAACAGGTGCTGCAATGCGTACCCGAGTCAGTCGAGTCGTCCGCCAGTGCAGCGCTCCAGCCCGGCCAGATCGCTCCGCGTTGCGATCTGGTGGAAGCCGGCCTGCCTCAGGCGGTCGCGCACCGGCTGGCCCTGATCGTGACCATGCTCCAGCAGCAACCAGCCGCCCGCGTGCAGCCCTGCGGGGGCTGCGTCGATCAGGCGATGCAGGTCCGCCATGCCGTTCTCGGAGGCAACGAGGGCGGTGTAGGGTTCGTGGCGCAGCGCGTCCAGGTGAGGATCGCCCGGGGCCACATAGGGGGGGTTCGCCAACGCGAGGTGAAAGCGCTGCCCGGCCACGGCTGACCACCAGTCGCCGTGTGCCAGCGTGATTGGCAGGGCAAGTGCGTCGGCGTTGCGGCGAGCCAGGTCCAGCGCGGGAGCGCTGGCATCCGCTGCGGTCACCAGGGCAGTCGGAAACCGATGCTGGATCGCCAGCGCCATCGCACCGCTGCCGCAGCCCAGGTCCACGACGCGGAGCGGTGTGGACGCTGCCCGTTGAGCCGCGAGCACTTCCAACCCCCACTCGACCAGCAACTCCGTCTCCGGCCGCGGGATCAGTACCTGCGGCCCGACCTGCAACGTGAGACCGCAAAACTCGGCGTGCTCCAGCAGGTAGGCCAGCGGTTCGCCAGCGGCACGCCGGGCCAGCCATTCCACATAGCGACGCGCGCACGGCGCATCGAGAGCCACGTCGTCATGTGCCATCAACCAGCTTCTCGATCGCTGCAGCAGGTGGGCCAACATCAGTTGCGCGTCCAGCCGTTCCACCGCTACCTCGCGAGCCGCAGTGAGCGCCTGCGCGACTGTCATCTCTGCCCACCCGACGGGCGCGGGCGCTTCATCGGCACTCATCCGCTACCGCTTTCCAGCAGGGCCAATTGCTCTGACGCGCTGGCTGCCTGCAAAGCTGCGATGACCTCGTCGAGATCGCCGTCGATGATGCCTTGCAGCTTGTACAAGGTCAGGTTGATGCGGTGATCGGTCAGCCGTCCCTGCGGGAAGTTGTAGGTACGGATGCGGTCGCTGCGGTCGCCGCTGCCGATCAGTCCCCGGCGAGTGGCGGCGTCCTTGGCGGCGCGTTCTTGTCGATCCTTGTCACGTAGGCGCGCCGCCAGCACCGCCATGGCCTTCGCTTTGTTGCGGTGCTGCGAGCGGTCGTCCTGACACTCGGCGACCAGTCCGGTCGGCAGATGGGTGATGCGGATCGCGCTGTCGGTCTTGTTGACGTGCTGCCCACCAGCGCCGCTGGCACGGAAGGTGTCAATGCGCAGGTCGGCCGGGTTGAGCTGAACCTCTTCGGCTTCGTCGGGCTCCGGCAACACGGCCACCGTGCACGCACTGGTATGAATGCGGCCCTGTGTTTCCGTGACGGGTACCCGCTGCACGCGATGTCCGCCGGACTCGAACTTCAGATGGCCGTAGACCCCGTCGCCCTCGATTCGGATCACGACTTCCTTGTAGCCGCCGAGGTCCGACACGCTCTCCGACATCAATTCAGTGCGCCAGTGCTTGCGCTCGGCATGGCGCAGGTACATGCGTGCGACGTCGGCTGCGAACAGTGCTGATTCGTCGCCGCCCGTGCCGGCGCGAATCTCGATGAAGGCATGTCGTGCGTCATCCGGGTCGCGTGGCAGCAACGCCGTCTGCAGGGCCTGATGCAAGCGATCGATGTCGGCCGCGGCGCTGGCCAGCTCCTCGCGCGCAAAGCCGGCCATCTCGGGGTCGTCATCGGCGCGCTCGAGGATGGCCTCGGCCTCTGCGGCATCGTGCTCGCGCGCCTCGTACTGACGGAACAAGTCGACGACGCCGCCCACTTCGGCGTACTCCCGATTCACGGCCCGGTACCGCTGCATGTCGTTCGACAGCGCCGGGTCGTTCAGCGTGGCCTGCAACTCATTGAGTCGCAAGGCCAAGCGTTCGAGTTGCTGTCGAAGGGACGCTTTCATGGGGTTTTCGGGCTCTTGCCAGCTGACCGTCGCGGCCAGCGCTGCGCCCCACATCGGGAGGCTCGCCGCGCATCGCCCGCTTTGGCGCCGGGCTGTCTACAAGCAGGTGTCGGTATCGCGGCTGGGTGCGGATGCCGGTGGTTCGACCTTGCTCGCTGCCGGGCCGTTGCGCAAGAACAGACGCGAGACGGTGTGTGTCAACTCGGCACGATGCTCGCTGTCGCTGGCGTTCAGCTCGACCATCGCCCCGTGCAACATCTTCTGGGTCAGTCCGCGCGACATGGATTCGAGCACCGCGTCGATGTTCTCTCCCTTGGCGAGCAGCTTGCGCGCACGGGCGATCTCGCTGACGCGCCATTCGTTGGCCTGCGCATTCAGCGCCTGGATCAAGGGCACCGTGCCGCGTTGACCCAGCCAGTTCACGAAACCCTGCACGCCGGTCTCGATGATGGCTTCGGCCTGTTGCACCGCGGCCTGACGCTTCTCGCCAGCGATCTGTACCAGCGAGGACAAGTCGTCAACCGTGTACAGGTACACGTCGGAGAGGCGGCTGACTTCGGGCTCAATGTCGCGAGGCACTGCCAGATCGACCATGAAGATCGGCCGGCGCTTGCGCGCTTTCAAGGCACGTTCGACGGCACCGAGGCCGATGATCGGCAAGGTGCTGGCGGTGCACGAAATCACGACATCGAACTCGGCCAGACGCTGTGGCAGATCAGCGAGGGGCAGCACCTCGGCGTTGAACTTGCTGGCGAGCTTCTCGCCGCGTTCGCGTGTGCGGTTGGCCAGAGCCATGGAACGAGGCTTCTTCGCGGCGAAGTGCGTTGCAACCAGCTCGATCATCTCGCCTGCACCAACGAACAGCACCTTCAACTCGCTCAGGTCTTCGAACAATTGCGACGCCAGTCGCACCGAAGCGGCGGCCATGCTGATCGAATGCGAACCGATCTCGGTTGAGCTGCGCACTTCCTTGGCGACAGCGAACGAGCGCTGGAACATCTGATGCAGGGTGGTGCCCAGCGTCCCGGCGGTGTCGGCTTCGCGCACCGCTTGCTTCATCTGGCCGAGGATCTGCGGCTCGCCCAGCACCATCGAATCGAGCCCACTGGCGACACGGAAGGCGTGGCGCGCCGCCGCTTCGTTTTCCAGCACATAGGCATGCTCGCGCAGAGCCGCACCGGACATGCCGCCCACTTCAGCCAGCCAGTCGAAAGCCGGCGCTACCAGGCCGGCGTCGGCACCGACATAGAGTTCGGTGCGGTTGCAGGTCGAGACGAGGGCGGCCTCCGGTGCCCGCTGCAGCCGCTGGCGGAAAGCGCGCAGTGTGGGCGCCAGCTGTTCGGCCGAAAATGCGAAGCGGCCGCGCAGATCGAGCGGCGCGGTGGCATGGTTCAGTCCAAGAGTGAAGACGCTCATATCTGTCAGGCAAAATTTACAGCAATTCGCAGCCCGCGCCCAGCCCGAAACACCCGAGGCGCTGCAGGCCCGCGTGATGACCCAGCCACACCATGAACGTTCTCGACCTTTTTTGGCACATCTGCGATTTTGCTGCACCCGCGGTTTTGCTGGGTGTGATCAGCGCCACAGCCGCCAAATGCTTGTGGCGTGGGCCGCTGCGCACCGTTCCCTGGATCCATCTCGGGGGCTCGGCAGCGGCGGCCAGCTTGCTGGCGTGCATCGTTGGCCTGGTGCTCACGGGCCGCGACGGCAAGATGGTCACGTACGCCGCGATGGTGCTGGCCTGCGCTGTCAGCCTGTGGTGGCGCCTGCGCGGGCGCTGAACGGCTGAGCCCACGAATCAGGACACGACAGCTTCGCCGCGCAGCGAATTCGGGTTGGCCTGCGTCACCGTCACGTCGATCAAGGTGCCGATCAGCCGCGGTGCGCCCTTGAAATTCACCTTGCGGTTACACACCGTGCGGCCCATCAGTTCATCGGGGTCTTTGCGAGAGGGCCCTTCGACCAGAATGCGCTGACGGCTGCCCACCATCGCTTGGCTGATGCGCTGCGCGTTGGCTTCGATCGTTGCCTGCAGGTGCTGCAGCCGCTGCAGCTTGACCGATGGTGGCGTGTCGTCAGGCAGATTTGCCGCCGGCGTTCCCGGCCTCGGGCTGTAGACAAAGCTGAAACTGGTGTCGAATCCGACGTCATCGATCAACTTCATCATCTTGGCGAAGTCGTCCTCGGTTTCGCCGGGGAATCCCACGATGAAGTCGCTCGACAGGCTCAACTGCGGGCGCACCGCGCGCAGCTTGCGCACCGTGCTCTTGTATTCCATGGCGGTGTAGCCGCGCTTCATCGCCATCAGGATGCGGTCGCTGCCGTGCTGCACTGGCAGGTGCAGGTGATCGACCAGCTGCGGCACCTTGGCGTACACGTCGATCAGGCGCTGGGTGAACTCGTTCGGGTGGCTGGTGGTGTAGCGGATGCGCTCGATGCCGGGGATCTCGGCGACGTATTCGATCAGCAGCGCGAAATCAGCGACCTCGCTACTCGAGCCCATTGCCCCACGGTAGGCGTTGACGTTCTGGCCCAGCAGCGTGATTTCCTTGACACCCTGATCCACCAGGCCCGCCACTTCCACAAGTACATCGTCGAATGGCCGCGACACCTCCTCGCCCCGGGTGTACGGCACCACACAGTAGCTGCAGTACTTCGAGCAGCCCTCCATGATCGACACGAACGCGCTGCCACCTTCGACGCGCGCTGGCGGCAGGTGGTCGAACTTCTCGATTTCGGGAAAGCTGATGTCGACCTGCGCACGCTGCTGGTCAGCGCGTCGGTTGAGCAACTCGGGCAGACGATGCAGCGTCTGCGGTCCGAACACCACATCCACATAAGGTGCGCGTTCGATGATCGCAGCGCCTTCCTGGCTGGCCACGCAACCACCGACACCGATCAGCACGCCCTTGGCTTTCAGGTGCTTGACGCGTCCGAGATCACTGAACACCTTTTCCTGGGCCCTCTCCCGCACCGAGCAGGTGTTGAACAGGATCAGGTCGGCCTGCTCGACATCTGCGGTGGGCTCATAGCCCTGCGTGTCGCGAAGCACGTCGACCATCTTGTCCGAGTCGTACTCGTTCATCTGGCAACCGAAGGTCTTGACGAAGACCTTCTTGGCGGCAGTGGGCGCACTCATGGCTTGGTCCAGGTCTGGGTGGCGGGGTTGAAGCTCCAGGCCTGACGCTCTTCGACGGTCTTGGGCCACGGCTTGGTCTTGCGCTCGGCTTCCCGCAGGATCCAGAGCTCCTTGATCATCCCGGTCGTGTCTTCGATCGTGTAGTGCACGGTGTGGCTGCTGCCTGTCAGCGTGGTGGGCAGCACCAGCAGGTTGTCGGTGCCGCGCAGGCGAGCGCCGGGCGCCAACAAGGCTGGGGCCCCGTTGAGCTCCACCGCAGGCGGCCCGCTGAAGCTCACCACGCCGCGCAAGGCCGTCAGCGGAAACTCGCGCGCCAGTTCCTGTGCACCAGCCGTTGCAGCGGTGACAAGCATCAGGGCAGAGAGCAAAGTGCGACGAAGGTCCATGGCAACTCCCATTCGAAGTGTGTGACCTCGGCGCCGCCAGCCAGCCTGGGTTCGCCGCTGCGCCGCACAGACAAAAACGGCTCCGAGTCGGGAAGACGCGGAGCCGGTCGGGAATCTGGTGGCGCTTCAGGGATTCGAACCCCGGACCTGCGGATTATGATTCCGTCGCTCTAACCGACTGAGCTAAAGCGCCTCAAGCCCACAATTATAGCTGGCTGCGAGCGGTCACAGAGAGGGCCTGGCTGAGCTGGTGGGTGACTCTGATTCGGTTCATATCTGCGCTTCACTCCCGCTCGCACGACGCTTCACGCATGTTCAGCTTTTTCAAGAAGAAGACGCCGTTGGTGGCGCCCACGGTGGTGGCGCCGGCCGCCACAGCGGATCTCGCAACCGATGCGGTGATCGCCGCGGCTGCGCCCGCCGCGGTGCCTCCCGTGGTACGCAAGAGCTGGCTGGACAAGCTGCGTGCCGGGCTGCGCAAGACAGGCTCCGACATCGCGCAGGTGTTCACAGGAACACAGATCGACGACGCGCTGTACGAAGACCTGGAGTCTGCGCTGTTGATGGCCGACGCAGGCGTCAAGGCGACCGAGTACCTGCTGGCCGACCTGAAGCGGCGCGTCAAAGACGGCCGTGTCACCGAGCCCGCTGCTGTGAAGGCGTTGCTGGCCGATGCGATCACCGACTTGCTGCAACCCTTGCAGCGCCCGCTCACCGTGGGCGAGCACACCCCCACGGTGATCATGGTGGTCGGCGTCAACGGTGCGGGCAAGACCACCAGCATCGGCAAGCTGACCCGGCACCTCGCCGAGAGCGGACAGAAGGTGTTGCTGGCCGCGGCCGACACCTTCCGCGCGGCTGCCAAGGAACAGCTCGCGGTCTGGGCAGGCCGCAATGGTGTCGAGATCGTCAGCCAGGACGGCGGCGACCCCTCGTCGGTGACTTTCGACGCGGTGACTGCCGGCAAGGCGCGCGGCTGCGACGTGGTGATCGCCGATACCGCGGGCCGGCTGCCGACACAGCTGCACCTGATGGAAGAGCTGCGCAAGGTCAAGCGCGTGATCGGCAAGGCTCTGGCGGGGGCGCCTCACGAGGTGCTGCTGGTGGTCGATGGCAACACCGGGCAGAACGCGCTGGCCCAGGTCAAGGCATTCGACGACACCCTGCAATTGACAGGATTGATCGTCACCAAACTCGACGGCACGGCCAAGGGCGGCGTGCTCGCAGCCATTGCGCTGTGGGCGCGTGAGCGGGGTGCCAACGGACCCCTGCCGGTCTACTTCATTGGCGTTGGCGAGAAGCTTGAAGACCTGGAGACCTTCGACGCGCGCGAGTTCGCAACGGCCTTGCTCGGGTGAGGGCGGCGCGTCGCGCGCTCAGCGCAGGCCGCCCATGCCTTTCATGCCGCCCAGGCGCTTCATCATCTTCATCATCCCGCCGCCTTTCATCTTCTTCATCATGTCGCGCATCTGCTCGAACTGGTTGAGCATGCGGTTGACCTCCTGCACCTGAACGCCGGCGCCGGCCGCGACGCGGCGCTTGCGGGTCGCTTTCAGCAGTTCGGGCTTGCGGCGCTCCAGGGGCGTCATCGAGCAGATGATGCCTTCCATGCGGCGCACATCGCGTTCGGCCTTGTCCATGTCAACGTTGCCGGCCTTGGCGGTCATCTGCGACGGCAACTTGTCCATCAGCCCGGCCAAGCCGCCCATCTTCTTCATCTGCGAGATCTGCTCCAGGAAGTCGTTCAGATCGAACGCATCACCTGACTTGACCTTGTCGGCCAGCTTCTGCGCCGCGGCGATGTCGACACCCTGAGTGACCTGCTCCACCAGCGCCACGATGTCGCCCATGCCGAGGATGCGCCCGGCGTGCCGCTCGGCGTCGAAGACCTCGAGCCCATCGATCTTCTCGCTGACACCGGCGAACTTGATCGGTGCGCCAGTGATCTGTCGCACCGACAGCGCCGCGCCGCCGCGCGAATCGCCGTCCATCTTGGTCAGCACGATGCCGGTCAGCGGCAGCGCCTCCTTGAACGCTTTCGCGGTGTTGATCGCGTCTTGCCCCTGCATCGCATCGACGACAAACAGTGTCTCGATCGGCTTCAGTGCGGCATGCAAGGCGCTGATCTCGGCCATCAGCGCTTCGTCGATGGCGAGCCGGCCCGCGGTGTCGACCAGCAGCACGTCGAAGTAGTGCTTGCGCGCGTAGTCCAGCGCGGCGTTCGCGATGTCGATCGGCTTGTCGGTGGCGGTGGAGGGGAACCACTCGGCGCCAGCCTGCTTCGTCACGGTCTTCAACTGTTCGATCGCGGCGGGCCGGTAGACGTCGGCCGATACGGTCAGCACCTTCTTCTTGCGCTTCTCGATCAGGTGCTTGGCGAGCTTGGCGGTGGTGGTCGTCTTGCCCGCGCCTTGCAGGCCGGCCATCAGGATCACCGCGGGTGGCTGCACCGTGAGATTGATGTCGGAGACACCTTCTCCCATCGTCGAGGCCAGCTCGCGGTTGACGATGCCAACCAGCGCCTGACCCGGGTTGAGCGAGCCGACCACCTCGGTGCCGAGCGCCTTGTCCTTGACCCGTGCGATGAAGTCGCGCACCACCGGCAGCGCCACGTCGGCTTCAAGCAGCGCCATGCGAACTTCGCGCAGCATCTCCTGCACGTTTGATTCGGTGATGCGGGCCTGGCCGCGCATCGTCTTGACGGCGCGACTCAGGCGATCGGTGAGGGTGGAAGCCATGGTCGAGGAGGCGCTGCCCTGGGGGCCTTGCGCGAAAGTACACTTTGAAGATGAGTCTATCTTCGAAGGCCTTGCAATGATCCCGGCGTCGTTTCCCGCGCTGCTGGCCTTGGTCAGCCTGGTGGCATTGCTGGCCTACGGCCGTGCGGCCACGGTGCCGGAGAGTGCGCCCGGTGGGTTGCGCATGTATTTGCTGACCGGCTGGCTGCTGCATGCCGTGGCCATCGTGATCGACACCTCGGGTTTTGGCACCGGCATCGAGGGCGCGCGATTCGGCTTTGCTCCTGCCTTGTCGGTGACGTTGTGGCTCGTGATCACGGTCTACGTGATCGAGAGTCGTTTCCTGCCCATTCGCGGTGTGCGGCGAACCCTGGCTTTGCTGGGCGCTTTCGCGGTGGTGCTGGCACTGAGCTTTCCAGGCCAGCTGCGGCCTCAGGCCGGATCACCCTGGGCGCCAATCCACTGGGTGCTCGGCATTGCTTCCTACGGCCTCTTCGGCGCTGCGGTGTTGCACGCCGCGATGATGAGCCGTGCCGATCGGCAGATGCGGCAGAACTTGCAGCCCGGCCGGTTGGCCACCGCCGGTGCGCCGGATGCCTTGCCCAACGGCGGGCCCCCGATGGGTCTGCCGCTCATGCGCCTGGAGCGGCTGACCTTCCGTTTCGTTTCGTCCGGGTTCGTGGTTTTGTCGCTCGCCATTTTTCTTGGCTGGCTTTTTGCCAATCCGTGGCGCTGGGATCACAAGGTGGTGTTCTCCGTGCTGGGCTGGTTGGTCTATGCCGGGTTGCTGGCGGGCCGTCGGCGCTTCGGCTGGCGCGGGCCCCAGGCCACTCGCTGGGTCTACGTCGGGGCGGCGCTGCTGCTGTTGGCTTATGTCGGCTCGCACTTCGTCGCCGAAGTCTTGTTGCATCGGCCCCCCGAAGTGCCATGACCGAGATGGCTCCCCGATGAAGTTCTTTCTTCTGCTGGCGCTGCTTTTCGTGGTGGTGTGGTTGTACCGTGGCATCCGGCGGCGTGACTTGCCCGGCGCGCCACCGAAGCCGCCCGGCACCCCGACAGCTGACGCGCAGGCGGACCAGGAAAACGTGGTGGCTTGCGTCCACTGCGGTCTGCATCTGCCACAAAGCGATGCGGTGGCGGGTGACGCAGGCTGGTTCTGCGGCGACACCCATCGCATTGCTCACGACAGCACCCGGCCGCACTGACTCTCGTTGCGATGGTCGACGCAGCCCGGCCAACTCTTGAACGTCGCAAGACCGACCGCCGCCGGCGTGCCCGCGGAACACGCGCGGACGAATCATGGTTCGGAGCGTTCTCGGCAGACCCCGACTCGCTGACCGCTGGCGACGGGCCCCGCGATGATGTCGGCCGTCATGCCGAGGCAGACGACGCACTGGAAGCGCGTTTGCTGTCTCCGTCCGCTCTGTCGGGCGGCGCAAGCGATGTTTCTGCCTTTCACCGCATCTACCGCGCCTTCCTGAGCGCCCGCGCTGCCCTGGGCGTGGCGCTGGTCGCCACGCTGGCGGCGGCAGGTCTGTTTGGTGCGCGTCCCAGTCTGGCCGTGGCGTCGATCGGGGTTTCTTACGCGGCCCTCGCGATCGGCCTGTGGTTGTGGCCAGGCAGCAGCGTGGCTGATGAACACGCGGAGTCACCGCGACTCGGGCGCGTGACCTGGCTGGCCTGCATCGGTGTGGACATCTTCTGCTTCGGCGCCTTGCATCTGCTGACCCCATCCAGCGCCCTGAACTTCGCAGCGTTGCTCGTGCTGCCGGTGCTGATGGCTGGGGTGTTGACACGGCGTGTGCAAGCGCTCGCCACCGCTGCCGGCGTGGCCTTGCTGTTGCTGGGCAATGCGTGGTTCGCCGTGCTGGCGGGCGGCGAGGCGGCCACCCTGATGACGCAGGCAGGCCTGGCGGGCAGTGGTTTGTTCGTCATCACCGTGCTGGCCGGTGAGTTGGCCAGCCGACTCGCCCGCGAGGAACTGACCGCCCGCGACAGCATGGAGCTGGCGCGGCAGCAGGTGCAGCTGAACCGGTTGGTCATCGAGGAGATGCAGGACGGCGTGCTCGTGGTCGATCGCAGTGGACGGGTGCGCGCAGCCAACCCGGCGGCGCGGCGCTTGCTGGTGCGTCGCGGGCTGGGACGACCTGCGCAGTTTCAACTGCGTGGCGTGCCGGCATGGGAGCAGTTGGTCAAGACCGTCGAGCGTGGTTTCCACGAGGCCATCTGGCCGGAAGCGGGGCGCGATGTGGTGCTTCAATTCGAGCAGGGCACCACCCGCACGCTGCGCGTTCGCATTCGCTTCACGCGTGGCGCCGACGAGCCCTCGGCCGAAGAGCTGTGCGTGCTGCTGCTGGAAGACGTTCGCAGCATGCAGGCCCGCATGCGCCAGGAAAAACTCGCCGCCATGGGTCGTGTGTCCGCGGGGATCGCGCACGAGATCCGCAACCCGCTGGCGGCGATCGCCCAGGCCAACGGCCTGCTGGCCGAAGATGCCGCCACGCCCAGCCAGCAGCAACTCACACGGATGGTCGCCGACAACGTCAAGCGATTGACGCGCATCGTCGACGACGTGATGGAGGTCGCCCCCGGCACGGTGATCGACGCCGGTGTCATCGACGCCACGGCCGAAGTCGGCGCGATCTGCAGCGACTGGGCACGCGCAGCGGGACTGGAGTTGGGTGACAGCAGTCAGTTCAAAGTCGAGCTGCCCGAGGAGCCGCTGGGTGTCACCTTCGATGTCGAGCATCTGCGACGGGTGATGATCAATCTGCTCGACAACGCCCGGCGCCATGCCACCGGCACCCCGGGTTCGGTGCGGGTGCGGCTGATCGCGCTGGACGAAGCCACGGCGCAGCTCAGCATCAGCAGCAATGGCCCGACCATCCCTGACGATGTCGAGCGCTACTTGTTCGAGCCGTTCTTCTCGACGCGCAGCCGGGGCACGGGCTTGGGCCTGTATATTTGCCGCCAATTGTGCGAGCAGTATGGCGCCAGCATCGACTACCGACTGCGGCCCGTGACCGAAGCGAACCGAAACGATTTCGTCGTCAGCATGCGACGCAGCACCGGGGTCAACGCAGAGGCTGGTCTGCAGTTCCCGAGGTGATGTGACCCAGCCCTGACACCGTCCCGCCATGTCCTCCCCCGCCTTTTTTCGCCTGTTGGTCGTCGACGACGAGCCCGACCTGCGCACGCTGTACGAGCTGACACTGCTGCGTGAGGGCTATGAGATCGAAACCGCCGGCAGCGTGGAGGAGGCGCGGCTGCACCTGCAGGACCGCGCCTACAGCGCCGTCATCACCGACATGCGACTGCCCGATGGAACGGGGCTCGATCTGCTGTCCTACCTCGAACGTGAAGGCCGACGCGAGAAGGCGATCGTCATCACGGCCTACGGCTCAGCCGAAAACGCGGTCGAAGCCTTGAAGGCCGGTGCCTACGACTACCTCACCAAGCCGGTCGATCTGAAGCAGTTCCGCGCGGTGGTGGCGTCGGCACTGGGCCGTGGTCCGGCGACCAGCCCGGCCCCATTGCCTGCCAGCGTGCCGGCGGCACGTGGGACGTCTTCTGCCGAGCCAAGCGTGGCGAAATCCCCGGGCCGCGCAATGGCTGATGCTGCTGCAGATTCGGCACAGCCTGGTGCCACTGCGGTGCCGTCCAGCCCGGCGCTCAGCCGCATGGCCGGTCAGTCGGCCGCGATGAAGCAGGTGCGCGCCATGGTTGACAAAGTGGCGCGCAGCATGGCACCGGTGCTGGTGCAAGGCGAGTCCGGCACCGGCAAGGAACTGGTGGCGCGCGCCATCCACGAGGTCAGCGTGCGCAGCGCTCAGCCTTTCATTGCGGTCAACTGCAGCGCCATCCCGGACCATCTCCTGGAAGCCGAGTTTTTCGGCTATCGGCGCGGAGCCTTCACCGGTGCCAACGAAGACCGCGAGGGCTTCTTCCAGGCGGCCGATGGTGGCACGCTGTTTCTCGACGAGATCGGTGAATTGCCGCTGTCGATGCAGTCGAAGCTGTTGCGTGCCGTGCAAGAGCGGTCGGTGCGTCCGGTGGGCGCCGTCAATGAGTTGCCGGTCAACGTGCGCGTACTCAGCGCCACCCACAAAGACCTGGGCGTCGAGGTGCAAGCCGGGCGCTTTCGTCAGGACTTGTACTACCGTCTCAACGTGATCCAGATCCGTGTGCCGCCCTTGCGTGAGCGACTGGAAGACCTGGCGGGTATAGGCGAACGGGTGCTCGAATGGATTGCGCGAGATGCTGGCATGTGGCCGGTGCCGCGCCTGACGCCTGCGGCACTGCATCATCTTGCGCGCCACCCGTTCCCCGGCAATGTGCGCGAGTTCGAGAACTTGCTGCACCGCGCCGTGGCACTGTCGGGCAGCGACACCATCGATGTGGCCGACCTGGCCCTGCCTGGCGAGACACCGGCGGACGCGTGGAGCGCGGAGGCGATGCCAGCGCCGGCATGGGCCGATGCCACCGTAGCCATGCCGATCGAGCCGTCTCGGCCGCCGCCGTCAGCGAACGCGGCTCCTGGCTTGCCGAGCGATTTGGCGGTCTATCTGGACGACATCGAGCGCGACATGCTGCTGCGCGCGCTCGAGCAACACCGCTTCAACCGCACCGCGGCTGGCGCCAGCCTCGGGCTGTCGCTGAGGCAGATGCGCTACCGCATGGCACGGCTGCATGTGATGGATGGCGGCGCGGACGCGCAACTCGATGGCGAGCGTGGCAACGTCTGAGGCGACTGGCGATTGGCAGCGGGGCTGGTGGGCGCGTGCGCGGCATTGCCCCTCTCCGAACTTTGGTCCCCGGCCGGAGGGCAGCGTGGTCAGTCTTGCCGTGGTCCATTCGATCAGTCTGCCACCAGGCGTCTATGGTGGCGCGGAGGTCGAGCAGTTCTTTCTCAATCAGCTCGACCTGTCTGCGCACCCGTACTTCGATGTGTTGCGCGGTCTGCGGGTGTCGGCCCACTTTTTCATACGCCGCGATGGCGAATGCGTGCAGTTCGTGTCCTGCTGCGAACGTGCCTGGCACGCTGGTGTGTCGCAATGGCGAGGGCGCACCAACTGCAATGATTTTTCGATCGGCATCGAGCTCGAGGGGCTGGAGGGCGAGCCATTCGAGGCGGTGCAGTACGCGAAGCTGGTCGAGCTGTTGAATGCGCTCGATCACGATGGTCGGCGCGTCGATGTGGCCGGTCATCAACATGTGTCGACCGGGCGCAAGGCCGATCCGGGCAGCGGCTTTGATTGGTCACGGCTGATGGCCGACCTGACCTGGCCAGCACAGTACTTTCCCGAGGAGCTGGTGACGCGCTCGTGAGGGCATCGAGGCAGTGATGAGTCGTACCAGGCCTGTGGTGTCTGGCCGTGTTTTTGCCACGCAAGTGTTGGCGCGCAATGGCGCACAGGATTGGCTGGGAAGTCAATGAACAAGCGGCCACCTGGAGGTCGCCGCAGTGTCTGGGCGGCTGCACGCGGCAACCTCCATGCCGCCGCCTCGCGAGATGGCGTTACCTGCGGTCGGCAGGCTCATTTCGGGCGATGTCAAATTTATGGCTGGACGCTAGCGGTAGCGCTTGAAGCTCCATCGGACCCCAGATATAGTGTCCTGATGCGAAATGCATTTCCCTTCAGGCGTCAATGATCCACGCTTGTTTGCAACTCACCAGCGGACTTGGCGCACCCCCGGAGTTGTCGGGGCGACGAAGGCCATCGCAACGCATCGCAAGCTGACCTCTGCGCCGCAGTCATCGGCCCAGGCATAGGCCTCCATACCCACCAGAAGCGCGGCAACGAACCCCTTCGCACATCAAAGGCTGACCATGCAAGCACTCCACATTGCCCCTCGGGCCACCGCCTACCCTGCCGACGCGCCGGCCACACCGATGGCCGCACCCACCTCGGCCTACGAGGCGTTTCACATCATCCGCCGCAACGGTGCGGTGGTGCCGTTTGAGCCGAACAAGATTGCCGTCGCGCTGATGAAGGCTTTTCTCGCGGTCCATGGCACCCAAGGCGCTGCGTCTGCGAGCGTCCGCGAGACGGTCGATGGCCTGACCGAATCGGTGGTGCGCGCCCTGCTGCGCTCGCGTCCAGGTGGTGGCACCTTTCACATCGAGGACATCCAGGACCAGGTCGAGCTGGGTCTGATGCGCGGGGGTCACCATGAGGTGGCGCGTGCTTATGTGCTGTATCGCGAACGGCGCTCGCAGGAGCGGGCCAAGCAGTCTCAGCCAGTCGCGGTGAGCGAGTCCACGCTGACGGTGCTCGATGGCGGCCAGCGTGTGCCGCTGGAGTCGATTCATCTGCAAACCATCGTGCAGGCGGCCTGCGAAGGCTTGGGCGCTGATGTCCGCGCCGAGCCCATCCTCGCCGAAACCCGCCGCAATCTGTACGACGGTGTGCCGATCGCCGAAGTGCACAAGGCGTCGATCCTGGCGGCCCGTACGCTGATCGAGAAGGACCCGGGCTACACCCGCGCCACTGCGCGCCTGTTGCTGCACACCATCCGCCGCGAGATCCTGGGCGAGGAAGTACAGCAAGCCGACATGCACACCCGTTATGCCGAGTACTTCGGCACTTACATCAAGAAGGGCGTGCAGGCCGAACTGCTGGACGACAAGCTGCTGCAGTTCGATCTGGCGCGTCTGGGCGCGGCGCTGAAAGCCGAGCGCGACATGCAGTTCGACTATCTTGGCCTGCAGACGCTGTACGACCGCTATTTCCTGCACATCGATGAAGTCCGCATCGAGATGCCGCAGGCTTTCTTCATGCGCGTGGCCATGGGCCTGGCCTTGGGTGAGATCGACCGCGAGGCTCGCGCCATCGAGTTCTACGAAGTGCTGTCCAGCTTCGACTTCATGAGCAGCACACCCACGCTGTTCAACGCTGGCACCCGCCGCTCGCAGCTCTCCAGCTGCTACCTGACGACGGTGGCGGACGACCTCGACGGCATCTACGAAGCATTGAAAGAGAACGCACTGCTGAGCAAGTTCGCCGGCGGCCTGGGCAACGACTGGACGAATGTGCGCGCGCTTGGCAGCCACATCAAGGGCACCAATGGCAAGAGCCAGGGGGTGGTGCCGTTCCTGAAGGTGGTCAACGACACCGCTGTCGCGGTCAATCAGGGTGGCAAGCGCAAGGGTGCGGTGTGTGCGTATCTGGAAACCTGGCACCTCGACATCGAAGAGTTCCTGGAGTTGCGCAAGAACACCGGCGATGACCGCCGACGCACGCCCGACATGAACACGGCCAACTGGATCCCCGACCTGTTCATGAAGCGGGTGATGGAGGGCAGCGACTGGACACTGTTCTCGCCCAGCACCTGCCCGGATCTGCATGACAAGTTCGGCAGCGATTTCGAATCCGCCTATGTGGCCTACGAAGCTCGCGCGGCGGCGGGTGACATCAAGCTGCACAAGAAGATCCCGGCGCGCGATCTGTGGCGCAAGATGCTGTCGATGTTGTTCGAAACCGGGCACCCCTGGATCACCTTCAAGGACGCCTGCAATGTGCGCTCGCCGCAGCAGCATGTGGGGGTCGTGCATTCGAGCAACCTGTGCACCGAGATCACGCTCAATACCAGCGAGACCGAGATCGCCGTGTGCAACCTGGGCTCGGTGAATTTGGTGCACCATTTGATCGATGGTCCGAGCGGCAAGCAGATCGACCAGGTGAAGCTCAAGCGCACGGTGGCTACCGCCATGCGCATGCTCGACAACGTGATCGACATCAACTACTACGCGGTGAAGAAGGCGCGCGACTCCAACCTGCGCCATCGCCCGGTGGGCCTCGGGATCATGGGCTTCCAGGATGCGCTGCACGAACTGCGCGTGCCTTATGCGTCGCAGGCGGCCGTCGATTTTGCCGATCGCTCGATGGAGGCCGTGTGCTATCACGCCTACTGGGCGTCGACCGAGTTGGCTGCGGAGCGTGGTCGCTATTCCAGCTACCGCGGCTCGCTGTGGGAGCGCGGCATCCTGCCGCTGGACTCCCTGGATCTGCTGGCCGAAGCGCGTGGTGACGCGTCTTACGTCGATGTCGACCGCAGCAGCACGCTCGACTGGAACGCGCTGCGCAGCCGAATCGCCGAGCATGGCATGCGCAACTCCAACTGCGTGGCCATCGCGCCGACCGCGACCATCTCCAACATCATCGGTGTCAGCGCCTCGATCGAGCCCTCATTCAGCAACCTGTCGGTCAAGAACAACCTGTCAGGCGACTTCACGGTCATCAACGAGTACCTGGTACGCGACCTGAAACAACTCGGCCTCTGGGACGATGTGATGGTGATGGACCTGAAGCATTTCGATGGCTCGCTGCGCCGCATCGACCGGGTGCCCGAAGACCTGAAGGTGCTGTACGCGACCGCGTTCGAGATCGACACCGAGTGGCTGGTCGAGGCCGCGGCCCGCCGCCAGAAGTGGATCGATCAGGCGCAGTCACTGAACATCTACATGGCCGGCGTGTCAGGCAAGAAGCTCGATGAGACCTACAAGCTGGCGTGGCTGCGCGGCTTGAAGACCACCTACTACCTGCGCACGGTGGGGGCCACGCACGCCGAGAAATCGACAGTGAAGGCGGGCCAGCTCAATGCGGTGAGCAGCGGCTCCTCGGGCTCTGCGCAGGCTGCCGCTGCGATCCATCAGGCCCAGCAATCGAGCGCCGAAGCGGCCACCGACATCAAGTACTGCGCGATCGACAACCCCGACTGCGAAGCCTGCCAATGACGCGAGTCCTGTGGTGGCTACCGCAGCTCCGCACATCGATGAATGCTGGCGCCAGCGCTTACTGAGCCGATGAGCGACGCAGCCGCGCAACAAATAAGTTCTGCGCGCGGGCTTGTCTGACAGGTAATGCTTTGTTTTTTTTGATATCGCTCGGATAATCAATACTGATTGGAAATCCACCATGCTGGTTTGGGAAGAAGAAATTAAATCACCGACGTTGTCTCCGGCTGCCTTTGCCAAGCCGCGGATTCCCGACGACATTCAAAGCCTTCGTGCCGAAGCGGAAGATTTCGCTGGCAAGGCGTCGTCAACGGTCATTTCTGACAACCCCATTCATCCTTTGGCCGCCCAACCCGTTGAAACCCGTCGCGTGGTCGCTGCCGACAAGCGCATCATCAACGGTCGTACCGACGTCAACCAATTGGTGCCGTTCAAGTACAAATGGGCTTGGGAAAAGTATCTCGCCACCTGTGCAAACCACTGGATGCCGCAAGAGGTCAACATGTCGCGCGACATCGCGACCTGGAAGGATCCCAACGGTCTGACCGATGACGAGCGCCGCATCATCATGCGCAATCTCGGGTTTTTCGTGACCGCAGATTCTCTGGCCGCCAACAACATCGTTCTCGGTACGTATCGCCATATCACCGCTCCTGAATGTCGTCAGTTTTTGCTGCGGCAAGCTTTCGAAGAGGCGATTCATACCCACGCCTATCAATACATCGTCGAATCGCTGGGTTTGGACGAGGCCGAAATCTTCAACGCCTACCATGAGGTCCAGTCGATCCGCGACAAGGACGAGTTCCTGATCCCCTTCATCGAGGCGATCATGGACCCGAACTTCAACACCGGCACGCACGAAGCCGACCAGACGCTGCTCAAAAGCCTGATCGTTTTCGCCTGTTTGATGGAAGGTTTGTTCTTCTACGTCGGTTTCACGCAGATCTTGGCGCTCGGCCGGCAGAACCGTATGACCGGGGCTTCGACGCAGTATCAGTACATCCTGCGCGATGAATCGATGCATTGCAATTTCGGCATCGACCTGATCAACCAGATCAAACTGGAAAATCCACTGCTGTGGACGGCGCAGTTCAAGGCCGAGATCAAGGCGCTTTTCATGCGAGCGGTCGAATTGGAATACCGTTACGCTGAAGACACCATGCCGCGTGGCGTGCTCGGCATGAATGCATCGATGTTCAAGGGTTATTTGCGCTACATCGCCAATCGGCGCGCTACACAAATTGGCCTGGAGGCGCTTTTCCCGAACGAAGAGAATCCGTTTCCGTGGATGAGCGAGATGATCGATCTGAAGAAGGAAACCAATTTCTTCGAAGGCCGTGTCACCGAATACCAGTCTGGTGGCGCCTTGTCATGGGATTGAAAAGCGTCTTGCCGATGCACTGCATAGGGTGAAAGTGAGACGATCAAGATTTGCAAACCGGAAGGGGCCGACGCAGAAGCGGCATTTGCGGTTTGATACCCGATTCATCGCACCGGTGCGCCCCTCAAGGGCAGTTTCGGGTGATGAATAACTGGTCGGTGCCGAGCATCGGTGGCCGAGCCAGCGTTCCTTTAACTTGATCAAGGAGAATGTAATGGCAACTGCGAAAAAGGCCGCCCCGGCCAAGAAAGCCCCGGCCAAGAAGGCGGCTCCGGCGAAGAAGGCTCCTGCCAAGAAGGCGGCGCCTGCGAAGAAGGCTCCTGCGAAGAAGGCAGCGCCTGCCAAGAAGGCCCCGGCCAAGAAGGCGCCTGCGAAGAAGGCAGCACCTGCGAAGAAGGCTCCGGCCAAGAAGGCACCTGCGAAGAAGGCAGCGCCTGCGAAGAAGGCAGCGCCTGCGAAGAAGGCACCTGCGAAGAAGGCAGCACCTGCGAAGAAGGCCGCTCCGAAAAAGGTAGCCAAGAAGGCCGCTGCGCCTGCGAAGAAGGCTGCCCCCAAGGCACCTGCGAAGAAGGCTGCTGCGAAGAAGGCGCCCGCTACCCCAGCCCCTGCGGCGGCCAAACCGGCCGCACCCGCTGCGAAAACCTCACTCAGCCCACAGGCTGCGTGGCCGTTTCCGACCGGCACCAAGCCCTGACGCGAAGGTCCGCGTCATGCGGGCTTTCACAGGCACATCAACCCGGCTTCGGCCGGGTTTTTTCTGTCTGCAACGCAAGGTGAGGCCCTTCAGAGGCCGAGCGACTTCCGGTCGATGACGTGGTTCTGGCCACCACGGCAGGCGATCTTCAATGCGCCGATGCGATTGC
The DNA here is from genome assembly GCA_001464195.1 of Burkholderiales bacterium Ga0077547. Taxonomy (GTDB): domain Bacteria; phylum Pseudomonadota; class Gammaproteobacteria; order Burkholderiales; family Burkholderiaceae_C; genus PBB1. The sequence goes on from LNEY01000031.1 coordinate 55,945, forward strand.
CCAGCTCCACGCAGCGGTGCAGAGGCCAGCCGCGCTCCAGGCCGTACAGCAAGGCGCCTCGGAAGGCGTCGCCACAACCGGTCGGATCAACCACCTCGGTGGCTGCGACTCCCGGCACATGGGTGCGCTGTCCCTGCTCCCACACATCGCAACCATCGGCACCCAATGTGACCACGACACCGGCGAGGTGTGATCTCGACAATGATTCGAGGCTCTCGCCGGTGCGATCGCACAGCATGCGCGCCTCGTAATCATTGACGGCCACCCAGCGCGCCTGAGACACGAAACGCCTGAGTTCGGTGCCGTCGAACATCGGCAGGCCCTGCCCCGGATCGAAGACGAAGGGAATGCCGGCTGCCGCCAACTGCGTGGCGTGCTCGAGCATCGCATCGCGGCCGTCGGGGGCGATGATGGCGATGCGGATGTCGTCGCGGCGCGGCACCGGTGTCTGCTGTGCCGACTGCATCGCTCCCGGATGAAAGGCCGTGATCTGGTTGTTGCTGCTGTCGGTGATGATGATCGCCTGCGCGGTGAAACTGTTGCCGATGCTGGCGATGTGCTCCGTACTGACGCCCCAGGACTGCAAGCGCTGCAGATACTCTCCACCGTCGCTGCCGAGTGCTGCCAGCACCAGCGGCTCGCCACCCAACCGGTTCAGTGTGTAGGCGATGTTGCCGGCACAACCGCCGAATTCCCGGCGCAATGTCGGCACGAGAAAAGACACATTCAGGATGTGCACCTGCTCGGGCAGGATCTGATCGGCAAAGCGGCCAGGAAATGTGGTGATGGTGTCGAAGGCAAGAGAGCCGCAGATCAAGGCAGGCATGGGTGCTCCAGTGGGGCGGTGGCAGTGTGAAATCGGCGCACGATGCGCAGTGCGATCAGGGGTAGAACACCTCGACCGTGTAGCCGCTGACGCGCCCGCCGGCGACCCGGAAACGCAGCGACAAGGGTGTGTCCAGCCCGGGCGGCAGCTGCGGATCGGCGATGCCGAAGTCCAGTGGTGACAGCGATCGCCGTGCCACCAGTTCGCCGTCGGAGCCGGTCAGACTCAGATCGACCGAGGGCATGGCGATGGCCCACTGACCGCGGTTGCGCAGGGTGATCGCCAGGCGCAGGATGTTCGTGTCGCTGTCAGGCGAGGAGGCGGCATCGTCAGCGGACGGTGCTGGGCGTTGGCCTTGCGTCAGCGCGGTGTTCTCGATGCTCACATCGGTGATGCGCTGCAGTGCGTCGAGTCGACAACCCGTCAAGCCGCAGAAGCTTTGCAACCACGGCAAGGTGCCCGGATATTGCGCGGCAATGACCTGTCGGAAATGCTGAACCACCTGTGTGCCCAAAAGCAGCGCAGACACCGCCACCAGGACCCACAACATCCGGCGCACCGGCGGTTGCTCCCAGCGCTGGTTGCGCTCGGCTTGCCGCAGGAACGCGGGGGTGACCTCGGCGGGCGCGTCGGTGGGCGCCGAGTCTGTCCTGGCTTCGACATCGCCCACCACATCGGTGGAGGCGATGGCCGCGGAGTCGGCTGCCATCGCCTCGCTCGGTGCGCTGTCGGTGGAGGTGGGTTCTGCTGTGGCTGCGTCGCTGACTTCAGCCATCGCCTCCCGATCCGCATCATCGACGGTGGATTCCAGCGCAGACTCATGCGCCGGCGGATCGGGCTCGGTGATGTCGCCACGGCTCTCGGTGGGGAACGAGATGTCGCCTTCCGGGCTTTCGTCGGCAGGCGGTGGGCTGACAAGCTCGTCAGCGGTCTCCGCCGGCGCCTGCCAAGGCGGCGGCGTGTCGTGATCGAGATCGAACAAGCTCTCTTGCGCGTTGAACACCGCCTGGCAGCGGCCGCAGCGCACCCAGCCTTCGGACACCCTCAGTTGGTCCTGGACCACCCGGAACATGGTGCCGCAAGCGGTGCAACGGGTGGCCAGATTCATCGCAGAATGATGCCATGCGGACTGGTGAAAACCGCCTCAGGCGGGCCGATGCGCAGTCATCAGGATCCAGCCGTCTTCCGAGTCGCTGACCTGAAGCTTCAGCCATGGGGCGTAGGCCTCGATCAGCTCATTGGCCTGCCGCTCAAGGATGCCCGCCAGCACCAGATCACCACCGGCTTGCACGTGGCCGCACAACAGTGGCGCCAGCAGTTTCAAAGGCGTCGCCAGGATGTTGGCGAGCACCAGGGGGTAGGTGCCGTTGGCACGCTCGGGCAGCCCTGCGATGAGCGCCACCCCGTTGGCTCCCGCGTTGTCTTCGGTGGCCTGAACCGCAGCGGGATCGATGTCCACAGCCTCCACGCCGACCGCACCATGAAGCGCCGCACCGATGGCCAGGATGCCCGAGCCACAGCCGTAGTCGAGCACACGTGACCAGTGCGCCGCTCGCTCGGCCGCATGGTTCGCGATCCAGCGCAGGCACATCCGCGTGGTCGGGTGGGTGCCGGTGCCGAACGCCATGCCAGGATCGAGACGGATGACGCTGAGCGCTTCGGTCGGGGCTTCATGCCAACTCGGGACGACCCAGAACGTGGGCGTGACGGCCACGGGCGTGAACTGCGATTGCGTCAGCCGTACCCAGTCCTGATCTACGAGTTCAGTGATGGATTGCAGCTGCACCGCTGCCGCCCAGTCCTGCGCCAGCAAGGTGTCGCTGGCCTCCCGGGCGGTCACTTCGTCATCGAACAAGGCTTTGACGATCGAGCGGTCCCAGCCGCCGCGCGGCGCGGGCATGCCGGGCTCGCCGAACAGCGCGCGCTCGGCGGCAGTATTCGCATCGGCGTCTTCGACCGACACCGACAGCGCACCCAGCTCGTCCATCAGCGCATCGGACACCGCCTCTGCCTCGTCCTGCGGGCACAACAACAGCAGCTCGACCATGTCTGTCCGGCGGGGTCAGCGTTGCTTGCGATCGCTCATCCACCCTTCGAGGTAGTGGATGTTGGTGCCGCCTTCAATGAACTTCGCATCGGCCATCAGCTCACGGTGCAACGGGATGTTGGTCGAGATGCCTTCGATCACCGTCTCCGACAGCGCGATGCGCATGCGCGCCAGTGCCTGATCGCGGGTGTCACCGTGCACGATGATCTTGCCGATCATCGAGTCGTAGTTCGGCGGCACGTAGTAGTTGGTGTACGCGTGCGAATCGACCCGCACGCCCGGCCCGCCCGGTGGGTGCCAGGTGGTGATGCGGCCGGGCGACGGCGTGAACTTGTACGGGTCTTCGGCATTGATGCGGCACTCGATCGAATGGCCGCGCGTCTCGATCTGGCGCTGCGTGAAGGGCAGCTTTTCCATCGCGGCGACTTTGATCTGCATCTGCACGATGTCGATGCCGGTCACCAGTTCGGTCACCGGGTGCTCGACCTGCACGCGGGTGTTCATCTCGATGAAGAAGAACTCGCCGTTCTCGTAGAGGAACTCGAAGGTCCCGGCGCCGCGGTAGCCGATCTTCTTGCAAGCCGTGGCGCAGCGCTCGCCGATGCGCTCGATGATCCGGCGCGGGATGCCTGGCGCAGGCGCTTCCTCGATGATCTTCTGGTGGCGGCGCTGCATCGAGCAGTCGCGGTCACCCAGCCACACCGCGTTTCGGTGCTGGTCGGCCAGCACCTGGATCTCGATGTGTCGAGGGTTCTCCAGGAACTTCTCCATGTACACCGATGGATTGCCGAATGCGGCGCCTGCCTCGCTGCGGGTGGTCTGCACGGCGTGGATCAGCGCAGCTTCGGTGTGCACCACCCGCATGCCGCGCCCGCCACCGCCGCCCGCGGCCTTGATGATCACCGGGTAGCCGATGGCGCGTGCGGTGCGCACGATCTCCCGTGGGTCGTCGCCCAGAGCCCCTTCGCCGCCGGGCACGCAGGGCACGCCCGACTTGATCATGGCCTGCTTGGCCGACACCTTGTCGCCCATCATGCGGATGCATTCGGGGGTCGGGCCGATGAAGGTGAAGCCGCTGCGCTCGACGCGCTCGGCGAAGTCGGCGTTCTCGGACAGGAAGCCGTAGCCGGGGTGGATCGCTTCCGCGTCGGTGACTTCTGCCGTCGAGATGATCGCCGGCATGTTGAGGTAGCTTTGGCTCGAGGCCGCCGGGCCGATGCACACCGCTTCATCGGCGAGCTTCACGTACTTCGCGTCGCGGTCGGCCTCGGAATAAACAACCACCGACTGAATGCCGAGCTCGCGGCAAGCGCGCTGGATTCGCAGGGCGATTTCGCCACGGTTGGCGATCAGGATTTTCTTGAACATCAATGCATCCGGTTCATTCAACGATGAACAAGGGCTGTCCGTACTCCACCGCCTGGCCGTTCTCGCACAGGATGCGGACGATCCGGCCAGAGTGGTCGACCTCGATCTCGTTCATGATCTTCATGGCCTCGATGATGCAGACCGCGTCACCTTCCTTGACCTCGGAACCGATATCGACCAGCGGCTTGCCGCCGGGACTGGACGAGCGGTAGAAGGTGCCGACCATCGGCGACTTGACGGTGTGCCCGCTCGCCACGACTTCGGCAGCGATCGGGGCGGGCGGCGGAGCCACCTCGGCGGCCACCGGGCGCGCGGGCGGTGGCGCGATCACATAACTCGGTGCGGCGGCTTGTGGATCGGCCTTGACGATCCGAACCTTGCCGTCGGCTTCGGTGATTTCGAGCTCGGAGATATTGGATTCGGAGACCAGATCGATCAGCGTCTTCAGTTTGCGTAGGTCCATGGGGTAGGGCTCCAGCGGGTGAAGGGGGTGCCTGGGTGAGCAGGGAAATGAAGGCGAGGGGGGGTGCGGTGGCCGAAGCACGCTTCAGCATCCGCGTGGGCGTCTTTGCTCAGCGAACTCCGCGCGTGAGGGCGTGGGCGAGTGCCAGCCGGTAGCCGTCGGCACCCAGACCGCAGATCACGCCGACAGCCAGGGCTGAGAAGTAGGAGTGGTGACGAAAGGCCTCGCGCTGGTGGATATTGGACAGGTGCACTTCAATGAAGGGCAGCGCCACGGCCGCCAGCGCATCGCGCAGACCCACGCTGGTGTGGGTCAGCGCAGCCGGGTTGATGATGATGAATTGCGTGCCATCGTCGCGTGCGGTCTGCACCCGGTCGATCAGCGCACCTTCGTGGTTGCTCTGAAAGGATTGCAGCGCCGATCCGGCATCCAGCGCCAATTTGTACAGATCAGCATCGATCTGCGCCAAAGTCAGCGTGCCATAGACATCGGGTTCACGCGTGCCCAACAAATTGAGGTTGGGGCCGTGGAGCACGAGGATTTGCATGGATGGGGGTCTGCAGGCTCTTCAAGAACCTGGTCACAGTGACGCAGCGGCCGGACTTTACGCTAGTTGAGGGCCGTAGTCGCTCTTTTGGCCAAAATTGACGTGTCGATCGAAAGAAGGGCCGTTCGGCGATGTCGATCAGGTCAGGTGCGGCCCTCAGACGCCCACTGCGCGAGGTCGGCTTCGTCCAGGGCGCCCAGCTTGCGGTCGATCACGCGGCCATCCTGCACCACCACGGTGAAGGGAAGAGCCCCGTTGGCGTTGCCGAGCGTGCGGCTCAACTCGGTCCCGGCCAGTCCGGCCAGACCGATCGGAAAGGCCACCGGCTGCCGGGCCAGGAACTCGCGCACCGGCGTCGGGCTGTCGATCGCCAAGCCCAGCACCTGCCAACCGGCCGCCTGATGCTGGCGGTGAAAACTGTCGAGCAGCGGCATTTCCTTGATGCAGGGCGGGCACCACGTCGCCCAGAAATTCAGCAGCAGCCGGGCGCTGCGCAGACTGTCGAGCGCCAGTTCGCCACCCTCAGGCCGCTCGAAGCGCTGCGACCAGAAGTCGGGGCCCAGTTCGTCAGCACCGGCGGTGAGCCGGGTCCGCTGCCAGGACAGGCCCGCACCCGCCGCACCGGCTGCGATGGCAGCTCCCCCCAGCACCCAGGTACGTCGTTTCATGTCGAAGCTTCCATCAAGCGGCGCAGCGCCATCAGATCGCCGCGCTGGGTTTGGCCGCTGGCGTCGGGCTTGAGCCCGCCGCGCAGATCGTCGTGGTCGAGCACCGTCAGGAACACCGTCACCGTCTCGCCCAGCGCGCGACTCGGGCTGCTGATGCTGAGCAGATCGACCGGCAGGCCGCGCGGACCGTTGATGCTGCCGATGTCGAAATCGATGCCCCGGTTCAGCATCGCGATCTCGGCGCTCTTCGGGTCGTCGCAGAACAGCTGCAGGTGGACGCTGGACAGGCGGGTGGCCGTGCCGCGCCAGACTGCACCGGTCAGGTGGGGCCGGAATTCGGCCAGCCGCTCCATCCAGTGTGCTGCCACCTCGCGCAGCGCGGCGAGTTCGGCGGGTTGGGTATCGGCGCAAAACAGCGCCAGGTAGGCTCGAATCTCTTCTTCGATGGCGGTGTTGTCGGGCATCTCCACCGATCGCGTGCTGTGCTTGCCCAGCGCGCGCGCAGCGCGCTGCTTGGCCGGCCCGTACTCCATGCCTTCCTCGACCACCAGCCGCGCGGCGGCAGCGGCAATTTCGGCTGTCAGTGCAGAAACCATGTCTTGTCAAATCCGATCAGGGCAATTCGACCGCACCCATGCGTGCGGCGACCGTACCCGCCCGCGAGGCCACATACGGCGAGTTGGGCCGCTTTTCAAAGCGCTTGGGCGCGGGCAGCATCACCGCCAGCCGCGCAGCCGCCATCGGCGAAAGCTGCGCAGCGGGGACGCGAAAGTAATGTCGAGCCGCTGCCTCGGCACCGAACAGGCCTTCGCCCCACTCGACGTTGTTCAGGTAGATCTCGAGAATGCGGCCTTTGTCCATCATCGCCTCCAGCATGAAGGTGATGATGAACTCCTGCGCCTTGCGCGGCAGGTTGCGTTCCCCTGCGAGGAACAGGTTCTTCGCCAATTGCTGCGTGATCGTCGAACCCCCGACGATCTTCGGTTCGACCGCTGGCTTGTTCTGAGGCGCCGCTTTGAGCTTCGCAGCCTGCCGCTCGATGCGCTCGTTGATCTTCGCGACGCGCGCCTCGGCCTTCTGGTTGCGCTCCCAGGCTTTCTCCAGCGCATCCCATTCGACACCGCTGTGTTCGACGAAGCCTGCATCTTCAGAAGCGATCACCGCTCGCTTCAGGTGAGGCGAAATCTGGGTGCCAGGCACCCACTGTTGGCTCCAGTCGATGCGGTACTTCTCGACCAGCAGCCGCCAGATTTCAGAGCGCTGGAAGCTGGTCGACTGCGGGTCGATGTATCGCATCAGCGCGATGCGCGCCGCGAACACCAGTTGCAGCGCCAGCGTGCAGATCACCAACAGCACGATGAAGCGCAGCAGCGATGAAGCACCGCTCTTCATGGCGCCGGACGCACCGCTCCGGCACCGGCCAGCCGCTGCCGCAAGGCGGTCAGCACCGGCGCGGTCTCGGGCCGCACCCCCCGCCACAGGGAAAAGGCTTCAGCCGCCTGCTCGACCAACATGCCCAGCCCGTCGCAGGCCCGCGCGCCGTGCGACTCGGCCCAGGCGAGGTAGGGGTGCGCAGCTGCGCCGTACATCATGTCGAGGGCCAAGCTGCCCGCGCGCAGGACGCTGGCGGGCACGGGCGGTGCGCTGGCCTGCAAACTGCTCGCGCTGGCATTGACGACGATGTCGAAACCGATACCAGGCTGCTCCAGTGGAGCCAGGCTCAGCGCGACGCCATGCGACGCGGCCCAATCTCCATGTCTGGCGATCAAGGTGCGTGCTTTCTCCACGGTGCGGTTGCACACCACGATGGCGGCCGGCCGCGCAGCGATCAGGGGGCCCAGCGCGCCGGCCGCGGCCCCGCCAGCGCCGATCAGCAGCACGCGCTGCCCTGGCAGAGGCACGGCCGCGTTGTGCTCGATGTCGCGCACCAGGCCGGCGCCGTCGGTGTTGTCGGCCAGCCAGCCGCCTCGGTCCTCTGGCTCGAAACTCAACACGTTGGCCGCCTGCGCCAGCAGAGCGCGCTCGGTATGCCGGCTGGCGAGCTGAAAGGCTTCGAACTTGAACGGCACGGTGATATTGCAGCCGCGCGCCGGTCCGCTGACCGTTCCCGAAGGCGCCAGATCAAACTCGCCGACCTCACCGCCGGTGGATGCAGCAAACGCCCGCACTTGCCGGGCAAATCCACCCTCGCCATCGATCGGGCACAGCAGCCGGCCATAGCGCAGCACCTGCCCCGTGGCCTGCGCGAACATCGCATGGATGAACGGCGACTGGCTGTGCGCGACCGGGTTGCCGGCGACCAGGTAATGGTCGGTGGATGTCGACAGGCTCATGGAGCGGGCCCGAGCGTGGTGGCCTCCAGGCTGTCCTCTCGTGTGAAGCGGAAGCGCGAGGTGACGACCAGCTGATCTGCCTGCGCACGCATCTTCGCGTTGAACGGGCCGAACGGTGCAGCGGCTTGCACGATCGCGATCGCCTGCCGGTCCAGCACGCGCGAGCTGGAGGCACGCACGATCTCGGTGTCCACCACGTGGCCGGTGGCATCGATCGTCACGTTCATCGTGAGCTCGCCATACAGTTTCTGCCCGCCCTGCTCGGGGAAGTTGCGGGTGCCCCGGTCTTCGATCTTGCGGCGCAGCTGGTCGTAGTACTGCGCGTACGCGGCTTCTTTGGTGGCTGGGCTGATGTATCGCTTCTTCGGGCGGGCATTCGTCTCGTTGACGCGCTTCTCGATCTCGGCCAGCAGCTGCACGAGGCGGCGGCGCTGGTCCTCTTGCGCACGCTCTTCGGGCGAGCCTTCGTCCTCGCGATCAAGAGGTGCCGGCATCGCGGCCAGCTCCCGCCTGACCTGGGTCAACAGCTGCTGTTGGGTTTCCTGAAGCTGCTCGATCTGCTTGCGAGAATCTTCCTGCGCATCGCCGACCTCAGGTTGCGGCGACGGCAGCAACGGCGAGGTGGCTCGGCCACGTTCTGCTTCTCCGCCGCCAGCCAGCGTGGCTTGTGCGATCGCCTGGGCTTGATCCGGTGCCGTCGCCGTGCGCGAGTTGACCAGCACCACCTCGAGCGGGGTGTCCTCGAAGATCCGGTTGAAGCTTTCGGGCGAGACAAAACGCACCGACAGCAGCACGCCATGGACTGCGGCCGAGACGATCAGCGCGATCTGCAGGGCCGACAGCTTGACCAGCATCGTCTGTTTGACGTCAGCGGCGGTTCAGGACGTTTCGGCCGCTGCCGCGGCGGCGCCGTCCAGCGCTGCGTCCTGCATGTCGATGGCCAGCGTCAAGGGGCCGGCGCTGTCCGCGCTGCCGTCAGCGGGGTCGTCGAGCTCGGGGGCGTCGTCGGCGGGCGAGGCCGGGTCGTCGATGCGTGCGATCACGTTCGCGTGCAGGTCCAGCGTCAGCAGATCGCTGCCGGTGATTCGGACCCGCACACGCGCGTTGCGCGGCAGCGATTCGGCGCCGAGCGCGCGGAACACCAGCGGGAGCACGTCAGCGCGCACGAGTCCGTCCTTCATCACCGCTGCGTCCAGCTCGGTGAGGTGTTCCTGTGCCAGGTACTTGAGTGTCCAGTAGCGCTCGATCGCTGACTGAAAGCCGTTGTAGGCGCTGTAGGCCGCATCGAAGCCGGAGATGATCGCGAACAGCGCGGTGTCCTTGTGCCTGAACGGCGCCACCAGCGCCGCGGTGCGCCCCTGGCGAGCGCAGGCAATGATCTGCCACTGATTGACCAGGTCGACATAGCGACGCAGCGGCGACGTGGCCCAGGTGTACTGCGCCACGCCCATGCCGGCGTGCGGTGCCGGCTTGGTGCCCATGCGCACCTTGACACCCGGGGCCATGCTGAGCTGGCTGCGGTAGATGCCCGGCACACCGAGTTCGGCGATCCAGCCGCCCCAGGTGCTGTTGGCCAGGATCATCGCCTCGGCGACGATCAGATCCAGCGCTGAGCCCCGAGCGCGTGTGCTGATGACCACCTGCTCGTCGCCGCGCGGCTCGTCGCCGGTCTTGCCTTCCAGCCGGAAGTTGTAGTCGGGGCGGTTGAAGTTCTCCGGTTTGCCGCGCACCACCTCACGGGCCGCCTTCAGGTGCCGCGCCAGCCGATGCGCAAAGGCCAGTTCGGCAGCGAAGGCGTAGTCGGCGGGGGCCTCGCCGTTCAGCGACGCCTCGGTGATCACGCCATCGAGCTGGTCATGCCGCAGGTTGGCGGCGATCGGCACGCGGTCGATCCGCGTTTCGGTCTTGTCGATCTCTAGCGTCGCCTCGTTGAGCGTCACGTACAGCGACACCGCCGGGCACTCGCGCCCGGCCATCAGCGTGTAAGCCTGAACCACCTCGTCGGGCAACATCGTGAGCTTGTGGCCGGGCATGTAGACGGTCGAGTAGCGGTCGCGCGCGGCCTTGTCGATGGGGCTGTCAGGTGCGATGGCCAGTCCCGGCGCAGCGATGTGCACCCCGAAGACCACCGTGCCGCTGCCCAGACCCTGCACCGACAGCGCATCGTCGATCTCGGTGGTCTGCGAGTCGTCGATCGAGAACGCTTGCACCGCTGCCAATGGCAGCGTCTCCTTCACCGCGGGTGCCACCAGCGCAGGGAAGCCGGTGCCCTTCGGGAAGTGTTCGAACAGAAAGCGCTTCCAGTGGAACTGGTACGGTGAGTCGATGGCCCCTGCGGCCGTCAGCAGGTCGAGCGGCGGCTTTTGCGCGCGCTTCGCGGCCTCGACCACGGCCTTGTATTCAGGTCCATTCTTGTCGGGCCTGAACAGGATCTTGTAGAGCTGCTCGCGCACCGGTGCCGGGCAGTCGCCCGCAGCCAGCTCGGCGGCCCAGGCGTCGATCTGGGCCAACTGCTGCTTCTTGCGCTCGATGCCCAGCAGCGCGGCCTTGACGATCTCTTCCGGGGCCTTCTTGAAATGGCCTTTGCCCAGACGGCGGAAGTAGTGCGGCGCCTCGAACAGCTTGAACAACGCAGCAGCCTGATGGGTCAAGCTGGCCTTGGCGTCGAAGTAATCGCGGGCCAGATCGGCGAATCCGAACTCCTGCTCGGGCGCGAATTCCCAGGCCAGGTCCAGGTCGATGTCGCGGGCCAGCGCCTGCGCCTCGGCGATCAGCTCGGCGGGTTGGGGTTTTTCGAATTTCAGCAGAACGCTGGCCGCCTTCACCTTGACGCGCTTGCCCGAGTCCAACTCGATCTGCAGCGAGCTGTCCGCTTCGGACATCACGCGTCCGGCGTGGAATTTTCCGGCGTCTTCATAGAGTGCATACATACGGCGAAGATTGTCACCGATGCGCCTCGAGTGGCCGGCACAGCGGGCCTTGCGGCAGGAGACGCCGCCCGGTACCGCCTTGCCCTACAGTGCGGCTTGATCGCGCCGTTCCGGCGATGGCCCACTTTCAAGGAGCACGCCATGGTCAAGAAAGCCCCTGCTGCCTCGTCCTCGCCGCTGGAATCGGCTGCTGCGCTGTTCGACGGCGCCTTGGCAGGTCACGTCAAGGAGTCGGCACAGCAGATCTGGCTGGCGGGCCTGGGCGCGTTCTCGAAGGCTCAGGAAGAAGGCGGCCGGGTGTTCGAGGCGCTGGTGCAGGAAGGCGTGACGCTGCAGCGCAAGACGCAGACGGTCGCAGAAGAAAAGCTCGGCACGATGTCCGCCCAGCTCAGCGATCGGCTGGCCGAGGTGGGTCAGAAAGTCGAGGAGGTGTCAGCCAAGGCCACCGGTCAGTGGGATCGGCTGGAAACCATCTTCGAGCAGCGTGTGGCGAAGGCGCTGGCGAGCCTGGGGGTGCCGCACGCCAACGACATCCGCGCCCTGACCGCGCAGATCGAGCAGTTGCGCGCCGAGGTGGCGGCGTTGACGCCGAAGTCGCGCGCAACCGTGCGCAAGAAGCCGGCCTCGCGTGGCGCCACAGCGCCGGCAGCGGTCACGCCGAAGCGTCGTACACCAAGACCCTGACCTGGCCGCCCCAAGATCAGGCGCCGCCTGGAAAGAACCACAGCAAGGCCACCGTCATCGTCACGTAGCGGGCGAACTTGCCGATCGCCATGTACAGCAGGCATGGCCAGAAGGGCAGTTTTAGCCAGCCGGCCACCGCACACAGCGGATCGCCGACCACTGGCAGCCACGACAGCAGGCAGGCCTTGGCGCCATAGCGCTTCAGCCAGCGCGAGGCGCGTTGATGGGCCGGCGACTCAGGCGCCGGTTTGGCGTCTGCCCTCGTGCTTGCGTGCGCCTTGCGTCGCTGCGCCACCGCATGGAACGCGCGCCCGGCGCCCAGGCCCATCCACCAGGAGACGGCGCCGCCCAAGGTGTTGCCAGCCGTGGCCACCAGCACCGCGGGCCAGAACAGATCCGGGTTCAGCTTCACCAGACCGAACACGGCGGGCTCTGAACCCAGCGGCAGCAACGTGGCCGAGATGAAGGCGACAACGAACACCGTGCTCAAGCCAAACTTGGGCAGTGCCAGCGCCGCCATCAGCGTGGCCAGCAAAGACTCGATCCAAGCGTGCATCGAATGGATTATCGAGAGGCGAAAAACCGTGTCTGTCCGCCGGGATGCACAGCTATACTCTGCCTCCTTTTTGAGCAGACCGGCCCGCCCCACGCATGAAAATCGGCCACATCGAGTTGACAAACGGCCTGTTTGTCGCACCGATGGCAGGGGTCACCGACCGGCCCTTCCGTCAGCTGTGCAAGCGTCTGGGTGCCGGATACGCCGTCAGCGAGATGGTGACGTCCCGCCGTGAGCTGTGGAACAGCCTGAAGACCAGCCGCCGTGCCAACCACGATGGCGAGGTGGCGCCGATTTCAGTGCAGATCGCGGGTACCGACCCGCAGATGATGGCCGAGGCCGCCGCCTACAACATCGATCGCGGCGCGCAGATCATCGACATCAACATGGGCTGCCCGGTGAAAAAGGTGTGCAACACCTGGGCCGGCTCCGCCCTGATGCAGGACGAGCCGCTGGCGCTGCGCATCATCGCGGCCGTGGTGTCCGCCTGCGAGCCGCACCGCGTGCCGGTGACCCTGAAGATGCGCACGGGCTGGTGCCATGCCGAGCGCAATGCGTTGTCGATTGCTCGCGACGCCGAATCTGCCGGCATCGCGATGGTGACGGTGCACGGCCGCACCCGCGAGCAGGGTTACAAGGGTGACGCCGAATACGACACCGTCGCCGCGGTCAAGGCCGCGCTGCGCATCCCGGTGGTGGCCAACGGCGACATCGACAGCCCGGAGAAAGCGCGTGAGGTGTTGCGCCGCACCGGTGCCGACGCGCTGATGATCGGTCGCGCAGCCCAGGGGCGGCCTTGGATCTTCCACGAGATCGCGCACTTTCTCGCCACCGGCGAGCACCTGCCGGCGCCCGAGGTGCTGCAGGCCAAGCGCTGGCTGCTGGAGCATCTGCACGACCACTACAGCCTCTACGGCGAGTTCGCCGGTGTACGAACCGCGCGCAAGCACATCGGCTGGGCCGTGAAGGCCTTGCCGGGCGGAGAAGCGTTTCGCAGCGAGATGAACCAGCTCGAAACCTGCGACACCCAGGTGCGCGCGGTCAGTGACTGGTTCGACGCACTCGCCGACACCCACACGCTGTGGCCTGCCGCTGCCGCCAACCAGCCTTTCATCCGTTTGAGCGCATGAGCAACAAGAAGCAGATCGAAGAATGCATCCGTGACGGGCTGGAGGTTTACTTCAGAGACTTGAACGGCGTCGAGCCAGCGGCGATGTACGACATGATGCTGAAGATGGTCGAACGCCCCCTGCTCGACGTCGTGATGAAGCACGCCGACCAGAACCAGAGCCGCGCCGCCGAGTGGCTGGGCATCAACCGCAACACCTTGCGCCGCAAGCTGGTTGAACACAAGCTGATCAAGTGAACCCTGCCGTACCCGAGACCGATCCATGCACGCACTGATTTCCGTATCCGCCAAGACCGGCGTTCTCGAACTCGCGCGCGGCCTGCACGCGCTGGGCATCCGGCTGCTGTCCACCGGTGGCACTGCCAAGCTGCTGGCCGATGCCGGTCTGCCGGTCACCGAGGTGGCCGACCACACCGGCTTCCCGGAGATGCTTGACGGTCGCGTCAAGACCCTGCATCCGAAGATCCACGGTGGCCTGCTCGCGCGCCGCGACCTGCCCGAGCACCGCGCGGCGCTGACCACGCACCAGATCGACACCATTGATCTGCTGATCGTCAACCTGTACCCGTTCGAAGCCACGGTCGCAAAGCCCGGTTGCACGCTGGAAGATGCGATCGAGAACATCGACATCGGCGGTCCGGCGATGGTGCGCAGTGCGGCGAAGAACTGGGAACACGTGGCGGTGCTCACCGATGCCTCGCAGTACGCCGGCGTGCTGGCCGAGCTGCAGGCCCATGGCGCGGTGCAGCGCGCCACGCGCTTCGCGCTGGCCGTGGCGGCCTTCAACCGCATCTCAAACTACGACGCGGCGATCAGCGATCACCTCTCGTCGCTGACGCTGACCGACAGCGGTGAGCCGACCCGTGCGGAGTACCCGGCGCAGAGCAATGGCCGCTTCGTCAAGCTGCAGGACCTGCGCTATGGCGAGAACCCGCATCAGAACGCGGCGTTCTACCGCGACCTGCATCCGGCGCCAGGCTCGCTGGTGACTGCGACGCAGCTGCAGGGCAAGGAGCTGTCGTACAACAACATCGCTGACGCCGACGCGGCGTGGGAATGCGTCAAGTCATTCGGCCCCGACGATGCGCCGGCGGCCTGCGTGATCGTCAAGCATGCCAACCCATGCGGTGTCGCGGTCGGCGCCAGCGCGGGTGAGGCCTACGCGCAGGCCTTCAAGACCGACCCGACCTCGGCCTTTGGCGGCATCATCGCGTTCAATGTCGAGGTCGATGCCGACGCCGCCAAGCGCGTCACGACGCAGTTCGTCGAGGTGCTGATCGCGCCGTCGTACACGCCCGATGCGCTGGCAGTGCTGGCCGGCAAGACCAACATGCGGGTGTTGCAGATCCCGCTCTCGGGCGTCGATCGCAACGGCGCCACCGCCTGGTCACGCGGGCGCAACCTGCAAGACATCAAGCGCATCGGCTCGGGGCTGTTGATCCAGAGTGCCGACAACCGCGAGATCACCCGCAGCGAGTTGAAGGTCGTCACGAAGCTGCAACCGACCGAAGCCCAATGGCGCGATCTGCTGTTCGCCTGGAAGGTGGCCAAGTACGTGAAGAGCAACGCGATCGTGTTCTGCGGTGGCGGCATGACGCTGGGCGTCGGCGCCGGCCAGATGAGCCGCATCGATTCGGCGCGCATCGCGAGCATCAAGGCTGCCAACGCCAGCCTGACCCTGGCCGGTTCCGCAGTCGCCAGCGACGCGTTCTTCCCGTTCCGCGATGGGCTTGATGTGGTGTGCGAAGCGGGCGCTTCGTCCGTGATTCAACCCGGCGGGTCGGTGCGGGATGATGAGGTGATTGCGGCCGCGGATGAGCGGGGGATTGCAATGGTGCTGACTGGGGTGAGGCACTTTCGGCACTGACCTTGCTCTTTGCTTGGCGAGGCAGCGCGCCGGGAATTCGCCCCGGCGGGCGAGTCACTTTTTCTGCGGGGCCAGAAAAAGTAACCCAAAAGAGGCCCTGAACACCAGCCATTTGGCCTGCTCGCTTCGGCTACACGCCTACTTCACAGGCTCTGGCTCGAGAACATGAACCGGACTACTTCAGTGGTGACCTGGCTCAGGTTCAAACATGCGGAATCGCTACGCCTCGACCCTGTCGAGGTCATCGGTAGGAGTTCTTGTGCCAGAGCCGTTGCCGTTCGCCTTTATCCGAAGCGTGGCCACCAAATGGCTGGTGTTCAGGCCCTTTGCTTTGGTGACTTTCATTTGGGCCAGCAAATGAAAGTTACCCGCCTGTCGGGGCGGGACCCGACGCGCTGCACCGCAATTGCAAAGGCCCTTCGCAGAAGCGAATCCTGGCGAGCCCGCGCCCTCAAGATGGCACCATGAGAATCCTCGGCATCGACCCCGGCCTCAGGGTGACCGGCTTCGGCATCATCGAATCCGAAGGCTCGAAGCTGCACTACATCGCCAGCGGCACGATCAAGACCGATGCGGTGGCGATCGGCGAATTGCCAGCGCGGCTGAAGATCATTTTCGACGGCGTGCGCGAGGTCACCACCCGCTACCAGCCGAGCTGCGCAGCCGTCGAGATCGTGTTTGTCAATGTCAATCCGCAGTCGACGCTGCTGCTGGGCCAGGCCCGTGGGGCGGCGATCACCGGGTTGGTGACGGGCGGTCTCGACGTGTCGGAATACACCGCCTTGCAGATGAAGAAGGCCATCGTCGGTCACGGCCATGCCCGCAAGGAACAGGTGCAGGAGATGGTGATGCGGCTGCTGCAGCTGCCCGGGCTGCCCAGCAAGGACGCGGCCGATGCGCTGGGTTTGGCAATCTGCCATGCGCATGCCGGCGCCTCGTTTGCCGCGATGGCCAAAGGCGCGACGCTGGCGCGACGCTCGCATGCGCAGTTCAAGGGCGGGCGTACCTACTGAACCCGAGGCGGCGCTGCTGGCCGCAACCGGCACAGTGCGATTCAGCGCACGGTCACCAGGGCCGAGCTGAGCAGTGCGCTCGGCTCCGTCGCGGCGCCGGCGGGCTGAACCAGCGAGGTGAGCCAATCCACGTCCATCCACTGCACCAGCACCGGCTCCTTGCCGTGGTTGGTGTTCACCTGCATCGTCAGCAGCCCGCGCACCCAGGGTGCAAAAGACTGAAATCCGCGCGGCGACTCCTGCAGATGGCGGCGATCGATGTCGGCCACGGCCAGCAGATCGTCCACACGCAGGCCCATCAGCGGCAGCTCGGGCCGATCCGGACGGCGCAGCACCAGCACCACACCGTCGGTGAGTCGCGGTTTGTAGAGCACGCCAAACTGCTGGCGGGCGCAGATCACGGGCACCATCGGGTACCCCGCCGGCCCACGTGCATCCACCAGGCCCAGCATCGCCGGGTTTGAATGGGGTGTGCGAACGATCTCGGACTTCGCCACCGCATCGATCAGCGCCGAGGCCGGCAGTGCGTAGCGCATTGCGCCGACCTGGAACACCGCCACCTCCAATGCCTGGCCACGGTCCGCCACGGGGGTCTGAATCAGGGTCTGGTCCGACAGGTCCAGCCGCCGGCGTTCGACCGCACCGAGTCTGAGTGCGACCACGGCGCTCAAGCGGTTGTCATAGCCGTCGCTGGTCTTGAACTCGCGGTAGCCGGTGGCCCGCACGCGGGCGCAGGCGTAGTGCGCGCCGTCATGCTCGACGATGCCGAGTCCGCTCGGCACCTCGATCACCGAGCGGCCCACGCCGGTAGGCTGGCTCGATGCGATCACCGTGCCGGAGTCCTCGACGAACGCCGCGAAGCCGGTGCGCTCACCGACGATCTCCTCCAGCATGTTGGTGAATTCACGCGCCGCGTTGAACACGATGGCCAGGCCGCCGAGCAACCGGTTGCCGTGGTCAGCATCCCGAACGGCGGACAGGAACACATAGGTCGGACCTTCGGCATGGGTGTCCGTGGCTTCGAACGCGCTGACCGCGTACTGCTGAGAGTTGTGCAAGGCGTGTGCTGCCGCGGCCCAGCGCGGATCGATGGCACTGCCGACCAGGCCCGGTGCGTCGGCAGCCCGCGAGACGCCGCGAATCACCCCCCGAGTGTCGAAGGCGATCAAGCGGCTGTAGACGGTGTACAGCCCGTTCACATGATCGAGCAGGCCATTCAGCGCCTGCGTCTGGGTGCCGTCATCCGGCGCGCTCAGGGCCCGCTGCAAGGCGGGTGACAACGCCCACCAGCGGCAGTCATTGGCGCGCTCGTAGAGATTGCGGTCGATCAGGTCGGTGGCCAGCGTCGCCAACTGCTCGGCACGCATCTGCATTCGATTGATCGAGGTGCCATAGAGGTCCTTGATGGCCAAGTCCACCCGTGCACGGGTGCGCATACCGGCCACGCTGACTTGGGTCAGCACGGCCTTCAACTGCCCCTGCTTGTCGCTCTGTGTCCCGGCCATCAGGCGGCCGTTCCACACGGCGGTGCGCAGATCGCGGTTGATGCGTTGCGTCTCGCTGTCGATGGCGATCAGCTCCGGGCTGTCGAGCAGGATGCTGTCGGGAATCGCCGCTGCGCCGTCACGGTGCCGGAATGCGGTCAGCAGCGAGACCATGGCCTGTGCCCGCCACGCGGGCCCTGGATAGCCTTGGTAGCCCGGGCTGGCGCAGGCCACGGTCAGGTAATCCCGTCCGGCGAACGAGGTGCGCACGACCTGTCCGTTGACCACCGGTCGCAGCGTCACCGAGGTTGGCACATGCCCTTCATCGTTGGTCGCGATGACACGTCCGGTCGCGTCGATCAACACCAGAGCGACTTCCGCAGGCACTTGACCTTCACCACTGTGGAAGATGCGCTGCATTTCGTCGATGAACCGAAAGCGCAGCACCAGCACGCCGACGTTCACACCCGCGGTGGTGGCAATGCGATGGGCGTAAAGCAGGTCGGGTGTGTCCGCAGTGCCCAGGTCGCTGGGTCGAAAGCGCTCGACGTAGGCCGGTGCCCGCAACGCCTCGGCCACGATGGAGTCGCTGCTGCGCGCCATCGTCGCGGTGGTGTCCATGCGCACCAGCACCTCGCCAGTCGGCGACAGCAGCACGATGTCGTCGTACACGGTGTACTTGGCCTGGTAGTCGCGCAGCCGTTGCACCATGGCCACGCGATTCGCCTGCTGGTAGTCGGCGTCGCCGCTGCAGAAGGCCACCACCACGTCATCGGTCGCAAGGAAGCCGACGTCGGCCGTGCGTTCGTAGAGGTTGCGCACCAGGATGTCGATCGCGCACTGCGCCTGGGCCATCAGCTCGTCGCCGAGTGCGGCCTTCTGCTCGTCGACCATGCGGGCGATCAGGCGCTGCTGCAGTTCGTTGAAGCGTTCGCGCGTCTGGATCAGGGTGGGCAGGATCGGTGCGACTTCATCGGGGCAGCTGATCGCCGCGCTCGACTCGATCATCTGCCAGAGCATGCCGAGATCCCGGAGGTCTCGTTCGCCAGTCTGCACGCGGTGCATGTGAACCACCAGATCATCATGTACTGCCATCGCGGGTACTCCTGGAAAGAAGCGCCCAGTCTAGAAATGCTGCGTCGCAGCGTAAGCCTGCAATTCGGCCAGGGTTCCCCCTTATCTTTGCCCGTTTGCTGCGTTGCAACCCTGTCATGGGGTCTGCCGGCATCGGCCGGCCGCCGCCGCGCGCATGGCCCCTACAATTTTTGACGTCCCGCTCTCCTGCCTGTCCCCACCGAAAGCCGATCGATGAACCTTCCCACGCCCGTCCCCGTCGCAGGCAGCACATCGCCAACAGTCGATCTGTCGCACATTGCCGCGCGCGACAAGGCCGAAATCCTGGCCCAGGCCTTGCCCTACATCCGCAAGTTTCACGGCAAGACCATCGTCATCAAGTACGGCGGCAACGCGATGACCGATCCGGCCCTGCAGCAGGACTTTGCCGAGGACGTGGTGCTGCTCAAGCTGGTCGGTCTGAACCCGGTGGTGGTGCACGGTGGCGGGCCGCAGATCGAGGAGGCGCTGGCCAAGATCGGCAAGAAGGGCACCTTCATCCAGGGCATGCGGGTGACCGACGACGAGACGATGGAAGTCGTCGAATGGGTGCTGGCCGGCCAGGTGCAGCAGGACATCGTCGGCCTGATCAATGTGGCTGGCGGCAAGGCGGTCGGGTTGACCGGGCGCGACGGTGGCCTGATTCGCGCGCGCAAGCTGCGCATGCTCGATCTGAAAGACCCGAACAAGGAGCACGATGTGGGTCAGGTCGGCGAGATCGAGTCGATCGACCCGAGCGTGGTCAAGGCGCTGCAGGACGACCAGTTCATCCCGGTGATCTCGCCGCTGGGCTTTGGCGCCAACAACGAGAACTACAACATCAATGCCGACGTGGTCGCCGGCAAACTGGCCGAGGTGCTGAAGGCCGAGAAGCTGATCATGCTGACCAACATCCCTGGTGTGCTGGACAAGAACGGCAAATTGCTGACCAACCTGACGGCGCGCGAGATCGACGAGCTGTTCGCCGACGGCACGATCTCAGGCGGCATGCTGCCCAAGATCGCCAGCGCGCTCGACGCCGCCAAGAACGGTGTCAACACGGTGCACATCATCGACGGCCGGGTGCCCCACGCGATGCTGCTGGAAGTGCTCACCGAGCAGGCCTACGGCACGATGATCCGCTCCCACTGATGTCAACGCCACGTCGGGTGTGGTTGTTCGATCTGGACAACACGCTGCACGACGCCAGTCACGCGTCGTTCGGCCCGACCAACGAGGCGATGACGCAGTACATCGTCGATCACCTTGGCTTGCCTCATGCCGAGGCGGGTTCGCTGCGACAGCATTACTGGCTGCACTACGGCGCGACGATGCTCGGGCTGGTGCGCCATCACGGGGTGAAGGCCGCGCACTTCCTCGAAACGACGCACCGGTTGCCAGGCCTGGAGGCGCGCCTGCGCACCAGCGCCCACGACCGCGCGGCACTGCGCCGACTGCCCGGGCGCAAGCTGATCCTGACCAACGCG
Source organism: Burkholderiales bacterium Ga0077547 (assembly GCA_001464195.1). Taxonomy (GTDB): domain Bacteria; phylum Pseudomonadota; class Gammaproteobacteria; order Burkholderiales; family Burkholderiaceae_C; genus PBB1. The sequence continues at coordinate 76,439 of LNEY01000031.1, forward strand.
CCGCGTGCCTATGCGCTGCGGGTGTTGAACACGCTGCGGCTGGCGAACTGCTTCGACGGCGTGATCAGCATCGAGGACATGACGATGTTTGGTCACCATCGCCCCAAGCCCGATGCGCGGATGTTCCGCCACATCGCGGCGCGTTTGAAGGTGCCGACGCACCGTTGCACGCTGGTCGAGGACACGCTGGAGCACCAGCGCGCTGCGCGAAGTGTGGGCATGCGTACCGTCTGGATGCAGCGCTATCTTCCCTCGCGGCGTCGACCGGGCTACTCTCTGGAATCAGGCGCAACCGTCAGTGTTCACCCTTGCCGCCGGCCCGCCTACGTGTGTGCCAGAATCATTTCGCTGCAGGGTTTGTTGACGCTGTAGCGCCCTTCCAGTGGTGCCCGCGCAATGATGAATCGCCCCGACGACGACACCCTGGACAGCGACGGCGCCAGCGACCCCGCTGAGGTTCAGCACCCGGACACCGTCCGCAAGCGCCCCAAGCCTGGCGAACGCCGCGCGCAGATCCTGCAAACGCTGGCCGGCATGCTCGAACAACCAGGCGCTGAGCGGGTCACTACGGCGGCGCTGGCGGCGCGCCTCAACGTCAGTGAAGCTGCGCTGTATCGGCATTTCGCCAGCAAGGCGCAGATGTTCGAAGGACTGATCGAGTTCATCGAAAGCAGCGTGTTCACGCTCATCAATCAGATCACCGAGCGCGAGCCCTCTGGCCTGCAACAGGCCGCGAAGGTGATCACGCTGCTGCTTCAGTTCGGCGAAAAGAATCCGGGCATGACCCGCGTGATGGTGGGCGATGCGCTGGTGTTCGAGCACGACAGGCTGGTCGCGCGGATGAATCAGTTCTTCGACCGCATCGAGTCGCAACTGCGCCAGAGCCTGCGCGTGGCAGGCGATGACGCGGGTTCGCTCACCGCCTCGGCCGACGCCAACGCGCGGGCGTCGGTTCTGACGGCGTTTGCGGTGGGTCGCCTGCAGCGCTACGCCCGCTCGGGCTTCAAGCGCCTGCCGACCGAACACCTCGATGCGGCGCTGGGCCTGATCGCGGCTTGATTCCGGCGCCATTCGCGCCGAGGCACGCGGCATGCTGACGATTTCAGTAGCGGGCGAGGCGCTGATGCTGCTGCCCGAAAAAGCGGCTTATCTCGCCGAGCGGCAGTGGCTGCTGATCGCCGACGCGCACCTGGGCAAGGCGGTGTCGTTTCGGCGACAGGGTGTGCCGGTGCCGCAAGGCAGCACCGCCGACAACCTGGCCGCACTGAGCGCGCTGATCGCACGCCTGGACGTCCGCCGCATTGTGTTTCTCGGCGATCTGCTGCATTCAGCCCACGCCCATTCGGCCGCGACGCAGGCAGCCCTCGCGCAGTGGCGTGATTGCCACCGCGACCTGGACCTGACCTTGGTGCGCGGCAACCACGATGATCATGCTGGAGACCCTCCTGCAGCACTCGGTTTCGAGGTGGTTGACGAGCCCTTGTGTGTGGGCCCGTGGGCGCTGTGCCACCACCCGAATGCACAAGCCGATGGCTATGTGCTGGCCGGGCATCTGCACCCCTGCGTGAGCTTGCAGGGTCGGGCTCGCGAGCGGCTGCGGCTGCCGTGCTTCTGGTTCGGTGACCAGGTCGGTGTGCTGCCGGCTTTTGGCGAGTTCACCGGCATGCATCCGATCAAGGCGCTGCCACGCGACCGCGTGTACGCGCTCACTGGCGTCGGGGTGGTTGAAGTGCCGCCTTGAGTCGTCAATCGGACGGGGGCCTCTCGCTACACTGACCGGCTTTCCCCTCACGCGCCCTGCAGGCAAGACGCCCCATGCCGACTCCGTCCGAACCACTGTTGCAGCTGATTGCCCGCGCCGAAGCGCTGATGGTGCGTTTGGAATCGGTGTTGCCGCATCCGCTCACGGCACCCGACTGGAATGCCTCGATCGCCTACCGCTACCGTCGCCGCAGCGCGGGGAGCAGCACGCTGGAGCCGGTGCGGCACGTGGCGCAGATCAGCCTCGACGACCTGGTGGAAGTCGAGCCGCAGAAGGATCGCCTGCTGCGAAACACCGAGCAGTTCGTGGCCGGCCGTGCTGCCAACAATGTGCTGCTGACCGGCGCACGCGGCACCGGCAAGAGCTCGCTGATCAAGGCCTGCCTGAATGAGTTCGCACCGCAAGGCCTGAGGCTGATTGAGGTCGACAAGGCTGATCTGGTCGATCTGCCCGACATCGTCGATCTGGTGGCCGAGCGGGCTGAACGCTTCATCGTCTACTGCGACGACCTCAGCTTCGACGCGGGGGAGCCGGGCTACAAGGCGTTGAAGTCCATCCTCGACGGCTCGGTGTCGCAAGCCTCGGACAACGTGCTGATCTACGCCACCAGCAACCGCCGCCACCTGCTGCCCGAGACCATGGCCGAAAACCTGACGTATCAGCACCTGGAGAACGGTGAAGTGCATCCAGGCGAAGCGGTCGAGGAAAAGATCTCGCTGAGCGAGCGCTTCGGTCTGTGGATCAGTTTCTATCCGTTCACGCAGGACGAGTACCTGGCCATCGTTGCGCAATGGCTGCGCGGTTTGGGCGTCAGCGAAGCCGCGATCGAGGCCGCGCGGTCGGAAAGCCTGGTCTGGGCGCTGGAGCGGGGCTCGCGCTCCGGACGTGTCGCCTTTCAGTTTGCCAAGGACTACAGCGGGCGGCAGCCGCGGTGAGTGAGTCGGAGCGCAGGCCGATTGACGTCGAGCCCATCAAACCGCGCCATCCGGTGGATGTCGCGGTGGGCGTCCTGATCGACGCCGAGGGCCGCTTCCTGATGACCTCGCGACCCGTGGGCAAGGTCTACGCCGGGTATTGGGAATTCCCGGGTGGCAAGCTTGAGGCGGGCGAAAGCGTCGAAGCCGCGCTGCGCCGCGAACTGCACGAGGAGCTCGGCATCGTGATCGGCGAGGTTCATCCGTGGCAGGTGGAACTGGTCGATTACCCGCATGCGCGTGTGCGGCTGCACTTCTGCAAGGTGTACGCGTGGCAGGGCGCCTTCGAGATGCGCGAGGCGCAGACGATGTCTTGGCAGACCCTGCCGGTCGAGGTGGTGCCGGTGCTGCCGGGCACGATACCGGTGCTGCGCTGGTTTGCCGAAGAACGGCAGCACGAGGGGCCGACGCATCGGGGCTGAAACTGTAGCGATTGCTACACTGACCCGATGAGCTGGATCGACGATGTCAAATGGGACGCTCAAGGGCTGGTGCCGGTGATCGCGCAGGAGGTCGGCAGCAACGATGTCCTGATGTTCGCCTTCATGAACCGAGAGGCCCTGCAACGCACTGCCGATCTGGGCGAAGCGGTGTACTGGAGCCGCTCGCGCGGCCGGCTGTGGCACAAGGGCGAGGAGTCCGGCCACATCCAGAAGGTGCACGAGCTTCGGTTGGACTGCGACAACGACGTGGTGCTGATGAAGGTGGAGCAGCTCGGGCACAGCCCGGGCATCGCCTGCCACACCGGCCGCCATGCGTGCTTTTTCAAGAAATACCGCGACGGCGCTTGGCACGACGTCGAGCCCGTCCTGAAAGACCCGGAGCACATCTACAAATGAGCGCGCCAGAGTCCAATGACCTGTCCCAGGACGTGCTGGCCCGGCTGGCCGAGGTGATCGAAGCCCGCAAGCTGGGCGACCCCGAGAGAAGCTATGTGGCGCGGCTCTTTCACAAGGGCACCGATGCGATCCTGAAGAAGATCGGTGAGGAAGCCACCGAGGTGGTGATGGCCGCCAAGGACGGCGATCCGAAGCAGGTGGTCTATGAAGTCGCCGATCTGTGGTTCCACTCGATGCTGGCGCTCAGCGCCTTCGGATTGACGCCCGCTGACGTGTTGACGGAACTGCAGCGCCGCGAAGGGCTCTCAGGATTGGAAGAGTTCGCGGCTCGCAAGCTAAAACTGCGCGAAGGAGAGGAAAAGTGACAGAGGTCGTGTTGCCTGGCTTGGAAGAGAAACCACACGGTGGCCTGCGGACACTGACGCACATTCTTTACGGGTTGCATCTGCTGTCGTGGTTCTCTGCGGGCGCATTCTCTGTGGTTGCCATGATCATCAATCACGTCAAGCGTCCCGACTTGCCTGATGAGTTCTTTCGTAGTCACTTCCGCTGGCAAGCCCGCAGCTTCTGGTTTACCTTGCTCTGGTTGACTCTCACTTCACCACTTTTCCTGCTGTTCTGGTTGCCCGGTGTGGCGGCGTGGTTTGTGGTCGGCCTTTGGTACCTGTATCGCTTCATTCGTGGTTGGCTGAGCTTTGCTGAAAGCCGAGCAATGCCGCTGCCTTCCTAACAACGTAGCGCTGGTCATGAACGCGGATCCGAACTGCATCTTCTGCAAAATCGTTGCGGGCCAGATCCCGAGCCGCAAGGCTCACGAGGACGAGGACCTGCTGGCGTTCCACGACATCAACCCGTGGGCACCCGTGCATTTGTTGATCATTCCGAAACAGCACATTGCCACGCACGCCGACGTGCAGCCCGAACACGAGCGCCTGCTCGGACGGATGCTGCTGCTGGCGCCGAAACTGGCACGCGAGCACGGTGCGACCACCGGATTTCGCAGCATCATCAACACTGGCCGCGATGGCGGCCAAGAGGTCTATCACCTGCATCTGCATGTGATTGGTGGTCCCCGGCCCTGGAAGCAAGGGTGACGGCTGTCACGCGCCACGGGTATGTCAATGCGGATTGGTCATTGGGCTGACCTAGAATCCGCGGTCCTTTCGCAGGAGAATCAAAAATGGGCTCATTCAGCATCTGGCACTGGCTGGTTGTGTTGGTAATCGTGGTGTTGATTTTCGGCACCAAGAAATTGAAGAACATAGGCGCCGACCTCGGCGGTGCGGTCAAGGGCTTCAAGGATGGCGTACGCGACGGTGGTACCCCTGCCGATCCGACAGCACAGGTGACCGCGCAGAAGTCGGCTGACGCCAACACTGTCGACGTGGAAGCCAAAACCAAGTCGTGATCGATTTCGGGTTCGACAAGATCGCGCTGATCGGCGCGGTCGCGCTGATGGTCATTGGGCCGGAACGCCTGCCTCGGGTCGCCCGCACGATGGGTCACCTGATGGGCAAGGCGCAGCGTTACGTGTCCGATGTCAAGGCAGAGGTCAACCGATCGATCGAACTCGAAGAGCTGAAGAAGATGAAAGGCGATTTCGAGACCGCCGCCCGCAATGTCGAACAAGACGCAGCGGGTGCGATCTATCAAGCCAGCACCGATCTCAGCAAAAATTGGGAAGAGCGCGAGGAGTCGTCGACCGACGAGCGTCCTCACGATTACGATCAATACGACACGCTGTTGCTCCCGATTCCCGATTACCGCAACCCGAACAAGCGCTGGCGCTTGAAGCGGGGTGCGATGCCCCAGTGGTACAAGCAACGCCATGGCATCCGGGGCAAGGCACAGTCGGGTGCAGCGCGAGTTGCGCGTTTTCGGCCGCCGTCCTCGTCGGCCTGATCCATGGCATCGAACCCGTCAGGCCCTGATGAACTCGGGGGCAAGGAACAGCCTTTCGTCACTCACCTGATCGAGTTGCGCGACCGATTGGTTCGTGCTTCCATTGCAGTGGGTCTGGTGTTTGGCGCGCTGTGTCTGTGGCCCGGCCCCGCGGGCCTGTACGACCTGCTCGCTGCGCCGCTGGTGGCGAACCTGCCCAAGGGGTCTACGCTGATCGCCACCAACGTGATCTCGCCGTTTGTCGTGCCTCTGAAGATCACGCTGATGGCGGCATTCCTGGTGGCCTTGCCGGTGGTGCTGTACCAGATGTGGGCGTTCGTCGCGCCAGGCCTCTACACGCACGAGAAGAAGCTGGTGCTGCCGCTGGTGATCTCGAGCACCTTGCTGTTCCTGATGGGGGTGGCGTTCTGTTATTTCTTCGTTTTTGGTCAGGTGTTCAAGTTCATACAGAGCTTCGCGCCAAAAAGTATCACTGCCGCGCCTGACATCGAGGCCTATCTCAGCTTCGTGCTGACGATGTTCATCGCGTTTGGCGCCGCCTTCGAAGTGCCTGTCGTCGTGTGCGTTCTGGCCCGCATGGGGTTGGTCAGCATCGAAAAGCTGAAGGAATTCCGCAGCTACTTCGTGGTGCTGGCCTTCATCATTGCCGCGATCATCACGCCGCCGGATGTCGTGTCCCAGCTGGCGCTGGCCATTCCGATGTGCATCCTGTACGAGGTTGGCATCTGGGCCGCGCGCATCTTCATCAAGCACACGCAGGCGCCCGTCGAGGAAAGCACGCCAACGGCGTGAAACCTCAGCCGCCGTTGCGGCCGTCGATGTCCGGATGTGGCAGGGTTCTCGGAGGGCTCTTCGGCCGCTGCGCGACCGTCACCTGCAGACTCAACGACTTCTCAGCGCGCTGTACGCTGATCAATGCCACGCTGTGCGGCCGCAGCGAGGCCACTGCGTTCAGCAACTGCGCCGTGTTGAGCACGCGCTGCTCTCCGACTTTCACCACCACGTCACCGGGCAACATGCCTCCAGCGCTGGCCGGGCCGTTCTGCAGCACGCCAGTGATCAGCACGCCTTGCTTGACTGGCAGATTCAGCGTTTCGGCGATTTCTGCGGTCAGGTCGCGGGGTTCAACGCCGATCCATCCCCGCGTGACCTGGCCTTCGTTGATCAGACCCTCCATCACTTGGCGAGCGGTGTTGGCGGGAATGGCAAAGCCGATGCCCATGTTTCCGCCGGAGCGCGAATAAATGGCGGTGTTGATGCCCAGCAGGTTGCCGTTGGCGTCAACCAGCGCACCTCCGGAATTACCGGGGTTGATGGCCGCATCGGTCTGGATGAAGTTCTCGAAGGTGTTGATGCCGAGCTGGTCGCGGCCAAGCGCACTGACGATGCCCGACGTCACCGTTTGACCGACGCCGAACGGGTTGCCGATGGCCAGCACCACATCGCCGACCTCCAGGTCGTCGGCCTTGCTGAACGTCATCACCGGCAGGCGGTCGAGCGTGATTTTCAACACCGCGAGATCGCTCTCCGGGTCGGTGCCGATGACGGTGGCCGAGGCACTTCGACCATCCGGCAATTGCACGTCGATGTCGCTGGCACCTTCGATGACGTGGTTGTTGGTGAGCAGGAATCCATCGGCCGAGACGATGACGCCTGAGCCCAGACCGACCTGCGCTTCCGATCGGCTTTGCTTGTCGCCGAAGAAAAAATACTGGAACCATGGGTCGCCCGAACGCGGATAGCGTGCGCTGGCCTTGCTCGCGGTGATGCTGACCACCGACGGCGATGCCCGTTTGGCGGCGGCGCTGTAGCTGCCGACGACACCGCTGCGCGCAAGGGGTTCTGCACTTACCACCGTGCTGCCAGCGGGCGTGCCCAATGAAATACCGCCGGGCAACCCGAATTCGCCCGAGCGCCGCAGCCATTCAGGCTTCAGCGTGGCGATGACAAACAGCACCGCGACCATCACGGTCACCGTCTGGGAGAATAAAAGCCAGGTTCTGCGCATGAGGAGGAGTCTGTGGCCCGCCGTTCAGAGATCGATGAGTACCTGTCGGCACTGCTGCAGACGGCAAGCTTCAAGGATTATGGGCCGAACGGTTTGCAGATCGAAGGTCGCGACGAAGTGCGCCGACTGGTCAGTGGCGTCACCGCCAGCCGGGCGCTGATCGACGCAGCGATCGACGCCCGTGCCGACGCCGTGCTGGTGCATCACGGCCTGTTCTGGCGGGGCTATGAAGGTCGCATCACCGGCTGGCTGAAGCAGCGCATCGCGCGGCTGCTCGCCCACGACATCAGCCTCTATGCCTACCACCTGCCGCTCGACGCGCATGCCGAGCTGGGCAACAACGCGCAGTTCGGCGCCCGTCTGGGCATCACAGCCGACGCGCGTTTCGGCGAGCAGTCGCTGGGCTTCATCGGCACGCTTTCGGTGCCGTCCACGGTGGACGATCTGGGCGCTCGGTGTGAGCGCCTGTCGGGCCGCTCGACCACATCGATCGAAGGCGATGGTCGCGCCGTGGCGCGAGTCGCCTGGTGCACGGGTGGCGCCCAGTCGTATTTCGAATCTGCCATCGCTGCGGGCGCTGACGTCTTCATCACCGGCGAGATATCCGAGCCGCAGGCGCACCTGGCGCGCGAGACGGGTACGGCGTTCATTGCGGTGGGGCACCACGCGAGCGAGCGCTATGGCGTGCAGGCGCTTGGGGCTCACCTGGCGACCGTGTTCGACATCGAGCACCTCCACATCGAGATCGACAACCCGGCATGAGGGTGCAGCGAGCGCGTACCGGTCAGCTCGACAGGTCGCAACGGGAAAGCAGCCTGAGGAATTCACTGGTGCAGTGCTCCGGACCCGCCACTGCCGCGATCCGGATTGCATCGAACGCTTCGTGATCGGCGTATCCGCAGCACCATTGCGTCATCAGCCGCGGTGCCGCACCGAGCTTGTCGAGCAGCAGGTGAACATGGCAATGCCGTGCGTCCTGGGCGATGCGGCGCATCAAGGCTTGCGCGGTCTCCGGCTCGCCCTCCAGCAACTGGCAGAAGCGCTCGCCATCGAAGAGCAATGCACCGCTCAGCTGCAGCCGACGATTGCGTTCGCGTGACTGGCGCAGAATTTGACCCACGACGGTCGATGGCATGGCCGGCGCCAGATCACTGACATACAGCAAACGGCGCAACGGGGAGGTGCTGAGCGACATGGTCACACGCAAGGAAAAGGAGCGATGCAGTCACTGTAGTGACGCGGTGCAGCTGGCGTTGTGTCCAAAGACATACCGTTGTCAGTGTGCGTGTCTACGGGCTGGCCGATGAACGACATCCCCTGCAGTCAGTGCCCCTTGCGCGCATTGCCCTTGTTCGTGCCGTATGCCCCTGGCGATCTGGAGCTGATCCAGTCGCTCAAGAAGCGCGTGGTGAGCGTCAAGGCGGGTGAATCGATCATCCAGGAAGGCCAGGCCGACGCGCCGCTGTTCACGCTCTTCGCTGGCTGGGCGTTTCGCTTCAAGACGCTGTCCGACGGACGTCGGCAGATACTTAATTTTCTGCTGCCTGGCGACTTCATCGGCGTGCAGCAGAAGATGACCGACGCGTCGCCGCACGGTGTCGAAGCGCTCAGTGATGTGAACCTGTGCACCTTCCAGCGCGACGCGCTGTGGGCGCTGCATCGCGCGGCGCCGAGCATCGGGTTCGACATCACCTGGTTGGCCGCGCACGAGGAGTCGCTGGTCGACGACAACCTGCTGTCAGTCGGTCGGCGCAGTGCCGAGGAGCGCATCGCGACCTTGCTGATCCTGCTGTTCAAGCGCGCCGCCGCGCTGCTGCCGCAAGGCGGGGCCGAAGGCGTGCCGTTTCCGCTGACCCAGCAGCACATTGCCGATGGTCTGGGGCTGTCGCTGGTCCATACCAACAAGACGCTGCGCAAGCTCGAAAGGCGCGGCCTGCACCGCATCGAAGGGGGGCGTTTGTTCCTGCGTGATGCGCGTGCCCTGGTCAGGTTGGCCGATCTCTACGGCGATGGCAAGCCCAGCCCGAGGCCACTGATTTGAGCGATTCGAAGCACGGAAGGGCGCCCATCGCGATCACGATGGGCGATGCCTGCGGCATCGGGCCGGAGATCATCGCCAAGCTCTTTCGCACCTCGCAGGCCGGCGCCTGCTTCGTGCTGGGCGATGTGGCGGTCATGCGCCGAGCGGTGCAGCTCACGGGGGGCGGGTTGGTGGTGGCAGAGATCGATGCGGCACCCGCGGTGGCCGAGGTTCCGGTGCATGCCTTGCCTGTGCTTCAGGCGCAGGCGTTGCCGATCGATTTGATCGATGCGCCTTGGGGCGCCATCGACGCCCGGGCGGGCGCGGCCGCGGCGCGCTGCATCGAGCAGGCGGCGATGCTGGCGCGGCGTGGAGAGGTGTCGGCCATCGTCACCGCGCCTGTGCACAAGGAGGCCTTGGCTGCAGCCGGCATCGCGTTTCCTGGACACACCGAACTGCTGCAGTCCCTGGCGAGCGAGCCGGGCCAAGCCCCTCCCCCGGTGCGGATGATGCTGGCCAACGATGAGCTGCGCACCGTGCTGGTGACGATCCACCAGTCACTGCGTTCGGCCATCGATGCGGTGACCTTCGACGCGGTGTTGGAGACGCTGCGCATCGCCCATCGCGCCGCCTGTGCCTGGGGACAGACGGCGCCGCGCATCGCGGTGGCGGGATTGAACCCGCATGCCGGCGAGGGCGGCCTCTTCGGGGATGAAGAGATCAGGATCATCGCGCCAGCCGTTGCCGCCGCCCGCGCGGAGGGCATTGATGCACGCGGCCCGTTTGCGCCCGACACGGTCTTCATGCGGGCGCGGCATGCGCCCGGCCATCCCGGCGAGTTCGACATCGTGATCGCGATGACGCACGATCATGGGCTGATTCCGGTCAAGTACCTGGGGGTCGAGCACGGCGTCAATGTGACGCTGGGGTTGCCCTTCGTCCGCACCAGCCCGGACCACGGTACGGCGTTCGATATTGCGGGCAGCGGTGTGGCGGATGCTTCGTCGCTGGCTGCTGCACTCGCGATGGCCAGGCGCCTTGCCTCGAACTGACGCGCCGCGAGGCGCGCGCGATCACGACCGGGTGTTGACTGCCAGCGTCGCCAGCTGCTGGCGGGCCCGGGAGGTCGCGCGCTCCATCAGGTAGTTGTTTTCCACCGCACGCAGGCGTTCGGCCTCGCACATGCGGGCCAGCATCCGCGCAGTCAATGAGATCGTTTCCTGCAGGTTGCGGCCGTGCGTGAAGACGAAGAAGCTGCGGCCCGGGCTCATATAGGTCAGCCGGACCTTCTGCCATTGGTCTTTCAGCAGCATCTGATACGCGAAGCCAATGCGCAGGTGGTCCATCAGCCGCGCCCCATGCGAGACCTCGGCCGGGTCGGCGGCGATCAGATCGAGGTTGATGTCGATGCCCAGATTCAGGGGCTCGGCCGGCGCCGAAGGGGCATCGGCACTGAGATCGACATCGACCGGCTTGTCCCAGTCCACGGCCTGTTCGTCGATCAGACCGATGCGCTTGGCTTCCTCGGCGGTGAAGCGCTGCTCCACGTCGGCCGGCATCGCGGCGTTGGCCGCTGTCGCCGGACTGTGCGTCGTGTCGCCCTGGCCAGGCACACCGCTGTTGAACACCGACTCCATCTGCTTGGACAACAAGTTGTAGTCCAGCTCGGTCATGGCGGGCACTTTCAGCGATTCGGCATGGGCCGGCATCAACTGGGCCATGAACTCCTTGGTGGCAGCTTCGGGCCAACCGATCAGCTTCAGGCCGCCATTCAGATCGCGCATCAAGGTGGGCAGCTGCATCAGGAAGCGTTTGCGCATCGCGGGCGAGCCCTTGGGCTGCACGCTCATCACCAGGTCGCGGCCCACCTGCCGGTAGCGCTTGGTCGCTTCGCCTTCGACGCCGTCCGCACGACTGGACTGCACCAACGCCTGGCTCCAGACCTGACACAGGAAGGTGCGAAGGAACTCTGGCATCGCCACCGAGGACAAGGCGCTTTGCAGCTGGATCAGATACCGCTGCTGGGTGCGCAGATCGGATTCCTTGGTCTCCAGAACGGCGACAGCGCCTTGGTCCTGAACAACGGCCTCGGCCTGCTGAGCAATGAACGACTCCAGTTCCGAGAGCTTCGCTGCATACAGGTCGACCTGATCGAAGTCGCCGTCGACGATCTCCTGCACCAGGTCGCGCACGCGCGCCACGAATTCCTTGCCGGGCCCGTCCTCGAAGTCGTCGAAAGCGCAGGCCAGCGAGGCGATGCGATTGACGAAACGACGCACCGGATGCTTGCGCGAGGAGAAAAATGTCGGGTCGACCAGCGCCACCCGCAGCACCGGCAACTGCAGCCGTGCGATCTGACGGGCCATCTGCGGCGGCACCCGGGTGTCCGACAGGATCTGGTCGAACAGGCTGCCCACGACATCGATCACCATGTGATCGAGCTTGCCGTTGGAGGCCTGCATCAACTCGTCGCGATGAGCGCGGATCAGGTTGACGGCCATCAGGCCCGCCGACGCGTCCTCGGCATAGGCGCTGGCCGTGCCGGGATCCACGTAGGGGTTGCCAGCGAGCGAGCGCAAGTCTCCGAGGCCTGAGCGCGGCCCTGACGCTGAACCGTACGTGCCAAATGCGGTGGGCCGCTGTCCACCGCCCCCGGCAAAGCCGGCGCTACCAGCCCCTCCACCGCCTCCGACGGCGCTGGCCGATTCGCCAGTCAGGCTGGTCAGCCGGCGCAGCAAGGTCATCAGGTGGGCTTCCTGGGCCGGAGAGCCGAGCCCGCCCCCGGAGTCGCGAGCGCTGCTGCCGTAGCCCGTCGTTCCGCCGCCGCCGCTGCCACCGCGCCCGACTTGCCATCCGCTCGCGCCGGTGTGTCGAGCCCCCGAAGTCGAACGACGGCCCGTCAGGCCCGAGTGCGTCGAATCGTGGAAATCGTGGCCGGAGTGGCGTGACGATGGACCTTCGTCGCGCAGCGACTGATAGCCTGAATTCAGCCCCGGCAGCTGGTTGCCGGGCCCGTCGACGGTGCGCACCTGGAGACTCACCGGGGTGACGCCGCGCGACTGCAGCTCGACCACGATGGCGGCATAGCAGGCTGGCATGGCATGGGCCATGACCGCAGCGAATTCACGGGTCAGCACGGCCCGTTCATTTGGGTCGATGCTCACCGTGCCGATCGCCATGTGCAACGCGTGACCGATCACGCCTGGGCGCAGCGGGTTGCGTTCATCGTCGGCGGTGCCAAAGCCGGTGATGCGGCCCATGTAGCCCGACAGCTCGCGCAATTCCACCTCGCAGGCCTGTGCAATCTGCTGCCCCAGCCGGTCGGACAGCATGCGGTCATCGACCTCCTTGTCGTCGACCAGGGTCAACGACTGCCAATCGGCCGGCGCAGGTTTGCGTTTGGATTCCGATGCGGGCGCCAGCGTCTCCAGCATGCGCGTGTCCAGGCGGGTCTGAAACTGCAGGCGAAACGACCCGAGCTGCCGGTGCAGCGCGAGCTGCGCCGCGAACATCGTGTTGCGATCAGCCGCCTTCGAAACCGACTGCGACTGCGCAGCCAGCGTCTGGCAGACGCGCTCGGCCACTGTCAAGGCCGTGGCCTTGACGAGGTCTGCCGCAACGATGAGGTCGGGCGGCAGTCGAGGGTCGGAGGGGCTCATCGCGGACGCGTGCTACTTTCTCAGCGCATCGCGGATTTCACGCAGCAGCAACACGTCTTCGGCGGGCGGCGGTGGTGCGGCCGGCTCGGCGGCCGGAGCCGCCTCTTGTTGCTTCATCCGGTTGACTGTCTTGACCATCATGAAAATGATGAAGGCGAGGATCACGAAATTGATGGACACGGTCAGAAAGCTGCCGTAGGCCAGCACCGCGCCTTCCTTCTTGGCTTCGACCAGCGTGGTGGCGGTCTGGCCCGAGAGCGCGATGAAGTAGTTTGCAAAGTCGAGGCCGCCGAAGATTTTGCTGACCACCGGCATGATCACGTCGCCGACCAGCGAGTCGACAATCTTGCCGAAGGCGCCGCCGATGATCACGCCGACCGCCAGATCGACAACACTGCCTTTCATCGCGAATTCTTTGAACTCGGTCGTGAATCCCATTGCGCTCGCTCCTTGTTGATATGAGGGGGTGCACTGCGCCGGTTCGCCCTGACGCACTCAGACGCAAGTATTGCCGATCGACCCCCATGCGCGGAATCGACTTCGCGTGCGCCCGATTGGGCAGCGTTCGAGAGCCCCTTGCGAGGGCCCAGAACCATTCGGTGCGTACTGTGCTCCGCTAGAATCCGGAGTTGTCTTGGAATTCGTTGTCACACGCGAGGTTTTATGAGTGAGCAGCAAGTTGACGGTGCGAAGCGCACCTGGTTGATCGCATCGGGCTGCATGGGTGCGGCTGGCGGCGTGGCGGTGGCTGTCCCCTTCGTCAGCACGTTTCAGCCCTCAGAGCGTGCGCGTGCGGCCGGCGCCTCTGTGGAAGTCGACATCAGCGAGTTGAAGCCCGGTGAGAAGCTCACCGTGGAATGGCGAGGCAAGCCGGTTTGGATCATTCGGCGCACGCCTGAGCAAGTCGCCGAACTGCCGAAGAACGACGCGTTGCTGGCCGATCCCAATTCGCTGCGCAAGCCCGACGAGTTCACGCCTGAGTACGCGCGCAACGAGCACCGTTCCATCAAGCCGGAAATCATGGTGGCGGTCGGCATTTGCACGCACCTGGGCTGCTCGCCCTCCGACAAATTCGTTCCCGGGCCGCAACCCTCGCTGCCCGACACCTGGCCGGGTGGCTTCCTTTGCGCATGCCATGGCTCGACCTTCGATCTGGCCGGGCGGGTCTACAAAAACAAGCCCGCGCCGGACAACCTGGAAGTGCCTCCGCACATGTATCTGGCGGACAACCGCCTGCTGATTGGTGAAGACAAGAAGGCCTGATGGCCAAGCAGTAACGGACCTCAGGAGAACACACGATGGCCACCATGAAGGAAGCACCCGCCAACGCCAGTGCAGCTGAAAAGCTGATGACGTGGGTCGACAACCGGTTCCCCGCGACCAAGCTCTACAACGAGCACCTGGCCGAGTACTACGCCCCCAAGAACTTCAATTTCTGGTATTTCTTCGGGTCGCTGGCCCTGCTGGTGCTGGTCATCCAGATCGTCACCGGCATTTTCCTGGTGATGCACTACAAGCCTGATGCCAGCTTGGCCTTCGCATCGGTCGAGTACATCATGCGTGACGTGCCCTGGGGTTGGCTGGTGCGCTACATGCACTCCACCGGCGCCAGCGCATTTTTCGTGGTGGTGTATCTGCACATGTTCCGCGGGATGATCTACGGCAGCTACCGCAAGCCGCGCGAGCTGGTCTGGATTTTCGGCTGCGCCATCTTCCTGTGCTTGATGGCCGAGGCCTTCATGGGCTATTTGCTGCCCTGGGGGCAAATGAGCTACTGGGGCGCACAGGTCATCGTGAACCTGTTCTCTGCCATCCCGTTCATCGGCCCGGACCTGTCGCTGTTGATCCGCGGTGATTACGTGGTGAGCGATGCCACGTTGAATCGGTTCTTCAGCTTCCACGTCATCGCGGTGCCGCTGGTGCTGCTGGGTTTGGTGGTGGCGCACATCATTGCGCTGCACGAAGTGGGTTCCAACAACCCGGATGGCGTCGAGATCAAGGCCAAGAAGGATGCCACCGGGAAGCCGCTGGATGGCATTCCATTCCACCCTTATTACACGGTGCACGATGTGCTCGGCGTCAGCGTGTTCCTGCTGATCTTCTCGGCCATCATTTTCTTCGCCCCGGAGTTGGGTGGCTATTTCCTCGAATACAACAATTTCATCCCGGCCGATCCCCTGAAGACGCCGCTGCACATTGCGCCGGTCTGGTACTTCACACCGTATTACTCGGTGCTGCGTGCGATCACCGCCGAGATGATGTACGTGCTGATGGCCTTTGCGGCATTGGGTGCCCTGCTGGCTGTATTCAAGGCGCAGGTGGGTGGCCTGTTCAAACTGGTGATCGTGGGCGGTACCTTCGCATTGATCGCCATGATGTACTCGATCGACGCCAAGTTCTGGGGCGTGGTCGGCATGGGCGGTGCGGTGGTCATCCTGTTCTTCCTGCCTTGGCTGGACCACAGCCCGGCGAAGTCTCTGCGCTATCGGCCGGATTGGCACAAGTATGTTTATGCGCTGTTCGTCGTCAACTTCCTGTTGCTTGGCTACTTGGGCGTTCAGCCGGTGTCGCCCCTGGGCGAACGCTTGTCGCAAATCGGCACGGTGATCTATTTCGGCTTCTTTTTGCTGATGCCCTGGTGGAGTCGGTTGGGCGAGTTCAAGCCTGTTCCCGAGCGCGTGACATTCGCTGCACACTGATTGACCGAGGCAGGTTACTCACAATGAAAAAATTCATCCTTTCGCTGCTGATTTCATTGGGCGCCATGTCGGCGGCGCACGCTGCCGGCGGCGGCATCGCATGGGACAAGTTCCCGCTGGAAAAGTCGACCGATGTGGCCGCGCTGCAAAGCGGTGCCAAGACCTTCGCCAACTACTGCCTGAACTGCCACAACGCGTCGTTCATGCGCTACAACCGGTTGCGCGACATCGGGCTGACCGAAGCGCAGATCAAGGCCAACCTGATGTTTGCCACGGAGAAGGTGGGTGATGTCATGACGGTGTCGATGAGCGCCAAGAATGCCAAGGAATGGCTGGGCGTTGTCCCGCCCGACTTGACGTTGATCGCGCGTTCGCGTTCGGCCGCCGGGCAGGGCAGCGGCGCAGATTATCTCTACACCTTCTTGCGCACCTACTACCGTGACGACACGAAGGCCACGGGCTGGAACAACCTCGCCTATCCGAATGCGGCCATGCCTCACATCCTGTGGGAGTGGCAGGGTCAGCGAGCAGCCAAGTTTGTCGACGAGGCCGACCCGCACGATGCCAGCAAGACGGTTCATCGCTTCGTGGGCTTCGAGCAACTGACCCCAGGGTCCATGTCGCAACTGGACTACGACAACGCGGTGGCGGATCTGGTGGCCTACCTGCACTGGATGGCTGAGCCCGCACAAAGCACCCGCACCCGACTGGGCGTCTGGGTGTTGCTGTTCCTGTCGGTATTTGTTGTCATTGCGTGGCGCCTGAACGCTGCGTTCTGGAAAGACATCAAGTGACGTCATGCCTGTCCGGTGTCCCTTTGGGCGCCGGGCTGTCGCGCAGTGGGTCAGCCGGACAAGGCGCCCCCTGCGTTTTTCTTTTTTGATCCCTTGAGGAGCTCGCCCAGATGATGGTGCTTTACTCCGGCACGACCTGCCCTTACTCACACCGTTGCCGTTTCGTGCTGTTCGAGAAAGGCATGGACTTCGAGATTCGCGATGTCGACCTCTTCGCCAAGCCCGAAGAGATTGCGCTGATGAACCCGTACAACGAGGTGCCGATCCTGGTGGAGCGGGACCTGATCCTGTACGAGTCGCACATCATCAACGAGTACATCGATGAGCGCTTCCCGCATCCACAGTTGATGCCCGGAGACCCGGTGGCCCGGGCGCGCGTGCGCCTGTTTCTGCTGAACTTCGAGAAAGAGCTGTTCACCCATGTGAACCTGCTCGAGTCGCGCGGCGTGAAGGCCACCGACAAGCAGCTCGAAAAAGCGCGCACTCATATCCGTGACCGACTGACGCAGCTCGCTCCGATCTTCCTCAAGAACAAGTTCATGCTGGGCGACGATTTCTCGATGCTCGACGTCGCCATTGCGCCGCTGCTTTGGCGCCTCGACTACTACGGTATCGACATGTCCAAGAATGCGGTGCCGCTGCTGAAATACGCAGAGCGGATTTTCTCTCGCCCGGCCTACATCGAAGCGCTGACGCCGTCCGAGAAGGTCATGCGCAAGTGAGTCTCGGCACCGACTGCATGCCCCAGGTTTCGCGCCGATGACACAGCCGCCGGCACCACCCATGATCGGCAACAACGGGTCGTCCACGCGCCCGTACCTGATCCGTGCCTTGCACGAGTGGTGCACCGACAACGGCTTCACGCCTTACATCGCCGTGTTCGTTGGGCCGCAGGTGCGGGTGCCGATGGAGTACGTGAAGAACGGCGAGATCGTGCTGAACGTCGGCTTCGAAGCCACCACCGCGCTGGAGCTCGGCAACGAGCGCATTGAGTTCAAGGCACGGTTCGGCGGCAGCTCTCGCGAGATCTCGGTGCCCGTTGATCACGTCATCGCGATCTACGCCCGGGAAAACGGCCAGGGCATGGCCTTTCCCGTTCCCGCCGCAGGCACAGCTGCTTCCCCGGACTCGGCCGCACCAGCGCCGGAGGCGGTGGACCGGCCAGGCATGGTGCTGCGTCTCGCCACCGAGCGCGACGAGCCAGCGTCAGCGCCTGCACCCGCTGACAAGAACGCGGCTGGCCCTGACGGCGAGCCACCACCCGATCCGCCACCGGCGGCCGGTCGACCGA
This sequence comes from Burkholderiales bacterium Ga0077547, assembly GCA_001464195.1. GTDB lineage: Bacteria > Pseudomonadota > Gammaproteobacteria > Burkholderiales > Burkholderiaceae_C > PBB1. The sequence continues at coordinate 94,387 of LNEY01000031.1, forward strand.
CCCTCAAGCGCATCAAGTGATGGATGGACGGCGCCAAGTCGGTTTTCGCGCGGCTGGCGCCAGTAAACTTTCGAAGTTGCCCTTGTAGCTCAGTTGGTAGAGCAGCGGTTTTGTAAACCGAAGGTCGCGGGTTCGATTCCTGCCGGGGGCACCAATCCTTGAGTGAATCTGCATCAACTCCGACTCCGTCGCGCCCAATGCCGCGACAGCGTCGGCTGGGACACTGCGTTGAAAGGCCATCACGATGTTTCTCCTCCGTGATCGAACGAAGTTCAACACCGATGTCGACCTGATCCTTCGCATGTCCTTCGAGGTCGAAACCGACAGCAGCAAGAACTCGGTCTTCCCCTCCTTCATCAGCTACCTGAGTCACCTCAGCGAAATCTGGAATGAGAAGGGCACGCCAGAGCATGCAGCGGTCCACATGGCGTGCGTTTACTGCAAGGGTCTGGTGGAGAAGGGCGATGCGGTGCGCAAGGCCGAAGCGCAGGCGCTGCGAGCTCGCGTCGCCGAGGCCATCCCTGTGTATGTTTCCCGCGGCCAGATGACCCCCGATTGGGGCACGCACTACGCAGGCCAGCTCGACAAGGTCACCGAGCGCTTGGCCTAGCCTTCGTCCACGCAGTATCCCGACACCCGCGAGCGACCTTCAGGTCGAGCGCACCTTGATCTTCAGCGGCACCGCCGCAAACCCACAGTCGATCAGCCGCTGCTCGATCCGTGGCTGAAGCTGGCGCAGCTTGGCCGCCACGCTGGCGTTGGCGGCGATCAGGGTCCAGCCGCCTTCGTCGACCGGACTGGCTGCCACATGAGGCGCCAGCGACGCGGCGAGACACGGCAGTACCGCGGCGTGGCGGCGTCTGGAGTCATCAATCCGGCGCCGAAGTTGCGACAAGGACGTGCTGGCGTTCAGCGCCTGGCTGATCGGCAGGGCGTCGGGGACACTGACGGCGTTCTTGCTCATGCGGAAAGCCAGTGTAGTCAAGCCCGCTTGGTCGCAGATGCCAGCGCCGGGCCGTGGTGGTCACAGGCGAACCCCATGGCTGGGCGGTAAACTCGAAAGCTTTGCCGCGTCACCCGACCACGATGGTCCGGCGGGCGCGACGCCAACTCCCTCTGACGCCGCATGTTGCCCAAGATACTCACACAGTTTTTCGGCAGTCGCAACGAGCGGCTGCTCAAGCAGCACCGCCGGGTGGTCGTGCAGGTCAACGCGCTCGAATCGAAGTTCGAGGCCCTGGACGACGCGGCGCTGGCAGCCAAGACGATCGAATTCCGACGGCGCCATGCCGCCGGCGAAACCCTGGACGCGTTGCTGCCCGAGGCTTTTGCGGTGGTGCGCGAGGGCAGCAAGCGGGCGCTGAAGATGCGGCACTTCGATGTGCAACTGATCGGTGGCATGACCCTGCACGGCGGCAAGATCGCCGAGATGCGCACCGGCGAAGGCAAGACGCTGATGGCGACGCTGCCGGTGTATCTGAATGCCATCGCTGGCAAGGGCGTGCATGTCGTCACCGTCAACGACTACCTCGCCCGGCGCGACGCCGAGTGGATGGGCCGGCTGTATACCTTCCTCGGCCTGACGGTGGGCGTGAACCTGCCGCAAATGCCGAGGGCGGAAAAGCAAGCGGCCTACGCGGCCGATGTGACCTACGGCACCAACAACGAATTCGGCTTCGATTACCTGCGCGACAACATGGTGCAGGATGTCGGCGACCGCGTACAGCGCGCGTTGTCGTACGCCATCGTCGACGAGGTCGACTCCATCCTGATCGACGAGGCCCGCACGCCACTGATCATCAGCGGCCAGGCTGAAGACCACACCGAGATGTATGTGCGCATCAATGCGGTCGTGCCTCATCTGAAGAAGCAGATCGGCGAGCTTGACCTGCGCACCGGCGAGGGCGTGATCGAGCCGGGCGACTTCACCGTCGACGAGAAGACACACCAGGTCTACCTGACCGAAGATGGCCACGAGAACGCCGAGCGGCTGCTCGCCGAAGCGGGTCTGCTGGCCGAAGGCGCCAGCCTCTACGACGCAGCGAACATCGCGTTGATGCACCATGTCTACGCGGCGCTGCGGGCCACCCACCTGTACAACCGTGACCAGCATTACGTGGTGCAGAAAGGCGAGAACGGCCCCGAGGTCGTCATCGTCGATGAGTTCACTGGCCGGCTGATGACGGGGCGCCGCTGGTCTGACGGCCTGCACCAGGCGGTCGAGGCCAAGGAAGGTGTGCCGATCCAGAGCGAGAACCAGACGCTTGCTTCGATCACTTTCCAGAACTATTTCCGCATGTACGGCAAGCTCTCGGGCATGACCGGTACGGCCGACACCGAAGCCTTCGAGTTCCAGGAAATCTACGGTCTGGAAACCGTGGTCATCCCGCCCAACCGACCCACGGTGCGCAAGGACGAGCTCGATCTGATCTACAAGACCAGCCGCGAAAAATTCGAGGCGGTGATTGCCGACATCCGCGAATGCCATGAGCGCGGCCAGCCGGTGCTGGTCGGTACCACCTCGATCGAGAACTCCGAGCTGATCTCCGGGCTGCTGAACAAAGCGAAGCTGCCGCACAACGTGCTCAACGCCAAGCAGCACGCCCGTGAGGCCGAGATCGTCGCGCAGGCCGGTCGGCCCGGCGTGATCACGATCGCCACCAACATGGCGGGTCGCGGTACCGACATCGTGCTGGGGGGCAATGTCGAGAATCAGATCAAGGCGCTGCAAGCCGATGCGTCCATCAGCGAAGCTGACCTGCAGTTGCGCGCGAAGCAACTCCACGACGAGTGGCAGGGCCTGCACGACCAGGTGAAGACCCAAGGCGGGTTGCGCATCATCGCGACCGAGCGACATGAGTCGCGCCGCATCGACAACCAGCTGCGTGGCCGATCCGGCCGTCAAGGCGATCCAGGCTCGTCGCGCTTTTATTTGTCGCTCGACGACTCACTGATGCGCATCTTCGCGGGCGACCGCGTCAAGGCCATCATGGAGCGGCTGAAGATGCCCGACGGCGAGGCCATCGAAGCGGGCATCGTCAGCCGCAGCATCGAAGGCGCGCAGCGCAAGGTCGAGGCGCGCAATTTCGATGTGCGCAAGCAGCTGCTGGAGTACGACGACGTTGCCAACGAGCAGCGCAAGGTCATCTACCAGCAGCGCAACGAGATCCTCGAGTCGCAGAGCCTGATCGCGCAGATCGCCAGCCTGCGACGCAGCACGATGGTCGATGTGGTGCGCACCCACGTGCCCGCCGAGAGCCTGGAGGAGCAGTGGGACCTCGACGACCTCCAAAAGGTGCTGCGAGAAGAATGGCAACTCGATCTGCCGCTGATGTCCGAGGTCGAGGCCAGTGATTCGATCACCGATGAAGACCTGGTCGAGCGCGTCGCGAAGGCCGCAGACGAGCTGTTCAACGCCAAGGTCGAGATGGTTGGCGCCGAACAGTTCCAGCCCTTCATGCGAATGATCTTCCTGCAATCGATTGATCAGCACTGGCGCGAGCACCTGGCCGCGCTCGACTACCTGCGGCAAGGCATCCACTTGCGCGGCTATGCGCAGAAGAACCCGAAGCAGGAATACAAGCGAGAAGCCTTCGAGCTGTTCAGCCAGTTGCTCGATGTGATCAAGATGGACGTGACGCGCACCTTGATGACGGTGCGCATCCGCTCGGCCGAGGAAGTAGCGCAGGCTGCGGAAGCGATCGAGCAGCGTGCGGAGCAGATCTCCAACGTGACCTACACCCACCCGAACGAGGACGGCAGTTTGTCGTCGGAATCGGCATCTGACTCGGGCGCAGAGGCTCAGGTCGCCGCCGGCATGGCGCAGCGGGCACAGACGCCGGCTGGCACCGTGGCCCGTGTGGGCCGCAACGACCCGTGCCCCTGTGGCAGCGGCAAGAAATACAAGGTCTGCCACGGCAAACTGAGCTGAACAAGACGCGCGTCTGCTCAGCGCGACCCTGAGGAATCTGCGATGCCCGTTCACTTGCAAGCACCGAATCCCGCCGATCTGAAGCCCGTCCCTGGCGTGCTGCTGGGCACCGCGATGGCAGGCGTGCGCAAGGCCAACCGGCGTGATGTGCTGATCGTCACCTTGGCTGAGGGCTCGCAGGTGGCCGGTGTGTTCACCCGCAACCGCTTTTGCGCGGCGCCGGTGCAGCTGTGCCGTCAGCACTTGGCAATCGACCGCACTGCCGCACCAGGCATACGCGCGATCCTGGTCAACACCGGCAATGCCAACGCAGGCACCGGCGAAGACGGGCTGGCGCGTGCGCGCTCCACCTGCGTGGCACTGGCCGCACACCTGGGCGTCCAGCCTGATCAGGTGTTGCCGTTCTCTACCGGCGTCATCATGGAAACGCTGCCGAATGACCGCATCGAAGCCGGGCTGCCTGCTGCACTCGCCGATCGGGATGCCGACCACTGGGCGCAGGCGGCTGAGGCCATCATGACCACCGACACGCTGCCCAAGGCGGCGTCGGTGCAGGTGCAGATCGGCGGCAAGACGGTCACCGTCACCGGCATCAGCAAGGGCGCCGGGATGATCCGCCCGAACATGGCGACGATGCTCGGCTTCATCGCCACCGATGCGGTGCTGGCCCCCGGCCTGCTCGACGCCTTGGTGCGCGAGGCGGCCGACCGCTCGTTCAACCGCATCACGATCGACGGCGACACCTCGACGAACGACTCCTTCGTGCTGATCGCCACCCAGCAGGCCGGCCATGCCGCGATCACGCAACTCGCCAGCGGCGACGGCGCGGTGTTGCGCGACGCCGTGATCTCTGTTGCGACGACGCTGGCCCAGGCCATCGTGCGCGACGGCGAAGGCGCGACCAAATTCATCACGGTGCAGGTTGATGGCGGCGCCACCGAGGCCGAATGCCAGTTGGCGGCGTACGCGATTGCGCACTCGCCGCTGGTCAAGACGGCGTTCTTCGCGAGCGACCCGAATCTGGGCCGCATCCTGGCGGCCGTTGGTTATGCCGGCATTGCCGACCTCGACCAGACGCTGATTGACCTGCACCTCGATGACGTTCAGGTCGTTTCCCACGGCGGACGCGATCCGTCGTACCGTGAGGCAGACGGCCAGCGGGTGATGAAGCAAAGCGAGATCACGGTGCGGGTGAACCTGAACCGCGGCGCGGCCAGCACCACGGTATGGACCTGTGATCTGAGCTACGACTACGTGAAGATCAACGCCGATTACCGCAGCTGACAAGCGTGTTGCAGCTCACAGCGCGGGCAGCTGGTCTACCGCGTCGGTGAACAGGGCGTCCACGCCCCAGCCCAACAGGCGCTCAGCCACTTGCGCATCGTTCACCGTGTAGGCCATCGCCAGCAGCCCCGCCGCGTGCAGCCGCTCGGCCCATCCGGCATCCACCAGCTCAAAGTCCGCCACCATCGCCGAGCAGCCCAGCGCGCGCGCCTGCTCGAACCAGCCCGGTGGGAGCGCGTCGAGCAGCCATGCGCGCGGTAACGCCGGTGCGGCGTCGCGGGCGGCTGCCACCGCATCTGCCGAGAAAGAACTGAGCAGCGGCCACTGCGCCTGACCGCGCCAGAGCCGAGCCGCTTCGGCGGCGACACGCTGCCCCGTCAGCGCCTCCACCCCGGGTGTCGGCTTGATCTCGATGTTCAGCAGCGAGCCCGTCGTGATGCAGAACTGCGCGATCGTCTCCAGCGTCGGGATGGGCTCGCCAGCGTATGGGGCACTGTGCCAGCTTCCCGCGTCCAGCGCAGCCAGCTCGGCCCAGGTGCGATCGCCAGCGACGCCTGAGCCGCTGGTGGTGCGCTCCAGCGAGGTGTCGTGCAGCAGGAAGGCCACGCCGTCGGCGCTGAGCTTCACATCGCACTCGAAGGTCCGGCAGCCATGGCGGTGGCCGAGACGAAAGGCCGCCAGCGTGTTTTCTGGCGCCAGCCTGCCAGCGCCTCGGTGGGCGATCCACCGGCAGGCCCGCCAGGGGCTGTCAGGAGGCAGCGCAGCAGGGTTGGGGCGTTCGGTGTTCATCGGTTCGGGTGGGCAGTGGCGACGATGGGTGCGCCCGCGCAACAACGATAGAGGGGATTGCCGAGTCTTGGAGCCCCCACGTCACGGTTTGGGCCGGTGAGCAACGACAATCAGGCATTCTCGCAACGCGCGTGCCCCTGGGACGCGCCCGGCCTGTCCGGGCAGCGCCCCTCGCCCCTCGCCTCATCCATGAACGCACCCACGACCCTGACCGAATTGGTGTCTGCGAGCCGCGTCGACACTGGCTCGCCTCGCCTGCGCGAGATTCCGTACAACTACACCTCTTTCTCCGACCGCGAAATTGTCTTGCGGCTGCTGGGCGCGCGCGCCTGGGAACTGCTGGGCCGGTTGCGCGGCGAACGCCAGACGGGCCGCTCGGCGCGGATGCTCTACGAGGTGCTCGGTGATATCTGGGTGGTGCAGCGCAACCCGTACCTGCAGGACGACCTGCTCGACAACCCGAAGCGCCGCCAGCTGCTGATCGACGCACTGCACCATCGGCTCAGCGAGGTCGAGGCGCGCGCCAAGCCCAGCGACGGTGCACACCACACCGAAGTCAACGAATTGATCACTTGCGCGAAGGCCGCAGTGCAGCGCTTTGCCGACCAGTTCGACGAGGTCGCTCGCCTGCGCCGCCGTGCCACCAAGGCGCTGCGCCGCTGCACCGCGGCCGACAACGTCAAGTTCGATGCGCTGTCACGCGTGTCGCATGTGACCGACGCCACCGACTGGCGCGTCGAGTACCCGTTCGTCGTGCTCACCCCCGACACCGAGGCCGAGATGGCCGCGCTGGTCAAGGGTTGCGTCGAGCTGGGACTGACCATCATCCCGCGCGGCGGCGGCACCGGCTACACCGGTGGAGCGATCCCGCTGACCTGGAGCAGCGCGGTCATCAACACCGAGAAGCTCGAAGCGATGACCGAGATCGAGATGCGCCAGCTGCCCGGCGTCGAGCAGCCGGTGGCCACGGTGTGGAGCGAGGCCGGCGTCGTCACCCAGCGCGTGGCCGACGCGGCCGAGCGCGGCGGCTACGTGTTCGCCGTCGACCCGACCTCGGCCGAAGCCAGCTGCATTGGCGGCAACATCGCGATGAACGCGGGTGGCAAGAAGGCCGTGCTGTGGGGCACGGCACTCGACAATCTGGCGTCGTGGCGCATGGTCACACCCGAAGCCAAGTGGCTCGAAGTCACGCGACTGAACCACAACCTCGGCAAGATCCACGATGTCGAGGTCGCCAGCTTCGAGCTGAAGTACTTCGACGCCAGTGGCAAGACGCTGGAGCGGACCGAGCGGCTCGACATTCCCGGTGCGACCTTCCGCAAGGAAGGCCTGGGCAAGGACGTGACCGACAAGTTCCTCGCGGGTTTGCCAGGTATCCAGAAGGAAGGCTGCGACGGCCTCATCACCAGCGCGCGCTGGATCGTCCACAAGATGCCGGCGCACATCCGCACGGTGTGCCTCGAATTCTTCGGCAATGCGAAGGACGCGGTGCCCAGCATCGTCGAAATCAAGGACTACATGTTCGCCCAGGCCAAGGCCGGTGGCGCGGTGCTGGCAGGCCTGGAGCACCTGGACGACCGCTACCTGAAGGCCGTCGGCTACGCCACCAAGAGCAAGCGCGCGCATGCCGGCGCCAACGCCAACGGCCTGCCGAAGATGGTGCTGTTCGGTGACATCGCCGGTGACGACGCTGACATGGTCGCGCGCGCCACCAGCGAGGTGATCCGCATTGCCAACAGCCGCGCAGGTGAAGGCTTCGTCGCGGTCAACCCCGAAGCGCGAAAGAAGTTCTGGCTCGACCGCAAGCGCACCGCGGCGATCAGCAAGCACACCAACGCCTTCAAGGTGAACGAAGACGTGGTGATTCCGCTGCCACGCATGGGCGAGTACACCGAAGGCATCGAGCGCATCAACATCGAGCTCAGCCTGCGCAACAAGCTGGCGTTGCTTGACGCACTGGAAGCGTTCTTCCGCAAGGGTCAGTTGCCGCTGGGCAAGGGCGACGACGCGGTTGACATCCCGTCGGCCGAACTGCTCGAAGACCGTGTGCAGCAGGCGCTGACGCTGATCGACGAGGTGCGTGCGTTGTGGCGTCACTGGATGACGCACCTCGACTGTGGCGCTGCGCCCGGTGAGCCAGGCTATTTCGCGCAACTCCAAGACCACACCTTGCGCGCCTCCTGGAAGCTGCAGGTGCGTGCGCCGCTGCAAGCGATCTTTGCGGGCGCCGCGCTGTCGCCCGTCATCGACGCCTGCCAGGCGATCCACAAGCAGGTGCTGCACGGCCGGGTCTGGATCGCGCTGCACATGCATGCCGGCGACGGCAATGTGCACACCAACATCCCGGTCAACAGCGACGACTACGAGATGCTGCAGACCGCACACGAGGCGGTCACGCGCATCATGGGCCTGGCACGGCGGCTCGACGGCGTGATCTCCGGCGAGCATGGCATCGGCATCACCAAGCTTGAATTCATGACCGACGCCGAACTGGCCGATTTCGCTGCCTACAAGCAGCGCGTCGACCCCGAAGGCCGCTTCAACAAGGGCAAGCTGATCCGAGGTGGCGCGGGGCGTGCCGACGTGGCTGAACTCGGCACCGCGGCTGAACTGCGGCCATCGGACCTGACCCAGGCGTACACGCCCAGCTTCGGGCTGATGGGTCACGAGTCGTTGATCATGCAGCAGAGCGACATCGGCGCCATCGCCGACAGCGTCAAGGACTGCCTGCGCTGCGGCAAGTGCAAGCCGGTGTGCGCCACCCATGTGCCGCGCGCCAACTTGCTCTACAGCCCGCGCAACAAGATTCTCGCCACCTCGCTGCTGGTCGAGGCGTTCCTGTACGAGGAACAGACGCGCCGCGGCATCAGCCTGCGCCACTGGGAAGAATTCGAAGACGTCGCCGACCACTGCACCGTGTGCCACAAGTGCCTGAGCCCGTGCCCGGTCAAGATCGACTTCGGTGACGTGTCGATGAACATGCGCAACCTGCTGCGCAAGATGGGCAAGAAGAGCTTCCGCCCCGGCAACGCGGTGGCCATGACCTTCCTGAACGCGACCAACCCACAAACGATCAACCTGATGCGCAGCGCGATGGTCGGCATCGGCTTCAAGGCGCAGCGCCTGGCGAACGACCTGTTGCAGCGCCTGGCCCGCAAGCAGACCGCGCTGCCACCGGCCACGGTCGGCACCGCGCCCATCAAAGAGCAGGTGATCCACTTCATCAACAAGAAGCTGCCCGGCGGCTTGCCCAAGAAGACTGCACGCGCCTTGCTCGATATTGAGGACAAGGACTACGTGCCCATCATCCGCAACCCGCAGACGACCACGGCCGAGACCGAAGCGGTGTTCTATTTCCCCGGGTGCGGCTCGGAGCGGCTGTTCTCGCAGGTGGGCCTGGCGACACAGGCGATGCTGTGGCACGCCGGCGTGCAGACGGTGCTGCCACCGGGGTATCTGTGCTGCGGCTACCCGCAGCGTGGCAGTGGCCAGTTCGACAAGGCGGACAAGATCATCACCGACAACCGGGTGCTGTTCCACCGCGTGGCCAACACGCTGAATTACCTCGACATCAAGACGGTGGTGGTCAGCTGCGGCACCTGCTACGACCAGCTGCAGGGTTACCAGTTCGACGAGATCTTCCCCGGCTGCCGGATCATCGACATCCACGAGTACCTGCTGGAAAAAGGCATCACCTTGCCGGGGCAGGGCGGCTACCTGTACCACGACCCCTGCCACAGCCCGATGAAGCTGCAGGAGCCGATGAAGACGGTCAAGGCGCTGCTCGGCAACAACGTCATCGACGCCAAGCGCTGCTGCGGCGAAAGTGGCACCTTGGGCGTGACGCGGCCCGACATCAGCACGCAGATCCGCTTCCGCAAGGAAGAAGAGCTCCGCAAGGACGAGGCCGCGCTGCGCAAGACCGGTGCGGTCGCCGAAACCGGTGCGGTCAAGGTGCTCACCTCGTGCCCCAGCTGCCTGCAAGGGCTCAGCCGTTACACCGGAGACCTGCAGAACGGCCTGCTCGAAGCCGACTACATCGTCGTCGAGATGGCCAACCAGCTGCTCGGCCCCGATTGGATGCCAGAGTACGTGGCGCGCGCCAACGAGGGTGGCATCGAGCGGGTGCTGGTGTAACGGCGGGTGACTACTGTTCGGTGAATCTGGGGAGCGAGTTTGGGCCTGTTTCTTGCTGCGACAAGATCGGCTGTCTTAAGTGGATGAAGTGCACCTCAAGTGCGCGGCTGCCGACCACTTAGCAGCTTTTGGTTACGGTTGCATGAGGTCTACCCCCGCGACTGAGGGGTGCCACGAACCCGGGTAGCTTCGTATAACCGGACCAGCGCTGAGAAATCGGTGGCCATCCCTCTAACCCTCTCAGGAGTTCGCTCAATGAAACTTAAACACATCGCCGCAGCTGCCGCCTTGGTAGCCAGCGGTTCAGCATTTGCTGTGGGCCCAGGCCCGCTAGGCACAATCGACAACACGCCGATTGCCATCAGCAATATCGTGCCGTCTGGCATTTTCCAGGACGTGTTCTCGTTCACGCTGGCAGATCCGGGTAGCTTGTCAGGCAACGTTGTGGCCATTAACTTCGGGCTTTACAACATCCTGGGCCTGACGGTCACGTTGCAGGACTCCTCATTTGCCGTGATCGGCTCCGACTCGACCCCGGCAACCGGATTCACTTTCAGTGGCCTGTCCGCTGGTACCTATGCGCTGAACGTGTTGGGTTTCGCAACGGGTGAGACCGGTGGCTTCTATGCTGGCGGTTTCGTCGCTGAGACGGCTCCGGTGCCGGAGCCAGAAACCTACGCGCTGATGTTGGCGGGTTTGGGCGTGGTTGGCTTCATGGCTGCCCGTCGCAAGCAAAGCTGATGTAGGTGGTCGCAAGCCGCTGAATGGGGGCTTGCGATGACGAAGGCGGTGCGAAAGTGCCGCCTTCGTTAACTCCGGGGCTGCACTGGCAGCCGCGTGTGCATGACGGCTACCCCCGCAACTAAGGGGTACCAGAAACGCGGGTGAACCCGTATAACCTCGGCAACGCTGAGAAATCGGTGGTCATCTTTTAACCCTTCTCAGGAGTACGCTCAATGAAACTCAAGCACATCGCAGCAGCCGCCGCCCTGGTAGTCAGCGGCTCTGCCTTCGCGGTACCGATATCTCTCCCCGACCTCGGCGCGCTCGACAACGTGTCGAAAGGCATTTTCGGTGCAACGGCGCCCACCGAGGCTTTTCTCCTCCAAGACTTCTTCTCATTCACGCTCGCCAACCCGGGCACGGTTTTCGGCGAAATCTTTAGTTCCGGCTACAGTTTCTCGGCGGTCACCTTGGTTGCTGCTGCAAACCCAAGTGTGACGCTTGCCTCGACTTCAACCCCGAACAGCTTTAGTTTCGGCGGCCTCGACGCCGGAAGCTACAAGATCTCGTTCCTGGGTGTCGACTCCACCCCTGGCAGCTCCTTCTACGGTGGTTCTGTCGGCGCTGCAACGGCTCCGGTTCCTGAACCAGAAACCTACGCGCTGATGCTGGCAGGGCTGGGCATGGTGGGCTTCATGGCTGCCCGTCGCAAACAAAGCTGATATTGATGGGCGCAAGCTGCTGAACGGCGGCTTGGCGACGACGAAGGCGGTGCAAATGCACCGCCTTTTTCATTGGCGCTACGGTGTCGTTGTAGTCTACGCCGTGGCCTCTCCAGAAAGCGCTGCCTCGTGACCCGACCCCAGCCGTCGAACTGCCCGCTGTGCACCGGGGCCGGTGGCGTCTTGATCGCCAGCAGCCCGCTGTGGCGCGTCATACGTGCCGAGGATGCCGCGTTCCCGGCGTTCTACCGCGTCGTCTGGAACGAGCACGTGGCCGAACTCAGCACCTTGTCGTCGGTCCAGCGCACCGAGTGCATGGACGTGGTCTGCGCGGTGGAACAGGTTCTGATCAGCGCGTTGCAGCCCACCAAGATCAACCTGGCCGCGCTGGGCAACGTGGTGCCGCACCTGCATTGGCACGTGATCGCCCGCTTCGAGGCCGACAGCCACTTTCCTCAGCCGATCTGGGGAGTACCACAGCGTACACAGCCCGACGCCAGCAGCCTGCTGAAGATCGGGCTGACCGAACTGGACGCGCGCGTGAGGGCCGCCCTGCAACATGTCTTCCAATGCGCGTGAGCACCCGCTTCGTCCAGGGCCCTTCGATACACTGCCACCGTCGTTCGCATCAACACCCCACCATGGCCGGACTCACTGCCAGCACCCCGCAACCCACTGCCCTCACGGTGCACCAGCAGTCGCGCGTGCTCGAGATCGGGTTCGCAGACGGCAGCCAGTTCCGCATCCCGTTCGAATTGATGCGGGTGTACTCGCCCTCGGCCGAAGTGAAGGGCCATGGGCCCGGCCAGGAGGTGCTGCAAACCGGGAAGCGCGATGTGACCGTGGTGGCGCTGGAGCCGATCGGTAACTACGCGGTGCAGCCCACGTTCTCTGACGGGCACAACACCGGCATCTACTCCTGGGACTACCTGCACTTTCTCGGCTCGCAGCAGCCGCAGTTGTGGAAGCAATACGAAGAGCGCCTCGCCGCTGCTGGCCGCGACCGCGACGCGCCGATGAGCGCATCTGCCGGCCCGGCTTGCGGCAGCCATTGAACCACCCACCAAGGCATCCCGTGAGCAACACCCATTTCGGTTTCAAGTCGGTCGACGAGTCGCAAAAGGCCAGCCGGGTTCGCGGCGTCTTCGACTCGGTGGCTTCGCGCTACGACGTCATGAACGACCTGATGTCGATGGGTCTGCACCGCGCCTGGAAGGCCTACACCATCGCGGTGGCGAATGCCCGGCCCGGCGATCGCGTGCTTGATATCGCTGGCGGCACCGGTGACCTCGCGGCGGCTTTTCACAAGAAGGTCGGTGCCAGTGGCACCGTGGTTCACACCGACATCAACGAAGCCATGCTGCGCCAAGGGCGCGATCGCCTCACCGACGCCGGTGTGCTGCTGCCCACGGCGATCTGCGATGCGGAAACGCTGCCTTTCCCGAGCAACAGCTTCGATCTCGTGTCGGTGGCATTCGGCTTGCGCAACATGACGCACAAGGATCGCGCTCTGGCCGAAATGAACCGCGTGCTGCGCCCCGGTGGCCGGCTGCTGGTGCTCGAGTTCTCGAAGGTCGCCAAGCCGCTCGAAAAGGTCTACGACTGGTACTCGTTCAAGGTGCTGCCCCAGATCGGCCAGTGGGTCGCCAACGATGCCGACAGCTACCGCTACCTGGCCGAGTCGATCCGCATGCATCCCGACCAGGACACACTGAAGGCCATGATGAAGACCGCCGGCTTCGGCCATGTGGACGTGCACAACCTGAGCGCCGGCATCGTCGCGCTGCACGTCGGCATCAAGTGCTGACGCCGTAAAGGCGGCGCGCTTACCTGCTGCTACATATTCACGTTTTTCCGCATTGCCATGCACCTCTGCCCCGCGTTCGCGGGTGGGTGAAATGTCATGCTCCGCGGCTACACTGGTCTGTGATCAGAAGTCGAACCGTGGCGGCTCGAGGTCGCACATCAATCAACCCGCTGGAGATACCCTGGATGATTTCGAGTCTTGACGGTCGCGGCCACCACCGCGAAAGCCGATTCGGTGGCCGCATCACCTTGATCGCATTGGCTGCCACCCTGGTTCTGTTGTCGGGTTGCGGTGAGAAAAAAGAGAAAGCCGCCTCGCAGACCGCGGCCAAGGTCAACAAGGAAGAGATCACTGTTCACCAGATCAATTTCGTGCTTCAGCAGCAGCGCGGACTCCAGCCCGAGCAGGCAGAAGCCGCTGGCAAGCAGATCCTCGAGCGCCTGATCGACCAGGAACTCGCGGTGCAGAAAGCGGAAGACCTGAAGCTCGATCGCGACCCGCGCGTGGTTCAGCAGATGGAAGCCGCACGGCGCGAAATCATCGCCCGCGCCTACATCGACAAAACCGGCGAGGCCGCATCGAAGCCCACCGACGCCGAGATCAAGGCGTACTACGACTCCAAGCCCGCGCTGTTCTCAGCACGCCGGATCTACAGCCTGCAGGAAATCGGCATCGAGGCCAAGCCCGAGCAAATGGCAACCCTGCGCGAGCAACTGGGTGCAGCCAAGAGCATCAACGAATTCGTCGAATTCCTGAAGGCCAACGGCTACCGTTTCACTGGCAACCAGGCGGTGCGCACGGCCGAGCAATTGCCGCTGAACCTGCTCGACACCTTCGCCAAGCTCAACGACGGGCAAGCGGTGCTGCTGCCTTCGGCTGCCGGCGCGCAAGTGGTGCTTTTGGCGGGCTCTCGTTCCGAGCCGGTCGACGAGGCGCGCGCCAAGCCCGCCATCGAGCAGTTCTTGTGGAACGATGCCAAGCGCAAGCTGGTCGAATCCGACATCAAGGCCCTGCGTGCGGCCGCCAAGATCGAATACGTCGGCAAGTTCGCCCCGACGCCGGCAGACGCTGCTTCAGCTGCGCCCACCGCGCCGGCTGCGGCCCCTGCACCAGTTTCTGTGCCGCCTTCTGCGGCCTCCGAAGGGGGCCTGAGCGCCACCGACATCAGCAAAGGAATGGGCCTCAAGTGATGAAACACACCTTTCAATCTGCGCTGTTGACGGCCATCGCTACCGTCACCTTCTGTTCGGTAGTGCCATCGGCGCTGGCGCAAACGCCACCGGCCTCCAGCACCGCACCAGCTGCCAATGAATACAAGATTGGCGCCGGTGACGTGGTTCGCATCAGCGTCTACCAGAACCCCGATCTGACGCTGGAAACCCGCATCACCGAGGCCGGCATCGTTACCTACCCGCTGCTGGGCACCATCCGCCTCGGTGGTCTCGGTGTCACCGCCGCTGAAAAGCTGATCGGCGATGGCCTGCGCAACGGCAATTTCGTCAAGCAGCCCCAAGTCACGATCGTCGTGCTGCAGGTGCGCGGCAACCAGGCCAGCGTGCTGGGCCAGGTCAATCGCCCCGGTCGTTTCCCGATTGAAGTGGCCGACATGCGCCTCACCGATCTGCTGGCCACCGCGGGCGGCGCCGCCGTCAACGGCTCAGATATGGTGGTGCTTTCGGGCACGCGCAATGGCGCCCCTTACCGCCTGGAAGTCGATTTGCCAACGCTGTTCGGCCCTGGGGGCCGCGACAAGGACGTGCTGATTCAAAACGGCGACACCCTTTGGGTCAGCCGGCAACCACTGATCTTCATTTACGGCGAAGTGCAACGCCCTGGCGCGGTTCGACTTGAACGCGACATGACCGTGATGCAGGCGCTGGCCACCGGCGGGGGCCTCAATCTGCGCGGCACCGAACGCGGTATCCGCGTGCACCGTAAGGGCACCGACGGCAAGGTACAGGTCTTGCAGCCGAAGATGGACGACACCCTGCTCGAAGGCGATGTGGTGTTTGTTCAAGAGAGCTTGTTCTGAGTCTGCTCTGCTTGTCGCACGCTCGATTGACCTCATAGCCCGCAACTTGCCCGAACCGGTGCTTCCGGGAAAGACCCACACATGACCTTCGGACAATTCCTTTCCATCTTGCAGGCCCGCAAATGGGCGGCGCTGCTGGTGTTCTTTCTGGTCGTGGTCACCACCGTGGTGGTGAGTCTGTTGCTCCCCAAGCAATACGACGCTGCAGCGAGCGTGGTGATCGATGTCAAGCCCGATCCGGTATCGGCCATGGCCTTCCAGGGTATGGCGATGCCCAGCTTCATGGCGACGCAGGTCGACATCCTCACCAGTGACCGCGTGGCGCTGAAAGTGATCCGTGATCTGAAGCTGACAGAAAACGCCGGACTTCGCGAGCAGTGGCAGACCGAAGGCGAGGGCGAGGGCAGCTTCGAGCAGTGGCTGATCGAGATTCTGAAGAAGTACCTCAACGTGAAGCCGTCTCGCGAAAGCAACGTGATCGAGATTGGTTACCGCTCGCCCGACCCACGATTCGCGGCGGGTTTGGCCAACGCCTTTGCGCAGGCCTTCATCGCGACCACGCTGGAATTGCGTGTGGACCCAGCCAAGCAATACAGCAGTTTCTTCGTGGTCCAAAGCAAGGATGCGCGTGCCGCACTCGAAGCCGCACAGGCCAAGCTGTCGGCCTTTCAGCGCGACAAGGGCATCATCGCCGCCGACGAGCGCCTGGACGTGGAAAACGCCCGGCTGGCTGAACTGAGCAGCCAACTGGTGCAATTACAGGCAGTTTCCAGTGAATCGGGCAGTCGCCAGCAATTGGCCCAGGGTGCTCAGGGCGATCGCATGCAGGAGGTACTCAACAACCCGCTGATTGGCGGTTTGAGAGCCGACCTTACCCGCAACGAGGCGCGCCTGCAGGAGCTGAACAGCAAGTTCGGAGACAACCACCCGCAGGTGGTGGAGGCCAAGGCCAACATCACCGAGCTGCGCACTCGCATCGACGCCGAGATTCGCAGGGTGACCGGCGGCGTGAGCGTCACCAACACCATCAACAAGCAACGAGAAGCCCAAGTCAAGCGCGAGCTGGAAGCGCAGCGCAGCAAACTGCTGCAGCTGAAGGCCGTGCGTGATCAAGGCCAGGTGCTGGTGCGCGAAGTGGAGAACGCACAACGCTCCTACGACAATGTGATGATGCGGCTGAATCAAACCGCGCTGGAAAGCCAGGCCAACCAGAGCTACGTGAACCTGCTGACCACCGCGCAGCCGCCTGCAGAACAAGCCAGCCCCAAGC
>LNEY01000032.1 GCA_001464195.1 Burkholderiales bacterium Ga0077547
CCCGGCAAGCTGGCCGACTGCCAGGAAAAAGACCCGGCGCTGTGCGAGATCTACATCGTCGAGGGCGACTCCGCCGGCGGCTCGGCCAAGCAGGGCCGCGACCGCAAGTTCCAGGCGATATTGCCGTTGCGCGGCAAGATCCTGAACGTGGAGAAAGCGCGCTACGAGAAGCTGCTCACCAGCAATGAAATCCTGACACTGATCACGGCACTCGGCACCGGCATCGGCAAAGGCATGGGCGGCGACGACTTCAACCCCGACAAGCTGCGCTACCACCGCATCATCATCATGACCGACGCCGACGTCGACGGCGCGCACATCCGCACGTTGCTGCTGACCTTCCTGTTCCGGCAGATGCCCGAGCTGGTCGAGCGCGGCCACATCTACATCGCGCAGCCGCCGCTCTACAAGGTCAAGCTGGGCAAGGAAGAGCAGTACCTGAAAGACGGCACCGAGCTCGATGCCTACCTGCTGAAGGTGGCGCTGAAAGACGCGCAGCTCGACACCGGCATCGAAGGCACCGCCGTGCTGCAAGGCGACGCGCTCGAGGCATTGGCGCGGCAGTACGTGCTGGCCAACAACGTGGTCGATCGGCTGAGCGCCTGGATGGACATCGAGGCCCTGCGCGCGATGGCCAACGGCCTGCACCTGGACCTCGACACGCTGCAAGCCGCCGAACAATCAGCCACCGACCTGAAGGCCGCGCTGCACGACGCCGATGTGACCGCACAGTTCGACACGCGGCTCGACAAACACATCCTGCGCATCAGCCGCATGCACCACGGCAACGTGAAAAGCAGCGTGATCACCGCCGACTTCGTGCACGGCGCCGACTACGAAGCGTTGAGCACCGCGGGCAAGACCTTCAAGGGCCTGGTCAGCAACACCGCCACCGTGAAGCGCGGTGAAGGCGAACGCCAGAAGCAGGCCACGGTCGCCGACTTCCGCCAGGCGATGGCCTGGCTGATCCAGCAGGCCGAAGGGGCCGTGGCCCGCCAGCGCTACAAGGGCCTGGGCGAAATGAACCCCAGCCAGCTCTGGGAAACCACCATGGACCCCACCGTGCGTCGCCTGCTCAAAGTGCAGATCGACGACGCCATCGAGGCCGACCGTGTGTTCACGATGCTGATGGGCGACGAAGTGGAGCCGCGCCGGGAGTTCATCGAGACGAATGCGTTGAGGGCGGCGAATATCGACGTGTGAGGGTCGTGCGGGCGCTCTGCGGTGCCGCCGGATTCAATGGTTGCCGGGGAGGCTGGACATGAAGAAGGAAGTCATCGTCAAGCTGCACGCCAGCTTTGAAGAACTCGTTCAGCACGACGAACTGGGCAGCGAGTGTTGGCTGGCGCGAGACCTCCAAGACCTGCTGGGCTACGCGAAGTGGGAGAACTTCGCCAAGGTGATCGAGAGGGCGAAGCTCGCCTGTAAAGGTTCGGGGCACGAGCCCGATGACCATTTTCTTGACATCAGGAAAATGGTCGACCTGGGCAGCGGGGCCACCCGAGCGATCGATGACGTCGCGCTCACACGCTACGCCTGCTACCTGATCGCCCAGAACGGTGACCCCAGCAAGGACGCCATCGCGTTTGCCCAGACCTACTTCGCGCTGCAGACGCGCAAGCAGGAACTCATAGAGCAGCGGATCGCAGAGGTCGAGCGGCTGAGCGCCCGCAAGAAGCTCACCCTCAGCGAGAAGGAACTCTCTGGAATCATCTACGAACGCGTGGGCGACCAGACGAGCTTTGCTCGTATCCGAAGCAAGGGCGACGTGGCGTTGTTTGGTGGGCTGACGACGCAGGACATGAAGAACAGGTTGGGTGTGCCCGAGAGCAGACCCTTGGCTGACTTTCTTCCCACCATCACGATCAAGGCGAAGGACTTCGCCAACGAAATCACCAACTTCAACATCAAGCGCGATGGCCTGGCAGACGAGCCCGCCATCAGCAAGGAGCACGTCAAGAACAACAAGGATGTCCGCGACCTGTTGGGCCAACGCGGCATCCGGCCCGAACTGCTGCCGGCGTTGGAAGACATCAAGAAGGTGGAGCGACGCGTGAAGTCGGAGGCCAAGAAGCTGCCCAAACCCAAGAAGAAGCCGTGACTCGCGACCAACTCAAGAAACTCGAACGTGATCTCTGGGCTGCCGCCGACAAGCTGCGTGCCAACAGCGACCTCAAGGCCAGCGAGTACAGCACGCCGGTGCTGGGCCTGATCTTCCTGAAGTTCGCCGACAACAAGTACCGGCAGCACGAAGACGCCATCCTGGCCGAGTACCAGCAGCTCAAAGGCACGCGCCGCGAGCGCAGCCTGCAGGACATCGCCATCGAGAAGTGCGGCTTCGCCCTCGGCCCGCAGGCCCGCTACGACTACCTGCTGAACCTGCCCGAGAAGGAAGATATCCCCAAGGCCATCCGCTCGGCCATGGCCAGCATCGAGGCCAGCAAGCCTGAACTGCTGGGTGTGCTGCCGCAGCAGGAATACGACCGTTTCAGCCGCAACCCGCAGAACCGCAGCATCCCCAAGGCGCTGCTGAAGCTGTTCTCCGACATTCCGCTCGACGCCTCGGGCGACGTGTTCGGCCAGATCTACGAATACTTCCTCGGCAATTTCGCCATGAGCGAAGGCCAGGGCGGCGGCGAGTTCTTCACGCCACGCTCGGTGGTGCGCCTGATGGTGGAGATCATCGAGCCGCACGGTGGCAAGGTGTTCGATCCGGCCTGCGGCTCGGGCGGCATGTTCGTGCAGTCGGCGCAGTTCATCGAGCAG
Source organism: Burkholderiales bacterium Ga0077547 (assembly GCA_001464195.1). Taxonomy (GTDB): domain Bacteria; phylum Pseudomonadota; class Gammaproteobacteria; order Burkholderiales; family Burkholderiaceae_C; genus PBB1. The sequence continues at coordinate 2,767 of LNEY01000032.1, forward strand.
CACCGCAAGGACGCCGTGCAAGACCTGGACGTGTACGTCTACGGCACCGAGAAGACGCTGGAGACCGTGAAGCTGGCCAAGATGAACCTGGCGGTGAACGGTCTGCGCGGCGAGGTGAAGCAGGCCAACGCGTATTCCGAAGACCCGTTCGGCGCCTTCGGCAACTTCGACTATGTACTGGCCAATCCACCCTTCAACGTGGACGACGTGCCGCTGGACCAGGTGGAGCACGACAAGCGCTTCAACACCTACGGCGTGCCACGCAACAAGAGCAAGCCGGCCGGCGCCAAGGGCAAGGACAAGGCCGAACAAAAGGCCCAGGAGACGGTGCCCAACGCCAACTACCTGTGGATCAACCTCTTCGCCACCTCGCTAAAGCCAGGCGGCCGCGCCGCGCTGGTGATGGCCAATTCGGCGAGCGATGCGCGGCATTCCGAAGCCGACATCCGCCGCACCCTGATCCAGAAGAACCTGATCTACGGCATGCTGACGCTGCCGTCCAACCTGTTCTACACCGTCACCCTGCCGGCCACGCTGTGGTTCTTCGACAAGGGCAAGGCCGACGACCGCGTGCTGTTCATCGACGCGCGCAACGTCTTCACGCAGATCGACCGCGCGCACCGCGAGCTGAACGACGCCCAGACGCAGAACCTGGCCATGATCCCGCGCCTGCACAAGGGCCGGCGCGGCGAGTTCGTGGCGCTGGTGGACGGCTACTTCCGCAGTGGCCTGGCCAAGCTGCAGGCCAGCCACGCGAAGCTGCCGGCGCTGGCCGAGCGGCTGCGTGCCGTGCTGGGTGAAGACGCGGCCGAGGCCCCCGAAGCCACGGCGGCCGGGCTGTCAGCGGTGGACCGGCTGCTGGCACATTGGGTGGAACTGGGCCCGCTGGCCGCGACGCAGCAGGCCTACTTCCAGGCGCATGGCGCGGCCGAGGCAGTGGACGCCCGCAACGAGGCGCAGCACGCGCTGCGGGCCACCTACGCGCCCTTCTTCGAGCACCTGCATGTCAGCCTGAAGGCACTGGACAAGGCCATCCGCGACGGCGACAAGCGCAAGGCGGAAGCGGCCAAGGCGGCGGGCAGGCGCGGCGGCGGCAACCGGCAGAGCAAGGCGGTGAAGGAAGCGCTCCAGGCCCTGCACGACGAGGTGAAGCTGGCCGAGAGCGACTTCGGATACATCGAGTGGCTACAGCAGCGGTTTCCGAAGGCGGCCTACGAGGATGTGACCGGGCTGTGCAAACTGGCGACGCAATCGGAGATCGAGGAGCAGGATTGGTCGCTGAATCCGGGGCGATATGTCGGCGTCGTGATCGAGGAAGACGGCAAGACCGAAGAAGAATTCACCGAGCACATGGCCACTGCGCTTGACGAACTTACAGCGTTGTCAGCGGCAGCAGGTGAGATGGAGGCGGTCGTTTTCGCCAACCTGAAAGCAATCGTGGCGGACGCATGAGGATGTGTTCACCAAGCTGGGTCAGTTCAACGGCTACGCCGACACGCTGCTGGCCAGCGACGAGCTGCGCAAGAGCTTCAACGTCTACGAGAACACGGTGAGTGCGCTGTACGAGGCCTGCAAGCCCGAGGTGCTGGGCCGCGGCAAGGCTCGCACTGTGTCGGCCTTCCAGTACCTGCGCGGCGTGATGGATACCATCGTTGAACAGGTGGACGTGGATGCTGCGGTGCGTCGGCTGGGCGAGTTGCTGGACGAAAGCGTGGTGGTGGACAAGGCCGACACCTTCAAAGCGAAGGAGTTCGAAGCCGAGTTCAAGATCGTGCAGCGCGGCAAGGCCTGGGACCTGAGCAAGGTGAATGTCGAGAAACTGCGAGAGGAATTCAAGCAGGCGCCGTTCAAGAACATTGAGATTGCCGACTTGCGTGGTTTCATCGAGAAGAAGCTGGCGGAGATGCTGCAGCAGAACGCAGCGCGCAGCGCCTTCGCCCAGCGCCTGCAGGCCGTGATCGACGCCTACAACTCGGGCGCGACGGCGACCGAGGACTATTACCAGCAGCTCACGGATTACGTGGCCAACCTGCAGCAGGAAGCCGAACGCCATGTGCGCGAAGGCCTGACGGAAGACGAACTGGAACTCTTTGACCTGCTGAAGAAGGACGCGATGACGCAGGACGAGACGCAGCGTGTGAAGCTGGCCGCCAAGCGGCTTTTGAAGCGTCTGGTCGAAGAGCACCCCAAAGTGTTGGTCCAGGACTGGTTCAAGGACAACCAGACGCAGAAGCAGGTGCGATCTGAGATAGAGCGTGTGCTGGACGAGGGCCTACCGGAGACGTACGAGCGCGCCCTGTTCAAGCAGAAGTGCGACAACGTCTTTGATTTAGTGGTCGACTACGCGAGCCGGGGCAGGAAGTGGGCAGCGTGAGCCAGCGAGTCAGCCATCACCCTGAGCCTCACCCCTGCCGCGCCGCCACCTGCCTCAGCGCCTGCGCAAACACCTCAGCGGGTTGGCCGCCCGACACCAGGTACTGGTCGTCGATGATCACGGCCGGCACCGAATGGATGCCGCTGCGGTGCACGCGGCTCTCGGCCTGGCGCACTTCGGTGGCGTAGCGGTCGCTGGCCAGCACGGCGGCGGCTTCGGTGGTGTCCAGCCCCACCTCGGTGGCCAGGCGCTGCAGCAGCGCGGTGTCGCCGGGGTTCTGCCCGTGGGTGAAGTAGGCCTCGAACAGGCGGTACTTGAGCGCGCGCTGGGCCTCGGCCGATTGCAGCCCGGCCCAGTGCAGCAACCGGTGCGTGTCGAAGGTGTTGTAGATGCGGCGCGCGGTTCCCGCGCTGAAGGTGAAGCCCAGTTCGGCGCCGCGCTGGCGGATCGCTTCGGTGTTGGCGGCCACCTGTGCCGCGTCGATGCCGTACTTCTGCATCAGGTGCTCGACGATCTCTTGCCCCTCGGGGACCATCTGCGGGTTCAGCTCGAAGGGCTGGAAATGCACCGTGGGCCGAATGCCCTCGGCGGCCACTTCGGCCAGCGCCTGCTCCAGCGCCAGCAGGCCGATGACGCACCAGGGGCACGACACGTCCGAGACAAAATCGATTTTCATGCGCACGATTGTCGGCGTTCAGGGCCGATGGGGCCGTGACATGATCCTCGTGCTGGCCCGACTTTTGCCACCGAGTCCGATGTGGGCCAGGGCGCTCAATGTGATGGAGGCGCTGTGGTTGATCGGCGGTGACGCTGACCTTGGCCCCTGAATACCGTTGTGGCCCTGGCGCGGCTGAAGGACGCTGCTGCAGGCGCTAGCGCCGCCGCCGATCCGAGCGATCTCTCGAATGGTCATGCCCGCGGTCGCGGTCACGATCTGACGCGTGGTCACGGTGGTCGCCGTGGCGGTGACCGCCGTGGTCGCCCCACCACAGGGGTCGCACCACGCATCCGCTCAAAGACGCGCCGACGAGCAGGACCAGCGTGATTCTGGAAAGATGACGAACGAGGGTCATGGGGATCTCCTTGGTGACAAGAGCGCCACCTGCATCACCAACGCGCTGTTGCTGCCCCTGTTGACCGCCATGGCCGCGCGCGAGGTAAAGCTGAGGTAAAGACGGCGCGGCGGTGGAGGGTGGTGCGCGGGTGAGGCTAGCGTTCGGCCTGCGCGCAAGGAACCTTCAGCACCGCCAACAAACGAACCCCCGTGTCCCCATACAGGAGCCCGAATTGACCCCATCCGAAACCCAAGCCATCGTCACCGTCAGCCTGCTCGCCGCCTTTGCCGATGGCGACAAGCACGAGCGTGAACGCGCCGAGATCAAGCGCATAGCCGAGGGGCTGTCGCAGGCTCAGGGCGTGCATCTGCCCACGCTGTACCAGGACGTGCTGATGAAGCGCGTCACGCTCGCGTCGGTGTTGCCCGCGCTGGCCAGCAACGATGCGCGTCAACTGGCGTACGAGATGGCGGTGTGCGTGTGCGATGCCGACGGCGCACAGTCGGTGGGCGAGCAGGCGTTTTTGGCAGACCTGGCGCGCGCGCTTCAAATCAATGCATCGGCTGCCACCGAGTTCAGGCAGCAAGCCGATGCCATGGCATCGGTGCCGCTGTCGGCGGGCCTGAACGCAGGCGCCACCACGGCTGCTGCCACACCCGCAGCGCCCGTGGCGGCGGTGGACGACAAGGCGCTCGACGCGGCCATCTTGAACGCCGCCATCGTCAACGGCGCGCTCGAGTTGCTGCCGGAAACGCTGTCGACAATGGCGATCATTCCGCTGCAGATGAAGCTGGTTTACCGCATCGGCAAGGCGCACGGCTACGAGCTCGACAGCGGGCATGTGAAAGACTTTCTGGCCACCGCCGGGGTTGGCCTGACCTCGCAGTACCTGGAGCAGGCGGGCCGCAAGCTGCTGGGCGGCCTGCTCGGCAAGCTCGGCGGTGGGTTGTTGCGCGGTGTGGGCAACCAGGCTGTCAGCTCGGGCATGAGCTTCGCCTCGACCTACGCACTGGGCCATGTGGCCAAGCGCTACTACGCGGGCGGCCGCACCCTGTCGGCACAACTGCTGAAAGACACCTACGCCGCCGTGACGCAGCAGGCGCAGGGCCTGTACAGCCAGCACTTGCCGACCATCCAACAGCGCGCGCGCACGCTCGATGCTGGCCAGGTGATGGCGATGGTGCGCGGCACCTGAGGCGGCGCCGCCCCGATGACGGCCGACCCCCGCCAGCACAGCCCGGCCGCCCAACGCAACCGTGCGCCGATCCTGGAGCAGCTTCAGCGCGTGCTGCCAGCCAAGGGCAATGCTCTGGAGATTGCGAGCGGCACGGGCCAGCATGCAGCGCATTTCGCCGCAGGGCTGCCCGGCTGGCGCTGGCAGCCGACCGATGCCGAGCCCTTGATGTTGGCGTCCATCAATGGGTGGTGCGACGGCTTGGGCAACGTGTTGCCCGCAAGGCACCTGGATGTGAACGCCGCGCCGTCGGCAGGCGGTCACGCACCGGTCGACGCGGTGTTTTGCGCCAACTTGCTGCACATCTCGCCCTGGAATACCTGTTCGGCGCTGATGCAGTTGGCCGCCGGCTGCCTGTCGCCGGGCGGTCGACTGGTGCTTTATGGCCCGTACCTTGAAGACGAGGTAGCAACGTCGCCGGGCAACCTGGCGTTCGATGCTGACCTGCGTGCGCGCAACCCAGCTTGGGGGCTGCGTCGGCGGGAAGACGTGCTGGCGCAGGCGCATGCGGTCGGCCTGCGCCTGCGCGAGCGGGTCGCCATGCCGGCCAACAACCTGCTGCTGGTGCTGGAGCACGCCGCACAGCAGCTCACCGCATGAGCCTGAAGTACCTGGCCGGTTATGCGCCCGATGTGCAGGCGCGCGTGGCCGAGCTGATTGAACAGGGCCGCCTGGCCGAGCATCTGCGCGCGCGCTATCCCGACGCGCATGCGGTGCGCAGCGACCCGGCGCTGTACGAGTACGTGATGGCGCTGAAGAGCCGACACATGCGCAGCGCGCCGCCGATCGCGAAGGTCGCGTACGACCCGCGGCTGCAGGTGCTGCGCAACGCGCTGGGCACGCATTCGACGGTGTCGCGGGTGCAGGGTGGCCGGCTCAAGGCCAAGCGCGAGATCCGAATCGCCAGCCTGTTCAAGGAGGCGCCCGCGCCGCTCCTGAAGATGATCGTGGTGCACGAGCTGGCGCACCTGAAAGAACGTGATCACGACAAGCCGTTCTATGCGCTGTGCACACACATGGCGCCCGACTATCACCAGCTGGAGTTCGATGCGCGGCTGTGGCTGACCGCGCGCGAGATGGATGCACCGGTAGACGGCTGAGCCGAACGTGCTACACCGGTGCACCGCGAGGCACTTTCCAGCCCGCTGCGTGCAACCGCTCACGACGACCGGGCGCAGTTTGGTAAGGTCTGGTAACCCATAGGCAAACACACCCGTGCCTCGCCGGAGCTCGATGGCTCGGCCCACCGGCACATCCCCCATGACACCCCAGACGACACTGCCGAACCTTGCCTCCGGCACGACCACGCCAGCCGACTTTGTTGCGCTGTGCGCGGCGCACCTCGACAACGGCGGGTTCGAGACGCTGCTGTTGTCCAAGCACTGCGGGCCGGAAGTCGATCTCCAGCGCGTCAGCGTGCGGCCCATCGTGCTGCGCGGCGTGCCCAGCCTGTCGTTCACCTACCGGCACACGACCCGCGACGACACGAAGAACCTGCCGCAGGCCGCGGGCCTGCAGCGGGTGCGCGAACTGTTGGCGGCCGTGTTCCGCCACGCGCACCTGCATGCGCGCGGCGAGACTGCGGAGCTGATGATCAGCCGGCGCGGGGTGTGCACCTTGCGCCGCCGACCTGCCGCGCTGGCCAGCACACCCGAGGCGGGTGCAGTCCAGCCCGGCGATCTGCAGGCCGCGGACCGCAGCCACGATCGCGACAAGCAGCGATTCGTGGATGCTCGCCGACCCTTTCTGCACGCGCTGGGTGTCACCACCGAACAGCACACGGTGGTGCCGGCGATGTCGCGCAAATGGAAGCAGATCAACAAGTTCGTCGAGGTCTTCGCCGGGGCATTGCGGGCGTCGCACCTGCTGGAAGTTGGCCCCGCGGAGGCGCCGCGCCGTCGCCCGGTCAGGGTGGTCGACTTCGGCTCAGGCAAGGGCTACCTGACGTTTGCGGTGCATGACCATTTGCAGCAGCAGCCTGGTGTCGATGCGCAGGTCACCGGTGTCGAGCTGAGGCCGGACATGGTGCACCTGGGGAACTCGGTGGTCACGCAGCTGGGCCTCACCGGCCTGCGCTTCGAGGCGGGTGATGTGCGCAGCCGCGCAGTGCAGCCAATCGACGTGATGATCGCCCTTCACGCTTGCGACACCGCCACAGACCATGCGATCCACCTGGGCCTGCGCGGTGGCGCGGCGATCATCCTGTGCTCACCGTGCTGCCACAAGGAATTGCGACCGCAGCTGCTGAGCCCGCACCCGCTGCGGCCAATCCTGCAGCATGGCGTGCACTTGGGGCAGCAGGCCGAGATGCTGACCGACGGCCTGCGTGCGATGTTGCTCGACGCCTGCGGTTACGACACGCAGGTGTTCGAGTTCGTCGCGCTCGAACACACGCAGAAAAACAAGATGATCCTCGCCGTGAAGCGAACCCAACATCGACCGGCTGACGTGGTGTGGGCGCAGATCGACGACATCAAGGCGTTCTACGGCATCCGCGACCAGTGCCTGGAAGCGCTGCTGCGTGCCGAAGGTCGCGCACCGGTTGCAGCGCCGAGCGCATCACCCTGACAAGGGCAATCCCTGTCGTGCAGAGGGTGCGATGCCGCACCACAATCTGCCCGATGGACACGCTGCCGACCGACCTCACCAGGTTGCCGCTATTTCCGCTGCAATGCGTGCTGTTCCCGGGTGGATACCTGCCACTTCGCATCTTCGAGGTCCGGTATCTCGACATGATCGGGCGTGCCCACAAGGCCGGCACGCCGTTCGGGGTGGTGTGCCTGACCGCCGGCCGTGAGGTGCGCGCCGCGCCGTCGCACAGCGAGTCAGACCGCCCTCGCGGGGAGGGCTTCCCGCAGGAGGCTTTTCACGAGATCGGCACCTTGGCCAGCATCACCCAGCTGGAGCGGCCCAACCCCGGCCTGATGACGATCGGCTGTACAGGCACCCAGCGCTTTCGCATTCGCTCGCGCGAGCAACTGAAGCACGGCCTGTGGGTCGCCGATGTCGAATTGCTCAGCGACGATGTCCAGGTGGGCGTGCCTGGCGACCTGGAGTCGGTGGCGGCGACCTTGCGCGAGGTCGTCAAGAGCATGGTCGACCGCGCCGGCCGGCCGCTGGAGATGCCGTTCCAGCCACCCTACCGGTGGGACGACTGTGGCTGGCTCGCCAACCGCTGGTGCGAGCTGCTGCCGCTGGGCGCCGAACAGAAGCAACGCCTGCTGGAACTGGAGAACCCCTTGCTTCGGCTGGAGCTGGTGGCTGACGTGCTGGATCAGACCGGGCTGGCCAAGTCCTTGTCCGGCCGAGGCTGACGGGCGAGCCTGCTCAGTGCGCGCCGTCTGCAGGGGCGGCGCGCGGCGCGTGCAGGTCGGCCCGGGTGTACGGTTCTGCGCGCCCCGAGATCGCAAGCGCCAGTTGCGTCACCCAACCGTGGGTGGGCGACGGCGGCGCGGTGGGCAAGGCACTGCCCAGCCACACGCACACCGCCACCGGCAACCACACCGAGTGCTGCGCAGGCGGTGCACGCTTGACGCGCGCGGCCCACAGCGTGACCGCGCCGCCCACCAGCAAGCCGGCCACCACCTCCGACCATGAGTGCGCCTCGACCACCACCCGCGAGTAGCCGACAAGCATGGCGAGCACCGCCCCGACAAGCAGGCCCAGGCCCCACCAGCGCGGCGCTTGCAACCCAGCGATTGCGCTGCTGATGGCCACGCCCGTCAAGGGGTAGATCGCCGCGGCGAACATCGCGTGGCCCGACACGCCGGTGAAGTCCAGCGCCGCCCACCCCAGCCCGTAGCCCATGAAGGCGACCTTCGAGGCGGTCGTGATCAGCGTGGCAGCGACAAGGCCACCGAGCCAGACGACGGCAAGCCGCGGCGAACGATCTCGCCATGCGAACCACAGCGCCGTCAACACGGCGGCAGGCAGAAGGATCTGTGATTCGCCCAGCCGAGTCACCACCTTCCACAGGGCTATCGACAGCATCAGGGACATCGTCGGATGGTAAGCGGCGACCGTGCGCGGGCGGCTTCAGCGCCTGCGACAAAGGCCCCTTGAGAGCGAACCGGCGCGAGAGCGATCACAGGGGCGGTATCGGCGTGAAAGATGCACACCCTCAAGTCGGGTGAACGCCTGAGTCGTCTCTGGATTTCGTGCCGGCGCGGCACCACACTCTGACCATGGAAACTTATTGTTACCAGCGTGTCGGTGGCTTGGAAGCGGGCGCGTTGCCGGCTCAGTCGCCGAGCACCCAGGCACGATCATCATGAGCATTTTCGGATGGCGCGCGCGCGACTCACGAAGCGTGGCCGCCAAGACCTCTCCTACACGCCGTCCGCCGGCACAGCCGACCACCGAGTCCGGCTGGCAAAGTCTGCGTGGGCAGCCCCGCCACTGCGACCTCGTGCTGTCTCCTTTGGCCAAAACCTGGTGCGACTCGCTGCACCCGTGGCATCGGCCGACCCAGCTGTGCGCGTTGTATCCCCGCCTGGCCAACCGGCTGGCGCTGTGCTGGGACGACGCGGCGCTGGCCGCGCGCGTGCTCGACAACCTGGTCGTCGACAAGCGCCGCAACCGCGCAGGTTTCCCGCCCGAGGTGTCGCAGGAGCTGATTCACTTGCGCCTGCTGCGACCCTCACGCCCGGGCACCAGCGATTTCGCACCGATGTGGGATGCCAGCGGCATGGCCAGCTGCGACCGCTGAGCCCGCTGTCGCGGGCTGGCCGGCGCCGTGTTTCGCAACGTCAGTGCAGGGTCCGGCCGATCGATGCCGCGCCCCCGGACGAGGTCTCGTGCCCCGGCGCTGACATCAGGCCATGCGGCACGTAACCCTTGGTGGGCAGGCACCAGCCCTCGGTCGCCTCGGCGTCGGCGAGCGCGTCGATACGAAGGCCTTCTGGCAGCAACCCACCTGCCACCACGCGTGACAGCAGCGATTCGCATCGCTTGGCGCTCAGCATCGACGCGAAGCGCACCCAGCGCTGCATGACCCCCGCGCGGCTCCAGGCGTCCTCGATGGCCCAGCGTGCCCGGAGCGGGTCGGCGGGACGTCCCGCTTCGAGCACCCGCGGCAGCAGCGTCTGGAAGAAGGAGCGGAACGCACGCCGCACCGCCGGACCGTGCAACTGTGCTTCGATGGCGTTGATGCGCTGGCTCCAGCCGGCGCGCAGCAACTGCTGGCTGATGACCGCTTGCAGCGCCTGCACCGGGTTGAACAAGCGCAGGCGGTTCGGTGGCAGCACCAGCATCGGCAACTCGGCAGCACGCGCATGGGGCAGCGGTGTGACGTAGCTGCAGAGCACGGCGATGCGGCCCCATTGCGTCGCGTTCAGCCCGTCTTGCTGTGCCGGTGCGGTGTTGCTGCCCGCCGCGGTAGCCGACTCCAGGCGGCGAGCGATCTCGACCGACGCCTCGAAGCCGTGCGCTGCCTTGGCTTGATGGGCGCGCGCGCTCATCGACACCAGGTTCCCGGCCGCATAGCCGGCGTCGTGGCGCACCCGGTCGATGGTGGCGCGGCGCGCGTGCTCGGCCGAGTGATCGAGTGCCTCGCGGGTGATCGGGCAGTGCGTGGCCGCCACCTGGCGCAGGTAGTGTGGGGTGACCTGGAACAGTTCCACGCTGCGCCCGCGCAACCAGGCATGCAGCCGCAATTGCAGCCATTGGCGCACCGCTGGCGTGGGCACCAGCGTGCGCGCGCCGAAGGTGGCGGTGCCGGCCAGCCAGCCGCTGCGAATCGGTGAGGGCTCGTGTGCATAGGGCGCCGATGGCGTGATGCCATGGTGCGCGTGGTCCCAGCCGAGGTCGAAGCCGATCTGCTCGTGGTTGGTGAGTGGTGCGGCCGGCGCCGATCGGCGGGCACAGGGGTGAACGATGGCGGCCAGGTCAACGGAAAACAGATCGTGGGTGCTCAGGTCGGTGTTCATGGCGGACTCCTGGTGACGCAGCAACATGCCGCGATGGGATCAGTGTGTCCATTCAGTGGCTCATCAGATGAGCTTCTCGTGCTGCCTGCGGCATAATTTATTTGGAGAGATCACGGGCACTGGCTCATCTGGTGAGCCAGCACTGGGGCCCGATCGATGCCGAGGAACTGTCGATGGACCGCACTGAGCGCTTCTACAAGATCGAGCGGCTGCTACGCAGCCGCGGCTGCGTCAGCTTCGACGCACTGCAGGCCGAGCTGTCGGTGTCGCCCGCCACGCTCAAGCGAGACCTGCAGTACCTGCGTGATCGCCTGGGCGCGCCCATCAGCTACGACCGCGCGGACAACGGCTACCGCTTCGAGACACCCGCCCCCGGTGCGGTCGGCGCGGCGAAGCCCGTTGCGCACGAGCTGCCTGGCATGTGGTTCAGCGAACGCGAGCTGCACGCGCTGCTGACGATGCACCAGCTGATGGCCGGGCTCGACGACGATGGCGTGCTGGCGCGCCATCTGCAACCGATGATGGACCGGTTGCAGGGGCTGCTGGGAGCCGACGAGACCGAGGCGCGCGAGCTCGTGCGCCGCGTCAAGCTGATCGGCACGGCGCGCCGCCGCGTACGGAGCCAGCATTTCGAGCTGCTGGGCAGCGCGCTGGTACAGCGCAAGCGGGTCTGGCTGCGCTATTTCAAGCGCAGCGAGCGCACGACCAGCGAGCGCGAGGTGTCGCCGCAGCGGCTGGTGAACTACCGCAACACCTGGTACCTTGATGCGTGGTGTCATGCCAGCGACGGTCTGCGCCGCTTCGCGCTCGACGCTGTTCAGCAAGCGCGCACGCTCGACACCCGGGCGAAGCCGGTCGCCCTGAAAGACCTGGAGGCGGAACTCGATGCGGGTTACGGCATCTACGGTGGCGCTGGCGCGAAGGTGAAGTGGGCCACGCTGGTGTTCGAACCCGACGCCGCGCAGTGGGTGGCCAACGAGGAATGGCATCCGCAGCAGACCTCGCGTTGGCTCGGTGAGGCCGAGGGCCATGGGCGCTACGAACTGAGGGTCCCGTATGTCGATGCCACCGAGCTGATGATGGACATCCTGCGCCACGGCGACAGCGTGCGCGTGGTGGGCGACAAGGCGCTGGCGGCGGCGGTCGCCAAGCGGCTCAACCAAGCCGCATCGTTGTACGCTTGATGCACTGACGGGCGCAGCAACGGGAGGTCCCGTGGCTGCCTGCCCACTGAAAGGAAGCGAGATGAAAGCCACCTGGAACGGCGTGACCCTGGCCGAGAGCGACGACACCGTCGTCGTCGAGGGCAACCACTATTTCCCAGCCGAAAGCCTGAACCGCGATTACGTGACCTTCAGCAACCACCGCAGCGGTTGCGCCTGGAAGGGGCAGGCGCATTACTACAGCCTGATGGTCAATGGCGACATGAACGAGAACGCGGTCTGGTACTACCCCGAACCGACCGAAGCCGCCGCGCACATCAAGGGACGCGTCGCGTTCTGGAAGGGCGTGAAAGTCGAGTGACCGTGCCCAACCTCGCCCCCAACCCCCGCCGGCAGTTCATCACCAGCCTCGCTGCCCTGGCCGGCAGCGCCGCCGTACCTGCCTGGGCAGAAAAGCTGCAGGCCATCGGCGCGCCGCAGCGCTTCGACTACGCGGCCTTGAAAGGCCAGGCGCTCGCGCTGTCGCGCAAGGCCTACGAGAAGCCGCGCAATGTCTTGCCCAAGGCGATCGAGGCCCTGGACTGGGACGCCTACCAGGCGATCCGATTCCGCCCCGACCACGCACTGTGGCGCGACGACAAGCGGCGCTTCCAGGCGCAGTTCTTTCACCTCGGGCTGTTCTTCAAGTCGCCGGTGCGCTTGTATGAACTGGCCGACGGCCAGGCGCAGGAGCTCGCCTACGTGCCCGAGATGTTCGACCACGGCAAGAGTGGCCTCGACCACGCGAAGCTGCCGCGCGATCTCGGCTTTGCCGGCTTCCGGTTGAACTTCCACACCGACCTGCAGCGCGACATCACCGCGTTCCTGGGGGCGAGCTATTTCCGCGCGGTGGGCGGTGAGTGGCAGTACGGGCTGTCAGCGCGAGGCCTGGCGATCGACACCGGCGCGCCCAAGCCCGAGGAGTTCCCGAACTTCGTCGGCTTCTGGCTGGAGCGCCCGGCGGTGGGTTCGAACAGCGTCACGGTGTATGCGCTGCTCGATTCGCCCAGCGTGGCGGGCGCCTACCGCTTCGTCATCACGCCGGGCGACACGCAGGTGATGGACATCGATGCGGCGCTGTACCCGAGAACCACCATCGATCGCCTCGGCATCGCGCCTTGCACGAGCATGTTTCAGACCGGCGAGAACGACCGCCGCATGGGCTACGACTGGCGCGGCGAGATCCACGACAGCGATGGCCTTGCGATGTGGACCGGCAACGGCGAATGGATCTGGCGCCCGCTGACCAATCCGCGGCAGCTGGCGTTCAACGCCTTTCAAGACAACAACCCGCGCGGCTTTGGCCTGCTGCAGCGCGACCGCGACTTCGACCACTACCAGGACGATGGCGTGTTCTACGAAAAGCGCCCCTGTCTGTGGGTGGAGCCGAAGTCAGGGTGGGGGCCTGGCTCGGTGCAGCTGGTCGAGATCCCGACGGTGGACGAAACCTTCGACAACATCGTGGCCTTCTGGAACCCCGCGCGCAAACCCGAGGCAGGCGAAGAGCTGCTGTTGGGTTACCGGCTCTACTGGGGCGCGCAGCCCCCCGCGCGGCCGCCGCTGGCAACCTGCGTTGCTACGCGCACGGGCCTGGGCGGCGTGGTCGGCAAGAAGCGCACGTACTTCTCGTGGCGTTTTGCGGTCGACTTCGCAGGCGGCGATTTCGCCCTCATCGGGCCCAATGCGAAAGTGACGGCCGTGGTCACCGCGTCATCGGGCGCCCGCATCGAAACCATCTCGGCGCGGCCGCTGCACGCGGTGCGCGGCTACCGGGCCTTGTTCGACGTCGTGCCCACTGCCTCGACCGAGCCGATCGAGTTGCGGCTGTACCTCAGCTGTGAGGGGCAGTCGCTGACTGAAACCTGGCTTTATCAGTGGGCGCCGCCGCCGGTGGCGGAACGGACTTTGTACTGATTGCGGTCGGTGCGCCTTGCGCGGCAGCGCGCCGGGATTTCGCCCCGGCAGGCGAGTCACTTTTTTCTGCGGGGCCAGAAAAAAGTAACCAAAAAAGAGGCCCTGAACACCAGCCATTTGGTGACCACGCTTCGGCCAAAGGCGAACGGCAACGGCTCTGGCACAAGAACTCCTACCGAGGACCCGACAGGGTCGAGCCGTGTCGAGACCGCATGTTTGAACCTGAGCGAGGAAACCGGGGCAGTAGCTAGGAGAGTGTTCTCGTGCCAGAGCCTCTGAAGTAGGCGGGTAGCCGAAGCGAGCGACTCAAATGGCTGGTGTTCGAGGCCCTTTGCTTTGGTGACTTTCATTTGGGCCTGCAAATGAAAGTTACTCGGCAGCCGGGCCGAGACCCGGCGCGGTGCCAGCAAGGCAAACCCCGCCCGCCAGGGCGAACCCCGGCGACCGGTGTCGCAAGCGCCTACTTTCCTGCCTTGAAGGCCGTGAACACCCGTGTCTGAACACGCCGAATCGGCTGCGGCACGCTGTCGGGCGCGGTCATGATTTTCTTGTCGGCGTCGCTCAGGAAGATGGTGGTGTTCTCGGCCACGTCTTTCTTGACGAACTTCAGCGACGCGGCATTCGGGTTCGCATAGAACACCTTGTTCGTCAGCGAGGCATGCACCTCAGGACGCAGGATGTAGTTGATGAACAGGTGCGCGTTCTCGACGTTCTTGGCATCCTTGGGGATGGCCATCGTGTCGAAGAACAGGGTCGAGCCGCCCTTCGGCACCAAGGCCAGGATCTCGAACTTCGACTTCGCTTCGATCGCACGGGCGCGGGCGATGTTGATGTCGCCCGAGTAACCCATCACCGCGCACACCGAGCCCGAGGCCAGGTCGTTGATGTAGCCCGATGACGAGAAGCGCGTCACGTACGGGCGCGCGGCCTTCAGGACCGCGGCCGCGGCGTCGTAGTCGGCCTTTTCCTTGCTGAACGGCGGCTTGCCGGCGTACAGCATTGCAATGGGCAGCACTTCGGAGGCCGAGTCGAGGAAGTTGACGCCGCAGCTCTTCAGCTTGCTCGCGTACTTGGGGTCGAACAGCAGGCTCCAGGCGTTGTCGGGCATGGGCAGGTCACCCAGCGCGGCCTTGACCTTGGTGGCGTTGATGCCGACCGCGATGTAGCCCCACAGCCAGTCGACCAGGTGCTCATTGCCCGGGTCGACCTTGGCCAGTTGTTCCAGCAGTCCCTTGTCGAGGTTGCCCCAGTTGGTGAGCTTGCTGCGATCGAGTTTTTGCAGCAGACCGCCTTCGATCTGCATCTTCGCGAAGTGCGCGCCGGGCACGACGATGTCGTAGCCCGTCTTGCCCGCAACCAGCTTCGCGTGCAGCACCTCGTTGTTGTCGTAGTTGTCGTAGTTGACCTTGATGCCGGTCTCTTTCTCGAAGTTCTTGATCGTGTCGTCGGCGATGTAGTCCGACCAGTTGTAGATGTTCAGGACCTTGGGTTCGGCGGCGTGCGCGCTGTTGAGGCCGGCCAGGCCGCACAGACCAACCAGGGCGAGGCTGAGCGCTTGAAGGCGACGGAGGGGAGAATGACGGCGCATGGCGGTGTGATCCTTGTCGTGTCAGGTTGCGATCGAGGGTGGCGGTGGTGGGCGCGAGAGCCCCATAGCAGGTTCCGAGCCGCCTTCGCGGCGCCGGCATTCTGTACGAGAACCGCGGTAACGAATCGGCGTGTGGTTTCGATGACCCGCTCTGTCGGCTACGCTTGTGGGGCGTCGCGAATTCACCCGACCGCACCCAAGGAGCTCCTGATGCCTCGCCTCGTGCTCGATGACACCCGCCTGCATCCCGCCATCCGGGACACCGTTGACCACCTGCACCTCGAGGTGGTGCACAACGTGCAGGCCGCCTCGATGTCGAATGCGGTGCTGGTGGTGGGCATGGCCGGCAACCCGTTCTGCAAGCGGGCGCGCAAGGCGCTCGACGCTGCGGCGGTGTCTCACCACTACCTGGAGTACGGCAGCTACCTCAGCCGCTGGCGCGAGCGGCTCGCACTGAAGATGTGGTCGGGCTGGCCGACCTTTCCGATGGTGTTCGTCAGGGGCTCGCTGATCGGCGGCGCCGACAACCTCGCCAAGCTGATTGCAACGGGCGAATTGAAGCGGCTGCTCGCTTGAAGCTGACTGGGGTGCGCCCTGCGGCAGCGTTCGCCCTGTGGGCGACGTTGTGGACGCCAGCGCTGTGGGCGCAGACCCCTGAGGCGACCGCGCCGTGCCGCGTGGCGGGCGTGGCCCATGAGGTGCGCTGTGGTGTGGTGCAGCGCCCGCTCGATCCTGGGCAGCCCAACGGGCCACAGATCGACATCCACTTCATGGTGGTGCCTGCCGTGGCGCGCCGTCGGCTGCCCGACCCGGTGTTTCTGCTGGCCGGGGGGCCAGGGCAGAGCGCGATCGCGCTGGCGCCGGCGGTGCTGCCGCTCTTTGCCCGGCTGAACAACCGACGCGACATCGTCTTCGTCGACCAGCGCGGCACCGGTCGCTCGGCGCCGCTCGAATGCGAAGATCGCCCGCATGCATCGCTGGCCGAGGCGGTCGGCGTCGACGCGCAGGCGGAGAGGCTGCAGGTCTGTTTGACCCGCCTGGCGGCCGTCGCCCCGCTGCGCTCGACCGATGACCTGCGGTTCTTCACCACGACGATCGCGATGCAGGATCTCGACGCGGTGCGCGCCCAGCTGGGTGCGGAGCGCATCAACCTGGTCGGCGCCTCTTACGGCACCCGTGCGGCGCTGGAATACGCCCGGCTGTACCCGCAGCATTTGCGCCGCAGCGTGCTCGACGGTGTCGCGCCGCCGGACATGGTTCTACCGGTCAGCGGGGGCATCGACACCCAGGCCGCGTTCGACGCGATGCTGAGCGATTGCGAGCGCAGCCCGGCCTGCCAGCGTGCGCACCCGACGCTGCGTGCCGAGTGGCTGGCGCTGTTGGCCAGCCTGCCGAAGCCGGTCAGTGCCATCCACCCGCGGACAGGCCAGCGCGAGAACTTCATCCTCGACACCGAACGGGTGCTGGGTGCGGTGCGCGGGCCGCTGTATGCGCCGTCGCTCGCGGCCGGGCTGCCGCAGGCGATCAGCGAGGCAGCGCGAGGGCGCTACGAGCCGCTGCTGGGTCTGGCCGAAGCGCTGAGCCGCCGACGCAGCGGCACGCTGGCGATGGGCATGCATTTCAGCGTGCTGTGCGCGGAGGACGGCCCGCAGCTTGGGCGCGCCAAGCTGGATGGGACGGCGAGTGCCAGCCGCGCCACACCGGACACGCCGTTCATCGATCAGGCGGGGCAGCTGTACCGGCGTGCCTGTGCCTTCTGGCCGCGGGGCGCCGTGCCCGAGGCGTTCTACAAGATCCCGCCGGCGTCGTCGGCGACGCTGCTGCTCAGCGGCGGACTCGACCCGGCCACCCCACCGCGCCATGCCGACCGGGCCGCGCGCGCGCTCGGGGCGAAAGCGCGGCAGATCACGGTCGCAAACGCCGGCCACGGGCTGATGGGCATGGGATGCGTGCGCGATGTGATGTTCCGTTTCGTCAATGCAGCGGATGACGCCGCCGCGCTGGCCATCGATGCGTCGTGCTTGACGGGCATCCCGCGGCCACCGGCGTTTGAACCGGTGACCGTTGCGCCGGCGGGCCCAGAGACCGCCGTCGCCGGGAAGGACGGCCGGTGATCGCCGTCGACGGCCTGGCCAAGCGCTTCGCGCCGCCGGCGCGTGGCCTGCGGGAGATCCTGGCGCGCAAGGCGACTCCCGCTGGCGTGCTGGCGGTCGAGAACGTCAGCTTCACCGCGGCCGATGGCCGCATCACCGGCCTGCTGGGCCCCAACGGCGCGGGAAAGACCACCACCTTGCGGATGCTGGCGGGGCTGATCGCGCCCGATGCGGGCCGCATGGCGGTGGACGGTATCGATGTGGCAAGTCGTCCGCGCGAGGCACTGGCGCGCATGGGTGTGCTCAGCGATGCGCGCGGGTTGTACCCGCGGCTCACGGCGCGCGAAAACATCGTCTATTACGGGGCTTTGCAGGGCCTCGGTCGCGAGCAGGCCGAGGCCCGGGCTGGTGTACTGGCCGAGATGCTGGGCTTCAAGCCGCTGCTCGATCGCCGCACCGAAGGCTTCAGCCAGGGCGAGCGGATGAAGATTGCCCTGGCCCGCGCGCTGGTGCATGACCCGGCCCACATCGTGCTGGACGAGCCCACCAACGGGCTCGATGTGACCGCCACGCGCAGTCTGCGGGAGTCGCTGCGGTACTTGCGTACCGCCGAGGGCGGTGGCAAGTGCATCGTGTTCTCGACCCACATCATGCAGGAGGTCGAGCGGCTGTGCGATCGCGTGGTGGTGGTGTCGGGCGGTCGCAGCGTCGCCTCGGGGACCGTGGACGAACTGCTGGCCCAGACCGGGCAGAGCGATTTCGAAGAAGCCTTTGTGCGCCTGGCCTTTGAGGCCACCGCCCGGCGCCAGTCGCAAGGAGCGGATTCCGCATGAGCACCACCCGCGCGGCCTGGGCTGTCTACGTGAAGGAAGTGGTCGATGCCTTGCGCGATCGCCGCACCTTGATGGTCGTGCTCTTCAGCAGCGTGCTGATGGGCCCCTTGCTGCTGGTCGCGCTGTCGGCACTGCTGGCCAGTTTCGAGGCCGGCGCCGAAAGCCGTGTCGTGTACGTCGATGGGGCAGAACACGCGCCGGGCCTGGTCAACTTTCTGCAGCGCCAGACGCGCATCGTCAAGGCACCGCCGGCAGATTACGAGGCGAAGCTCCGCGTGCGGAAGTGGTCCGACCCGGTGTTGGTGGTGCCCGATGGCTTTGAAGCGGCGGTGTTGCGCGGCGACGTGCCGGCGATCGAGGTGGTCAGCGACAGCGGCAATGCGCAGGCGCAGGCCGGCGCGACCCGGGCGCAGCGGCTGCTGGCGGCCTATGCGCAGGAACGAACGACGCTCACACTCGCCCTGCGAGGTGTGGCCATCGAGGCATTGGAGCCGTTCGAGGTGCATGAGCGCGATCTGGCCAGCGCACGCACCCGTGCCGCCCAGATCACCGGCATGTTGCCGTTTTTCGTGATCATGGCCGTGCTCTACGGCGCCTTGAATGCGGCACTGGACACCACGGCCGGTGAGCGCGAGCGGGGCTCGCTGGAACCGCTGCTGATGAACCCGGCGCGGCGCAGCGCCATCGTGCTGGGCAAGTGGGGCGCGGTGGCCAGCGTGGCGGTGCTGATCGCCACCTTGAGCTGCTTCAGCTTCATTCCGGCGCAGTGGTGGCTGCGCAGCGACACCCTGCAGGCCATGTTCCAGTACGGCTGGCCGGAGGCGGTGGCGTTTCTGGCGCTGCTGGTGCCCTTTGCGGCGGCGATGTCGGCGCTGCTGATGGCGATCGCGATCCGCTGCAAAAGCTTCAAGGAAGCCCAGGCCAGCAGCACCGTGGTGCTGGCGGCGGTGTCGCTGCTCCCGCTGGTGTCGGTGTTCGACCAGCGCGGCGAGTCTCCCTGGCACCTGTGGCTGCCCGCCTTGGCGCAATCAACGCTGATGGCGCGCGTGCTCAAGGGCGAGTCCATGGGCGCCGCTGATCTCGCGGCGCCCCTCGTGGTGTGCGTGGTTCTGACGTCGGGGTGCCTGCTCTGGGTGGCGCGCCGCTTGAACGACGCTGCCGTGCGCTGAACGGCGCTGCTGCCTGGCACCTCAAGGCTTCGACACGGCATGATCGGACCGATGCTGACCGCGACCCCTCCCTGCGCCCGGTGGCGCTGCTGCCGCTTCGATGAGCTCGGCGTGCGTGAACTGCAATACATCTACATGGCGCGACAGCAGGTGTTTTGCGTCGAGCAGCAGTGCGCCTATCTCGATGTGGACGGCCGGGACGAAGCGGCGTGGCACCTGGCCGCTTGGTCGAATGAGCAGCACATGCCGCTGGCGTACGCTCGCATCCTGGCCCCGGGCGTGAAGTACAGCGAACCGGCGATCGGGCGCGTGCTGACCTTCGGTGCGGGCCGTGGCGTCGGGCTCGGAAGGGCGCTGGTACGCAAGGCGGTCGCCCAGGCGGAGGCCGAGTATCCCGGGCTGGGGATTCGCCTGTCCGCGCAAAGTCATTTGCAAGATTTCTACCGCGCCGAAGGGTTTCGGCCTGTGGGTGAGGTCTACCTGGATGTGGGCATTCCGCACATAGACATGTGCCGGTCCGGCTGACCCGCACGCAGCCGGGTGATCGGCCGGTGAACGATTGATCGGTGTGGCCGTCAGTGCGCCCGTCACGGTGCAGTGTTGCGATCGAGCGCGGTGAGCCACGCGATGGCGTGTTCTCGCGTCTCACCGCACATATCGGCGCTCGGTCTCAGCGATGCGCACACCGCCGGCCGCTGCGGCGAGCCAAACAGCGCGCAGCGCAGGTCGGCCGTCAGCTGGATGCACGCAACGCCGGCGGCTTTGCCGAGGCCGTTGAGGAAAGGCATGCCCGGAATCGGGCTTGAAATCGAGGGCGCCGTGCAGCAGGCGCCGCAACCAGGCCGGCAGACTGCCGGAGCCGCGGGCTGCAGGTCTTGAGCGTGCAAATCGGTGTCGGGGCGCGGCATGGGTGGCGGGGTGTCCAAGGCGTGCTGGCAGCAGGGTGACTTCACGCGGGGTGCTCCCTACAATCGCGGATTGCTCAAAAAACAGGCAGCGCCATGTGGTTCCCGCAAGTCTTCGACGTCATTGTGATCGGTGGTGGCCATGCCGGCACCGAGGCGGCGCTGGCGTCGGCGCGGCTGGGCTGCACCACGCTGCTGCTGACGCACAACATCGAGACGCTGGGGCAGATGAGCTGCAACCCCTCGATCGGCGGCATAGGCAAGGGACATCTGGTCAAGGAGATCGATGCGCTGGGCGGTGCGATGGCGGCCGCCACCGACGAGGCAGGCATCCAGTTCCGCATCCTGAATGGCTCGAAGGGCCCTGCGGTACGCGCCACCCGCGCCCAGGCCGATCGCGTGCTGTACCGCGCGGCCATTCGGAAACGCCTGGAGAATCAGCCCAACCTCTGGCTGTTTCAGGGGGCCTGCGATGATTTGATTGTTGAAGGTGAAGCGGTGGCGGGCGTTGTCACGCAAGTGGGCGTTCGCTTCAGATCCAAGGCGGTGGTGCTGACGGCCGGCACGTTCCTGAACGGCAAGGTGCATGTGGGCCTGGATCACTACGCGGCAGGGCGCGCCGGCGACCCGCCGGCGATCACCTTGTCGTCGAGACTGAAGGAGTTGAAGCTGCCGCAGGGCCGCTTGAAAACCGGCACACCGCCGCGCATCGATGGCCGCAGCATCGACTTCAGCCGGCTGACGCCACAGCATGGTGACGGTGTTGCGGGGCCCGATGGGGCTGCGCCTGAGACACCGATGCCGGTGTTCAGTTACCTCGGCGATGCTTCACAGCACCCGCAGCAAGTGCCCTGCTGGATCACCTATACCAACGAGCGCACGCACGACATCATCCGCTCGGGCTTCGACCGCAGCCCGATGTTCACCGGCGTGATCGAGGGTGTCGGGCCGCGCTATTGCCCGAGCATCGAAGACAAGGTCAATCGCTTCGCCGACAAGACCTCGCACCAGATCTACCTGGAGCCCGAAGGCCTGACAACCCACGAGTTCTACCCGAACGGTATCTCGACGTCACTGCCGTTCGACATCCAGCTCGCCGCAGTCCATTCGATGCTCGGCCTGGAGCGGGCGCACATCCTGCGACCGGGCTATGCGATCGAGTACGACTACTTCGACCCGCGCGCGCTGAAGGCCAGTTTCGAGACCAAATCGATCCGCGGCCTGTTCTTCGCCGGTCAGATCAACGGCACCACCGGCTACGAAGAAGCGGCTGCGCAGGGCCTGTTCGCCGGCTTGAACGCCGCCCTGCAGGTGCGCGACCAACCCGCCTGGACGCCCGGCCGCGACGAAGCCTATCTGGGTGTGCTGGTCGATGACTTGATCACCAAGGGCGTGACCGAGCCGTACCGCATGTTCACCAGTCGTGCCGAGTTCCGGCTGCAGCTGCGCGAGGACAACGCCGATGCCCGGCTCACCGAACACGGCCGTCGGCTGGGCCTGGTCGACGATGTCCGCTGGGCGGCGTTCAGTCGCAAACGCGACGCGGTTTCACGTGAAACACAGCGCCTGAAGGCGACATGGGTTCGCCCCCAAACACTGCCCGCTGGCGATGCCGAGCGCCTGCTCGGCAAGCCGCTGGAGCACGAATACAGCCTGATCGACCTGCTGCGCCGCCCCGAGGTCAACCACGATGTGCTGAGCGCTGTGGCCTCCATCGCCTGCCGGGATGCCGTCGTTTCACGTGAAACCTTGCGCGCAGAGTTGGGTGCGGCATTGGCGGACGCGGTGATCGAGCAGGTCGAGATCAGTGCCAAGTATGCCGGCTACATCGTCAAGCAGAACGACGAGGTGGAGCGGGTGGCGCGCTATGAACATCTGACGCTGCCAGCCGACTTGGACTACGCGCAGGTCTCGGCGCTCAGTTTCGAGGTGCGTCAGACGTTGAGCCGACATCGGCCGGAAACCCTGGGGCAGGCGTCGCGGATCTCGGGCATCACGCCCGCGGCCGTGTCCTTGTTGCTGGTGCACCTGAAGAAGGGGCGGTTTGCCGGGTTTGCCGATCTGGCCCATGCCGCCTGAGCGCTTGGACCACCCGCTGAGCGGGTCCTTGGCGCAGGTGCTGGATGAACTCGGTTTGCCAGTGTCCCCGCCGGTGCTTGACGGCTTGCTGACCTACCTCGATCTGCTGCAGCGCTGGAACGGCACCTACAACCTCACGGCAGTGCGTGATCCACAGGACATGCTGCGTCAGCATCTGGCCGACTGCCTGACGGTCGTCGCGCCCATGGCGCGTCAGCTCGGCTCAGCCATGGGCAATGCCGATGATCACGCCAACCGTGCATGGCGTGTGCTCGATGTGGGCAGCGGCGGCGGACTTCCCGGTGTGGTGCTCGCGCTGATGTTCCCGCGTTGGCAGGTGGTGTGCGTCGACACCGTTGGCAAGAAGGCGGCGTTCATCCGCCAGGTGGCGGTCGAGCTGGGCTTGCGCAACCTGGGCGCAGAGCATGCTCGCGTCGAGGCGCTGAAGGGGGCGGCGTTTGACCTCATCACTTCCCGCGCGTTTGCCTCATTGGGCGACTTCACTCGGCTCAGCCGCGCCGCCCTCAACCCGCAAGGTGTGTGGATGGCGATGAAGGGCAAGACGCCGATCGACGAGCTGTCCGCGCTGCCCAGTGACATCGAGGTGTTTCACGTGGAACCACTGTCGGTTCCCGGCCTGCATGCCGAACGCTGCCTGGTCTGGATGCGTCCCCAGGCCTTGAATCAGGCCTGAGCCACAAAGCCCGCTTCCTATAATCGGGCACCCATTCGGGGCCGAAAAGAGCGATTTTTGGCCCCGAGCGACGCCCCCACGACCTCGCTACCGAACCCCTACTACTTCCCCATGGCCCGAATTTTCTGCGTTGCCAATCAAAAGGGCGGGGTCGGCAAGACGACGACAACGGTGAACCTGGCCGCCGGCTTGAGCAAGGTCGGTCAGCGCGTGCTGGTGGTTGACCTCGATCCGCAAGGCAATGCCACGATGGGTTCGGGCATCGACAAGCGCACGCTGGAGCTGACGGTGTACGACGTGCTGCTCGAGAACGCGTCGATCTCTGAAGTCCGCCAGCGCAAGGACTCAGTGGGCTACGACGTGGTTGGCGCCAACCGCGAGCTGGCGGGTGCCGAGGTGGAATTGGTCGAGCTGGAACGCCGCGACCAGCGGCTGAAGACGGCGCTGGCTGCAGTGGATGCCGAGTACGACTTCGTGCTGATTGACTGCCCTCCCTCGCTCAGCATGCTGACGCTGAACGGGCTGTGCAGCGCACACGGCGTGATCGTGCCGATGCAGTGCGAGTACTTTGCGCTAGAAGGCTTGTCGGATCTGGTCAACACCATCAAGCAGGTGCATGCCAACCTGAACCCGGCACTGAAGATCATCGGCTTGCTGCGTGTGATGTTCGATCCGCGGATCACGTTGCAGCAGCAGGTCAGCGAGCAGCTCAAGTCGCACTTTGGCAGCAAGGTGTTCGACACCGTGATCCCGCGCAATGTGCGGCTGGCCGAAGCGCCGAGCTATGGGTTGCCCGGCGTTGTGTTCGACCCAGCGTCCAAAGGTGCTCAGGCCTTCGTGGCCTTTGCTCAGGAGATGGTCAGCCGCATCGACACGATGTGAGTGTTTGCTTTCAATTCGGGATCGACTGAATAAAGATCAAAGGCCCAAGCCTTCATCGAGACCCAGGTGCACATTCATCGCCTGCACGGCAGCGCCGCTGGCCCCCTTGCCCAGGTTGTCGAGTCGCGCCATCAGCAGCACCTGGGTGTCGCTGCCGAACACAAACAGATCGACCCGGTTGGTGTCGTTGCAGCCTTGCACATCGAAGAAGCCACTCGCCAGTGTGGCTTCGTCGCGCAGCGGCATCACGCGGATGAAGCGCTCACCCGCATAGCGCTGCTGCAGTGCCGCGTGCAGGTCTGTCGCACCCACCGTGCTACCCAGTTGCGAGAGATGTAAGGGCACACTGACGGCCAGGCCTTTGTAGAACGGTCCCACGACAGGCATGAACACAGGCGGCGAAGCCAGGCCGGTGTGCGCTTTCATCTCGGGCAGGTGCTTGTGGGCCAGCGTCAGCGCGTAGGGGCGCGGTGCGGCCAGCGGGGCATCTGGTGCGGGCGATGCGCCGCCGGGTGCCAGCGCAGCTTCGTAGTCGCGGATCATGCTTTTGCCGCCACCCGAGTAGCCGGTGAGGGAGGTGGCGCTGACCGGTGCGGTGCTCGGAATCAACCCGGCATCGACCAGCGGTCGCAGCAGCAAGATGAATGCACTGGCATGGCAACCCGGGTTCGCGATGCGCTTGCTGGCGCGGATCGCCGCCCGTTGTCCTGGCGCCAGCTCGGGCAGGCCAAAGGCCCAGCCCGTCGCAGTGCGGTGCGCGGTGCTGGCGTCGATCAGGCAGGTGTGGGGGTTGGTGACCAGCGCGGCCGCTTCGCGTGAAGCGGCATCGGGCAGGCACAGAAATGCCACGTCTGCCGCGTTCAGCAGGCGCGCGCGTTCGGCCGCGTCCTTGCGCAGTTCCGGATCGATGCGCAGCACCTCGATGTCGTCTCTCTGCGCGAGATACTCGTGGATACGCAGGCCGGTCGTGCCCTCCTGGCCGTCGACGAACACACGATGTTTCATGAAGCGCCCCCTGTGACTGAGCGGCGAGGATAAGCGAGCACGATGAACCTGCGGCCGACCGCGCAACGCCCACACGCATGAATGAGACCGTTGAACCTCGTGTGCTGTTGCTGCCCGGCTGGAACGGCTCGGGCGCTTCGCACTGGCAAAGCCGCTGGGAGGCACGGTACGGGCATCGGCGCGTCGAGCAAGACGATTGGCTGTGGCCGCGCCGTGGCGACTGGATGGCCCGGCTCGACGAGGTGCTGCTCGAGGACGAGTCCCCGGCTGTGCTGGTGGCACACAGCCTGGGCTGCCATCTGGTGGCGGCGTGGGCGGCCCACACGCAGCACACCGCGCGCGTCCGGGCTGCCTTGCTGGTCGCGCCCGCCGATCCGCAGCGCGACGACGCACCGCCGAACCTCTACAACTGGCGCCCCATCGTGCGCCAGCGGCTGCCGTTTGCCAGTCTGCTGGTGGCGAGCAGCAACGACCCTTGGTGCAGCCTGACGGAAGCCGCTGCGCTCGCGGCCGACTGGGGCAGTGCGTGGTGTCTGCTCGGTGCGCACGGGCACATCAATGGCGAGTCAGGGCTCGGCGATTGGGATGCGGGCCATGCCTTGCTGAAGTCGCTGGTCTGAGGCAACGCGCGCTGATCGTGGCGGACAGTCCATCAGCGCGATACCGGACAATCTGGCCATGGTCACCAAGAAACCCAAAGGCCTCGGCCTCGGCCTCGAAGCGCTGCTCGGACCCCGCGTCAAAGAGCCTGCCGACGCGTCAACCGCTGACGCCAGCGCACCGCGCAGCCTGAAGCTCGTGCAGTTGCGACCCGGCAAGTACCAGCCACGCACGCGCATGGACGAGGGCTCGCTGTATGAGCTGGCCGAGAGCATCAAAGCGCAGGGGATCATGCAGCCGATCCTGGTGCGTCGTGTGCACGATCTGCTGGACGACGCAGCGCCCGACGCGCCGCACTACGAAATCATCGCGGGCGAACGCCGCGCGCGAGCCGCCAAGCTGGCCGGCCTCGACGAGGTGCCGGTACTGATCAGAGACGTGCCCGACGAGGCCGCCGCGGCGATGTCGCTGATCGAGAACATCCAGCGCGAAGACCTGAACCCGCTGGAAGAGGCGCAAGGCCTGAAGCGCCTCACCGACGAGTTCGGCATGACCCATGAGCGGGCCGCGCAAGCGGTTGGCCGTTCGCGCAGTGCCGCCAGCAATTTGCTGCGCTTGTTGAACCTGGTCGAGCCGGTGCAGCAGCTGCTGATGGCCGGCGATCTGGACATGGGCCATGCCCGTGCGCTGCTGTCACTCGATGGCGCTCGGCAAATCCTGACCGCGGGCGAGATCGTCGCGAAGAAGCTCAGCGTGCGCGAGGCCGAACGGCTGGTCGCCCGCGCCGACGACAGTGGCCGCCGGAAGCCTGCCACGCGCGCAGCGGCATCGAAATCACGCGATCTGCTGCGCATTGAGCAGGAGCTCTCCGATGTGCTGACCGCCCGTGTCGAGGTGCGCGTCAAGAAGCGCACCGTGCGCGGCGAGCAGGGCGAGGTCTCGATCGCCTTTGGCTCACTCGATGAGCTCAACGGCCTGCTCGACAAACTCGGCCTCTCCAAGCGCTGACCTCGTCTGCCGCCGAAAGTTCGCGGCACTGCCATCTGCCATCCGCTTGATCGTGAGGTCAGCGGCAATGCGGGCCGCTGCGTTAGACACGCATCGATCTGCGCTGTAGCAGGGAACCGTGAGCTTTGTTCAAGAGTCCCTACACCGGATGGGTTTCGAAAATCGTTGCGACCAAAAGGCATACAAATTGCTGGTAATGTCGAGACGAAATTTTGGAACTGAGGGCGTGTTCACCTGCTTCTTGTGACTTGGCCTACTGCGGTTTGGAAGAAGCTTGAATCACAGTTGTTGGTGTCCGTGTTGATGTCGCGGAAAGCTCTGATGGAGCCCTGAAGCTAGGACTTCATCAGAACTTCCCCAGACGGTGGCGAAGCGGCTTGGCCATCGCCCCCTCCATCCACAGGAGATCGACATGGACGTGATCAGTCATTTCGCCGCGCGGTTCGAGCGCACGCGTGAAGAGGAACTCTCCATCGAGGAGTACCTCGCCGAATGCAAGCGCAACCGGGTGGCGTATGCCAGCGCTGCCGAGCGCATGCTGCAGGCCATCGGCGAGCCGCAAACAGTGGACACGCGCAACGACCCGCGCCTCTCCAGGCTGTTCGCCAACAAGGTCATCAAGATCTACCCCGCGTTCGCCGAGTTCTACGGCATGGAAGACGCGATCGAACAGGTGGTGAGCTACTTCCGCCACGCGGCTCAAGGCCTGGAAGAAAAGAAGCAGATCCTGTATTTGCTCGGCCCGGTGGGCGGCGGCAAGAGCAGCATCGCCGAACGGCTGAAACAGCTGATGCAGGAGGTGCCGTTCTACGCGATCAAGGGATCGCCGGTGAACGAGTCGCCGCTCGGGCTGTTCGATGCGATCGAGGACGGCCCGATCCTGGAGAAGGAATACGGCATTCCGCGCCGCTACTTGCAGCGTGTGCTGTCGCCTTGGGCGGTCAAGCGGCTCGAGGAGTTCGGCGGCGACATCCGAAAGTTCAAGGTCATCAAGCGCTACCCGTCGGTGCTCAAGCAGGTCGGCATCGCGAAGACCGAGCCGGGGGATGAAAACAATCAGGACATCAGCTCGCTGGTCGGCAAGGTCGACATCCGCAAGCTCGAAACCTACGCGCAGGACGACCCCGACGCCTACAGCTTCTCCGGCGGCCTGTGCCTGGCCAACCAGGGCCTGCTTGAGTTTGTCGAGATGTTCAAGGCGCCCATCAAGGTGCTGCACCCGCTGCTGACCGCCACGCAGGAAAGCAACTTCAAGGGCACCGAGGGCTTCGGTGCGATCCCGTTCGATGGCGTGGTGCTGGCGCACAGCAACGAGAGCGAATGGAAGGCTTTCCGCAACAACAAGAACAACGAGGCCTTCCTCGACCGCATCTACATCGTCAAGGTGCCGTACTGCCTGCGCGTGAGCGAAGAGGTGAAGATCTACGAGAAGCTGCTGCGCGGCTCGTCACTGGCGCAGGCCACCTGCGCGCCAGGCACACTGAAGATGATGAGCCAGTTCGCCATCTTGACGCGTCTGAAGGAGCCCGAGAACTCCAGCCTCTATTCGAAGATGCTGGTCTATGACGGCGAGAACCTGAAGGACACCGACCCGCGCGCCAAGAGCTTCCAGGAGTACCGCGACTACGCCGGTGTCGACGAAGGCATGAGCGGCATCAGCACGCGCTTCGCGTTCAAGATCATCTCCAAGGTCTTCAACTTCGACAGCACCGAAGTCGCGGCCAACCCGGTGCACCTGATGTACGTGCTCGAGCAGCAGATCGAGCGCGAGCAGTTCCCGGCCGAGACCGAGCAGAAGTACCTCTCGTTCATCAAGGAGCATCTGGCGACCAAGTACGCCGAGTTCATTGGCAAGGAAATCCAGACCGCGTACCTCGAAAGCTACAGCGAGTACGGGCAGAACATCTTCGATCGCTACGTCACCTATGCCGACTACTGGATCCAGGACCACGAGTACCGCGATACCGACACCGGCGAGGTGTTCGACCGCGGTTCGCTGAACGCCGAGTTGGAAAAAATCGAGAAGCCGGCGGGCATCAGCAACCCGAAGGACTTCCGCAACGAGATCGTCAACTTTGTGCTGCGCGCGCGCGCCAACAACGCCGGCAACAACCCGGTGTGGACCAGCTACGAGAAGCTGCGCACGGTGATCGAGAAGAAGATGTTCTCGAACACCGAGGAGTTGCTGCCGGTGATCAGCTTCAACGCCAAGGCCAGCGCCGACGAGGCCAAGAAGCACGAGGACTTCGTCACCCGCATGGTGGCCAAGGGCTACACCAGCAAGCAGGTTCGCCTGCTGTGCGAGTGGTACCTGCGCGTGCGCAAGTCGAGCTGAGGTCCGTTGCCGCTCTGAAAGGAATTCATGTTCCAGCAGATCATCGACCGGCGACTGGCGGGCAAGAACAAGTCGATCGGCAACCGCGAGCGGTTTCTCAGGCGCCACAAGGAGCAGATCCGCGAAGCCGTGAAACGCGCGGTCGATGGCCGCAGCATCCGCGATCTGGCGCAGGGCGAGGACATCCACATCCCGAAGCGCGACATCTCCGAGCCGGTGTTCCGACACGGGCAGGGCGGTACGCGCGACATGGTGCACCCAGGCAATCAGGACTATCTGCGTGGTGACCGCATTGCGCGGCCCAAAGGCGGCGGCGGCAGTGGGGGCGGGGGTCAGGCGAGCGATTCGGGTGAAGGCGATGACGACTTCGTCTTCCACCTGACCAAGGAAGAGTTCATGCAGGTCTTCTTCGACGACCTGGCCTTGCCCAACCTCGCTCGCACCACGCTGGCCGAGACGCCGGAGTTCAAGACGCACCGCGCGGGCTACAGCAGCGATGGCAACCCGAGCAACCTGCATGTGGTGCGCTCGATGCGCGGCGCGATCGGTCGGCGCATCGCGATCGGCAGCGAGTCCCGCCGCGAGCTGCACCGCCTTGAAGTGCAACTGGATCATCTGCTGAGCCACCCTGATCCGAATCCGTACGAGGCTGAGATTGCGCCCTTGCGGCTGGAAGTCGAGACGCTGCGGGCACGCTTGAAGCGCATCCCCTACCTCGACCCGATCGACCTGCGCTACCGCAGCCGTGTGCGTGTGCCGATGCCAACGTCGAAGGCGGTGATGTTCTGCCTGATGGATGTGTCTGGCTCGATGGACGAAGGGCGCAAAGATTTGGCCAAGCGCTTCTTCATCCTGCTCTATTTGTTCTTGACACGTCATTACGAGAAGATCGACATCGTCTTCATCCGCCACCACACCCAGGCGCAGGAGGTCGACGAGCAGAATTTCTTCCACTCCACTGAAACCGGCGGCACGGTGGTGTCAAGCGCGCTGGTGCTGATGGACGAGATCGCCCGCGCTCGCTATCCCACGTCCGAATGGAACATCTACGGCGCGCAAGCCAGCGACGGCGACAACTGGCACCACGACAGCGGCCGCTGCCGCGAGATCCTGGCCAACCGCATCCTGCCGTTGTGCCGCTACTTCGCCTACGTGCAGGTGGCCGAGGAAGAGCAGAACCTGTGGGACGAATACGCTGCGCTGTCGGAAGAGAGCCCCGCCTTTGCGGTGCGCAAGGCCACCGAGGCCTCGCAGATCTACCCGGTGTTCCGTGATCTGTTCAAGAAGGAAGGGGCAACGGCATGAGGCTGCCTGCGTCGAACGACTGGTCTTTCGAATCGATCGACCAGTACCACGCGGTGATCCGCGAGACGGCTGAGAGCTTCGGCCTCGACACCTACCCGAACCAGCTCGAGATCATCACCGCCGAGCAGATGATGGATGCCTACGCCAGCGTGGGCATGCCGGTGAACTACCGCCACTGGAGCTACGGCAAGGAGTTCATCTCGACCGAGAAGAACTACCGCCGCGGCCACATGGGCCTGGCCTACGAGATCGTCATCAACTCCAACCCCTGCATCAGCTACCTGATGGAGGAAAACACGATGGCGATGCAGGCGCTGGTGATCGCGCACGCCGCCTACGGCCACAACAGCTTCTTCAAGGGCAACTACCTGTTCCGCATGTGGACCGATGCCGGGTCGATCATCGATTACCTGGTCTACGCGAAGAACTACATCGCCGACTGCGAAGAGCAACACGGCCTCGACGCGGTGGAAACGCTGCTCGACAGCTGCCACGCGCTGATGAACCACGGCGTCGATCGCTACCGTCGCCCGAGCCGCAAGAGCTTGGCGCAGGAACTGGCCGCTCGCAAGGACCGCGAGGCCTATGCGCAGCGACAGGTCAACGAGATGTGGCGCACGCTGCCGCGCAAGTTGGGGCAGATCGCCGAAGAGGCGGAGGCACGGCGCTTTCCGGAAGAGCCGCAGGAGAACCTGCTGTACTTCATCGAGAAGAACGCGCCGCTGCTCGAACCCTGGCAGCGCGAGGTGGTGCGCATCGTGCGCAAGGTCGCGCAGTATTTCTACCCGCAGCGGCAGACGCAGGTGATGAACGAGGGCTGGGCCACCTTTTGGCATCACCACCTGCTCAACACCATGTACGACCGCGGACACTTGAGCGATGGCGTGATGATCGAATGGCTGAAGTCGCACACCAACGTGGTCTACCAGCCACCGGTCGGCCACAAGGCCTACAGCGGCATCAACCCGTATGCGCTGGGCTTCGCGATGTACACCGACATCAAGCGCATCTGCGAGGCACCGACCGAGGAAGATCGGCAGTGGTTCCCGGCGATAGCTGGCGGCGACTGGCTGGAAACGCTCGACCACGCGATGCGCAATTTCAAGGATGAGAGCTTCATCGGCCAGTACCTGTCGCCCAAGCTGATGCGCGATTTCCGCCTGTTCGCGATCCACGACGACGAGAAGGAAAAAGAGCTCGAAATCTCGGCCATCCACGATGAAGCCGGTTACCGCCGCCTGCGCGAATCGCTGTCCCGTCAGTACGACCTGGGCGAGCGCGAGCCCAACATCCAGGTCTGGAGCGTCAACCTGCGGGGTGACCGCTCACTGACGCTGCGCCACAGCCAGCACAACGACCGACCGCTGAACGACAGCGCGAACGAGGTGCTGAAGCATGTGGCTCGGCTGTGGGGTTTTGGTGTTCACCTGGAGAGCGTGAAGGGCAATGGCGAGATCAGCAAGCGCTGGTCGGTGAGTGCGCCCGACAGCTGACCGCCAGACGTTGACGTGCCTGGGCCGAGGGCGATTTGTCGTCCTGCAAAGCCGGGCCTGACTTCGGGCATCATCCAGCCCCGATCCGGCGCGATGCCGGGCGCATTAACGCAGCAGGCCCACCCCATGTCGAACCGACTCACACAGATCGCCACCCGCACCGGAGACGATGGCACCACCGGCCTGGGCGATGGCAACCGGGTGTCGAAGGACAGCCTGCGCGTGCACGCGATGGGCGATGTCGATGAGCTGAATTCGCAGCTCGGTGTGCTGTTGGCCGAGCCGCTGCCGGGCGATGTTCGCGAGCTGCTGGTGGTGATCCAGCACGAGCTGTTCAACCTGGGCGGCGAACTGTCGATCCCGGGCTACGAACTGCTGAAGACATCCGCGGTCATCCAGCTCGATGAGGCGCTGGCGCACTACAACGACCAGCTGCCGCGCCTGAAGGAATTCATCTTGCCCGCCGGCACGCGCAGTGCGGCACTGGCGCACGTGGCTCGCACGATCGCGCGGCGTGCGGAACGTGCGGTGGTGGCGCTGGCTGCGGGTGAAGCGGTGCGCGCTGAGCCGCGCCACTACCTGAACCGGCTGAGTGACCTTTTGTTCGTGCTGGCCCGGGTGCTCAACCGCGCCAACCTCGATGGCCTGGGCGGCGACGACGTTTACTGGAAGAGCGAGCGGCTCGCCCAGCAGGACGCGGCCGAATAAAGAGGCAAAGAGGGCGGCAGAAGTGCGCCGCCACGCTCAGCGGCGGCGTGCCTTGATCGCGCTGCTCAGCGTGTCGAGCACCTGCAGCGTGTCATCCCAGCCGATGCAGGCGTCGGTGATGCTCTGCCCGTAGGCCAGCTTCGACGGGTCGTCCTTGCCCGGGCTGAACTTCTGAGCACCGGCGCTCAGGTGGCTTTCGACCATCACGCCGAAGATGCGACGGCTGCCGCCAGCCAGCTGGCCAGCGATGTCGCGCGCCACATCGATCTGCTTGTCGTGCTGCTTGCTGCTGTTGGCGTGCGAGCAATCGACCATCAAGGTGCCCGTCAGCTTGGCGGCCTCCAGGTCCTTGCTGGCCGCCTCGACGTGGGTGGCATCGTAGTTGGGGGCCTTGCCGCCTCGCAGAATCAGGTGGCAATCGGGGTTGCCGGTGGTCTCGACGATGGCGACCTGGCCGTTCTTGTGCACGCTCAGGAAATGGTGCGGGCGGGCGGCGGCCTGGATCGCGTCGGTGGCAATGCGGATGTTGCCGTCGGTTCCATTTTTAAACCCAATAGGCGCCGACAGCCCCGATGACAGCTCCCGGTGCACCTGGCTTTCGGTCGTGCGTGCGCCGATCGCGCCCCAGCTGATCAGGTCGCCGATGTATTGCGGCGAGATCACGTCGAGGAACTCGCTGCCTGCAGGCATGCCCAGGCGATTGATCTCTACCAGCAGTTGGCGCGCGATGCGCAGGCCTTCGTCGATGCGGTAGCTTTCGTCGAGGTAGGGGTCGTTGATCAGCCCCTTCCATCCCACGGTCGTGCGCGGCTTCTCGAAATACACACGCATCACCACTTCCAGCGTGTCTGCGTGGCGCTCACGCTGTTCCTTCAGTCGGTGCGCATAGGCGAGTGCGGCGGCCGGGTCGTGGATCGAGCACGGCCCGACGACCACCAGCAACCGATCGTCCTGACCGGACATGATCCGGCGGATGCGCTGGCGGGTGTCGGCCACCAGGGTCTCGATCGCCGTGCCGCGGATCGGAAAGAAGCGGATCAGATGCTCGGGCGGTGGCAGCGGCGTGACGTCGCGGATGCGTTGATTGTCGGTCTCGCTGGTCTTCTCGATGAGGCCGTAGCGGCCTTCGGAGGCGGCATTCTGGTGAGGCATGTGAGGTTCCAGGGTGCAGTCGATGGGAGAGAATTCGGAATCAGCGTCAGGCGGTGCCGCCGACGGTCAGACCGTCGAGGCGCAAGGTCGGTTGGCCCACGCCGACCGGCACGCTCTGGCCTTCCTTGCCGCAGGTGCCAACCCCGGTATCGAGCTTCATGTCGTTGCCGATCATGCTGACGCGGGTCAAGGCGTCGGGGCCGTTGCCGATGATGGTGGCGCCCTTGACCGGGTACTGGATCTTGCCGTTCTCGACCCAGAACGCCTCGCTCGCCGAGAACACGAACTTGCCGCTGGTGATGTCGACCTGACCGCCGCCGAAGTTCGACGCGTACAGGCCGCGCTTGAGTCCGGCGATGATTTCCTCTTTCGTCTTGTCGCCCGACAGCATGTAGGTGTTGGTCATGCGAGGCATCGGCACCGCGGCATAGCTTTCGCGGCGGCCATTGCCGGTGGGCTTGACGCCCATCAGCCGCGCGTTCATCGCGTCCTGGATGTAGCCCTTCAGGATGCCGTCTTCGATCAGCACATTGCGCTGGCTGGCATTGCCTTCGTCGTCCACGTTCAGCGAACCGCGCCGATCAGGCAGCGTGCCGTCGTCCAGCACCGTCACGCCCTTGGCCGCGACACGCTGGCCGATCAGGCCGCTGAACGCGCTCGACCCCTTGCGGTTGAAGTCACCCTCCAGGCCGTGGCCGATCGCTTCGTGCAGCAGCACACCGGGCCAGCCGGAGCCGAGCACCACGCTCATCTCGCCGGCCTTCGCCGGGCGTGACGACAGGTTGGTCAGCGCCGCGTTCACCGCGTCATTGACGTAGCTCTCCAGCAGGCCATCGTCGAAGTAGCCGTAGCCGAAGCGGCCGCCGCCGCCGCTGCTGCCGGTCTCTCGGCGCACCGCACCCTGGATGGTCTGCTCGGCGATCACCGTGACGTTCATGCGCACCAGCGGGCGCACGTCGGCGGCCCGCGTGCCATCCGCGCGGGCGACCAGCACCACGTCGTACTCGCCCGACAGGCTGGCCATCACCTGCTTGATGCGCGGGTCCTTCGCGCGGGCCATCTTCTCCACCCGCTCCAGCAGTGCCACCTTCTGCGTGCTGTCCAGTGAGGCGATGGGGTCCATCGGGGCGTACAGCACCCGGCTGCCGGCCACCTTGCACGCGGTGTTGACCTTGACGCGGCGGCTCTGCCCGGCCGCAGCGATCGTGCGCACCGTCTGCGCGGCGTCCATCAGTGCGGCTTCGGAGATGTCGTCTGAATAGGCGAAGGCGGTCTTCTCGCCGGCCACTGCACGCACGCCCACGCCCTGGTCGATGCCGAAACTGCCGCTCTTGACGATGCCCTCTTCGAGGCTCCAGCCCTCGCTGCGGGTGTACTGGAAGTACAGGTCGGCATCGTCGATGCGGTGGGTGGCGATGGCCTGCAAGGCGCGCGAGAGAGAAGCCTCGGTCAGGCCGAACGGCTCGATGAGCAACTGCTGGGCAACCGCCAGGCGTTCGATGGTGGGTTCGCGCGAAATCATCGGTGGACTTTCAAAGCTTGAAATTCATTGTAGAAGTGGCCCACACCGGCGGTGTTTTCAAGGGGCTGTCGGCGACCCGCCCTTTAATCGCCCTTTAATTCGAGGGCCCGTGCGTACAGCGCATTGCGCGGCGCGCCGGTCAGTGACGCCGCCAGCGACACCGCCTGTTTCAGGGGCAGCTCGGCGAGCAAGGTCTGCAACACCGCATCGTGGCGAGCCCAGGTGTCGGCCGAGGCGGTGGAGGCCACGGCATGCACCACGAGCACGAACTCGCCGCGCAGGCGGTTGGCGTCTGCGGCCAGCCATGCCGGCAGCGCCGACGCGGGCAACGTCGCCACCGTCTCGAACTGCTTGGTCAGCTCGCGGCACAGGGTGACGGCGCGGTCGCTGCAGGCTTCGGCCAGCCCCTGGGCCAGCGACTCGATCCGGTGCGGCGCTTCGAACAGCACCTGGGTCTCGTCGGCCGTGGCCAGCGCCTTCAGCGCGAGGCTGCGCTCGTTGCCTTTGGGGGGCAGGAACCCGATGAAGCGAAAGCCGCTGCCGATGGTGTCGCCGGCCACGCTGACGGCGGTGACAGCGCTGCTGGCGCCAGGAATCGCCACGACCGTGCGACCAGACGCCGCGACCGCCGCCACCAGCGCGGCGCCCGGGTCGCTGATCGCCGGCGTACCCGCATCGCTGACATAGGCGACGCGCTCACCGCGCGCCAGCCGGGCGATCACGTCGCCCGCCGACGATTGCTCGTTGTGCTGATGCACCGCCAGCAAGGGCTTGTCTAGCCCCAGGTAGCGCATCAGCGGTGCGGTGTGGCGGGTGTCTTCGCAGGCCACCGCATCGACTTGCGACAGCACGTGGATCGCACGCAGGGTCAGGTCGGCCAGATTGCCGATCGGCGTGGCCACCACATACAGTGCGCCGACGGGATACTGTTGGCTGCCCGCGGCGGCGGCAGCCGCCTGGAGCAGCAGGGAGGCGGGGTTGATGGTCACGACGAAGGCGGTGGGAGATGTCGGCGAAGCCCGCGCGTTGGCGCATCTGCTGGCCCACGGGCTCGTGCTCGTGAAGCGCAATTATCGGGTCGCGGCCGGGCCCAGGGCCCGCGGCGGTGAAATCGATCTGGTGATGCGTGACCGCGATGGCACGCTGGTGTTTGTCGAGGTCCGAGCCCGCAAGACCGCGGGCTTTGGCGGTGCAGCGGCGACAGTGGGTGTCAGCAAGCAGCGCAGCCTCGTGTTTGCTGCGCGTTGCTTCCTGAGAAGCTGCGCCACGCCGCCGGCCTGCCGCTTCGATGTGGTCGCGATCGACGGGGATCACATGGAATGGCTGCAGGCGGCCTTCGACGCTGAGTAGCCGGTGGCATCCGCTGTGCACCACAACCGCACGGAACCCGTGCACCATCTCGGCGATCTATCATCGATCGTCATGATTGAACAACGCATCCAACAGCAATTCTTCGACAGCGCCGATCTGATGTATGCGGCGGCGGACGTGCTCAGCAAGCCGATCGCCGATGCGGTCGATGCGGTGATGGGGTGCATCACCGCCGGTGGCAAGCTGATGGTCTGTGGCAATGGCGGTTCGGCCAGTGATGCCCAGCACTTCGCGGCCGAGTTCGTCGGGCGCTTCGAGCGCGAGCGCCCGGGCTTGGCGGCCCTGGCACTGACCACCGACACCGCCATCCTCACCGCGATCGGCAACGACTACGATTTCAACGCCATCTTCTCGAAGCAGGTGCAGGCCTTGGGCACGCCGGGTGATGTGTTGATCGTCATCACCGCCAGTGGCAACTCGGCGAATGTGCTGGCTGCGGTGCAGGCCGCCCGCGCGAAAGACATGACGGTGGTCGCACTGACGGGCCGTGCCGGCGGGAAGCTGGCCTCGTTACTGACTGATACGGACGTGCACATCTGCGTCCCCCACGATCGCACCGCCCGCATCCAGGAAATCCATGGCCTGGTATTGCACTGCCTGTGCGACGCGGTCGATCAACAGCTACTCGGAGAACAAGAGTGAATCGAATCTCGAAGCTTGCTGCCGCCACCCTGGCCGCAGTCACCGTGTCCACCAGCCTGACCGGCTGTTTCCCGCTGCTGCTGGGCGGCGCCATGGTCGGCGGCACGGTGGTCTACACCGACCGGCGCACCTCCGGCACCCAACTGGAAGACGAAGCCATCGAATTGAAGGCGTCGAACCGGATCCGCAAGGAGCTCGGCGAACGCGCCCGCGTCAGTGTCGTCAGCTACAACCGGTTGGTGTTGCTGACCGGGGTTGTCAGCGGCGAGGCGGACAGGGCGGTCGTTGGCAACCTGGTTTCGAGCGTCGACAATGTGCGCTCCATCGTCAACGAGGTGACGGTGGTCAGTGCGCAGCCCACCAACACCGTCGCCAGCGATGCGCTTGTGACCAGCAAGGTCAAAGCCTCGTTGGTCGATTCCAAGGACATCTTCGCTCAGTCGGTGAAAGTGGTTACCGAGGGTGGCACGGTGTACCTGATGGGCCGTGTCACGGAGCGCGAGGCCAATCGGGCCACCGAGATTGCCCGCGGCGTCAGCGGGGTCGACAAGGTCGTGCGGGTCTTCGAGATCATCACCGAGGCGGAGCTTGCCAATATGCAAGCGCCGTCGCCGCCGCCACCGCGTCCGGAGCGCTGATGTTCTCGCCCCACCTGCCTGGGGCTGCTCAGCGTAGGCGGGTGATCAGGCTCGAGGTGTCCCAGCGGCGCCCGCCAGCGGCCTGAACATCAGCGTAGAACTGATCGACCAGCGCGGTGACCGGCAGCCGGGCGCCGTTGCGCTGGGCTTCGGCGAGCACCAGCCCGAGGTCCTTGCGCATCCAGTCGACGGCGAAGCCGAAGTCGAACCGTCCCTCGATCATGGTCGGGCCTCGGTTGTCCATCTGCCAGCTCTGCGCAGCGCCTTTGCCGATGACCCCCAGCACAGCCTTCATGTCGAGGCCCGCTTTTTCGCCGAAGGCGATGGCTTCGGCCAGGCCCTGTACCAAGCCGGCAATCGCGATCTGGTTGACCATCTTGGCCAGCTGGCCCGCACCGCTCTCGCCCAGCAGCGTCACCGCTTTCGAGTACGCCATGGCCACGGGCTGCGCTCGGGCGAATGCCGCGGGGTCACCACCGCACATCACCGTGAGTGCCCCATTGACCGCGCCGAGGTTGCCGCCGGACACCGGGGCGTCGATGAATTGCAGGCCCTGCGTGAGCGCCACTGCACTCAGCTCCCGCGCCACGGCAGCCGAGGCGGTGGTGTGGTCGACGAACACCGCGCCAGGCGCCATGCCGGCGAAAGCGCCCTGCTCGCCCAGCACGACCGAACGCAGGTCCTCGTCATTGCCGACGCAGGAGAAGACCAGCGTCGCCCCGTTGACGGCATCGCGCGGCGTTGATGCCGCATGGCCGCCGTACTCGGTCACCCACGCATCGGCCTTAGAGCGTGTGCGGTTGTAGACGGTGACCTGGTGCCCGGCGCGGGCCAGATGGCCGGCCATCGGGTGGCCCAT
Organism: Burkholderiales bacterium Ga0077547; assembly: GCA_001464195.1. Classification (GTDB taxonomy): domain Bacteria; phylum Pseudomonadota; class Gammaproteobacteria; order Burkholderiales; family Burkholderiaceae_C; genus PBB1. Next base: position 41,354 of record LNEY01000032.1, read on the forward strand.
CACACCCAGACCAAGAAAGGCAACGCGTTGCGGGGAAATCGGATCGTAGGTTCGTGTGCTCATCGCCGAATGCTACAGACGCACGCCGAAACAAGCATCGCTACCTGCAAGGCGGCAGCGCAGCGACTGGGGGGCTAAACAATCGTCATGTGCTCGGTGCCTGCCGACAGATCGGTGTTGCGCGCGCGCTGGCTGTTGAGTTTGATCTGCAGGCGCAGGTCGTTCACCGAGTCGGCATTGCGCAGCGCGTCTTCGTAAGTCACCGAGCGTGCTTCGTACAGGTCGAACAGGCTCTGGTCGAAGGTTTGCATGCCCTGCTCGCGCGAGCGCTTCATGACTTCCTTGATCTCGGCCACTTCGCCCTTGAAGATCAGATCCGAAATCAGCGGCGAATTCAGCATCACCTCGACCGCCGCGACGCGGCCCTTGCCTTCCTGCCGCGGGAGCAGGCGCTGCGATACCAATGCCTTCAGGTTCAACGACAGATCCATCAGCAGCTGCGCGCGCCGCTCTTCAGGGAAGAAGTTGATGATCCGGTCGAGTGCCTGGTTGGCGCTGTTCGCGTGCAGCGTGGCCATGCACAAGTGGCCGGTTTCGGCGAAGGCCACGGCGTGCTCCATCGTTTCGCGGTCGCGGATCTCACCCATCAGGATCACATCGGGCGCCTGGCGCAGCGTGTTCTTCAGCGCGGCTTCCCAGCCCTCGGTGTCGATGCCCACCTCGCGTTGGGTGACGATGCAGTTCTTGTGCGGGTGCACGAACTCGACCGGGTCTTCGATCGTGATGATGTGGCCGAAGGAGTTCTCGTTGCGGAAATCCACCATCGCCGCCAGCGAGGTGCTTTTCCCGGAGCCGGTGGCGCCGACAAAGATCACCAGCCCGCGCTTGGTCATCGCGATGTCCTTGAGCACCTTCGGGAGATTCAGTGCGTCGATCGTCGGCAGCGTTTGCGGGATGGTCCGCATCACCAGCCCGACATTGCCTTGTTGCACGAAGGCGTTGACGCGGAAACGGCCGATGCCCTGCGGCGAAATGGCGAAATTGCATTCCTTGGTGCGCTCGAACTCGCCGGACTGCTTGTCGTTCATCACCGCGCGCGCCAGCGCCATCGTGTGCTGGCCGGTCAGTGGCTGCGGCGACACCTTGGTCACCTTGCCGTCGACCTTGATCGCCGGCGGAAAGTCGGAAGTCAGGAACAAGTCGGAGCCATTGCGCGACACCATCAAGCGCAGCAGGTCGTTGACGAATTTCGAGGCCTGGTCACGTTCCATGAGATTTCCTTCGAGTCCTTAGAACCTAAAAGAGCGCCAGCGAAGCGAAGTGTTCCCCATCAAGCAACACCCAAGGAAACGGCTACGCCGGGCCGATGGGTGGCGCCCCTCGGGGGCAGGAGCGCAGCGACTGGGGGGTTGTCATCAACCGGGGAAGTTTTCCGGGAATTTCGCCTTGGCGCGGGCTTCGGCGGGCGACACGACATTGCGCCGCACCAAATCGGCGAGGTTCTGATCGAGGGTCTGCATGCCGACGTTGTTGCCGGTCTGGATCGCCGAATACATCTGCGCGATCTTGCTTTCTCGGATCAGGTTGCGGATGGCGGCGGTGCCCAGCATGATCTCGTGAGCGGCGACGCGGCCGGTGCCGTCCTTGGTCTTGCACAGGGTCTGCGAGATCACGCCGATCAGCGACTCCGACAGCATCGCGCGCACCATTTCCTTCTCGGCCGCCGGGAAGACGTCAACGATCCGGTCGACCGTCTTGGCGGCGCTCGAGGTGTGCAGTGTGCCAAACACCAAGTGGCCGGTTTCGGCAGCGGTCAGTGCCAGCCGGATGGTTTCCAGATCGCGCATTTCGCCGACCAGGATCGCGTCCGGGTCTTCGCGCAGCGCCGAGCGCAGCGCGTTGTTGAAGCTCAGTGTGTGCGGCCCGACCTCACGCTGGTTGATCAGGCACTTCTTGGATTCGTGCACGAATTCGATCGGGTCTTCGACCGTCAGCACGTGACCGTACTCGTTTTCGTTCAGGTGGTTGACCATGCCGGCCAGCGTGGTCGACTTGCCCGAGCCGGTCGGACCGGTCACCAGCACCATGCCGCGAGGCTTCAGGGCCAGTTCGGCAAAGATCTTCGGCGCGTTCAACTGTTCCAGTGTCAGGATCTTCGACGGAATGGTCCGGAATACCGCGCCCGCACCGCGGTTGTGGTTGAACGCATTGACGCGGAACCGCGCCAGGCCCTGGATCTCGAAGGAAAAATCGCATTCCAGAACTTCCTCGTACGCCTTGCGCTGCGAGTCGTTCATGATGTCGTAGACCATCGAGTGCACGTCCTTGTGCTCCAGCGGGTCCACGTTGATGCGGCGCACGTCGCCGTTGACCCGGATCATCGGTGGCAGGCCGGATGACAGGTGCAGGTCGGAAGCCTTGTTCTTGACCGAAAACGCCAGCAGTTGTGTGATGTCCATGGGGCTCGCTAGAAGGCGGTGACGACGGGCTGGGGGCGGAAGCGGCGTCACATGCGCCACCGTGCCGCTGTTATCGGCAGATACTGACAAAGATTATGGCGACGATCGCTGAAAACATACAGGAAGTGCATCGACGCATCGCGGCGGCCTGTGCGCTCGCCCACCGGCCCGTGGAAAGCGTCACGCTGCTGGCGGTGAGCAAAACCTTCCCCGCCGACGCCGTTCGGGAGGCCTTCGACGCCGGAGAGCGCAGCTTCGGGGAGAACTATGTCCAGGAGGCGCTCGACAAGATGGACGCGCTGGCCGATCTGCGCGGCCGCCTCCAGTGGCACCTGATCGGGCCGCTGCAAAGCAACAAGACGCGCGCGGTGGCCGAATCCTTCGACTGGGTGCACACCGTCGACCGGCTGAAGATCGCCCAGCGCCTGAGCGAGCAGCGCCCCGCCAGCCTGCCGCCGCTACAGCTGTGCCTGCAGGTCAACATCAGCGGAGAGGCCAGCAAGAGCGGTTTGACCGTCGATGAAGTGCCTGAGGTCGCGCGTGCGGTGGCAACCCTGCCACGGGTGCGACTGCGTGGTCTGATGGCGGTGCCCGCGCCAACGGTCGATGCGGCGGCGCAACGACTGCCGCATGCACGACTGTGCGAATTGCTGGCGGGGCTGCAGCGCGATGGCCTGGATGTCGACACCTTGTCGATGGGCATGACGGCCGATCTGGAGGCGGCGATTGCCGAGGGGGCGACGATCGTGCGGGTGGGCACGGCGATCTTCGGCGCGCGCTGACGAAGCCACGGGAATTGGCGATGCTCACCGAGCCCGTCACCTTCACCGCCCTGCCCGAGCGCGCCCGACTCCCGCACCCTGCGCGTGCGGAGATGGACGTCCTGTCTCATCTGGCGCCACCGGTCCAGGCGACACTGGACTGGCCGCGTGTGATGGCCGTCGCGCGGCCCTGGGTGCAAGCGGTGCGCGAGAAGCCGGCCCCGTTCTGGGCGCTGGAATCGCTGCTGCGCGAGTACCCGATTTCCAGTGCCGAAGGCTTGGCGTTGATGCGCCTGGCCGAGGCACTGCTGCGTGTGCCTGACACCGAGACCGCGATCGCGCTCACCGCCGACCAGCTCGGACACGCCGATTTCAGTGCGCATCCCGGTGGTCACCACCCGCTGCTGGCAGGACTGTCGGCCCAGGCGATCGCGCTGTCGAAGAAGTGGCTGCCTGAAGGCGGGGCAGCCGATGCTGGGGGACTGATTCGGCGGCTGGGCGCGCAGACGGTGGTGGCGGCCACGGTGCGGGCCATCCAGCTGCTCGGACGCCAGTTCGTGCTGGGCCGCTCGATCGAAGAGGCGGTGCGCGAGGCCGATGAGCAGCGGCACGCCCCGTTTGCCCAGTGCTTCAGTTACGACATGCTTGGCGAGGGCGCCCGCTCGGACGGCGATGCACAGCGTTACCTGGCGGCCTACCAGCATGCCATCGAGGCATTGGCCCAGCGGGGCAACGGGCGCGGACCCGAAGCGTCCGACGGCATCTCGATCAAGCTGAGCGCACTGTTCAGCCGCTATGAAGTCGCGCAGCGCGAGCGCGTCTTTGCCGAATTGCTGCCACGGGTGTGGCGCCTAGTGGCGCAGGCCGCACGCGCCGACATTCACCTGACGATCGATGCCGAAGAGAGCGATCGGCTCGAACTCTCGCTGGATGTGTTCGAAGCGCTGGCTTCGCGTGTGGCCTTGCACTGGCCGACCTGGTGCGGCTTCGGGTTGGCGATCCAGGCCTACCAGACCCGTGCGCTCGAGGTGGTCGACGAGGTGGCGCGCGTCGCCCGAGTCCACGGCCTTCGCTTCATGGTGCGGCTGGTCAAGGGCGCCTACTGGGACGCCGAGGTCAAGCGCGCACAGGAGCAGGGGCTGGTGGGCTACCCGGTCTACACCCACAAGCAGCACACCGACCTCTCCTACCTCGCGTGTGCCCGCGCGCTCCTGGGTCATGCCGATGTGATCTACCCGCAGTTCGCCACCCACAACGCGGCCACGATCGCCGCCATCACCCTGATGGCCAAGCCTTCGGGTGCGCGCTACGAGCTACAGCGATTGCATGGCATGGGTGTGGGTGTCTACCGCGAGGCCATGCAAGACGCACGGGTGCGCGTGCGGGTATACGCGCCGGTGGGGGAGCACCGCGATCTGCTGGCCTACCTGGTGCGGCGGCTGTTGGAGAACGGCGCGAACTCGTCGTTTGTTCATCAGTTGGCCGATGAGTCGATGGCCATTGATCAGTTGCTGGCGTCGCCTCTGGTGCCGATTTCCACACCGAGCCTGCCGCTGCCGGGGTCCCTGTTCGGCGGGTCCGCCAGCGAGCCGGGCCGAGGCCGCCGCAACTCGATCGGTGTCGATCTTGCCTGCCTCGCCGATCGGGAGCCGCTGGTGCGCGCCGCGGAGGGTCTGCAGATCGACACTGTTCGCGAAGCGACGCTGGACGAGGTCAGCGCCACCATGACGCGCTTGCAGGTCGCCCACGGTGCCTGGCGCGCCACGCCGCTGGCAGAACGCAGCGCCGCACTGCGCCGCGCAGCCGATGCGCTGGAGTCGCGCCGTTCCGAGTTCTGCGCCTTGCTGGTCAGCGAAGCGCGCAAGACCTGGGGCGATGCCGTGGCCGAGGTGCGTGAGGCGGTCGACTTCTGTCGTTACTACGCCGACCAGGCCGAAGCGACCTTGAAGCCGCAAGTGCTGCCGGGGCCGACCGGGGAGCGCAACGAATTGCGGCTGCACGGGCGCGGCGTGTTCGTCTGCATCAGCCCCTGGAACTTCCCGCTCGCGATCTTCACGGGACAGGTGGCGGCGGCCTTGGTCGCGGGCAATACCGTGGCCGCGAAGCCGGCGGAGCAGACACCCCTGGTGGCCCAGCGGATGGTCACCTTGCTGAACGACGCCGGCGTGCCCGCCGATGCCCTGTCGTTGCTGCATGGCTCTGGCGAAACAGTGGGCGCTGCACTGGTGGCGGACCTGCGGGCGGCCGGTGTGTGCTTCACCGGATCAACCGCGGTGGCCCGCGTGATCAACCGCGCGTTGGCGGCGAAGGACGGGCCCATCGTGCCGCTGATTGCCGAAACCGGTGGCATCAACGCGATGCTGGTCGACAGCAGCGCGCTGCCCGAGCAGGTCGTCGATGCGGTGGTGCAAAGCGCCTTCCGCAGCGCCGGCCAGCGCTGCTCGGCGCTGCGTCTTCTGTGTGTGCACGACAGCATTGCCGATGCGGTGATCGCGATGATCCGCGGCGCCCTGAGCGAGCTGAGCGTCGGCGATCCAGCGCTTTGGAGCACCGATGTCGGCCCGGTGATCGACGACGAGGCGTTCGACCAGCTGCAGCGGCACATCGCCCGCCTGCGAGTCGAGGCCCGATGGATCGGTGAATCGTCGCGCGTGGCATCCGAGGTGCCCAGGTTGGTCGCACCGATCGCCTTTGAGGTGGACGCCATTGCCGAGGTGCCGCAGGAGGTCTTCGGCCCCGTGCTTCACGTGGTGCGCTGGCGTGGCGATCCGGCCGAGGTGATCGCGCAAATCAATAAGCTGGGCTACGGCCTCACGCTCGGTCTCCAGACCCGCATCGACAGCCGTGCGCAGCAACTGGCCGCGGCGGCTCGGGCTGGCAATGTGTACGTCAATCGGAACATGATCGGCGCAGTGGTCGGTGTGCAGCCTTTTGGCGGGGAGGGTCTCAGTGGCACCGGCCCGAAAGCCGGAGGGCCTCATTACCTGCTGCGCTTTTGCGCGGAACAGACGCTCACCGTCAACACGGCCGCAGCAGGCGGCAACGCCGAGTTGCTCGCACCGTCGCACCCCTTCGGGCATTGACTTGGGGGGCGCCAAAGCAGCCACCGCTGGGTGTGAAGCGGTTACAGTTCCTTTCGACTGTCCGCTCTCAATGTCTCGCCCAGGAAAAACCATGCAAAGCTCACACCGCCCCCACATCCTTGCGTCTCGTCCTGCATCTTTGTGCGCCGCTGTCGCTGCAGCACTGCTGGCAGGCTGCGTGTCCACTGCGCCCGTCGTTGGCGGTGGTGACAAGGGTCCGGTCACCGGGTCTGCAGGTGGCGCCGCCACCGAGAACAAGAACAGCACGCTTGAGCACTGCGACACCACGCTGGGCACGCTGGGTGTGGTCGAAGACCAGAATGCGTCCTGGTACCAGGAACTGCGCAATTACAAGCTCGGCTCGACGATCCCTGTCATCCGGCTGATGATCCAGCAATCCAATTGCTTCGTTATCGTCGAGCGCGGCAATGCGATGCAGAGCCTGAACACCGAGCGCGCCTTGCAGCAAAGCGGCGAGATGCGCGGCGGCAGCAACTTCGGCAAGGGCCAGATGGTCGCGGCCGACTACACCATGAGCCCGAGCATCCAGTTCAGCCAGAACACCGGCGGCGTGGGCGGTGCCCTGGGTGGCTTCAGTCCCGGTCTTGGCGTGCTCGGGGCCGTGGCCGGTGGCATGAAGACCAACGAAGCGGCAACCACGCTGATCCTCATCGACAACCGCTCCGGCGTTCAGTTGGCCGCTGCAGAAGGCACGGCCAAGAACACCGACTTCAACATCATGGGTGGCTTGTTCGGCGGTTTGGCGGGTGGGGCCGCCGGCGGCTACTCCAAGTCGCCGGAAGGCAAGATCATCGTCGCCGCATTCGCCGACTCGTACAACCAACTGGTGCGTGCCGTGCGCAACTACAAGGCACAAACCGTCAAGGGCGGCCTCGGCACCGGTGGTGCGCTGGGTGTCTCGGGCGGTTCCACCGCGGCGTCCAAGGCAGTGAGCGGTGCGGCCAAACCGGCTGCCAAGCCCGCTGCCAAACCGGCCGCGAAGCCTGCCGCGAAGCCAGCGGCCAAACCCGCTGCCAAGCCGGCCACGACGACGCCCTGATGCAGACCTGCCGCTCATGACACTGTCGTCGGTGGTGTTCGTGGGCGGCGGCAACATGGCCGGCGCCTTGGTGGGTGGTCTGGTGCGCAGTGGCTGGGCGCCCGAAGCGATCCGCGTGATCGAGCCGGAACCGGCCCGTCGAGCCGCCCTCGAGGCCAGTTTCGGTGTGCGCACGCTCGACCAGGTCGATCGGACCCTGGTCGGCGTCGATTGCGTGGTCTGGGCGGTGAAGCCGCAGCTGTTCCAGGCTGCGGCCGTACCGTGCGCGCCGCACATCGCCGGCGCCTTGCAATTGAGCGTGATGGCCGGCATCCGCAGCGATGCCATCGTGCACGCCACGGGCAGCGACCGCGTGGTGCGCGCCATGCCCAACACCCCGGCACTGATCGGGGAGGGCATTTCCGGTCTGTATGCGCGGCCAGCTGTGTCGCTCGATGAATGCGCCGCGGTCGAACGATTGCTCGCGCCCACGGGCGAGACGCTGTGGGTCGAGCGCGAAGAGCAGCTCGATGCCGTCACCGCGTTGTCGGGCTCGGGCCCGGCGTACGTGTTCTATGTGCTCGAAGCGTTGATCGACGCGGGTGTGGCGCTGGGCCTCAGCGCCGCGCAGTCCCGGCAGCTGGCGCTGGCCACCCTGGCCGGCGCCACCTCGCTGGCGCGAAGTGCCGACGAGCCGCCCGAGGTGCTGCGCCAGCGCGTCACCTCCAAGGGTGGCACCACCCATTCAGCGATCACCGTGCTCGATGCAGAGGGTGTCAAGGCCACGTTCGTGCGTGCGCTGACCGCGGCGAAGCAACGGGCGACCGAACTGGGCGATGAGTTCGGCCGCTGATCCGCGCACGGCCTGAGCCCCCGACCCGCCGGCGGCACCTCAGCAGCATGGCTGAAAGGCTCATTATTGAGAACGATTCGCATTTGTATTAGGATCTGGGCAGTCTGTCGCGCCGCCGGAATGGGCGTCGCAGCGTTTCTCACCGAACCTGCCCAGGAGCCTTCATGCCACGAACCGATCTTGAAGACCATCCCGATGCCTCGAACTCGTCCGCCGCGACGTCAGGCCATGCCAGTGAAGAGTACGAGCTGCCCAGCATTGAAGCGGTGCTGGCCGGTACGTTGGCGTTGATGACCGGCTACAGCCAGGCGCTGCAGGCTGAACAGCACCCGCAGCAGCGGGTGCTGATGGGCAGCAAGATCGGACGCAATATCGGGCTGTTGGCTGAGCATCCGCAGTTGTCGGTGTCGTTCAAGCGCGTGATGCAAGGGCTCCAGCAGCGCTGGGTGCTGATGACCGCGTGCACCGTCGAGAGCGAACCCCCGAGCGCCTCACGCGGCACGCGCGTTCACTGACCTCGCTGATGCAAGAAGGCGTTCATCACCACACCGGCGAACACCGCCAGCCCGACCCAGTGGTTGATCCGGAAGGCACGAAAGCAGCCGTCGCGTGATCGATCGCGGATCAGCGTGAAGTGCCAACCGGCCAGTGCGGCAGCTATGGCGATGCCGGCGAAGTAGCCAGCGCCCAGGCTCAGGTGCAGCCCGACACCCGTCCACACCGCCAGGTAGGCCGCGTAGAACACCATCACGGCCGCAACATCGAAGCGGCCGAGCGTGATGGCCGAGGTGCGAATACCGATCTTGAGATCGTCGTCGCGGTCGACCATCGCGTACTCGGTGTCGTAGGCCAGCACCCAGAACAGGTTGCCCAGCAGCAACGCCCAGGCCACGGCAGGTACCTCGCCGCGCACGGCCGAGTACGCCATCGGGATGCCAAAGCTGAACGCGACGCCGAGTACGGCCTGCGGCATCGAAAAGAAGCGCTTGGTGTAGGGATAGATCACGGTCACACCGAGTGCCGCCACGCTCCACAGCACTGTCGGCAGGTTGGTCGTCAGCACCAGCAGGAAGGCGATGAAGGCCAGCGCCGCGCCGAAGGCCAGCGCCGCGCCCGGGCTGATCGCGCCGCGCGTCACCGGGCGCAAGGCGGTCCGCTTCACATGCCGGTCGAACTCGCGGTCGGCCACGTCGTTGACACAGCAGCCGGCGCTGCGCATCAGCACCGTGCCCAGCGTGAACACGGCCAGCAGGTGCCAGCCTGGAAAGCCGTCGGCCGCGAGCCACAGTGCGGACAGCGTCGGCCACAGCAGCAAGTAGCTGCCCGCGGGTCGGTTCCAGCGGATCAGGTCGAGGTAGAGCGACAGCCGTGACGGCGCAGGCAACGAAGACATGCGGCAGATTGTCGTGTCGCATTCACGGGCGGCGGCCCGTCGCGCGGTCTCCGGCGGTGGCGGTTGTTCGGCTCAGGCCGCTTTCAGCCCGCTGAACAGCCCCGCGGCATCGCAGCAGCGAGGGCGGTACCGGCCCACCCGCTGCGCGATCTCGGCGATGTGCGCAGGTGTCGTGCCACAGCAGCCGCCGGCAATGTTCAGGAAGCCGCTCTTCGCGAATTCCTCGACCAGCCGGCCCGTGATCTCCGGGGTTTCGTCGAACCCGGTGTCGCTCATCGGGTTCGGCAGCCCGGCATTTGGGTAGCAGCTGATGAAGGTGTCGCCGGCCACCTTCGACAGCTCTTCGATGTAAGGCCGCATCAGCGTTGCGCCGAGCGCGCAGTTCAGGCCGATGGCCAGCGGCCGCGCATGACGCACGCTGTGCCAGAACGCTGTCACCGTCTGCCCGGAGAGGATGCGTCCCGACGCGTCGGTGACCGTGCCGGAGATGATGACCGGCAGCCGCTCACCGGTGGTCTCCATCAGCTCATCCAGCGCAAAGATCGCCGCCTTGGCATTGAGCGTGTCGAAGATGGTTTCCACCAGGAACAGATCGCAGCCCCCCTCGAGCAGCCCCGAGGCCTGTTCGAGGTACGAGTCCTTGAGCTCGTCGAAGCTGACATTGCGTGCGGCCGGGTCGTTGACGTCAGGACTGATGCTCGCGGTGCGCGGCGTCGGGCCCAGCGCGCCCGCGGCGAAACGCGGCTTGTCGGGCGTGCTGTAGCGCTCGCAGGAGGCGCGTGCCAATTGGGCCGCCACCACATTCATCTCGCGCGCCACCGAGGCCAGGCCGTAATCGTCCTGCGCCACGCGGGTCGAGCCGAAGGTGTTGGTCTCGATGATGTCGGCGCCCGCAGCCAGGTACTGGTCGTGGATCTCCGAGATCACGTCCGGCCGGGTGAACAACAGCAGTTCGTTGTTGCCCTTCAGGTCCTTCGGGTGGTCCTTGAAGCGCTCGCCGCGGTAGTCGGCCTCGCCCAGCTTGTAGCGCTGGATCATCGTGCCCATGGCGCCGTCGAGGATGACGATGCGCTGGCGCAGCAGTTCGGGCAACGCGCCGCCGCGGGTGTAGGTCTGGAGGGTCATGCGCCCGATTTTAAGAACGGCTCGCGATGTCAGCGCCCGCGACGACTCAAACCAACTCAGCCGCGCAGGTTTCCTTGAACAGCGACGAGCGGAAATTCATCGTTCGCGGGCCGACATCGTCCATCGCCCACAACGCCAGCGCCTTCGCCGACATCGGCTTGGCGAACAGGAAGCCCTGCAGCTGGTCGCAGCCGAACTCACGCAGGATCTTGTTCTGGCCTTCGGTCTCGACGCCTTCGGCCACCACCTTCAAGTCCAGCGACTTGGCCAGGTTGATGACCGCAGAAGCCACCTTGCGCGCGTCCTCGCTGGTTTCGAGATCGAGCACGAAGCTGCGGTCGATCTTCAGCTCGCTGGTCGGCAGCTTGCGCAGGTACGACAGGCTGGAGTGGCCGGTGCCGAAGTCATCGATCGAAATGCTGACGCCCAATTGCGTCAGCCGGTTGAAGATGGCGATCGTGCCTTCGGCGTCTTCCATCGCCACCGATTCGGTGATCTCGCAGGTCAGCAAGCCGGGGTTGACATCGTGATCGCGCAGCGCGCGCCCGATGCGCTCGACCAGATCGGGCTGGCGCAGCTGGTGCACCGACAGGTTGATCGCCACCCGCATCCGCAGCCCGCCGTCGCGCCAGACGCGGATCTGTCGGCATACCTCGTCGATCAGCCAGTTGCCCAGCGAGCCGATCAGCCCGTAGCGCTCGGCGATCGGGATGAAGAGGGTCGGGCTGACCATGCCCAGCTTCGGGTGCTGCCAACGCATCAGCGCCTCGGCGCCGGTGATCTCGCCGGTGGGCGCATGGATCTTCGGCTGGTAGTACAGCTCCAACTCGCCCTGTGCCAGCGCGCGCCGCAGATCGCGCAGCAGCTCGGTCTGCTCGCGCAGGCCGCTGATCATGCGCGCCTCGAAGAAGCAGTAGGTCGCGCCCCCGCTGCCTTTGGCGACACGCATGGCCGCATCGGCGTGCGCGATCAAGGTCGACAGCGCGCCGTGCTGCGGGTACATCACGATGCCGATCGAGCTGGTCACGATCGCCTCGCGGCCGTCGATGCGACACGGCAGGCAGGTCGATGCCAGCGCGCGCGCCGCCATGCCCGACGCGTCTTCGATGCTCGGGTTGTCGGGGATCAGCAGCAGGAACTCATCGCCACCGAGCCGCGCCACCATGTGGGCTTGGGCCAAGCTGCGCAATCGGGCGGCGATCTCGCGCAGGACCCGGTCGCCTGCGCGGTGGCCGAACGACTCGTTGATCGGTTTGAAGCCATCGAGGTTGACCAGCAGCAACGCCACCCGGCCTTGCGACGCATCGGCGCGCTGCGTCGCCTGCGCGAGCGTGCCTTCGAAGATCTGTCGGTTTGGCAGCCCAGTCAGCGAGTCGCGCCAGCGCGCTTCGAGCTGCGACAACAGCAGCAACATCGATAGCAAGGCGATCGAGCCGACGGTGACCAGCATCGCCATGCTGTCGGCGGGCACCCGGTCCTGCCAGGCGGACGAGGTTTGCACATCGAGCCCCGCCGCACCCAGCACCAGACCTTGAGACACCACGATGGCGGTGGACAGCATCAACGCCGACACCGCCTGGCCTGCCATCAAGTAGCGTGGCGCACGAGCGCGCACCTCGGCGTGCAGCCACAAGGCGCAGGCACAGCCCAGGCCCGCGCACAGCCATGCTGTACCGACCGCCGGCCCGGGCCATGTGATGCCAGGCCGCAGGCTCAGCGCCCCCAGGAACAAGATCTGAGTCACCACCACGCCGCTGGCCATGAGGCCCGCGCCAGCCAGGCAGCGCGCCGCGGCGGTGGCCCGGCGGCAGGCCACGGCCAGACTCAGCGAGGAGAACATCGCCGCGAACAGCCACACACCGACGCTCAGCCCAGGGTGGTAGCCCAAGGCATAGGACAGGTTGAGCTGGTCGATGCCCACCACCAGAGCCGACCACAGCCCGGTGGCAAAAGCCACCGACGCGCCGGCCAGCCAGCCGAAGGCGGGGCCATCCAGCCTCGATTCGAGGCGCTTCACCAGGTCGAGCATGGCGAACGCGGCCAGGAAGGCCAGCACGAAGCCCAAGGCAGTGACGGATGGCGCGAATGCTTCGGTCATCCGTCGGTATCGGCCTCGCCCCCGCTGACTTGAGGCGGGCAGACCCGAGGCCTGGATCGTCTGGCTTGCGTGCGCCCTGGCGGGTCAGTGCATGACCACCGGCTGATGCATCAGCGAGGCAAAGCGCTCGAGGTAGTCGTCCATTTCCTCTTGCGTCGGCCCGGTGGGGCGCGTCTCGATCAGCGCGGCAACGCCGTCCTTGAAGCTCTGCGCCATCGCGCCTTCGATGAAGATTTCCTTGCGCGCGAGCTTGTCGACGATCTCGTAGCCACCCCGCGTGAGGGTGTCATGGGCCTCCGGCAAGTCGGCATCGGCCGGCCCGTCGAACTGCACCACGACGAAACTGTCCGAGTTGTAGAGCATGTGCATCGGGGAACTCCTGGAGGCTGCAAGCTTGGTCAGACCACTCAAGTGGGTCTGGCCGAGTGGGTTTCAAGCCGCACTGTCTTCAGGGCCCGGTATGCAGCTCGCGCAGAACGAGGTCCAGCGCACCGTCGGAGTCGCTCTGGGTGAGACGCGCGCGGACCGGCAGATAGTGGCGCTTCGGGTCGAGCCAGACTTCGGCCAGCGTGTCGCGAGAGGAGCGCAGCGTGCGGGTGAACTTGACGGTCTGCAGGGCGCCCGAGGGGGTGTCGATGGTTTCGACGCCGCTGGAGCGCAGATCCCAGAGGTCGACGTCTCCACGTGCCCCCGCGATGTAGAGCACCACCTCACCGCCGCTGGCCGCTCGCTTGGGCTCGCCGGCCACGACGGCCGGCAACTGGATCATCCAGCTCAAGCGGTCTTGCGATCCGGCGGCCAGGGCGAACTCATCGCGCGGACTTGAAAAAGTGATCTTCCCGGTGTCTCGCTCGAAATTCGCTGCCCGGGCTGCCTTGCGCACCCGCTGGTCGGTGAAGCGCGTGGGTGCCAGTCCGGCGGCATCGAAGCCGCCCTGGCTGATCTGCGTCAGCAGGGTGAACCCAGCAATGCTGGCGGCCAGACGCGCCTCGTAGTGCCCATGGGCCGGCCGCCACTTCAGCTCCCCGGTGCCCGACAGCCCACCACGCCGGATCTCGTACTCGATTGTGGTCAAGGGCGGAATGCGGGTCTTGTAAACCGGCACCGGCCGCTCCGGCTGACGCAGCAAGGGTGTTTCGGGCGCCGTGACAGATGTGTCTGCTGCGGCGGAAGCGGGCGTGAGCACTGCCGATGCCGCCTGCAGGGGCGCGGCCAGCGCCGGGACTTCGAGCGTGCCCGCGCCAGCGTCGGGCTCGGCCGGTGCGAACACCGCCGCGGGCTGCGCGGCATGCGCGGATGTCGACAGGGCTTCCAGCGGCATGCCATCGAGCACGCAGCTGTGAATGAGGGACGCCACCAACGTCAGCGCGAGCACAACAACGGCGGGCGGGCGGGCCCGCGGCAGTGTCACAAGGGCTTCAGGGTGCATGGGCTGTCCGGGTGCGTCGAGAATGAGGGAACGAAGGCAGCGGGCTGCTTGTCTGCGCAGGAGGGTGCCGGCGCCCCGGAAAACCCGTCTGCCCTCGCGATACAGCACACCCTGGTCATGAAACTCGCCAACCCCCGGAATGGTTTACACGAGTGCCTGAATCACCCTTCGGGTGGCTTGGCAATGCCATATCTGGGCGGGGGCGCTTCATTGGCGCATTGTCAGGCGCCACGCCGATGAGCCAGGAATTGCCCCGCACCTTCAAGGTGATCACGTTGTGGTTATTGCTCGGGCTGGTCGTGTTTCTCGGTGTCCAGTGGTGGCTGCATCAGCAGCAGCAAGCGCGATTTCACAGCGAGGGCGGCGCGATCGAGATCACCCGCGGCCCGGATGGTCATTACCACTGGCCGGGCCGCATCAACGGCCGCCCGGTCGATTTCTTGATCGACACCGGAGCCACCTCGACCGCGATCTCCTCAGCGCTCGCCCGCGAACTGCAGCTCGATTCCCTCGGCTCGGTGCAGTCGAACACCGCCGGCGGTGTGGTGTCGGGCCAGGTGGTGCGTGCGGATGTGGTGCTGGAGGGTGGCGTCACCGCCGAGCGCCTGCAGATCACCGCATTGCCCGGTCTGGGTGAGCGCCCTTTGCTCGGCATGGACGTGCTGGGTCGGCTACGCTGGACTCAGGAGGCGGGCGTGCTGCGCATCGAGTTGCGGCGGCCGTGACGGCTCGTGAGCGCGGCCGCACCGCACCGATCGTGTGCGGACACCCGCGCGGCACAATCGAACGGCACTGTGTCCAGGAGACCCCATGACCGACCACCCTGCCCTCACGTCTTTCGCGCCCGGCTTCGAGTTCCTGCAGGGCCTGGTGAAGAATGCCGGTGCGTCGCTGCCGGGCATGGGACAGTGGATCGCACCGACGCTGAACCCGGAAGAACTGGACAAACGCATCCAGGAGTTGAAAACGGTGCAGTTCTGGCTTGAGCAGAACGCAAAGATGCTGGGCGCGACCATCCAGGCGCTCGAGGTGCAGAAAATGACCCTGACGACGCTGCAGACGATGAACGTGCAGATGGGTGACCTGCGCGACGCGCTGACGATACGTACGCCTGCGGCCACCGCATCCGCTACGCCACCAACGTCCCCACCCCCAGCGCCAGAGGCAGCTCCCGCCGCCCCGCCGGCGCCCCCGACACAGGCCGGGAGTGCAGCCACGCCGGCGGTCGACCCGCTGCAATGGTGGGGCGCCTTGACACAACAGTTCGGCGAACTGGCTGCGGCGGCCCTGAAAGACGGCGCAGCCGCTTCGGCGTCACTGCCGCCCACAGTGACCAAGCCGTCAGCTGTGAAGCCCCGCTCGGCTCAGCCGGCCGCCAAGAAGTCCACCGGCCGAAGCGCCCGGCCTGGCGCGACCGGAACGCCCAAGCGAGCCGCGCGCAAGCCCGTGGCGCGCAGTCCGCGATGAAGCGCTTCCTGCATGCCCACGCCACCCACCCCGACTGGCGGTTTGCGCTCTCGCTGGCGACCGCGCAGCTGGAGGCGCAACGAGCCCTGCCCGATCACATCGACACCCCGACCCTGGGTTGGGTCTACCTGAGCGACCACTACGGCGCTGCGGCAGAGGCCCTGCTGGCGACGCTGCGCAACCAATGGCCAGGCGTGGTGTGGGTCGGCTCCGTGGGTGTCGGCATTGCGGCCAATGGTGTCGAGTACTTCGACGAGCCCGCACTCACGCTGATGCTGGGCGACATCGCGCCTTCGCAGTTCCGCGTCTTTTCTGGCGTGCAGCCTCTGTCAGGTCAGGCCGGCTTCGCCGCCGCCACGGCGTTGGTGCATGCCGATACCTCGGCGCACGACGCGGCCGAGCTCATTGCCGAGTTGGCCGAGCGGACGAGCACGGGCTACTTGTTCGGCGGCGTGGCCTCGGCGCGCGGGCGCGCTGTGCACATCGCCGATGGCGTCTATCGCGGGGGGCTGTCGGGCGTAGCGTTCGATGCGCAGGTCCCGGTGATCTCGCGTGTGACACAGGGCTGCCAGCCAATCGGCGCGGTGCGCCGCGTCACGGCCGTCGAGCGCAACCTCGTGGTGTCGCTCGATGATGAGCCGGCGCTGGCCTGCCTGCTGCGTGACCTGAAGGTCGATGCCAACGACCCCCGCGAAGCCTTGCCACGCCTGCGCGGCACCCTGGTGGGTCTGAGCGATCCGGACGGCGAGCAAGCCCGCGGCGGGAACTTTGGCACCGAGACGCGGGTTCGTCACCTGGTGGGCATCGATCCGGGTCGCCATGCGGTGGCGGTGGCCGATGTGGTGGAGTGCGGCATGCAGCTGGCTTTTTGCCAACGCAACACCGACGCCGCACGGCGCGACCTGGTGCGCATCTGCACCGAGATCCGCGAGGAGCTCGAGCCCGAGATGCTGCCGCTCGAGGCAGCGGTGGCGTTGCAGGGCGGAGATGCAGGCGCCGCGCCGCACACGGCAAGGCACATCGCCGGCGCCATCTACATCAGCTGCGCCGGCCGGGGTGGCCCGCACTTCGGCTCGCCCTCGGCCGAGCTCGCGATCGTGCGCCGTGCGCTCGGTGACGTGCCGCTGGTCGGCTTCTTCGCCAACGGCGAGATTGCCCATCGCCACTTGTACGGCTACACAGGGGTGCTGACGGTGTTTGCAGCGCCAGGGAGTCTCCGATGAACGCCCTGACCCACCCGCCGGATCTCGCCGCGGTTGCCCGCGTCACCCGGCGCGCCGAGGTGGTGGCCGCACTGACGCCCTTGCTGCCGGCCCATGCGCTGTTGTGGCAGGACGAGGACACGGTCCCCTACGAGTGCGATGGCCTGACCGCCTACCGAGCGCTCCCGCTGGCGGTTGCACTGCCCGAAACCGAGGCGCAGGTGTCTGCGGTGCTGGCCGCCTGTCACCGCCTGGGCGTGCCGGTGGTGGCGCGCGGTGCCGGCACCGGTCTGAGCGGTGGCGCGACACCGCACGCGCTGGGTGTGACGCTCAGCCTGGCCAAGTTCAACAAGATCCTGAAGACCGACCCGGTCAGCCGCACCGCGGTCGTGCAGAGCGGCGTGCGCAATGCGGCGATCAGCGAAGCCGCGGCCCGCCATGGCCTGTACTACGCGCCGGACCCCAGCAGCAAGATTGCCTGCACCATCGGCGGCAACGTGGCCGAGAACTCCGGCGGCATGCACTGCCTGAAGTACGGCCTGACGATCCACAACGTGCTGCGGGTGCGCGGCTACACGGTGGAAGGCGAGGCTGTCGAGTTCGGCTCCGAGGCGCTCGATGTCGCCGGGCTCGATCTGCTGGCGGTGGTGATCGGCTCCGAAGGCATGCTGGCGGTCACGGTGGAAGTGACCGTCAAGCTGGTGCCCAAGCCGCAGCTGGCGCGCGCCATCCTGGCCAGCTTCGACGACGTGCGCAAGGCGGGACACGCGGTCGCGGCACTGATCGGCGCCGGCATCATCCCGGCCGGCCTGGAAATGATGGACAAGCCGATGACGGCCTGCGTCGAAGACTATGTGCACGCCGGTTACGACCTCGAAGCCGCTGCGATCCTGATCTGCGAAAGCGACGGCACGCCCGAAGAGGTGGAAGAGGAAATCGGCCGCATGGTCGCGGTGCTCGAATCTGCCGGTGCCACGCGCTTCGAGATCAGCCGCGATGAGGCCGAGCGGCTGAAGTTCTGGAGCGGCCGGATGAACGCCTTCCCCGCCAGCGGGCGCATGAGCCCGGACTACATGTGCATGGACTCGACGATTCCGCGCAACAAGCTGGCCGAGATCCTGGTGCGCATCGCCGAGATGGAGGTCACCTACGGCCTGCGTTGCTGCAATGTGTTCCATGCGGGCGACGGCAACCTGCACCCGCTGATCATGTACGACGCCAACGACCCGGATCAGCTGCACCGCTGCGAGCTGTTCGGTGCCGACATCCTGGAGACCAGTGTGCGGCTGGGGGGCACGGTGACCGGTGAGCACGGGGTGGGCATCGAGAAGCTCAGCTCGATGTGTGTTCAGTTCACGCCGGCCGAGCGCGAGCAGATGCTGTCGGTCAAGCGCGCTTTCGACCCCACCGAGCTGCTGAACCCTGGCAAGGCCATCCCGACCCTGCACCGCTGCGCCGAGTACGGAAAGATGCATGTGCGCAAGGGCCTGCTGCCATTCCCTGAGCTGCCCCGGTTCTGAGGCGTGATGAGTCCCCGATGATTGACGACGTCCCTGCGCTTGCGCGCCTGATCGACCGCGTCCGCGCTGCGCAGCAGGCCGGCACCTCGCTGTGCATCCGAGGCGGCGGCACGAAAGACTTCTACGGTGAGGCGCCCGCTGGCGAATGGCTGTCGACCACCGAGCTGGCCGGCATCTCCAGCTATCAACCATCCGAGTTGGTCGTCACCGCGCGCTGCGGCACGCCGCTGGCCGAGCTTGAAGCTGCACTCGCCGAGAAAGGCCAGTGCCTGTCCTTCGATCCGCCGCATTTCGCCGAGGGCGGCACGGTGGGTGGCATGGTGGCCGCCGGCCTGTCCGGTCCGGCGCGCGCCACGGTGGGCGCGGTGCGCGATTACATCCTGGGCGCCACCTTGCTCAGCGGCCAGGGCGAGGTGCTGAGCTTTGGTGGGCAGGTGATCAAGAACGTCGCCGGGTATGACGTGTCGCGACTGCTGGCCGGATCGCTCGGCACCCTGGGCGTGATCCTGGAGGTGTCGATCAAGGTCCTGCCGGTGGCGCCCGCCAGCGTGACGCTGCGCTTCGAGATGACGCAAGCCGCGGCGCTGGCGCAACTGCACCAATGGGGCGGCCTGCCGCTGCCGCTGAACGCCAGCGCGATCTGGAACGATCAGTTGGTGGTGCGCCTTAGCGGTGCGGTTGCTGCGGTGCAGGCGGCGAGTGCCAAGTTCCAGGCGCTCGGCGGCGAGGTCCTGGAGCCCGCGCTGGTCGATATGTTCTGGCAGGACCTGCGCGATCACCGCGATGAATTCTTCACCGCGGCGCAGGCGGCGGTGGATGCTGGCGGTGCGCTGTGGCGGTTGTCGGTGCCGCAGACCGCTGCGGTGCTGGACCTGCCTGGTGTTCCACTCATCGAATGGGCGGGGGGGCAACGCTGGTGCGTGACCCCGGGTGCCGATACCGACACCGCGACCCG
Organism: Burkholderiales bacterium Ga0077547; assembly: GCA_001464195.1. Lineage (GTDB taxonomy): Bacteria > Pseudomonadota > Gammaproteobacteria > Burkholderiales > Burkholderiaceae_C > PBB1. The sequence goes on from LNEY01000032.1 coordinate 60,738, forward strand.
CCTGCGCGACATCGCCAAGCGCGCCGGCGGTCACGCCACGCTGTTTCGCAGCGCCGACAAGTCCGCGGGTGTGTTTGCCCCGCTGGCCTCGCCGCTGGACCGCATCCACCGCGAACTGAAGCGCTCGTTCGACCCGCACGGCGTATTCAATCCCGGCCGGCTTTACCCTGGCTGCTGACGCCTCACCCTGTGTATGCAAACGAACCTGTCTTCCGAATTCAAAGGCACGCCAGACGGTGAAGCGGCCGAAGCGATCCTGCGCAAGTGCGTGCACTGCGGCTTCTGCACCGCCACCTGTCCCACCTATCAGTTGCTGGGCGACGAACTCGACGGCCCGCGTGGCCGCATCTACCTGATCAAGGAAGTGCTGGAAGGCGCGGTGCCGACCCGCAAGACGCAATCGCACCTCGACCGTTGTCTGACCTGCCGCAACTGCGAGACCACCTGCCCCTCCGGTGTGCAGTACGGCAACCTGGTCGAGATCGGCCGTCGAATCGTCGATGAGAAAGTGGAACGCCCGCGTGGCGAACAGGCGGTGCGCTGGCTGTTGAAAGAAGGGCTGACCTCGCCGCTGTTCGCGCCGGCGATGAAGCTCGGTCAACTGGTGCGCCCGCTGTTGCCGGCTTCGCTGAAAGGCAAGGTGGCTCCGAAGCCAAGCGCGTCCGAGCAGGCCACGGCGAACCGCTGGCCGCAGCGCGAACACCCACGCAAGGTGCTGATGCTGATGGGTTGCGTGCAGCCGACGATGCTGCCCAACATCAACAGCGCCACCGCGCGCGTGCTCGACGTGGCCGGCATCCAGACGCTGGTGGCCGAGGAGGCGGGCTGTTGCGGCGCGATCCGCAGCCACCTGGGCGACTACGAGGGCGGCCTGGCCGACATGCGCCGCAACATCGACGCCTGGTGGCCCAGCGTGCTGACCCACAAGGTCGAAGCGATCGTGATGAACGCGTCAGGTTGTGGCGCCACCGTCAAAGACTATGGTCACGCCCTGGCGCACGACGAGGCCTATGCCGACAAGGCCCGACGCATCAGCGAGCTGACGAAGGACCTGAGCGAGTTGCTGCCCGAACTCGTGCCGGTGCTGAAGTCGCGCATGCATCGCCAACCCACGACACGGCTGGCGTTTCACCCACCCTGCACCCTGCAGCACGCGCAGCAACTGCGCGGCGGCGTCGAGGCGCATTTGGGTGCGCTGGGATTCGATGTGCAGGTGTCGCCGAGTGAAAGCCATCTGTGTTGTGGCTCGGCCGGTACCTACTCGGTGTTGCAGCCGACGCTGGCCTACCAGCTGCGCGACCGCAAGCTGGCCAACTTGGCCGAGGTCGGAGCGCAGACCATCGTGTCAGCCAACGTCGGTTGCATCCAGCACCTGCAGTCTGGCACGGCGTCACCGGTGAGGCATTGGGTCGAGGTGCTCGACGAGGCCTTGTAGGGCGGACGGGTCAGCCGGCCTGGCGGCGCCGCACGAAGCGGCCGATGGCGGCAACGCCCAGCAACATCATCAACCCCGTCGTGGGTTCGGGCTCGGGGCTGACCGACGGCGTGAAGCTGAACTGGCCGTAGGCCAAGCCGGAGCCGGAGCTTTCGTCGTCGAAAACCAGCTTCGTGACACCGCTGAAGGCGCTGAAATCGACAAGGACAGGGTTGGGATCGGTGTCGACATCCAGCGGCGTGGCAAATTGCAGGCTGCGGAGCAGCGAACTGCCGGCATACGCAGAGATCGTGACGCTGTCACCAGCGTCAAAGCCGATCGCCTGCAAGCGCAGCTGACTGACAGCGGTCGTGAAGGTGATCTGCAAGTCGCCGGTGCACGATGTGCTGACGGGCGTGGTGAATGCCGAACAGATGGAGCCACCATTGCCGACGAAGTACTCGTTCGTGGTTCGTGTACAGCACCGTGCCGGTGCCGCTGATTTGCGCTTCCGGCAGGCTCGCCGAGGCACTGCCAGTGTTGCCGGAGCTGAGCGACTCGAAATTCAAACTGGCTGCCGATGCAGACGCGCAGGCCAACGCGGTGGACAGCAGGATCGTGGCGGCGCGGAAGTGGGTCATGGAGAATGATTCAACCTAGGGTTATCGCGCATGGTCTATCGGGGGTGCTGGCGGGTCAACCCCCCGATTCCGGGGGGTCGCGTGCCAGATGCCACCGCAGTGCCTCAGCGCTTCAGGTGCCGGTACACCGTGGTCTCGAAATCGACGAATCCGGGGTACGAGGACACATCCTGGAACGGCAGGATCTGCGAGCCCCAGTAGCCGCCGATGCCGTTCTTGCGATCGATCCAGTAGAACAGGTTGGCGAGGCCGGCCCACATCAGCGAACCTGCCGGGCGGCCCGAGGGCGTGGGCTCCTCGTTGACCTGGAAGGTGTAGGCCCACGACTTCGCGAGGCCGGGGAAAAATTCGCCGGCGTTCGACAGCGACGGGATCGAGGTGATCCAGCCGCCGGACTTCAACGCACCCAGCCCGTTGCGCGACATCTGCTCGACCGTCTCGGGCTTCAGCACGCGGCCGTTCTGTCCGGCGCCGTCGTTCAAGATCATGCGGATGAACTTCATGTAATCGGCCACCGTCGAGTACAGCCCGTGGCCACCCATGTCCATCTCGGGTGGCTGCGGCAGCACCAGATCCGGCAGCGGCGTCAGCTTGCCATCCATCGCGCGGTCGTGGATCACCGCGCGGCGGGCCTGCATCGAGGGCGTCATCACGAAGCCGGTGTCGCTCATGCCCAGCGGCGCCAGCACGCGTTCCTGCATCACCTCACCCAGCCGCTTGCCACGCACCGCCTCGACCACCTTGCCGACCCAGTCGATGTTGACGCCGTAGCCCCACTGGCTGCCCGGGTCGAAGAGCAGGCAGGTCTTGATGGAGCCGTAGGTGCTGGACACCACCGACGGGATGCCTTTGGCGCCACGCAGCTTCAGGTCGTCGTGGCTGAAGAACTCGTAGCTGAAGCCGGCGGTGTGCAGCATCAGGTGGTCGATCGTGATGTCGTGCTTGGGGGCCCGCAGCTTCGGCTGGCCGTTGGCATCGAAGCCTTCGAGCACCTGGATCTCGGCGATCTCCGGCACGTACTTCTTGACCGGGTCGTCCAGGCGCACCTTGCCCTCCTCCACCAGCTGCATCAGCGTCGTGCCGGTGATGGCCTTGGTGGTCGAGAAGATGGCCATCACCGAATCGGTGGTCATCGGCGCGTCGCCGCCCAAAGAACGGCGGCCGGCCGCGCCTTCGTAGAAGTTGCCCTGGCGGTCGGTGGCCATCGCGACCACGCCGGGCGCACCGCCCGCAGCGCCCACGGTGGTGGCCAACACTGCATCGGCGGCTTGCTTGAGTTTGTCGTTCATCGGTGTCTCCGTGTTCCGCGGGCGTGGAAGATGCGGCTGACCGGCGTCGCCCTGGGGGCCGGAAAGCACCCCGGCACTCTAGAACATCGGAGCGCCTCCTGGCCCGTGGACAATCCCGCCTCTCCCGGCCCGCCGCTCAAGCTGCCGGCCGCTTCATGCAGCCCTGGAAAGAAGAACTCTCTTGTTCAAGAACCTGACGGTGTATCGCGTGGGCCCCGAATGGCAGGCCACGCTCGCACAGATCGAAGAGGCCCTCACGGCAGCCCGTTTCACTGAATGTGGCGCCACGCAACCCCAGTCCCTGGGCTGGGTTGCCCCGCGCGGCACCGAGCACGCCCCGCTGGTCGAAGCCGTCGGTGGTCAATGGCTGATGATGCTGATGGTCGAGCGCAAGGCATTGCCGTCGGCCGTGGTCAAGCGCCGCACCGACGAGCTGGTGCAGCAGGTCGAGCAGGCCAGCGGGCGCAAGCCGGGCAAGAAGCAGACGAAGGAGCTGAAGGAGCAAGCCACTCTGGAACTGCTGCCCCTGGCCTTCACCAAGCGATCCACCGTGAAGGTGTGGATCGATGCGAAGCAGCGGCTCCTGATGGTCGATGCCAGCAGCCCGGCGCGCGCAGGCGAGGTGGTCACGCAGCTGATCAAGTCGCTCGACGGCCTGACCTTGACGCCGCTGCAGACCACCGAATTGGCCTCGGTCGCGATGTCCGACTGGCTGCTGACCGGCGAGCCGCCCGCCGCGTTTTCGGTCGATCGCGAGTGCGAGCTGAAGTCCGAAGACGAGATGAAATCGGTGGTGCGTTATGCCCGCCATCCGCTGGACATCGACGAGGTGCGCCAGCACATCGCCACTGGCAAGCGGCCGACGCGGCTGGCGCTGACCTGGCAGGGTCGGGTGTCCTTCGTGCTGACCGAGACCGGGCAGATCAAGAAGATCGACTTCCTCGACGTGGTGTTCGAAGGGCGGGTACGCAGCGACAAGGCCGACGATGCGTTCGATGCCGATGCGGCGATCGCCACCGGCGAGCTGGTGCAATTGATCCCGGACCTGATCGAGGCGCTCGGTGGCGAGCTGGACACCACCATGCCGCCCAGCGCTGCCACGGTGTCCGCCGAAGGCACCGCCCGGGCCTTCACCCCGGTGGCTTGAGCGCAGTCTCCGGCGCACCCCAGTGCGCTTCGCACCAGTTCGCCACGGCGGCGCGCTGAGCGGGCGTCAGGTGCAGGCCCAGCTTGGTGCGGCGCCACAGCACGTCGGCGGCGGTGCGCGCCCATTCGTGGCGGTGCAGGCCGTGCAGCTCGGCTTCGAAGAGGCCGGGCGCGATTTCGAGGCCCAGCCCCTGCGGCGTGAACAACAGCTCAGTGCGTGACCCGTAGCTGCGAGCCCAGCGCTGCAGCACGGCGGCTGGCACATCGGGGTGTCGCACCGCCAGCGCGCGGACGAAGCGCGCAAAGTCAGTGTCGGGTCGATCGGCCGGGCCGATCGAGGCGCTGAGGTCACCGCCGGGTAGCATGGCGGTCTCGGTCCAGGCGCCGGCGGTGATGTTCAAGGGCGCGGTCAGCAGATCAGCCGCTTCTTCGGCCAATTTGCGAAACGTCGTCAGCTTGCCACCCCACACCGACAGCAACGCTGGTCCTCGCGTGTCGAGCTCCAGTGCGTAGTCGCGCGTCACGGCGGCGGCATCGCCCGAGCCGTCTTCGAGCAGCGGTCGCACGCCGGCGTAGCTCCACACCACGTCGGCCGGGACGACGGGCCGCGCGAAGCAACGGCTGACCTGCTCGCACAGGTAGGCCACTTCGGCCGCGTCGATGCGTACCTCGCCGATGGTGCCGTGGTGCTCGACCTCGGTGGTGCCGATCAAGGTGAACTCGCCTTCATACGGAATCGCGAACACGACGCGGCGGTCGGGTGCCTGCAGCAGGTAGGCATGGTCGTGGTCGAACAGTTTGCGCACGACGATGTGGCTGCCCTTGACCAGCCGCAGCGGTCGCGGATGAGGCCGGTGCACGTGCTCGCCGAGAAACTGCGCGGCCCATGGGCCGGCCGCATTCACCAGCGCCCGCGCGCTGACGTGCCGCGTTTCGCCGACACCGCTGCGCAGGATGACCTCCCAGTGATCGGCGCCGCGCCGTGCGTCGATGCAGCGCCAACGCGTCAGCACCGTCGCGCCGCGCTCGGCCGCGTCGATCGCGTTCAGCACCACCAGCCGCGCGTCGTCGACCCAGCCGTCGGAATAGATGAAGCCCTGCCTAAAGCGCGGCTGCAGCGGTGCACCCGCGGCATGCCTGCGCAGATCGACGCGGCGTGAGTCGGGCAGCCAGGCGCGGCGGGCCAGGTGGTCGTAGAGGAAGAGCCCCAGGCGGATCAGCCAGGCCGGGCGCACCGAAGCGTGGTCGGGGTCGTGCGGCATCACGAAGCGCAGCGGCCACATGAGGTGCGGCGCGCTGCGCATCAGGCGTTCACGCTCGGCCAGGGCCTTGCGCACCAGCGCGAACTCGCCGTGCTCCAGGTAGCGCAGCCCGCCGTGGATCAGCTTGGTCGACGACGACGAGGTGTGTGACGCCAGATCGTCTTGCTCGCACAGCAGCACCCGTTGGCCGCGGCCGGCCAGGTCGCGCGCGATGCCGGTGCCATTGATCCCGCCGCCGACAACCAGCATATCGAATTCAGCGGGGCTTGGGGAGGCAGACACGGGTGCAGTTTGACGGATCTTCCCGATGCCGCACATGATCGGTTGGTCATGGCTGCACCCACCCACCTCCTCGCGCTCGACCAGGGCACCTCCAGTTCACGCAGCATCGTCTTCGATCGCGGCGGGCGCATCGTCGCGATGGCGCAGCGGGAGTTCAAGCAGATCTACCCGCAGCCCGGCTGGGTCGAGCACGACCCGCTCGAGTTGTGGGCCACGCAGTTGGCCACTGCGCGCGAGGCAATGGCCTCAGCCGGCCTCGCAGCGCGCGACATCGCGGCCATCGGCATCACCAACCAGCGTGAGACGACGGTGGTGTGGAACCGCCGCACCGGCGAGCCCCTCCACAACGCCATCGTCTGGCAGGACCGCCGCACCACGGCGACCTGCGCCGCGCTGCGCGAGCGCGGGCTCGAAGACCTGTTCCGCCAGCGCACCGGGCTGCTGCTCGACCCTTATTTTTCAGGCACGAAGCTGAAGTGGATCCTCGACCAGGTGCCCGGCGCGCGCGCGGCCGCCGAGCGCGGTGAGCTGGCCTTCGGCACGGTCGACAGCTGGCTGCTGTGGCAGCTGACGCGCGATCAGACCGGTGCTGCGGTGCATGCCACCGACATCAGCAATGCCTCGCGCACGCTGATGCTGAACGTGCACACCGGCCAGTGGGACGACGACTTGCTGCAGGCGCTGGAGGTGCCACGCGAGGTGCTGCCGTCGGTGTGCCCCTCCAGCCACCGGTATGGCCACACCTCGGCGGCCCTGTTCGGCGCACCGATCGCGATCGGCGGTGTGGCCGGTGACCAGCAGAGCGCGCTGTTCGGCCAGGCTTGTTTCCGGGCCGGGCTGGCGAAGAACACCTACGGCACGGGCTGCTTCATGCTGATGCACACCGGCAGCGCCTGCCAGCTGTCGGCCCATGGCCTGGTCACCACCCGTGCGGCGCAGCCCGCCGCGGCGGCGCAGTTCGCGCTGGAAGGCAGTGTGTTCATCGGCGGCGCGGTGGTGCAGTGGCTGCGCGACGGCTTGCACGCCATCGACAAAAGTGCCGCGGTCCAGGCGTTGGCCGAGAGCGTGCCCGACAGTGGCGGCGTGATGTTCGTGCCGGCGTTCACCGGGCTCGGCGCACCTTACTGGCAGCCCGAGGCGCGTGGCGCGATCGTCGGGCTCTCACGCGGCAGCACCGTGGCGCACATCGCCCGCGCGGCGCTGGAGAGCATCGCCTTCCAGAGCGCCACGCTGCTGCAGGCGATGAGCCGCGATGCGGTCGCCGCGGGCGGCGTGCCCGTGGCGGAGTTGCGGGTGGATGGCGGGGCGTGTGTGAACGACCTGCTGATGCAGTTCCAGGCCGACCTGCTGGGTGTTCCCGTGGTGCGCCCGCGGGTCATCGAAACCACCGCGCTGGGTGCGGCGTACCTGGCGGGCCTCAGCAGCGGCATCTACGGCGGGCTGGAGGAGCTCAGTGCACTGTGGCAGGTCGAGCGCCGCTTCGAGCCCCGCATGCCGCGTGACCGCGTGGCCGAACTGATGGGCCACTGGGAGCACGCGGTGCGGCAGACGATGGCGTCCTAGCGGCTTACTGCTTGATGGCTTCGATCTGGATCAGCAGCTTGATGTCGTCCGGAATGACCGGCAGACCATAGGTCATGCCGAAGTCGGTGCGTTGGAGGGTGGTTTCAAAGTCACCACCGCAGACCTCACGCTTGAAGAATGGGCTGTCGTAGCAGTTGTAGTTGGTGGCAGTCAGCGTGACCGGTCGCGTCTTGCCCAGCAGCGTCAAGGTGCCACTGACCGATGTCACCTTGTCGCCATCGAAACTGAACTTGTCACCGACGAACTTCGCGCTCGGAAATTCCTGGGCCTTCAGGAAGTTGTCGCCCTTCAGATGACTGTCGAACAGCGCCAACCCGGTGTTGATGGAGGTGGTGTCGATGGTGATGTCGGCTTTGCCGGTCTTGGCGGCGCGGTCGAGGGTGATCGATCCATCCTTCTTGTCGAAGCGGCCGCGGTTGGTCGAGGTGCCGAAGTGGCGCGCTTCGAAGGTCACGTAGGTGTGTGTGGGATCGATCTTGTAAGTGGCGCTTTCGGCGTGAGCGAGACCGGTGCTGGCGAGCAAGGCGGCGGAGAGGGCGATCCAGGTGGGGGTGTTCATGGGGTGATTCCGGTGGAGGGGTGTTGGAGGAAAAGGGGCACGAGGTGTCGCGAAGGCACGGTCGGGCGGGTGGAGGTCACAAACCGGTGACGCCGGTGAGCGTCAGCTTGAAGCGGACCTGCACCTCGTTGGCGACGACCGAGGTGTCCTTCCAGTCGCCATCACCGATCTTGAAGTCGAGTCGCTTCAGGGTGAAAGAGCCTGTGGCGGTGGTGAAGGTTCCCGACTGCGCCAGCAGCACGGGCACGGTCACCGGCTGGCTGCTGCCCTTGATGCTGAGCGTGCCAGCCACTTCGAGCTTGCCTGGTGCGACCTGCTTGACCAGCGTCGAAGTGAAGGTGGCCTTGGGAAACTTCCGGGTGTCGAACCAGTCGGGTTTGAGCAACTCGGCCTCGGTCTCGGCCGTGCCGATGGTGGCGCTGCCGAGGTCGATCGTGAAGCTGATCTTGGAGGCCGGCACCTGCTTGGGATCGAACGCGATCTGCGCATCGAACTGGCGGAATTTGCCATCCACCGGCACACCCATCTGCCGGGTGAGGAAGGCCATCTCGCTTTGTGCCGGGACCAGATTCTGTTGGGCCTGCGTCGGCAAGGCCGTGAACAGCGCGGCCAGCGCGAGAGCGGTGGAGAGGGTGGACTTGCGCATGAAGGGGTGCTCCTGAGGTGGGTCGATGCGCGGGCGCATCAGGGTCCGGCGCGACCCGGCCACATGCGGGCGATCAGCCCGTCACGATCGATGAAGTGGTGCTTGAGCGCCGCGGCCACATGCAGCGCGACGAGCGATATCAGCGTCCACGCCAGCCAGCCGTGGACCGGCTTGATGGCCTCCGCCAGCGCCTTGTCGACGGGCAGCAGGTCGGGCAGCGGCAGCACGCCGAACCAGACGATCGGAAAGCCCGCAGCCGAGCTGTAGGCCCAGCCCATCAGTGGTACCGCGAAGAACAGCAGGTACAGACCACCATGCGCCAGATGCGCGGCGCGCTGCTGCCAGGCCGGCATCGGTGCGTCGGCGGGCGGGCGGTGCGTCAGGCGCCAGAGCAGTCGCAAAGCAGACAGCGTCAAGATGGTCACGCCAGCCCACTTGTGCCAGTTGTAGAGCTTCACACGCTGTGGCGAGAACGGCAGGTCGGTCATGTACAGACCCAGGCCGAACGCGCCCAGGATGGCGAACGCCAGCAGCCAGTGCAGCGCGATGGCCGTCGAGGTGTAGCGGGTGGGGCGGGCGGGGTTCATGGCGGGAGCTGTGGCGTCGTTCAGTGGGGTGTACTGTAGGAGTCCCAAGCAGCGCAAGGTTTCATGGCGCTTGACGTGTGCGTTCAAAAATCATGAGGCCCCTCTAGACTGCAGCCCCATGAGCCTGCACCGCCGTGCCCTGCTTCAGCTGGCTGCCGCTGCCGGGATGGCCGTGCCGGTGACCGCGCGGGCCGCACAGCGCCAGTCGTTGGCCGATCCGTTCCGCTTGGCGGTCGACGAGGCGCTGGTCGAGTCCGGGCTGGCAACGCACCTGCAGCGACGCTTCGGCCGCGACACCGGCGTGGCCATGCGGGTGCAGCCCGGCCCGGCGCGTGAGTTGCTGGAGGCACTCGGACGTGGTGAATACGACGGCGCGCTGCTCAACACGCCGCAGGCTGAGGAAGTGCTGGATCAACAGGGCCTGCTGCGTGGCCGGCAGCCCGTCGCCACGTCGGAGTTTCTGATCGTTGGGCCCACGCTGCTGCGCTCCGCCCTCGATGCGCTCGGCGCGCAAGCGCAGGTCGTGTCGGCTTTGTCGGCGCTGGCGAAAGCGGGTGCGCCGTTCATCGGCGCCAAGCCCGGCTCCGGCACGCATGAACTGGAGTCGGTCCTGTGGCGGGCCGCGAAAGTGGCTCCGCTGCCGCCTTGGTATCGGCCGTCAGCCAGCCGAGACGCACTGACGGCTGCGCGTGAAGGCCGAGGCTGCGCGCTGGTCGAGCGAGGCGTCTGGGCTGCGGCGTCGGCGGTGCTGCGGAAAGACCGCGAATTCGGCGTGCTGGTCGAGGGCGACCCGATGCTGCGGGTGCCGGTGCACCTGATGCGCGCCTTCCATCACGATCACCCGGCAGGCAAGCTGTTGGGGGATTGGTTGGCAAGCCGCGCGGGCCGACAGGCGATGGCCGCGCTGCCAGCGTACCGACCGCTGGCGCCCTGAGCCGGCCTGGAATGTGCATGTCGCAGCCTCGCCAGTGGCCTGTCGCCTCCGCCTTGAGATTCCCACACCATGCAAGTTCTCAGCACCAACATCGCCACCGCCCGCGAGATGACGATCGATGGCCGAGAGGTCCTGACCGGTATCGTCAAGCGCAGCGTCAGCGGACCGATCGAGGCGCGTCCGCTGGGCCTGGCGGGTGACGAGCAGGCTGACCTGTCGGTGCACGGCGGCCTGAGCAAGGCGGTCTACGCCTACCCGATCGAGCACTATCCCTTCTGGCAGACGGTGCGCGCCCAGGCCAAGGTGGCCGCATGGAACGAGCCGCTGCCACACGGCTTCATGGGCGAGAACCTGACGATCAGCGGCCTGCTGGAGAACCAGGTCTGCATCGGCGACGTGCTGCGCTTCGCGAACTGCGAGCTGGCGGTCAGCGAGCCGCGCTTTCCGTGCTTCAAGTTCAACGCGGTGATGGGCTTCAACCAGGCCGCGAAGTTGATGGCGGCCAATGCCTGGTGCGGCTTCTACCTGGCGGTGCGTGTGCCCGGCACGGTGGCAGCGGGAGAAACTTTCGAACTGGTTCACGGCCCGCGCGAGGTCGGGATCACCGAGCTGTTCCGATCGACGCTGGCGACGCCGAAGTCATGAACGTCACCACCTGCGTCCGTGCGCAGCCGCGTCACGGCGCGCTGCTAGAGTCGGTCGACGTTCACCCGCGGTGACCGCCAGATGCAACCCCACCACACCACCGGGAGATGTCGATGAGTCTGATCAGTTTTTTCAAGGAAGCCGGCGAAAAATTGTTCGGTAGCAAGGATGCTGAAGCGGCTGCGGTGAAGGCGCAGAGCACGCCGAGCAGCGCCGAGTTGCAAGCCGCAGCGGCGGCAGCGAACACGAAGGCCGGCACGGCCATCGCCAACTACATCGCCACGCAGAAGCTGGATGCTGTCGGCTTGGCTGTTGCGTTCGACGGCGCCTCTGGCATCGTCAGCGTGTCCGGTGAAGCGGCCGACCAGGCGACGAGGGAAAAGATCCTGCTGTGTTGCGGAAATGTGCAGGGCGTGTCACAGGTCGACGATCGGATGACCGTCGCCACGCCGGCCGACGAGTCGCAATACCACCTGGTGGTGCGCGGTGACACGCTGTCGGCGATCGCCAAGACGTATTACGGCAATGCCAACCAGTACCCGAAGATCTTCGAAGCCAACAAGCCGATGCTTGGCCACCCAGACAAGATCTACCCAGGGCAGTTGCTGCGCATTCCGGCCTGATCGCCGACCCGACAGCGACGCTCAGCCAGCTGTCTCTGCGAGCGACGGGTAGTCGGTGTAGCCCTTGGCGTCACCGCCGTACAGCGTGTTCGGGTCCAGTGCGGCCAGTGGCAGGTTGTCGCGCAGGCGGTGCACCAGATCGGGGTTGCTGATGAAGGGTCGGCCAAAGGCGACGACATCGGCCTGGCCTTTTGTCACCCCATCGATCGCCATCTGCCGGTCGTAGCCGTTGTTGACGATCCACACGCCCTGCGGGTGATCCTGCTTGTAGCGTTGGCGCAAGGCCTCGTAGTCGAACGGCAGGTAATCACGCGCACCACCGGTGTTGCCTTCGATCAGGTGCAGGTAGGCCAGCTTCAAGGGCGCCAGTTGCGCCACCACATGGTTGAACAGGCCCTGCGCATCGCTGTCCTGCCCGATGTCGCTGAAGGGCGTGACCGGGCTCAGTCGCAGCCCCGTGCGGTCGGCGCCGACCTCGGAGGTGACGGCTTGCATCACCTCCATCAGAAGCCGCACGCGGTTGGCGACCGAGCCGCCATAGGCATCGGTGCGGTCGTTGGTGCTGTCGCGCAGGAACTGGTCGATCAGGTAGCCGTTGGCGCCGTGCACCTCGACGCCATCGAAGCCGGCTTGAATCGCGCATTTCGCGGCGTGGCGGTAGTCGGCAACCAGGCGCGGCATCTCGTCGGTGCGCAACGCACGCGGCGGCGAGACATCGACGAAGCCGTCCTTTGTGAAGGTCTGCGCCTTGGCGACACGCGCGGTCGACGACACCGGCGACATGCCGCCAGGCAGCAACGACACATGCGAGATGCGGCCCACATGCCACAGCTGCAGCACGATCTTGCCGCCCGCCGCATGCACCCCGTCGGTCACCTTCTTCCAGCCTGCCACCTGCTCGGGCGAGTAGATGCCGGGGGTGTCGAGGTAGCCCTGGCCCTCGGGGCTGATCTGCGTGGCCTCGGCAATGATCAGCCCGGCGCTGGCGCGCTGCTGGTAATAGGTGGCCATCAGTTCGGTGGGCACTTGATGGGCGGCTGCGCGGTTGCGGGTCAGCGGGGCCATGGCGATGCGGTTGGCGGCGGCGATGGCGCCGATCTGGATCGGGTCGAACAGGCGGGTCATGGCAGATCCTCGGAAACAGGTGGCGGATTCTGGCGGCCAGGGCTTACCCGCGTTTGACAATGGCGATCGCACCGATCGCGGTTTTGGTGTAACCACCACTACAGTGACTGACTGACCAGGAACCCACCGCATGCTTGCTTACCGACACGCCTTTCACGCTGGCAACCATGCCGATGTGCTCAAGCACATCACGCTGACGCTGGTGCTGCGCTACATGAACCAGAAGGACAAGTCGTACCGGTTGATCGACACCCATGCCGGGGCCGGTGGGTACTCGCTCGAAGGCCAGTACGCGCAGAAGAAGGGCGAGTACCTGCAGGGTGTCGCGCGGCTGTGGGACCGCGAGCCGGCCGAGCTGCCCGAGGCCGTGGCCGATTACATGGCGCTGGTGCGCCAGTTCAACCCCGAGGGTCAGCTCGAGCAGTACCCCGGGTCACCGGCCTTCGCGAAGATGCTGCTGCGCGCGCAGGATCAATTGCGGCTGTACGAGCTGCACCCGACGGACCACCGCATCCTCGAAGCGTATCTGGGCTCGGTGAAGGGTGCCGAGGTCAAGGACACCAATGGCTTCGAGGGCCTGAAGAGCCAGGTGCCCCCTTCCTCGCGCCGCGCCGTCGTGCTGATGGACCCGAGCTACGAAGGCCACGGCGACTATTCGAAGGTCATTGCGTCACTGCGCGAGGCGATCACGCGCTTTCCGGAGGGCGTCTACATGGTCTGGTACCCGCAGGTCAGCAAGCTCGAAGCGGCGCAGCTGCCGCGCCGGCTCGAAGGGCTGGCGCCCAAGGGCTGGCTGCATGCACGCCTGACGGTGCAGCAGCCGGACTCGCAAGGTTTTGGCCTGGCCGGCAGCGGCATGTTCATCCTGAACCCGCCCTACACCCTGCACGACCAGTTGCTGGCGGTACTGCCCTACCTGACCGAGGTGTTGGGCCAATACGAGGGCGCCAATTACCTGCTGGAACAGAAAGCCGCTTGAGGCCCCGCTTGACTCAGCGATCAGCGCGTTGGCGACGGCGTCGGCTGGTGAAAACGAGAGTCGCCAGGGCCAGCCCGACCAGGGCGGCACTCTGAGGCTCGGGCACCAGGTTCGTGCGGCGCGTGTTTTGCACCGCGTCTGCAAGCTGGAGGCTGTGCAACGCGTAGTCGGACTGGTTGCTACACGACCCCGAGCTGCACACCGTGCTTTGCAGGGCGGTGAATTCCAGTCCTGTGATGTTGACGTCGCCGAAGGGATTGCTCACCTCCCAAGCGCCGCCGTATCCGTCGCGCGCCAGAGCGCCCGCCAAGGGTGACACCGAACTGCCGAGCATCGCCACGCCGTCCACCCACCAGCTCGCCGAGCTTTCGCTGGTGACTTGCAACAAGCCGAACAGGTATCCGCCGTCGGCGAGTGTGGCCCTGATTTGTGCCACTTCGTTCCAATCGCCATACTCCGGGCCGTCGAACAGCACGTTCACCCCGAAGCGTTGCAACTGCAGCGCCCGCGTGAAGCTGGCCGAGATGGATTCACCGACGTCGATCTCATCGCCGGTACGGCCACCACTCACACCGACACCTGTGTAACCGTATTGGGTTTTCTTCTGGAATGTGCGGCCGCTCGGGCCCGCGGTGAAGGTGGCCGACGCACCCAACGGATCGAGCCCTTCGGTATAGCTGCTGGTGCCGTTGACGAAGTTCGCGCCAAGAATCGTGGTGTCGCTGGACACTGGGCTGGCGTGGGCTGCGGCCACAACGCTGCAGCAGGCGGCTGCCAGGGCGTGTCGCAAGGTCGGGGACAATGGTTTCATGGCGGTAATCCTGTCGTCTCGGTTGGCCGAAAATGGCGCTGAGACGTTGAAGCAAACTGTAGTGAGCCGTACGCTTCGGCGCACCCCGCGACTGCGGGGCTCGGCGCCTGCACGCCGTGCTTTGCATCACGTTCGGGTCGATTTCAGCTCGACGTGCAACACCGTCCCGCGCAGCCTTCTCGCCCATTGCCATCTCGCCCTTCCATGACGCAAGCCACTACCACTTCATTCGGCCCGCTGGCTGGGCTCAAGGTCATCGAGTTGGGGCAGCTGATTGCAGGCCCGTTCGCTGGCAAGACGCTGGCCGATTTCGGTGCCGAGGTGATCAAGATCGAGCCGCCTGCCAAAGAGGGCAAGCCCGGTGGCGACCCACTGCGCGAGTGGCGCTTGCTGCACAACGGCACCAGCGTGTGGTGGCAGGTGCAGTCGCGCAACAAGCGCAGCGTGGCGCTCGATCTGAAACACCCGGCCTCGCGTGACATCGTCCGTCAGCTGATCGCCGAGGCCGATGTCGTGGTCGAGAACTTCAAGCCCGGTGTGATGGAAGCCTGGGGTTTGAGCCATGAAGAGCTGTCCAAGACCAACCCCGGCCTGATCATGTGCCGCATCAGCGGCTACGGCCAGACCGGTCCCTACCGAGAGCTGCCCGGCTTCGCTGCAGTGGCCGAGGCGATGGGCGGGATTCGCCACCTGACGGCGGAGCCCGGTCGCGTCCCGGTGCGTTGCGGCGTGAGCCTGGGTGACACGCTCGCCGCGCTGCACGGCGTGATCGGCATCCTGATGGCGCTGCAGCATCGCCATGCGACGGTCAGCCCGCAGGCGCCGAAAGGGCTGGGCCAGGTGGTCGATGTCGCACTGTATGAGTCTGTCTTCAACTGCATGGAAAGCCTGCTGCCTGAATACAGCGCGTTCGGCGCGGTGCGCGAACCCGCCGGCTCGGCGCTCCCCGGCATCGCGCCCAGCAACACCTACGCCTGCCACGACGGTTGGGTGCTGGTGGCCGGCAATGGCGACTCGATCTACCAGCGCTTGATGCACGCGATCGACCGCGACGACCTGGGCCGTGACCCGGGTCTCGCGACCAACGCCGGCCGCGTGAAACGGGTGCACGAGATCGATGCGGCGATTGGCGACTGGGCGAAGACGCGCAGCGTGGCCGAGGCGCTGGTGACGCTGCAGGCGGCGCAGGTGCCGGTGGGCCGCGTCTACACCGCCAAGGACATCGCCGAAGACCCGCACTACCGCGCGCGCGGCATGATCGAGCGCATCACCACGGCCGACGGCCTGGCGCTCGATGTGCCCGGCGTGGTACCCAAACTCAGCCTGACGCCGGGCTGCATCGGTCGCCTGGCACCGACGCTGGGACAGGACACCGATGCGGTGCTGAGTGCACTCGGCCTGACGTCGCGCGGATGAAGCTGCCGTTCAGTCCCGCCGCGCA
Source organism: Burkholderiales bacterium Ga0077547 (assembly GCA_001464195.1). Classification (GTDB taxonomy): domain Bacteria; phylum Pseudomonadota; class Gammaproteobacteria; order Burkholderiales; family Burkholderiaceae_C; genus PBB1. The sequence continues at coordinate 76,706 of LNEY01000032.1, forward strand.
GGTGCGCGTGATCCCGTTCGTGGCCTTCATGCTGTTGCTGCAGCTGCGCGGCATGGCGCCTGCCGATGGCGCCTGGGGGTTCGATCCGCGCTGGATTTATGGCCTGACCGTCCTCGTGGTCGGCGCTTTGTTGGTCTGGTGGTGGCGCGAGTACGGTGAACTGTCGGTGCAGCTGTGGCCGTCGTGGCGCGAAGTGGGCCTGGCCGTCGGCGCCGGTCTGCTGGTGTTCGTGCTGTGGATACAGCTCGACGCACCGTGGATGCAGCTGGCCCCGCCCACGGCCATGTTCATTCCGCTCGATGCGCAGGGCAACCTGATCTGGTCGTTGGTGGTGGTGCGCTGGATCGGTGCGGCGCTCTTGGTACCGGTGATGGAAGAGCTGTTCTGGCGCTCGTTCCTCATGCGCTGGTTCCAGGACGCCACCTTCGAGGGGGTGGTGCCGCTGCAGGTCGGACTGCGTGCGATCGTGTTGTCGACCTTCGTCTTCATGCTGGCGCACACGCTCTGGCTCGCCGCCATCGTGGCCGGCCTCGCCTATGCCTGGCTCTACGTGCGCACCGGCAAGCTGTGGGTGCCGGTGATCGCGCATGCGGTCACGAACGGCGCACTCGGCATCTGGGTGGTGACAACAGGGAACTGGGTGTTCTGGTGAGGCCCTGCCGGCCTTGCCCGCCGCGGGAGCGCAGTCATACAATAACGATTGTTATAACTTCCAGGAGCCGCCATGCACGCCCTCAAACTCACCCAGATCGGCAACTCGGTTGGCGTGATCCTGCCGAAGGAAGTGCTGGCACGGCTCAGGGTTGAAAAGGGCGACACGCTGCACTTGACCGACAGCGCCGACGGCATTCGGCTGACCCCGCACGATCCGACGTTCGAGACCCAGATGTCAGCCGCCCGGGACATCATGCGCAAGCGCCGGGACGTGCTGCACGAACTGGCGAAGTGAGTCGGCAGTGACTGCCACCAGCGAGCCCTGGGTCTGGATCGACCCGGTCGTGATCCGTGCCGTGCATGAGGAGCAGCTGACCGAACATGGCGGCGGCGTCGGCACGCGTGACGAAGGGCTGCTCGAATCTGCGCTCGCACGGCCACTGCAACTCGCGGCCTACGGCGAGCCAGACGTCGCCGCGCTGGCTGCCGCCTACGGCTATGGCCTGGCGAAGAACCACCCGTTCATCGACGGCAACAAGCGGACGGCGTTCGTCGCCGTCGAGCTGTTCCTGGCGCTCAACGGGTCGGTGCTGACCGCCCGCGATGCCGACTGCGTGATGACCATGCTCACGGTGGCATCCGGCGATCTCGACGAAGCCAGTTTCGCCGAATGGATCCGCCGCCACAGCGAGCCCGTCGCTGCAGCGCCTGCCAAGGCCAAAGTCAAACCCCGCGCGCCCGATCGGCCTTGAATTGCGCCACGAAGGCGTCGAAGCGGCCCGCGTCCAGCGCGTCGCGGATCTCGCGCATCAGGTTCAGGTAGTAGTGCAGGTTGTGGATGCTGGCCAGCATCGGCGCCAGCATCTCGCCGCAGCGCTCCAGGTGGTGCAGGTACGCGCGGCTGAAGCCGCCGGCGCAGGCTTGGCAACCGCAGGTCGGATCGATCGGGCCCTCGTCACTCTTGTAACGCGAGTTGCGCAGCCGCAAGTCGCCGAAGCGGGTGAACAGGTGGCCGTTGCGGGCATTGCGGGTGGGCATCACGCAGTCGAACATGTCGATGCCCGCGGACACGCCTTCCACCAGATCCTCCGGCGTGCCCACACCCATCAGGTAGCGAGGTTTGTCGGCCGGCAGCTTCGGTGCGGTGTACTGCAGCACGCGCAGCATGTCTTCCTTGGGCTCGCCCACGCTCAGGCCGCCGATCGCGTAGCCAGGCAGATCGAGCTCGACCAGGCTCGCCAGCGACTCGTCGCGCAGGCCTTCGAACATGCCGCCCTGCACAATGCCGAACAGCGCGTTCGGGTTCTCGCCGCGCGCGAATTCATCGACACATCGGCGCGCCCAGCGCGCACTCAACTCCATCGAGCGGCGCGCCTCGTCTTCGGTGGTGATGTGGCCGGCGGTGTCGTAAGGCGTGCACTCGTCGAACTGCATCACGATGTCGGAGTTCAGCGCGCGCTGGATCTGCATGCTGACTTCGGGCGTCATGAACAGCTTGTCGCCATTGACCGGCGACGAGAACTTCACGCCCTCCTCACTGATCTTGCGGCCGGTGCCGTCGGAATTGCCGAGGCTCCACACCTGGAAGCCGCCGCTGTCGGTGAGGATGGGCTTGTTCCAGCGTTCGAATCGGTGCAGGCCGCCGAACTGCGCCAGCACATCGACGCCCGGCCGCATCCACAGGTGGAAGGTGTTGCCGAGGATGATCTGCGCGCCCATTTCTTCCAGCGCGCTTGGCATCACGCCCTTGACGGTGCCGTAGGTGCCCACGGGCATGAAGATCGGCGTTTCGACGACGCCGTGGTTCAGCGTCATGCGGCCGCGGCGGGCCTGTCCCTGGGTGGTGAGCACTTCAAACGTCAGCATCCTGAGATTGTCGCCGGGTGCTGTGGCCAACAGGCGGCGGGCCGGGCCGGCGTTATCCTCGGCGCCGCACGCGAGCGACACGCGCGGCCCCCATCGAACGCCAGCCGTCCGCGACACCTTTCACGACACCGCTCCCGCCCATGCGCCTACCGCCCCTGCTCGCCTTGATGCGGCCCCATCAGTGGCTGAAGAACGTGTTTGTTTTTGCCGGGCTGGTGTTCAGCCAGTCCTGGCACGACACCGACCGCGTGATGCAGGTGCTGTCGGCTTTTGCCGTGTTCTGCCTGTTCTCTAGCGCGGTCTATGTCGTCAACGACTGGGCCGATCGGGCGAGCGATGCGTTGCATCCGACCAAGCGCTTGCGCCCGCTGGCCAGTGGCGCAGTCAGCCCGGGCGCGGCGTTCACGCTCGCGGCGGTGCTGCTGGCCGCAGGCATTGCGCTGGCCAACGGCCACGCGGTGCTGCTCGCGCTGGTCGGCCTGTACATCGCCAGCAACCTCGCCTATTCGTGGCGCCTGAAGCGGGTGCCGGTGGTCGATGTGTTCATCATCGCGCTGGGTTTCATGCTGAGGCTGTTCGCTGGCACCAGCGGCGTAGACATCCCGCCATCGCGCTGGCTGATCCTGACGGGCATCTTCGCGGCGCTGTTTCTCGGGTTTTCCAAACGCCGCGCTGAAACATTTCACGACGCCGCCAGCCAGCGCTCGGTGCTGGAACACTATCCGCCGGCGCTGCTCGATATCTATGTCGCCGTCACGATGACGGCCACGCTGATGACCTACAGCCTGTTCGCCACCAGCCCTGAATCTCAGGCCCAGCATGGCGAGCGGCTGGTCTACACCGTGCCCATCGTGATCTTCGGCATGTTGCGCTATGCCTACCAGGTGCATCGCGGGCACGGAGAAGACGTCGCACGTGACCTGCTGCGCGACCGGTGGATCGTCGCGGCGCTGATCGCCTGGCTGCTGGTGTTCATCGCGCCTTCACTGTCGGTGATTGCATGAAGCTGGACACCGACCACCTGTCACTGCCGCGCTGGCTGCTGATCGCGGGCTTGGGCGCGCTTGTGTTCCGCGGCTGGCTCTCGGTGGCTCTGCCGATCACCGGCGATGAGGCCTATTTCTACTGGTGGGGCGTCTACCCGGACTGGGGCTACTACGACCACCCGCCCATGGTCGGCTGGCTGATCGCCGCCATGCGCGCGACCTTGGGCGACACGCTGTGGGCGATCCGGTTGCCCGTGCTGCTGCTGCCTCTGGCCGTCGGCGGGCTGATGTGGTGGGCGCTGGCCGCGGTCGATCGCACCCGGGCCGCCTGGGCGGTGCTGCTGTTCTGGCTGGCCCCGATCAACTGGCTCAATGTGCTGATCACCACCGACACGCCGCTGATCTTCTGGTCGGTGGCCTCGGCCTGCTGCCTGCTGATTGCCGAGCGCCGGCCGCAGCTCGATGGTCGCGCCTGGGGCCTCTACGCGCTGTCCGGTGTGCTGCTGGGCGCCGCCTTCCTGTCGAAGTATTTCTCGGTGGTGCTGGGCCTCGCCTACTTCGTGCACTTCGCGCTGTTCCGCCGCGAGCGCTTTGCTGCCTTCGCGCTGTTGCTGTTGTGTGCGCTGCCAGGGCCCGCGATCAACATCGCCTGGAACATCGAGCATGGCTGGTCGAACATCATGTTCAACCTGATCAACCGCAACGCGGGCGAGGTGTTCACCTGGAAGAAGCCGGTGACCTATCTGGCGATGATGGTCTACCTGGTGTCACCGGTGGCGGCCTGGCTGAGCTGGAAGCACCGCGCCGCGCTGGGCGCCACCTTCCAGACGCATCGGCTGCTGGGCTGTCTGGTGGTCGTGCCGCTGCTGTTCTTCGCCTTGCTTTCCTTCAAGAAGGTGATCGGGCTGCACTGGGTGATGTCGTTCTACCCCTTCGGCTTCGCCTTCATCGCCTTGGGCCTGCCGACACAGCGGCTGCGTGCCTGCGCGATCGGGCTCGCGGTGCTGACGGGGCTGCACGTGATCGCCGTCGTGGGTGTGGCGATGACGTCGCTGGAGCGCTGGCAGTCGATCTCGCTCTACAAGGGCATCGTGCGCACCGTGAAAACGGCCGAGATGCTGAAGCAGGTCGATGCGCCGGGTGTGGTGCTGATGGCCAATGCCTACACGCCGGCCTCGACCTATGGTTATGCGCTGCGCCGCTATGTGCCGGTGTTCGGTGTCGGCAAGTTCCACGCACGTCAGGACGATCTGCTGGTCGATTACAGCGTCTACCAGGGGCAGACGATCCGCATCATCCGCACCGAGCGACCCAAGCTCGAGGACTACCGTCCCTACTTCGACACCGTCGAATTGCTGACCTACCAGCAAAGCGGCCTCACCTTCTATGCCGTCGAAGGCAAGGGCTTTCGCTACGAGGCGTACCGCGATGGCCCGTTGACCGAGGTCCTCAAACGCTACTACCGCATCCCGGACTGGCTGCCGCTGACGGCCTGCCCGTACTGCGAGCGGCTGTGTGGTCAGGCGCGATGCCCGGAGTCAGCGCCGGCTGCGCCGGACACCGAGTCGGACGGGTCGTGACCGCTCAGCGCTGCGGGGCGCGCGCCTCGGGCGTGGCGCTCAGCAGCATCGCATCGCCGTAGCTGAAGAAGCGGTAGCGCTCGGCGATCGCGTGCTGGTACAGCGCCATCACGTGCGCATGGCCTGCCAGCGCGCTGACCAGCATCATCAGCGTGCTGCGGGGCAGGTGGAAATTGGTGACCAGCGCATCGACGACGCGGAACTGAAATCCCGGTGTGATGAAGATGTCGGTGTCGCCGACGCCCGCGCGCAGCTCACCACCAAGCGCTGCCGATTCCAGCGCGCGCAGCGTGGTCGTGCCCACGGCCACGACGCGACCGCCGCGCTCGCGGGCGCGGGCCACCGCGCCCACCGTGTCGGCCCCGACCTCGAACCACTCGCTGTGCATCCGGTGCTCGGCCAGGTTCTCGGTGCGTACCGGTTGAAAGGTTCCGGCGCCGACATGCAGTGTGACCCGCGCCTGTGCGATGCCGCGCGCAGAGAGCACGTCCAGCAGCGGTTGATCGAAGTGCAGTGCGGCCGTCGGTGCGGCGACGGCGCCGGGCCGGGCGGCGAACACCGTCTGGTAGCGCCGCTCGTCATCGGCATCGTCGGCGTGCGTGATGTAGGGCGGCAGTGGCACGTGGCCGAAACGCTCGAGCAGCGCTTGCGGGTCAGACGGAAAGCGCAGGTGGAACAGCGAGTCTTCCGGGCCCGCGCGGCCCAGCACCTCGGCCTCGAAGCTGGTGTCGGTGTGGCCTTGCAACGCGGCCTCGACGCTCACGCCGAAACGCACCCGCTGACCGCGCTTGGGTGACTTGCTGGCGCGCAGGTGCATCAGCACCTCGTGGTTCGGCATCACCCGCTCGACCAGGGCCTCGACCTGACCGCCAGTCGTTTTCACACCCAACAGCCGCGCCTTGATCACGCGGGTGTCGTTGAACACCAGCAGGTCGCCCGGGCTCAGCAGCGAGGGCAGGTCGCGGAACACCCGGTCGACAGGCGCTGCTGTCGTGCCGTCAAGCAGCCGAGATCCGCTGCGCTCGGCGGCCGGGTGCTGGGCAATCAGCTCGGGTGGCAGAGCGAAATCGAAATCGGAGAGGGTGTGGGACGTGGTCATGGCGCACGGGCGTGGCGCAAAGAGGGCGGCCGGATTGTTCCATGCAGGTGGAAGCCGCCTGCCGCGCCCGGGGTCAGAATTCGCCGATGCCCCGCGCTGCGCCAAGCCCGACCGATGCCCGCGACCGTGCCGTCTCTGCGCCGGTCGCCAACGCCAAGTCGGCCCCGCTGCGGGCGATGGAAAAGCTGGGTCTGCGCCGCGACATCGACCTCGCGCTGCATGTGCCGTTGCGCTATGAAGACGAGACGCGGCTCACCGCCATCGCCGAGTTGCACGACGGTGTCACCGCGCAGATCGAGGGCGTGGTGCAGCGTTGCGAGGTCCAGCTGCGCAACCGTCGGCAGCTGCTGGTCACGCTCACTGACGACGCTGGCGACACGCTGCTGCTGCGCTTCCTGCACTTCTACCCTACGCACCAGAAGACGCTGGCCGTGGGCCGCCGTGCGCGCGTGCGCGGTGAGGCGCGCGGCGGCTTCTTCGGGCTGGAGATGGTGCACCCGGGCTTCAAGGCGATCGATGGCGATGTGCCGCTGGCGACCTCGCTGACGCCGGTCTACCCGACCAGCGCCTCGCTGCCGCAGGCCTACCTGCGGCGTGCAGTCACCTCGGCACTGAAACGGGTCGACCTGAGCGAGAACGTGCCCGCCGAACTGCTGCCACGCGGCCTCGCCACCTTGCAAGACGCCTTGCGCTGGCTCCACCACCCGCCGGCCGATGTGTCGCTGGCCGCGCTGGACGACCGCTCGCACCCCGCCTGGCAGCGCCTGAAGTTCGAGGAGCTGCTGGCCCAGCAGCTGTCGCAGCTGCAGGCCAAGCACGAGCGCGCGCAGCAATGTGCCCCGCGCTTCAAGGTGATGGCCGGTGGCTTGCAGGACAAGCTGCTGGCGGCGCTGCCGTTCTCGCTGACCGGCGCGCAGCGGCGCGTGGTGGAAGAGATCGCCGCCGATCTGCAGCGTGCGCGGTCAGACGCTGGCCGCGGGCTGGTCACCAGTGTGCCGATGCACCGCTTGCTGCAAGGTGATGTCGGCTCCGGCAAGACGGTGGTGGCGGCCCTGGCCGCAGCCATCGCGATCCACAACGGCTGGCAATGCGCGCTGATGGCGCCGACCGAGATCCTGGCCGATCAGCACTTCCGCAAGCTGGTCGGCTGGCTCGAACCGCTGGGCATCACGACGGCCTGGCTCACCGGCAGCCGCAAGGGCCGTGGCCGGCGCGAAATGCTCGACCGTGTCGCTTCCGGCGAGGCCGGCCTGGTGGTCGGCACGCATGCGGTGATCCAGGACGACGTGCAATTCGCCAAGTTGGGGCTCGCCATCGTCGATGAGCAGCATCGCTTTGGCGTCGCACAGCGGCTGGCGCTGCGCAGCAAGCTGGAGCAGCACTCATTGGAACCACACCTCCTCATGATGAGCGCGACGCCGATCCCGCGCACCTTGGCGATGACGATGTACGCCGATCTCGACATCAGCACCATCGACGAGTTACCGCCGGGCCGCACACCGATCGTCACCAAGCTCTTTGCCGACAGCAAGCGCGAGGCGGTGGTGGCGCGCATCCGCGACGAGGTGGCACAGGGCAAGCAGGTCTACTGGGTGTGCCCGCTGATCGAGGAGTCGGCTGAGGGCGACTCCTCGCCGGCCCAGGGCGAGGCGCACTCATCGAAGAGGCCGTTCGGTGAGCGCCCCGAACTGCAGAACGTCATCGACACCCACCAGACGCTCACCGCAGCCTTGCCCGGTGTCGGCGTCGGCCTGTTGCACGGTCGGATGAAGGCGGCAGACAAGGCGGCGACGATGGCGCAGTTCATCGCGGGCGAGCTGTCGGTGCTGGTCGCGACCACGGTGATCGAGGTCGGTGTCGATGTGCCGAATGCGAGCCTGATGGTGATCGAGCACGCCGAGCGTTTCGGGCTGAGTCAGCTGCACCAGCTGCGCGGGCGCGTGGGCCGTGGTTCGGTCGCGAGCGTGTGTGTGCTGCTGTATGCCGCACCGCTGTCGGACACCGGCAAGGCGCGGCTGAAGGCGATGGCCGAGACGACCGATGGTTTCGAGATCGCGCGACGCGACCTGGCCATCCGCGGCCCTGGCGAGTTTCTGGGTGCGCGGCAATCGGGCGCAGCGCTGCTGCGCTTTGCCGACCTGAACGACGACTTGCCTTTGCTGGAGGCTGCGCGCACGGCGGCCGAAGTCATGTTGAAAAAGCATCCGGAAGCCGCCGAACGACAGGTGCTGCGCTGGCTGGGCAGCAAGGCCGATTACCTGAAGGCCTGAGCCCGCGCGAAAATGACACCATGACCCTGACCGAGCTCCGATACATCGTGGCGGTGGCGCGCGAGCGCCATTTCGGCCGCGCCGCTGAAGCCTGCTTCGTGTCGCAGCCGACGCTGAGCGTGGCCATCAAGAAGCTGGAAGAGGAGCTCGATGTCAAGCTGTTCGAGCGCGGCAGCAGCGAGGTCAGCGTCACGCCGCTGGGCGACGAGATCGTGCGGCAGGCGCAGACCGTGCTCGAACAGGCGGCCGGCATCAAGGAGATTGCGCGCCGCGGCAAGGACCCGGTCTCGGGCCCGCTGCGCCTGGGAGTGATCTACACCATCGGACCCTATCTGTTGCCCGATCTGGTGCGCCAGGCCATCGACCGCATGCCCCGCATGCCGCTGATGCTGCAGGAGAACTTCACCGTCAAGCTGCTGGAGATGCTCCGTACCGGCGAGCTTGATGCGGCCATCATCGCCGAGCCCTTCCCCGACGCCGGTTTGGCGGTCGCGCCGCTCTACGACGAGCCCTTCATGGTGGCGGTGCCGAAGAAGCACCCGCTGGCGCGGCGCAAGCGGATCCCGGCCGATGAACTGAAGAAGGAAACGATGCTGCTGCTGGGCGCCGGGCACTGCTTTCGAGACCATGTGCTCGAGGTCTGCCCCGAATACGCACATTTCTCCAGCCACTCTGAAGGCATTCGCAAGAGCTTCGAGGGCTCGTCGCTCGAAACCATCAAGCACATGGTCGCCTCCGGCATGGGCTTGACCGTGGTGCCGCAGCTCAGCGTGCCGGCCGAGCCCGACAAGCATGTGGCTTATGTGCCGTTTTCAGACCCGGTGCCGACGCGGCGGGTGGTGCTGGTGTGGCGGCGCACGTTCACCCGCTATGAGGCCATCGCGGCGCTGCGCAATGCGATCTATGCCTGCCCGCTGATCGGGGTGCAGCGCCTGTCCTGATGGCAACGCCACGAGCGCGGAATGGACCGCGTCGATAGACTCGACGCCCTGGCTTCCCTCTGCAACCGCTTCTTTTTCACCCGCAGGAGTACCCGATGGTCAAAAAATCAAAACCGAACGCTGCCCCCGACACCGTGGCGTCGAAGATCAACATCGGCATCAGCGAGAAGGACCGCGCGGCCATCGCCGGCGGCCTGAGCCATCTGCTGGCCGACACCTACACGCTGTACCTGACGACGCACAACTTCCACTGGAACGTCACCGGGCCCATGTTCAACACGCTGCACCAGATGTTCATGGTGCAGTACACCGAGCTGTGGAACGCGGTCGACCCGATCGCCGAGCGCATCCGTTCGCTGGGCCATGCGGCGCCAGGCAGCTATGCGCAGTTCGGCGCGCTGGCGTCGATCAAGGACGCGCCTTCCACCCCGCCAAAGGCGCTCGAGATGGTGCGCATCCTGGTCGACGGCCACGAGGCGGTGGCTCGCACCGCACGCGGCATCTTTCCGCTGGCCGACAAGGCCGGTGACGAGCCCACGGCCGACCTGCTGACGCAGCGCCTCACGGTGCACGAGCAGACCGCGTGGATGCTGCGCAGCCTGCTGGAGGCTTGAGCCGGCGCCCGGATAATCACCGGTTTCCACGAGCCGCGTGCCCGCCGGGTGCGCGACGTTCCATGCCCACCGATTCCACACCGTCCGCGCTCGACAAGGAAGTCAAGCGCCGCCGCACCTTCGCGATCATTTCCCACCCCGACGCCGGCAAGACCACGCTGACCGAGAAGCTGCTGCTGTTCTCCGGCGCCATCCAGATTGCCGGCAGCGTGAAGGCGCGCAAGGCCAGCCGCCACGCCACCAGCGACTGGATGGAGATCGAGAAGCAGCGCGGCATCTCGGTGGCGTCCAGCGTGATGCAGATGGAATACCGCGACTGCGTGATCAACCTGCTCGACACGCCCGGCCACCAGGACTTCTCCGAGGACACCTACCGCGTGCTGACGGCGGTCGACGCGGCGCTGATGGTGATCGATGCGGCCAACGGCGTCGAGCCGCAGACACGGCGCCTGCTGCAGGTCTGCCGCGCGCGCAACACGCCCATCCTCACCTTCGTCAACAAGATGGACCGCGAGGTCAAGGACCCGCTGGTGCTGATGGACGAGATCGAGCGCGAGCTCGGTATGGAGGTCGTGCCCTTCACCTGGCCGGTGGGCATGGGCAAGGCCTTCCACGGCGTGATGGACCTGCGCGAGAAGCAGATGCGGGTGTTCAGCCCTGGCGAAGACCGCAACCACCACAACGACGAGATCCTGGCCGGCCTCGACAACCCCGCCTACGCCCAGCGTTTTGGCATGCAGTACGAACAGGCGCAAGGCGAGATCGAACTGCTGACCGATGCGGCGCCGCCGTTCGACCGCGAGGCCTTCCTGAACGGCCAGCAAACCCCGATGTTCTTCGGCTCGGCCGTCAACAACTTCGGCGTGCGTGAGGTGCTCGATGCGCTGGTCGATCTGGCGCCTCCGCCGAGTGAGCGTGCTGCCATCCAGCGGGTGGTGCAGCCCGGCGAGCCCAAGTTCAGCGGTGTGGTGTTCAAGATCCAGGCCAACATGGACCCGGCGCACCGCGACCGCATTGCGTTTCTGCGCGTGGCCAGTGGCCATTTCGAGCGCGGTATGCGCTTGAAGGTGGTGCGATCGGGCAAGGAACTGCGGCCAAACACCGTGGTGTCGTTCCTGAGCCAGCGCCGCGAGCTGCTCGACGAGGCCTATGCCGGCGACATCATCGGCATCCCGAACCACGGTGTGCTGCAACTGGGCGACACGCTGACCGAAGGCGAAGCGCTGCAATTCACCGGGCTGCCGTTCTTTGCGCCGGAAATGTTCCGCTCGGTGGAAGTGGCCGACCCGCTGAAGACCAAGCAGCTGAAAGCCGGCTTGACGCAGCTCGGCGAGGAAGGCGCGATCCAGGTGTTTCGGCCAGTGGGCGGCACGGTGCTGCTGCTGGGTGCGGTCGGGCAACTGCAGTTCGAGGTGGTCGCCCACCGCCTGGAACACGAATACGGCTGCAAGGCGCGCATCATGCCCAGCCGTTTTCAGGTGGCGCGCTGGGTGACCTGCGACACCGGCGATGGCGCGGCGGCCGACGAGCGCGAACTCAAGCGCTTCATCGACGGCAACTCACACCGCGTGGCCTACGACGCCGTCGATGCGCCCACGGTGCTGGTTGAATACGCGCCCGAGTTGCGCGCCATCGAGGCCAACTGGCCGAAGATCAAGTTCCATGCGCTGCGCGAGCATGCGGGGCTGGTGTTCCAGAAGCATATCGGTGACTGAGCGGGGCTCGCAGGCCCGGGTCGGTGCGGGGCAACGCATCGCCTGCGTGTTGGAACAACCGAAGCATCTCCACGGCTGAGCTGGATGCCGGCCGGCAGGTGTGTGGCACCCCGGCGGGCAGCACGATCCAGGTGCCTGCGGCGCAGAGGATGTGTGCCACCTCGTCGCCCCCCGGCACACGCACCCGAAAGTTGACCTGACCCTGCAGCACGACACGCACCTCGGCCTCGCTGTGGGTGTGCTCGTCACGCGGCTCGCGCCAGGAGCGGGCCGCGTCGGCGCGCGTCTGGCCGTGGCGCCAGTGCACGCAGTCGGTGCGGGTGGCACCGACCTGGCATTGCAGCGCGTCCAGTTCGCGCGCGTAGGTCAGTTGCGGCAGGCTCGAAACCGGCTTCGCCGCGTGCTCCCAGTGGCCCACCTCGAGGCCCAAGGCCACCAGTTCTGCCGGCAGGCACTCCATGGTTGTCGCCCCAGTCATGTCGAGAGCCCTCCTGTTCATGAGATCACCGAATGAGTATCGGCACGGAATGCGCGCACGCAAGGAATGATTGGTAGCGTCGATCTGCGCTGGCTGAACTGAACCCCAACCGGCCGTCGTCACCCCTTGCCATGTGGCGTGCGATCCCCTGCCGATCCAGTAAAGCAACAAACGTGCTGCGTTGGCGGCGCAAGGTAGGCAGGGCACAAAGAAAAAAGGGTCAGCCCAAATGAGCTAACCCTTTGATTTGACTGGTGGCTGGGGCTCTCTCACAAGATCGACGGAGAGGCGCATGAATGCTCGCTTTGGCTGCTTCTGGTCTCGCTGGTTACTGTAGAAGTTACTGCATGACCGTCGCGCTGCCTACGTGTTCACGGCCTCAGTGGTGTCGCTCTCTGCGCCAGGTTGAGCAGAGCCGGCGCTCGGTGCTGCATCGCGGTCCGCACCTCGACTGACGGCCACAAACTCGCTGTGCAGGCGCTGCACAGCCAGCATGGCCCTCAGGTACTCGCCCACCCATCGCGGGATCTCCACGTGCCCCTTGCGCCAGCGCCAGACGGTGTTCGGCACCAGGCCGGCACGGTCACAGAAGTCAGTCCCTTTCCAGGCCAGCGCGGCCAGTGCCTGGTCGAATTCGGCTGGAGTCATCGGCTCGGTCTTCATCTTCAGCTCCTTTCACGGTTGAGCGCTGCGCAAGGCGCAGCGTAACACCTCTTTTTGTAGATCAGACAATGCATTTTATCTACATTGAGTTTACATAACGTCCGTAGTCGTGCATGCGTTTTCACAGTTGTGCACACCCCCTATCGGCCGCAAAGCCGCATGAATGCTTGCTCTCCGGGAGGTGCCTCTTTTTTGAGCAAATCTAACCCCGCGCTGTTTTTGCAAAATGTAGAGTCAGCGCCGAAGTTATCCACAATCGCGGGGCGCTCCGAATTTGCGATTTTCTGACCCGTTCTCCGGCTCCGCCAAAAATGCAGCGGGGACAGCGGGGACAGCGGGGACACTCCCCGAAAACCCGCATGGATGCTGCATCTACGCTGTCCCCGTTCGTCGCGAAAGTGTCCCCGCTTGCTTCCACTAGCGGGGACACTTTCGGGGCGATGGGCCGTTTTCATCTACTTTCTGTAGCCGGCCCGCGCCGCGATGAAGCCGAGCCGGAAGTGCATGCAATCACCGTTCGATCGTGACACAGGCGCGATTTGTCGCCATCGCGTTTCGCTGAATGTAGATTCATGTGCATCGAACGCACCGCCCGGTAGATCAGAGCTCAAGCTCCATGATCTCCGGCTTCAGATGGTAGAAAGCCTGCTTGCCGATCGACGGCACCCGGTGCTTTTTGGTGAGGCGACCGCCCTCGTGCACCAGGACGCCGAGGTCTTTCAGCACGTTGGCGACGAACTCCCAGTTGCCACCCTTGCACAGGTCTCGCCGGAAGGCTTCAACGGTGATGAGGTACTCGCTGCGGGCCTCAGCGGCCGAGGTGCGCTCCGGCTGCGTGTGCTCGTCCGAATAGTCCTGCGCCGCATCGAACTTGATCGGCAGGCCGTCGTCGTCGACCAGGCGCCGAAACCCGCACCGCATCGGCGTGTTCGCCTTGCGCGCGTCGGCGATCCGATGCCACAGCGTGAGATTCGCGTCCCCGTTCTTCTCGATCCAATAGCGCACATTGCGCACGGCCTTGGCCCGCTCGCTGGCTCCGACACCCCCGTCGCGCGTGCGAATCCAGGCATCGAAGCACACGCGAGCTGCTCGCGAAGCCTCGCCCGCCGGCCAGCCGGTCAGGCCAGCAGCGGTCGCCATCTCGCCGGCCGCCGCAATGAGCGCGAAGCGGCGTGCGCCGCGCTTCACCTGGCCACCGGCGCCTGCGAGCGGCAGCTCGGCCTCGAACCCCTCCATGCCCTGGCGGACGCGCGCGGCCAGGCCCTCGGTGTTGTGCACCAGGTAGCGCAACCATTCGTGGCCGGCCCAGCCGTAGCACTTGGCGGCGTGGTGCTTGACGTGCACCGACATCTCGTGCCCCGCGCTGAACTCGTGCACCGTCTCGAAGGTCGAGCCAGGCGACACCTCTGCAGGGATCGGGATAAGCCGCACCTCCTGGCCGCCCTGCATCGTCTTGCCGGCGGTCTCCATGTGTTGTTCGAGGGTCAGCTCGCCACTGCTCATGAACAGCAGCCCCCATGTCGGCTTGTGGCGCAAGCCGCCCGATGCCTTGCCGCGCATCTTGCCGACGCCATCGGCCAGCATGTAGGCGATCGGGCCGGCGTCGGCGGCGTCGGTCTGGCCCAGCTCGTCGAGGAACATCGTGCAGGCGTTGTGCTGCTCGGCCTGGTACTCCAGGCCCGACGAGGTCGCGCGCCACTTCTGCATGTAGCTTTCCGGGTCGTTCTCCGAGCCCTTGCCCCACACGCTGGCGCCGATGAGCAGCCCCGTCGTTTTGCCGGTCGACGTTGCGCCCACGTAGTGAACCCCGCCGCCGCTCGTGCCTGGCGCCCAGGCCAGCAGCGGGCCGGCGAACGCGCACGCGACCGCGAACGCCAATCGAGAGTTGCCCACGCACAGCCTGGCGAGCGTCGACTGCCACGCTTCAAGAGAGCCGCGCTGGCTGAAGTTCGCCTCGATGCCGGCCTCGGAATAAAAAACCACCGGCTCAGCCGACTTGTCTGCGGTGAGTGTCTCGGTCGGCAGCACATAGGCCCGACCGCACCAGCCGACCCGCGAGACATGGCGCACCAGGACATCGGGCCGGCGGCTCTGCAGGTAGTCGGTCAGCCACTTGCGGCGGTTCTGATCGGTCGGGCACATGAAGCCCTGGCTTAGCAGCTCACCGCGATAAGCGGCCCCGTCTCCCGACAACATCGCGAGCGGCATCAGCCAGCGCCGACGCTTGCCAAACGCCGACTCGAATTCGAGCATCAGCGCGGCATGCGTGTCGTGCACGTCACGCGCCAGCGAGAGCACGCGCAGCGGGCCGCACACCCACCGCGGGGCGCCGCTTTCGTCGCTGGCAGGGGTGAACCACACCCCACGCTCATCGACCGTGAAAGGGTCGCGCCTGGCGCTGCCCGATGGGCCTGCCTGTGAGTCGTCATCGGCACCGGCACTGCCCGCCTGGTCATCGCGGCCCGCGCTGTCGTCGGCCGCGCCTGGTGCGCCCTTGCGGGCTCGGCGTGGCTTGCTCTCGATGCTCTGCAGCTCGCCGGCCAGCAGCGCTGCGCACGCGGGCTCGACGATGTCGCGCACTGCGGCGGGGCCGGCCAGCGCCGCGAGGTCGTTCATGTCGCTGCGCCCTGAAGCATCGCCAGGCGCGAACGCCGGGAAGACCGCCTGCGCGCGGCCGGCATCGGTCACACCAGCGCGCGCCGCAGCGCGGGCCTTCTCACGGCCCGGGTTCTTGCCGGTGCGGGCCTCGGTCTCGTGATCGTCATCGCCGCACACCAGCAGCGGCAGCGCAGGGTGTAGCGTGCGCAGCTCCCGCACCACGTGCGCCAGGTTGCCGGCGTCGAATGCGATCGCCACGGGCCGGCCGGTGGCCTCGTGCAGGCTGGAGCCGGTGGCTAGGCCCTCGGCGATCAGCAGCACCTCTGCGCCCTCGATGTCGCCGATCAGGTGCCACAGGCCCGACTTGCGGCCACCAGGCAGGAACAGTTTTTCGGGCTTGTCGTCGGCCGGCTTCTGCGGCGCGATGCGCTGCAGGTTCTGCAGCTCGCCGGCGGCGTTGCGCATCGGCACGAGCAGCGTGCCGTCAGGCATGAAGCGCACGCCGTGAGGCTGCACTCCCTTGCGCGTCAGGTAGGGCGATGCGCCTGCCTCGCTGGCATCGGCCCACATCTGCCCCGCCACACGCGCCGCAGCGTCGGCACGCTCGCGATAGCGGGCCTCCTCGGCCTCGCGCTGGCGCTGTCGTTCTTTCGCCTGGCGCTCGACCTCTGCGGTCGCAGGCGTCTGTACAGCCGGCCCCTCGCCCTCAGGGAAGCGGAAGCCGTGCGTTTTGGCGATGCCGAACAAGGTGCCCACCGTCACCTTGCCGCCGGCCTTGATGCTGCGCCAGGTGTCGCGCGCATCGGTGGCGCTGTAGCCCTCGGCTTGCTGGCTCCATCGGTCCCAGATGTCTAAGCCCTCGGCCCCGAGCTCGGCCTTGATGGCCATCGCCAGGCGCACCCAAGTCTCGCGGTCGACCATCGGCGGTATGCAGTCCAAGGCGGCACGGACCAGGTCGGCAGTGATGTGCCGTGGCGCCTTCGGGCGGCGCTTGGCGGGCTTGTCGGTCATCAGTGGTCTTTCGTTGAAAAGAGGCGGCGCTGCAGCTCATTCGCAGCGCTGCAGCGCCGCCTCGATGCACCTGGCATCAGGTGCTGGCATCAGCCTCTGCCCGATCGCGTCGATCGATTTCGGCGATCGCGTTCGCGCACAGCTCCCCCGCCATGGACGAGGCCACGCCGGCCAGCTCGGCGAGCACGGCATAACCGTCTCGCGTGCTGTCGCTCATCGGGTTGCACCATGCATCGACCACGCTCCGTAAGCGCAGATCCAGGCTTTCGTCGACCATGGCCGCGGCGCTTAGCGCGTTCAGCACGCGCTGCGAGTCGGCCAGCAGATCTATGGCTTTAAGGACAGGCACAAGCCGACCGGTGATCTGCGCATTCACTTCGTCGAGGATGCGCCCGGCCCTCGGTTCGACACATCGCCGAGCGGTGCTCATGCTGCACCCCCCTTCTTGGCAACCAGGCCGACCTCGCTGCAGACTGCTTCCAGCTCGCCTGCAGCGGTGTCGAAAGCCTCCTCAGTGATCTCAAGCAGCTCATGCACGGCCGAGATGTCTGCACGGCTCACACTCAGCTTCGCCGCATGGTGTGTGCCCTCGGGGCCGCTTGAGCAGGGCAGCAAGGCCTCGATGGCTTGCAGTAGATGCTTAGCGCGAGCCTGGCAAGCGTCCATCACCGCTCTGGCGTCATGAAGCGCGAGCACGCAGCCGTCTACCGTGGGCACGCGACCCGGGGCCACCAGGTGCGCGATGTCGGCGAACTGTGGGCCCTGTGCAGACGCCTGGACGGGCTGGTCTGTTTCGGCGGCCAGCTCCGGCCGCTCGGAAGCCGGCAGAGAGTCAGCCAATGATTCAACTGGCGGCGCATCGTGTGTCGTGCAGTTGCAGCGCGGCTCGCCAGGCGCGCGTGGTGCGTCAAATGCGAGGCCAATCTGGCCGCCGAGGGCCTTCCTCATGGTCGCAATGCTCTGTGTCTCGTGGTCGATGGCGCCGAGAGCGACGCCGGCGAGCTGGCGAATGCGAAGCGCCAGGCCGCGCACTGGTGTCAGCTCGACGCTGAGGCTTTGCGTGTCGATCAGCCGCAGGATGACCTCGACGGAGTACTCGATCTCAACGATCGCGTCGGCGCCGAGATCCTGGCGTGAGGCCTGCGACGGTTTGATGGCAGTGGTGTTCATGCTTCAGGCCCTCCGCTGTTCAACGGCCGCAGCGGCCGAGGTGAGGGCGCGTGCCATGGCGCGCGCCTGGGTCGGTGTCATGCCGAGTGCAGCATCGCCAGGTCCATTACCCAGCGAAAGGGTCACGGCCTGGCCATCGGCCGAGCGTCGGGTGCTGTAGACGATCGCCAGCTCGTGGCCGAGCAGAAACACACCGTGGTTGCAGCGGGTGCGTGATGACCCGATCACGCGGTACAGCGCGCGATGGGGTTGCGTGGGTGAAGCGGAAGCGAGAGGCGCAGAGGTGCGCAGGGATTGACCAGCCATGGTGAAGGCTCCTGTGTTGCGGTGAAAAGTCACCACCCACGCTCTCAAACGCGGGTGGCGGCCCAAAGCAGGGTTGAGAGACCGGAACACAGGGACCGGCGAGCCCGAAAGCTCCCCCACCCGGGCCGCCCAAAAACAGGGACCATGGGTGTTTGACGCGCAAAAAAGGCCGCTCTTATGGCGGCCGCGCGATCGGCTCTCACCCCCGGCCTGCAATGTGTGCAGGCGGTGTGAATGTAGCACCGGTGCGTGGCAGTGCGCCAGGTCGCGGGCCATCATCGAGCGCGCCTCTTCTTGTTGCGCTGGGTCTGCTCCCAGATATCGCGGTCGACCTCGTCGGAGGGCACATCGATGCACCAGGTCGATGGTTCAACACGAAAGAGCTCGCCGACCAGCGACTCGCACACGAAGTCACCTGAGCGCGCGTGGAATACCACCAGGCGGGGCGCAAACTCATGCCGATTCCAAACCAATCGGGCGGTGTAGGTGACTTCCTTGCCATCGCTCCACCAGGCGAACGAAACGACCGTGCCTACGCCATGCACCTGCAGCAACGCGGCCGCGCGATCGAGCAGATAGGCGAGGTATGAAGGGAAGTTCGATGTCGGCGGTTTGTGTGCAGACGTCGAGACAGGCTGCTGGCCCAGGCCCTCAGTCAAAGCATTGCGCGGCGTCTGCAGCGCATCGTCAGTGAAGGCCTGGCGGCTCGCCAGCACGTCGTCAGCAGGTGTGGCCGCTGACTCGTTCGCCGCGCCTGGCAGTGGCGGCGGTGTGTCGGTTTCATGTGTCATGTCGTCTTTCGCTGCTGTCAGGCCGCGACCGTGGCATCGAGCTCTTCGGGCCGGCCTGGCAATGACTGGGCGATGAACTCGCCGGTGTGTTTCAAGGTGACGCGAACAACACCGGGCCACTTCAGCATGGCGATGGCATTGAGATGGTTCGGGCCGATGTGCAGGCTGATGGCAACTTGCGTGTGGTGGGGGTACTGCTCTTGGAGCACCCGAGCACCGGTGCGAAGCGCGGCCTGCTGCTGGCCTTCGTCGACATGCGGGCGCGTCACTTGGCGTCTCCCGCCGTAGCGACGGCTGCAGCGATTCGGTCCTGCACCCACTGAAGCACCTGGCTTTCGGGCCAGGCGGTGCAGCGCGGTGTGACCTGAACCGACTGCACGAACTGCTTGTCGCGCATCAGTCGATACAGGGAGCTCTTTTTAAGGCCAGTGAGGTGTTCGACCTCAGGCAATCGCAGCATGCGATCGCGTTTGACCGGTGGTCGGGCCTCTGAAACAAGGTGCATTGCCACTCTCCTTTGTGAGCCGTGTCCGGCTGTTCGGGGAGTGGCGATGTGCCACTCCGTCCATGGCCCGTCGTGAGCCATGAACGGATGATTCCGAGAGGCCTCCTATATCGCGAGATGAGAGTGGGAGGGATGAAGGAAGGATGCGAGCTGCAGCGTGCAGCAGCGGCGCCAGGCCCCGGCGATCAGGCCGCCTTCTTGTCCTTGCAGACCTTGCGCGCTTCGGTGAGATACGAGTGGACGGTGTCGCTCCTGAAGCGCCAGAGTTCGCCGATCTGCTCTTCGCAGATCGCGCTCGTCGCGCCGGCGGATTGCATTCGCTCGTCGTACTGGCGTAGCAGCTCCGCGAGCATGGCCGATTTATCCGGCCACCTCGTGCCCGTCTTCTTCATCGGTTGGTGAGCTTTGATGCGCGTCAGGAGCGCCGCTTCATCTTTATCGCTGCGAAGCTGTGCAAGAGGGACCAGCTGCACCACCGTGCTAGGTGGCGCCTTGCCGTATCCGAACATGCTTTCGGCGTCGGCGTGCAGCATGCATAGCCTAGCGCGATCGAAGCTGGCCAGGCCCTCTTCGGTTGCGTCCTCATGGAGCCAATGCGTGCGCAACCACTCGATGACGCCTGCCGGCCCTCGCCGTATGTATTTCTGGGCCTCGCTCCGGTCGGGCTCTCCCTCCCAGAACGAACGCGTGTAAAGGATGTTGTGGTCATAGTGCACCCCATCGATTTCCAGGCAGAACTCCGTTCGGTCGATGACTGCCTCAGCACGCCGCCCTGATCGGACTAGGTGATACCCGCTGTAGCCCGATGCCTCCAACTGCTCGAGCACATCTTCAACGGCAAGGCGCCAGGGCAGCGCCTCGTCGAGATCCATGCAGCGCTTGATGATCTTGAAGATCGGAGCCAGGCGGCGCGGTTGCGCCTCGTCGGTCCACAGCTCGCGAGCCGAAATGGCTTCACCAGTCGCTTGAGATTCCTGCATGCGTTCCCCCGCAATGAAACACCCCGCGATGAAGAAGCACCGCGCCACCAGGCGGGGGCGCTGGGTCACGATCCGGGATCAGCGGAGCGCAGCGCGGTGCGTCTTCATGCTATCGACGAAAGCTAAGTGATAAAACTTTCTCGCGTGCATACAGGCCTCACGGCGGCCATGTCAGTGCGGCACTCCGTTGACGAGCTGATGCAACCGAAGTGGCGCCTACAGCCAGCGGCGTGCAGCTAAAGCGCGCTACTTGCGATTCGTGCTGATGAACCGGAAAGGGCTCTCCTGCGACCCTTGCTGAGCCTGGATCTCGCACTCCATCTGTTCCAAGTAACCGGGGATCTGGCTGAACAGCGTGACAAAGCCAAAGGCTCTGCCAAAAACCACCCGCAGCATGTGAAGCGAGCCCGGTGGATCCACCGAATAGAGATAGTCAAACTGGTCTCGCAGGTCCCTTCCGTTTCGCTTCAGCGGTAGGCTCACTCCATCCATGTCCTTCAGGACCTCGAGCACATCGATGTGACCGTGCTGTAGAAGCTGAGCATTAGTGAACCATCGAAGCTGGATACCACCATCTCTGGGGAAGATGCACCCAGCATGCAAGTAGTACAGGGCTCTGGTCAGCTTGTCAGCGAGCTTCTCCACACACGCGTGAGTGGCCTGCGGTACGTTTGCGATACCCATCTGCTGATGAGTGCGCCCGGGCGCTGGCGAGAGCCCGAGTCGTCGGGCCTTCGCCCGGGCCTCGACGGCTGATTGCCTGAACATCAAGCCAAGAAAGCCTGGAAACTGCTTGTTCACTGCCCGCATGAGGCCCTTGCCCTTAGTAAGCGTTTCAGGCTCCCCGTGCGGGTCTAGCTGTGCCAGGAAGGCGATCATGAGATCGTCGTCAGACGTGCCGCCGTTGCAAGCCTGGCAAGCCGGAAATTCAAACTTCTCAGGCCACTGCCTAGCGCGGAATAGTGATCGCGGCGGGCAGTGCTCCAGGGTCGTGGCGGCTTCGTGGCCCCCGCAGAAGATGCAGAGGTGATGAGCAGCCGTGAAAGCGCTGGCTTTTGGCTTGGGTCCCCCCATTGATGCCACCTCTGTGTTTAAGCGCGGCGAGCGCTGCCAGCCTTCAGCCAGTGCATCGCACCATATGAAGCGTAATCATCCGCGTGCAGACGCCCGCACAGCCGCGACCCAGTATCGACAAGGCATCGACGAGTCCTTCGATCGACTACGGCATTAAAAGCGCAGAGGCTGGAACGTGCTCTTGTTCGTGAATCGCCAAGGCACTCGAAGGGCGGTGTTCGAGGTAAGGCGAGCGATGCCGAGGATCTTCGGCCACCACAGCACCAACTGCGCTGCCTGCACCCAGTGCGGCTTACTCCACTGCGGGTCGAGGACGAAGACCGTCACACCGCCGCGGCGAATCAGTTCCTTCTCCACGGGAGATCGATACCGATCAATCGAAACCACGTGCCAGCCGCCTTCGGCGATCAGGGCGGCGAGCCACATCGGGTCGGTTTCGTTGTGCTTGAACTTATCGCGGAGCGGGATCACCGCTTCCACGTCTATCTCTGTCCGGGACAACTCAGCCAGGCCGCGCGCGAGGCCTGGTGGCAGGTTGTTGTCGAACAGGAACTTCAAGCGTCACGCAGCTTGCAGCTCATCCTCGAAGCGGACCGCTGCCTGCACGTGCTTGAGCGGCACCTCAAACAGCCGAGCGACCACAGCCATCGCCGGCTTGTCGCCTCCCTCGGCCTTGAAGGTGTCATGCAACGCACGTGTGGGCACCGCCGACTCGGTCAGCATTGGCTTGCCAAACTGACGCTCTGGGTCGATCACGATCACCTTGCTGTGATGTTCCGACGGGAACCAGCGTCGCGCCTGGCCGCCTTCGTAATCGATGCCAGCGAACAGCGATGGCTTGATGATCGTTTTGAATGCGTACTGCAACGACTTGAGATCGAGGAGCTCCGCGCCCTCCGCTTCGCGCAGCGACTGCAGGTAGATCGTCCGCCCATCGGTGCGGAATTGGGTCGAGGTCAGGGGGTGGCTGGTGCCAAACATCGAACGTGCTTGTTCGAGGCAGCGCCGCACGACCTGCAACGACACGCCTACATCGACGAATGACTTAACGACCCGCAGCTCCAGCAGGTCGAGAAAGCCGATGGCTTCGCCGCCAAAGTCTGGGTCGCTGGCGTACTGCGTGGCCCACAGCGGAGGAGAGAACGACGCTGTCCTCGCGCCCTCCGCGCCAGGGTGCGTGTGTCGGTATCCCTTCAGCCAACGACGCACCAGGCGAGCTTCGGCATGGATGAGCCGCGCCGCTTCCGGCAGCGTGTACACGCCCAAACCAACATCTGCCATTGCCGCCGCCCCCGATTACCACCCACTAGACCGAGATCGTACCGCGCGCATTAAGAGTCTGGTGCTCAGCTGGATCTACCCCCGACGACAGGCCACGCCTGGCGCACTGAACTGTCTGCAGTGCTTCAGTGCAGACGTCTAGACAACCGCGCAGCGATCGCGAGACGGGATCACTCGCAATCGTCGCCGGCGATCGGCGGCCGCGCGGGTCTCTCATCGCGCCGCGATTCCAGGGAGGTGTGCGTCGTTGCCTCGTCGCGGTCTGAGCATCGCGCGCCAAGCCTGGCGCTATGGAATCGCACCAGGATCGCGTGCACCACCGATGCGCAGCGCCGAGCAGCTCGACCAGTACGCGGCCGCCGAGCCTTTCAACCCCCCACCCCCTAAAAACTGGCGCGCGCAAAAAAGAGGCTGACTGATCGGTTTCCGGGCTCGGACCTCCAGACTTTCGAGGCCCCCCCACCTTGTGTCCACCGAGCCCCGCGCTGGTGCGCCTGGTGCTGCCTCAGCCTGGCCAGCTCGACCGAATCGGTGCGATTTGGTGCAGGCCAGGGCAGTAAGAGTGAGAGAGTGATCTCACTCTCATCTCTGTCTACTGTCCCCGCTGTCCCCGCCTTGTCCCCGCTCTGTCCCCGCCACACCTCGGCCCGCCCATGTGCCCCGCAACGCCAGCAACGGCGCGGCTTTCCGTCGTTTTCAGCATCAGGTGTCCCCGCGTGTCCCCGCTGGCCCGCCAGACAATGCGCGTTTTGGCCGCGCGGCAGGCGCACTGCGGCTGAATGCACCGCCGTTCTGTTGTCTGGAACCTTGCAGGCGAGCATCTGCGCGGCGCGAAAGAGACCTCACCACCACCGCCCACCGGCGCCCCGGCACACCCGTACCGGGTCAAGCCCGACACCTGGAAAGCAAAGCGCCCGGACAAGCCGGGCGCATTGAAGTGAAGGACGAAGGGACCGAGCCGGTCAGCGCTGGCGCTCGCTCAGCACCACCACCTCCGCACCCTTGCGAAGGCGGTCGAGGTAGTCGGCCCAGTTCTGCAGCATCGTGCGGCGCTGCTCATCGAACGTGGTGCGGTTGTAGGCGCGGCCCAGGCTGTCTTTCACTGAGTGCGCGAGCTGCGCCTCGATGACCGACTCATCGACGTTCAGACGCTCCGCGAGGATCGTGCGGGCCGTGGCCCTGAAGCCGTGGCCGGTGACCTCGTCAGCAGGGAAGCCCATCGCCCGGAGTGCCGCGTTCACGCTGTTCTCGGACATCGGCCTCTCGTGGTGGCGCTCACCCCTGAACACCCACAGCCCAGACCCCGTCAGCGAATGCAGCTCGCGGAAGGTGTCGACTGCCTGGCTCGGCAGTGGCACCAGGTGAGGCAGGCCATGCAGCTTGCCGTCGCGCTCGCGCTTCATGCGGGCGGCCGGGATCTCCCATCGTGCAGCGTCGAGGTCGATCTCACTCCATTGCGCGTGGCGCAGCTCGCCAGGTCGAAGCATCAGCATCGGCGCGAGTCGCAATGCAGCACGCACGACCGGCGTGCCTGCGTAGCCGTCACATGCCCGCAGCAGCTCAGCGAGTCGCTTCGGGTTTGTGATCGCTGGAAAGTGTCGCGCTTGAGGCTTGCGCAGCAGGCCCTTCAGATCGCGGGCCGGATCGCTGGCAATCAAACCCTTGCCAACGGCATAGCGGAACACTTGCGAGCAGCTCTCGTGTGCACGGTGCGCAGTCTCGATGACACCGCGCGCCTCGATGCGGCGCAGCACCTTGAGCAGCTCGGGCGCTGTCACCTCTGCGATCGGCATGCGCCCGATGTGCGGGAAGACATCGGCGACCAGGCGAGCGAGAACCTTGTCGCCATAGCTGGTCGACCACTCGCCGCGCCTGGTCTCGTGCCACTCACGCGCAACGCCCTCGAAGCTATCCGGTGCAGGCAGGCCGGCGTCGACCAGGCGCTCTGCCTCGCGGCGCTGCTCGGCCTGCAGCTTCGCAGCCTTGCGTGAATCGCTCGGGTCTGTGCCCTCGCTCACCAGCTTGCGTGCGTCTGCGGCCTTGCGACGAGCCAGCGCGAGACCGGTGTCGGGATAGGTGCCCAGGCTCAGTGTCTTCCGGCGTCCGTCGATGGCGTAGTCGAGTCGCCATCCGTGCGAGCCGCCCTTCACGAAGAGCAGCAGGTACAGGCCGTCGCCGTCGTTCAAGCGCTTGCGCTTCTCGCTCGGCTTGATGGCCTTGATCGTTGCATCACCGGGGATCAGGTCGCGCGCCATACAGTAACTTTTCAGGTTTCGAGGGCCTGATTCTGAGTTACTGTAAAAGTTACTGCATCAGGGGCCTGGAAGCGGGCGGAAGTTACTGCACGACCCTGGACAACAAAAAAGCCCTAGAGCGTTGATTCTCAAGGGCTTTTCGGACTTTGGCGCACGTCCGTGAACGCTTATATGGTGGCCTGGGGCGGAATCGAACCACCGACACGCGGATTTTCAATCCGCTGCTCTACCAACTGAGCTACCAGGCCGAGCCCGCAACTATATCAGCGCGCCGAGCCCCTCAGAGGCTTCCGCGCTTGCCGCGCGAGAGATCGACGCCCAGCTGCTTGAGCTTGCGGTACAGATGGGTGCGCTCGAGGCCGGTCTTTTCGGCCACGCGGGTCATGCTGCCGTTTTCCTGGGACAGGTGAAACTCGAAGTAGCTTTTCTCGAAGGCGTCACGCGCTTCGCGCAGTGGGCGATCGAGGTCGAAGCTTTGCTCGGGTTGCGGACCGTGCGAGAGCGTCACGCCGGGCATGGGCATCACATTGCTGCCGGCAGACGCCAGCGCGTTGCCCAGATCGCTGCGGGCCATCGCCATGCCGGCCGGCGCACGCGGTGCAGGCTTGACCAGGCCCTGCTCAACCGCGCGCAGCAACTTCTGCAGCGTGATCGGCTTTTCGAGGAACGCAATCGCACCGTTCTTGGTGGCCTCGACGGCGGTGTCGATCGTGCCGTGCCCGCTCATCATGATCACGGGCATCGTCAGCAGCGCGCAGGCGTTCCACTCCTTCAGCAGGGTGACGCCGTCGACGTCGGGCATCCAGATGTCGAGCAGCACCAGGTCGGGGCGGGCTCGTTCGCGGGCCGCGCGAGCTTGTGCCGCGTTTTCCGCCAATTCGACGGAGTGACCTTCGTCGGTCAGGATCTCGGACAACAGCGCTCGGATTCCGAGCTCGTCGTCGACAACAAGGATGGTGGCCATGAACTCTCAGTGCACGGTGTCGACGTGGGGGATCGCTGCCGCAGTGCGCTCGTCTGTCGGCGCGAATTTCGAAAATGATAACGAAACTTGAGCGCCTTGAATCACCGCAGGTCCCGGGGCTGCCATGTCACTGTCAGCGGCTTCGCCAGTGCTGCCGTCCAGATTGACGAGGCGCACCCGCGCGCCATGCTCGTCAGCGATCTTCTTGACGACAGCCAGCCCGAGGCCCGTGCCTTTGCTCTTGGTGGTGACGTAGGGCTCAAACGCGCGCTTGAGCACCTTGTCGGGAAAGCCCGGGCCGTTGTCGGTGACGTGCAGCCGCACCACCCGCGCCGCGCCTTGCTCGGTGCGGGCCACTTCGGTCCGCACCCGCACGCAGGGCTGCCGCTGCGGATGGACCTGGGCGGGGTCGGCCACCGCATCGAGTGCGTTTTGAACCAGGTTGTGAATGACCTGCCGCAGCTGCGTGGCATCGCCAACGATCAGCGGCAGGTCGTGCGCCGCGGTGAAGATCAGCGTGCCGGCCTCCTGCGCGGTGGCGTACAGCGTGAGCACTTCGCTGACCAGCACGTTGAGGTCCAGTGGATGCAGGCGCGCTGCCGGCAACCGGGCGTAGTCGCGGAACTCGTTCACCAGCGTCTTCATGGCCTGCACCTGAGTGACGATGGTGCCGACGGCGCGCGCCAGCATGGCCTGGTCCGCGCCCTCGAGCTTGGCGGTGAGCTTGTGCTCCAGGCGCTCGGCCGACAGCTGGATCGGCGTCAGTGGGTTCTTGATCTCGTGCGCGAGCCGGCGCGCGACCTCGCCCCAGGCTTCGATCCGCTGTGCAGACACCACCTCGGTGATGTCGTCGAACACCATCAGCCTCGCCCCTTCGGGCATGGCGGCACCGCGCACCAGCAGCGTCAGCGCATCGCGATCCGGCCCGGCCTGCAGCTCGAAAGCCTCTTGCCAATGGTCGCGCTCGCCGGTGTCCAGGCGGTCGGCGTGCAGTTCGAAACGCTGCCACACCGCTGTGGCGAAATCTTCCAGACCCTCGACGTCGGCCAGCCGACGGCCCCGGTAGGCACCGAGCGGCAAGCGCACGATGCGCGTGGCGCCGGGGTTCACGGTGTCGATGCGTCCCTGGCGGTCGAACACGATCACGCCAGCGGTCAGGTTGTCGAGGATGGTCTGCAGATTGGCACGCGCCCCTTCGACCTGCGACACACTGCGCTGCACCAGCGCGCGCGCCTCGGAGAGCTGTTCGGTCATGTCGGCGAACGAGCGCGTCAGCCCGCCCAGCTCATCACGCGAGTCGAACACCTGCTTGGCCCCCAGGTCGCCTTGCGCAACCTGCCGCACACCGTCGGCCAGCATCAGCAGCGGCTTGGCGATCTGATTCGACAGCGTCAAGGCCAGCAGCAGCGCACCGAACACCGCGAGGATCAGCGTCAGCGTCAGCGTGCCGATGTACATCTCGCGCAGACCCTCGCGGGCCAGTGAGCGCTGCTGGTACTCGCGATAGGCCGTCTGCACGGCGAGTGCGTTGCTGGCCAGCGCGGTGGGCAGCCGCATCGTCACCATCAAGTAGCGCTCCTGCGGCGTCAGCGCGATGCCGGTGCTGGGCAGGTAGGCCAGCGCCCGGATGCGCGCTTGTCCGGGATTCGGGCTGGCCGCGTCGGCATCACCGAGTTCTCCGGTGGCCGCGCTGTCGTCGTCGAGACCTTCCAGTTGTGCCACCGCGCGCCCATCGCGGGCATTGCGCAGCAGCGTGGGCGACGGCCGATCGGGTCCCAGCAACTCGGCGGAGCGATCGGCCGACAGCAGCACCTGGCCCATGCTGTTGACGATGGCCACGTTCTGCGCCGACAGGTCTTCGCGCAAGCGTTCGAGCGCCAGGGCCTGGATGTCGCCGCGCCCTTCTCCGAGCCGATCGGCAGCGAGTTGCGTCTTGCTGGCCAGGTCATTGACCTGGGCGTCCAGCGTGCCGCGGCCCAAGGCCAGCCCGGCATCGAGCGCGCCCTCCACCTTGACGTCGAACCAGCTCTCGATGCCGCGCGAGACGAACTGGTAGCTCACGGTATAGATCAGCACGCCCGGCAGCACGCCGACCAGCGCGAAGATGGCCGCCAGCTTCAGCAGCAGCCGGCTGCCGAACTTGCCTCGCTGGACGCGCACCAGCAGTCGCGTCGCGGCAATGCCGATGACCAGCATCAGCAGGCCCGCCACCAGCAGGTTGACCCAGAACAGCCACTGGAAGTGCTTCTCGTAGAAGAGGCGGTTGTCGGTGGCGATCGACAGCAGGAAGGCCAGCACCATGGCGACGCCCGTCGCCGCGACCAACGCGACGATCAAGGCCCAGCGGGTGGACTTCTTCATCGGTGGCGGAGGGACCTCAGGGCGCGGTCACGCGCTGGGTCTTCTCGATGAGCAGGTTCCAGTCGGGCTGCCCGCCGATGCCGATTTGCATGGCCCTGGGCAGCATGCCGGTGTCCAGCTTGTAGCTGAACTCCACGTACAGTGCCTCGCTGTCACTGATCTGGCCGGGCTCCGCCAGCTTCCAGCGGCCGATGCGGCTGACCGTCGTCACCGCCTCGGTCAGGTTGTCGAAGCTCTGGCTCAGCCCGCCGAAGCGCACGCGGTAGTTGCGTGTGAGTGGCTGATAAGACAGGCGCCAGGTCCGCGTCGCGGAGGCCACGCGCCGATCGCGCCAGTAGCGGCGGTTGTGATACAGCGATGCGTCGGCAACGAAGTAAAGCGGCACGCCCTTGTGCAGGGCGTCTTCCACGGGGTGGGGCAATTCGAAGCGCACCGCGACATCGAGCAACAGCCCTTCTTCGTTGCGCGTCATCTTGAACTGGCTCAGTTCGGGCGCCTGGGCCGGCAGGCTCCAGCAAAGCGTTGTTCCGAGCAACAGGAACGCAGCCGCCCAGCCAGCCCACAGCTGCCGCCACCGGGCGAACATCGCGCCCGGGGGGTGGGGGCAGCCATTCGTCGGGTTGCGGGGCACGTTCGGTCTCAGGGTTTGTGGAGCAGCGCGTAGAAGAAGCCGTCGCCAGTGCCGGACGAATCGGCCCGCGCTGCGGCTGCCTCATTGTCGGGCAGGGGCAGCAGATGGCCGGGTGAAGCCGGTGCAGCCTGCTGTCGAGCCCCGCTCTGGCGTTGCAAAAAAGCATCGATCTGCGCCTGCCCTTCGGCCTTGAAGACCGAGCAGGTGCAGTACAGCATCCGACCACCTGGCTTGAGCAGGGGCCACAGGGCGTCCAGCAGCCGAGCCTGCAGCGCAGCCAGTGTGGGTACGTCGCTGGACCGGCGCAGCCAGCGCACATCGGGGTGTCGGCGCACGATGCCCGAGGCGGTGCACGGCGCGTCGAGCAGGATCGCGTCGAACGCGCGCCCGTCCCACCAGGCGTCGGGCTGGCTGGCATCGCCCACCTGCGTGGTCGCATGCAACTGCAGGCGACGCAGGGTGTCGTCGACGCGGCTCAGCCGGGTGGCGTCCAGGTCGAGCGCCAGCACGTCCAGCACGTCCAGCTCCAGCAAATGGGCCGTCTTGCCGCCCGGCGCGGCACAGGCGTCGAGCACCCGCGCACCGCGTGGCAGGGGGACACCTGCGAGCAACAGCGGGGCAGCCCGCTGGGCCGCGGCGTCCTGCACGGACACATCGCCATCGGCAAAGCCTGGAAGGCGAGTGACGGGGCAGGGTGTGTCCAGCACCACCCCCTGGGCGCCGACGGCGCGCCCCGGCACACCCGCCTCGTTCAGGCGAGCAAGGTACGAGTCGACACTGCCGCGCCGGGTGTTGACACGCAGCGTCATCGGCGGCCGGCGATCATTTGCCGCCAGCAGCGCCTGCCAGTGGTCGGGCCAGTCGGCCTGCAGGCGCTGAACCCACCACTCGGGATGGTTGGTGCGTCCGGGCACCGAGCGCTGCGCGACCTCGAGCACCGCGGCCTGCTCGCGCACGAAGCGGCGCAGCACCGCATTGACGAACGCTGCGCTGGCCGGCAGCCGCTGGCGGGCGGCGGTGACCGCGTGATCGACCAGCGTGTGATCCGCGTACGGCGCTTCACCATCGGGCCACAGCAGCGCCAACGCGCTCAACAACAGTGCGTCCAGGGCCTTCGGTGGTGCCTTGGGCGCCAGCCAGGCGCGGGCGGCCTGGGCCTGACCGAGGCGCCGCAGCACATGAAAGCTCAGCGCCTGCACGCCCGGTCGCACCTCGGCCGGGCAGTGCGTCAGGGCCTCGGTCAGCGAGCGCCCGCCGCGCACTGCCGCGATGGCATCGGCGGTGTGGTCGAGCAGCCGCGACAGCGGCGGGGCAGGATGCGCAGTGCCGCCGGTGGGCCGCGCAGGGGCATGGTCATTCACCGGGTTGAGTCTACGGGCAGGCTTACCGTGGGGCGATCCCGGGTGGGCGCCGCCGAAGCTGGGTTACGCTCGGCAGGATGAAGCCCGAAAAGCCGCCCATGCCACCGCTCAGCCCGCTGGACTCACGCCCCGCCATCTTCAAGAACGACGACGAGCTGGCGCAGCTGAGCGCGTCGCGGCGCATCCGATACCGGCTGGTCGGCGCCGACTGCCGCTACCACGCCAACGACAACATCTCGGCTTTCATCAAGGAAGGCGAGCTGGATGAGTTGAAGGCTGAAGTCCAGGCCAAGCTCCAGGAGGTGCTGGAGGCGCTGGTCATCGACACCGAGAGCGACCACAACACCCACGACACCGCCAAGCGCGTCGCGAAGATGTTCCTCACCGAGGTGTTCAAGGGCCGCTACACGCCGATGCCTGACGTGACCGAGTTCCCCAACATCACGCGGCTCAACGAGCTGATGATCGTCGGCCCGGTCACGGTGCGCAGCGCCTGTTCACACCACCTGTGCCCGATCATGGGGCGGGTGTGGATGGGCATCCTGCCGAACGAGCATTCGAACCTGATCGGCCTGTCGAAGTACGCCCGCATCTGCGAATGGATCATGAGTCGCCCGCAGATCCAGGAAGAAGCGGTGACGATGCTGGCCAACGAATTGCAAGGCCGTGTCAAGCCGGACGGTCTGGCCATCGTGATGGAGGCAGATCACTTCTGCATGCACTGGCGCGGTGTCAAGGACACGGGCGCCAAGATGATCAACAGCGTGATGCGTGGATCGTTCCTGAAAGATGCCAACCTGCGGCGCGAGTTTCTGTCGCTGCTGGATCGCCAGAAGGCCTGAGATGCCATCCCTCACTTCACCCTGGAGAATTTCATGCTCGTGCGCTTGATGTATGTCAGCCGCGCGGCCGACTCGGTGAACCAGAACGAGTTGGTCGCGATCCTGAAGAAATCGAAAGCCAACAACGTCAACGTCGGTGTCACCGGCGTGCTGTGCTTTTCAGCCGGCATCTTCCTGCAGGTGCTCGAAGGCGGGAGATCAGCGGTCAGCTCGCTGTACAACAAGATCGCCAACGACCCGCGTCACCACGATGTGGTGCTGCTGAGCTACGAGGAGGTCAACGAACGCAACTTCGCCGGCTGGTCGATGGGACGCGCCAATCTGGCGCGGCTCAATCCGTCGCTGGTGATGAAGTATTCCGAGACAGCGCTGCTCAATCCGTACGCGGTGTCGGGCAAGATGTCGATGGCCTTGTTCAATGAAATGGTCGCCTCGGCAGCCATCATTTGCGACAGCTGAGCCGACACGCCGGCCGCGCTGCGGTCGCATCTGCTGTCAGAGCGTGCCAGCGGCCTGGAATCCGAAGACGGTCGCCACCAGCCGCGTAGGAAACTGCCGGATCGCCTCGTTGTAGGTTTTCGTGGCCGCGTTGAACTGGTTGCGGGCAAACGCCAAGGTGTTGTCGGCGGCGGCCAGTTGCTCGGTATGGACCTCGATCTCGAGCCCGCTCAGGCGCTGCTGCCGCGCAGGGAGCTCTGCCTGCAGCCGCTGCCGAGCGGCCATCAGCGCTTCTTCTGCCAGCCGCAGTGCGTTGGCGGCGCCGCCCGCGCTGGGGCGACTGCGCAGACCCGTGCAGGCGGACTGCAGTTGCGCACAGGCGAGCAACACATCCTCATGAAGCGCAGGCGTCTGATCGAGCATCGATTGCAGCCCCATGGCCCATTGCATCAACAACTCGTGGCGGTGCTGCACTTGGGCGTCGACTGGTGCAAACGCTTTCGCGATGTTGTCGCGTAGCGCGATCAGGCGGTTGTAGGCCCCGACGGCCCAGAACAACAGCACGGTGCATCCCACCAGCGTGGCAATCTGCGCACTGGTCATTGTTCGCGCCCGCCGTGTTGCTGCGCTTTGCGCAGGATCAAGTGCGAACCTCGCCTTGCCCCAGCACCACCCACTTCAGCGAGGTCAGGCCTTCGAGGCCGACCGGGCCGCGCGCATGCAGCTTGTCGGTGCTGATGCCGATCTCGGCGCCGAGACCGTACTCAAAGCCGTCGGCGAAGCGGGTGCTGGCGTTGACCATCACGCTCGATGAGTCGACCTCCCGCAGGAAACGCATCGCGCTCGGGTGGTGTTCGGTCAGGATGGCATCGGTGTGGTGCGAGCTGTAGCGGTTGATGTGCGCGATGGCCGCATCGAGGTCGGGCACCACGGCGATGCTGATGACGGGCGCGAGGTACTCTTCGAACCAGTCCTGCTCGGTGGCCGCCACCAGCTTCGCATTCGGTACTTTGGACAGCAGCGCGAGGCTCGCCGCATCGCCGCGCATCTCGACGCCCTTGGCAGCGAACACCGCGCCGATGCGCGGCAGGAATGCCGGCGCCATCGCCGAATGAACCAGCAGCGACTCGGCCGCATTGCACGGGCTGTACTTCTGCGTCTTCGCGTTGTCGGTCACCTTCAGCGCCAGCTCAAGATCAGCGCTGGCATCGACGTAGACATGGCAGTTGCCGTCCAGGTGCTTGATCACCGGCACCTTGGCCTCGCGTGAGATGCGCTCGATCAGCCCCTTGCCCCCGCGCGGAATGATCACATCGACCGACTCCGGCGAGGTGATCAGGAAGCCCACCGCAGCGCGGTCGGTGGTCTCGACCAGTTGCACCGCATCGGGCGGCAGCGCGGCTTCAGCGAGCGCGGCCTGCACCCGTTTCCACAGCGCGAGGTTGGAGTGAATCGCCTCCGACCCGCCGCGCAGGATGCAGGCATTGCCGCTCTTGATCGCCAGCGATGCCGCTTCGATCGTCACATTCGGTCGGCTCTCGTAGATCATCGCGAACACGCCCAGCGGCACACGCATCTGGCCCACGGAAATCCCGCTGGGCCGCTGCCGCAGGTGGGTGATTTCGCCGATCGGGTCCGGCATCGCGGCGATCTGCTCGCAGCCTTCGGCCACGGTTTC
This sequence comes from Burkholderiales bacterium Ga0077547, assembly GCA_001464195.1. Classification (GTDB taxonomy): domain Bacteria; phylum Pseudomonadota; class Gammaproteobacteria; order Burkholderiales; family Burkholderiaceae_C; genus PBB1. The sequence continues at coordinate 109,818 of LNEY01000032.1, forward strand.
GATGATCTTCGGTGTGAGCTTCAGACGGTCGAGCAGCGGACCTGCGGTGCCTGCTGCAGCGGCAGCTTCCAGGTCGAGTGCGTTCGCAGCGACCAGCGCGTGGACATCGGTTCGCAGAAGCCGGGCCAGCGCGATCAGTGCGTTGTTCTTCGCAGCCGTGGGCGCGGCGGCCATGTGGGCGCTGGCCGCGCGGGCGGAGGTACCCATGCGGGCGACGACGGCTTTCAGATCTGATGAGCTCATGCGCTGGATTCTCCCAAATTCGCCTGCCGTCTATCTTTGCGCTGAGCTGCCGAGGGCGCGGGGTGACCGGCTCCGCTCATGTCCTCCGGGCCGGGTCGCCGCCTAAACGCTTCGGATGAGACCGATCCGGCCCTCCCCCCTTTACTTCGCTGCGCCGGTCACCCCGCGCCCTCGGCAGCCGGCACCGTTGTCGCATGCCAAGGATTCGACCTCCGAGTGCTTCAGTGCCTGTTGGAGCGCTGCGGTGGGCCGCTGTGTGGAGTGAAGTAAAGGGGGAGGGCCGGCGCGATTTGAGCCGGGCGAATGGCTGGTGAACCGGCCCGGGGGAGCAAGCCCGGACACAAACAGTCCTGAGGACTGTTTGTGCCTGGCGAGCGCCCGGGGCTCTGCCCCGGGCATGAACGCAACACAGCGGCCCACCGCAGCGCTCCCGCTAGAAACTCGGGTGAGTTGATCCGTTCAAGCGAGACTGGATATTACTTCCCCGCAGCGTCTTTCCATCCACCGCCCAGCACCTTGTACAGCGTGACCCGGTTCTGCCGTTCGGCTGCCTGTGTCTGCACCACGGCTTGCTGCGCGGTGAACAGAGAGCGTTGTGCGTCGAGCACATCGAGGTAGCTCGACGCGCCATTGCGATAGCGCAGGTCGGCCAGCCGGGTTCGTGTTTCCTCGGCCTGCGCCTGCGCCTGTTGCGCGCGCAGCTGTTCGCCAAGCGTGGCACGGCCGGCCAGTGCGTCAGCCACCTCGCGGAAGGCGCTTTGCACCGCGCGTTCGTACTGTGCGACGGCGATGTCTCGGCCGACCTGTGCAGCATCCAGATTGGCCTGGTTGCGGCCGGCATCGAAGATGGGAACCACCAGCTGCGGCGCGAAGCTCCAGGCGAAAGAGCCTGACTTGAACAGGCCCGACAGCTCGGTGCTGGCGCTGCCGATGCTGGTGCTCAGCGTGATGCGTGGGAAGAACGCCGCGCGCGCCGCGCCGATGTTGGCGCTGGCGGCGATCAGCTGCTGCTCGGCCTGACGGATGTCGGGCCGGCGGTTCAGCAGGTCCGAGGGCAGGCCCGCCGGCAGGTCTGGCAGCACCGTCTCGGCGAGTGCCGGGCGGGCGACATTGCTCGGAGCGGCGGTGGGTGCCGGCAGCGCCTCTGCGGGCACGGGTTGACCGAGCAGCAGCGCCAGCGCGTTTTCATCCAGCGCCCGTTGTCTGAGTTGCTGCGCCAGCGCGACGCGCGCACCCTCGAGCAACGACTGCGCCTGCCGCACGTCGAGTTCAGAAGACGCGCCGTTGTCGAACTTCAGCTGCGTCAGCTTCAGCGATTCTTCGCGGGTGGCGAGCGTCTGCCGGGTGACTGCCAGCAGCTCGTCGTCGGCCAGCAGCGCGAGCCAGCTGTTGGCGACCGAAGCGATCAAGCTGATCTGCACCGTCTTGCGCGCCTCCTCCGTGCCGAGAAACTGCGCCAGTTGGGCCTGGCTCAGGCTGCGCACGCGGCCGAAGAAGTCGAACTCATACGAGGTGATCTGCAGGCCCGCGGTGTAGGTGCTGCTGATGCTGCCTCCGCTGCCGCTGTCGCCTACCCTCGGCTGTCGCGACGCGGTGGCGCCGGCATTGACCGTGGGCCACTCGTCGGCGCGCCGCACCTGGTATTGCGCGCGGGCCTGCTCGATGTTCAGCACCGCAATGCGCAGGTCCCGGTTGTGCTGCAACGCGATCTCGATCAGGCGCTGCAGGCGCGGGTCACTGAAATAGCGCTGCCACTCGATGTCGGCCGCAGCTTCTCCCTCGGGCGCGGCGGCTGACGCGTCACCTGGGTAGGTGCTCGGCACCGGCGCGTCGGGGCGCACATGGGTGGGGATGAAGGAGCAGCCGGTCACGCTGGCGATGGCGAGCACCCACATCGTCAGCCGCGCCATTGATTGCGCCCGTGGGTGCTGAGCAGCGGTCCTCATGGCGTCACCTCCGGCCCGGCCGCCGCAGCGCCGGCAGGCGGTGGCGCGCGTCGCCCGAACACCTTCATCACGACCACATAGAAGACAGGCACGAAGAACACCGCCAGCAGGGTCGCTGAAATCATGCCGCCCATCACGCCGGTGCCGATGGCGCGCTGACTGGCCGAGCCAGCGCCGCTGGCAATCACCAGTGGCAGCACGCCGAGGATGAAAGCGATCGAGGTCATCAGGATCGGACGGAAGCGCAGGTGCGCCGCTTCCAGGACTGCTTCGATCGCGCCCTTGCCTTCGGCATGCAGGTCTTTCGCGAACTCGATGATCAGCACCGCGTTCTTGGCCGACAGGCCAATGATGGTGATCAATCCGACCTTGAAGAAGACATCGTTCTCCAGGCCTCGGACGCTGACGCCGAGCACGACACCCAGCACGCCCAGCGGCACCACCAGGATCACGGCCAGCGGGATGGTCCAGCTCTCGTACAGCGCTGCCAGGCACAGGAACACCGACAGCAGCGAGAAGGCGAACAGGATCATGGCGGTTGAACCAGAGAGCTTCTCTTCGCGCGAGGGGCCGGTCCATTCATAGGCGAAGCCCGCGGGCAGTTGGGCTGCCAGCTTCTCCATCTCGGCCAGCGCGGCGCCACTGCTGACCCCAGCCGCTGGCTCCCCCTGGATGCGCATGGCGGGATAGCCGTTGTAGCGCACGGTCTGCATCGGCCCCTTGATCCACCGGGTGGTCGTGAACGCCGACAGCGGCACCGGTTGGCCGGAGGTGTTCAGCGCGTTGAGTTGCAGCAGGTCATCGGGCTGCATACGCGAGGGTGCGTCGGCCTGCACCACCACCCGCTGCAGTCGGCCAGCATTGGGGAAATCGTTGATATATGAGGAGCCCAGCGCTGTGGACAGCGTGGTGTTGATGGCGGCGAAGTTCACCCCCAGTGCGCCTGCCTTGTCGCGGTCGATGTCGAGCTGCAACTGCGGTGCGTCTTCCAGGCCATCCGGGCGCACCGACATCAAGAGCGGGTTCTTGGCGGCCATGCCCAACAGCTGGTTTCGTGCCGCGAGAAGCGCGTCGTGCCCGTTGCCGCCGCGGTCCTGCAGCCGCATCGCGAAGCCGTTCGAGCGGCCGAGTTCGCGAATCGCCGGCGGGCTGACCGGGAAGATGAACGCATCGCGGATCTGGCCCAGCGCACCGAAGGCCCTCGCCACCAGCGATTGCGCGCTGCGGTCGGTGTCGTGGCGCTCGTCCCAGTTCTTCAGTGTCACGAAGCCAAGTGCCGCGTTCTGGCCGCTGCCCGCAAAACTGAAGCCGAGCACGCTGACGATGCTCTGCACCTCCGGCTGCTTCAGCATGTAGTCTTCGACCTGCTTCATCACCTCGGTGGTTCGCACCTGCGTCGCGCCGGGTGGCAGCTGCACGTTGACCAGGATGTTGCCCTGGTCTTCGTTCGGGATGAACGAGGTCGGCAGCCGACCGAACATGACGATCACCGCACCAATGATGGCGGCGTAGATGATCATGTACCGTGCGGCGCGCTTGAGGATGCGCGCCACCATGCCTTCATAGCCTTTGGCGGTGCGGGTGAAGCCACGGTTGAACCAGCCGAAGAAGCCGGTCTTGGCGTGGTGGTGGCCGGCCTCGACCGGTTTCAGCAGCGTCGCGCACAGCGCGGGCGTCAGGGTCAGCGCGAGGAAGGCCGAGAACGCGATGGCACTGACCATCACCGCCGAGAACTGCCGGTAGATGTTGCCCACGGCCCCGCTGAAGAAGGCCAGCGGCACGAACACCGAAATCAGCACCACCGTGACACCCACGATCGCGCCCGAGATCTGGCCCATGGCCTTGCGGGTGGCGTCCAATGGCGACAGCCCCTCCTCGCTCATGATCCGCTCGACGTTCTCGACCACCACGATGGCGTCGTCCACCACGATGCCGATCACCAGCACCATGCCGAACATCGTCAGCACATTGATCGAAAAGCCCAGCGCCAGCAACGAGGCGAAGCTCCCCATCAACGCAATCGGCACCACCAGCGTGGGGATGAGCGTGTAGCGGATGTTCTGCAGGAACAGGAACATCACCAGGAACACCAGAATCACGGCTTCGACCAGGGTCACGACGACCTGCTTCACCGAGATGCTGATGAAGAGCGAGCTGTCGAACGGGATGGTGGCCTTGACGCCTGGCGGGAAGTACGGCGCCAGCTCGGCCAGTCGCTTCTTCACCGCGGTGGCGGTGGACAGGGCATTGGCGGTGGGCGACAGCTGCACCCCGACGCCGCTGGACGGCGCGCCGTTCAGGCGCGCGCTGCGCGAACCGTAGGTCTGTGCACCGAGTTCGACACGCGCCACGTCTTTCAGAAGCACCCGTGAGCCATCCGGGTTGGCGCGCAGCAGGATGTTGCCGAAGTCCTCGGCGGTGGTCAGCTGGCCCTTGACCACCACGGTCGCGAAGATGGACTGGTCGGCGGTATTGGGCAGGTCGCCGATGGTGCCCGAGGCGACCTGCGCGTTCTGCGCCGCGATGGCCGCATTCACATCAGCGGAGGACAACCGCAGGCCCACGAGCTTGGCCGGGTCCAGCCAGATGCGCATCGCGCGCTCGGTGCCGAACAGGGTGGCCTGGCCGACGCCCGAGACGCGCTGGATCTCCGGAACCACATTGCGCGCGGCATAGTCGCCCAGTGCGATCGGATCGAGCGAGCCGTCGGTGCTCGACAGGATGATGAAAAGCAAGAAGTTCGGATTCGCCTTGTCGACCCGCACGCCCTGCTGCGTCACGGACTGCGGCAGCCGTGGCGAGGCGCGGGCCAGCCGGTTCTGCACATCGACCTGGGCAAGGTCGGGGTTGGTGCCCGGCTCGAAGCTCAGCGTGATCGAGCCGGAGCCGTCAGCCTGGCTGACCGACTCCATGTAGATCAGGCCCGGCGAGCCGTTCATTTCCCGCTCGATGACGGCGATGACGGTCTCTTCCAGTGTCTTGGCCGAGGCGCCGGGGTAGGTGACGTTGACGACGATCGCCGGCGGCGCGACCGGCGGGTACTGTGCGATCGGCAACTGCGTGATCGCAACACCACCGATCAGCAGGATGAACAGGGCGATGACCCAGGCGAAGATGGGTCGGTTGATGAAGAACTGGGCCACGGCGCGGCCCTCAGTTCTTGGCGGGTGACGACGCGGCCGAGGCGCCTGCGGCTGCCGCTGGCTGCCAAGGCACCGGCTTCACCACCTTGGCGCCACCCAACTTCTGGAAGCCGTCGACCATCACCTGATCGCCAGCCTTCAGCCCGTCGAGCACGACCCATCGGCCGCTTTGCGAGCCGCCGATCTTCACCGGGCGCGGCGCAAAGCTGCCATCGCTCGCCACCACCAGCACGCTGTCACCTTGCGGTGAGCGGGTCACGGCCTGCTGCGGCAGCAGCACGGCGTTATCAGCCTGCGCTTGCTGCAGCCGGACCCGCACATAGGTGCCGGGCAACAGCAGCCCCGACGGGTTGGGAACCTCGGCGCGCAGGGTGATCTGGCCCGAGGTGGTGTCCACCGTCAAGTCGGAGAACAGCAGCTTGCCCGGTGCGCCGTAGACCGTGCCGTCCTCCAGCACCACCTGCACCGTCCCGGCCTCGGCCGCACCGCTGCGTTGCAGCTTGCCGGCATCGATCGCCTTGCGCAGCCTGAGCACCTCGGTGGTCGATTGGGTGAAGTTCACGTACATCGGATCGATCTGCTGCACCAGGGCCAGTGGCGTGGCATCGCCCTGGCCGACCAGCGCGCCTTCGGTGACCAGCGCGCGCCCAATGCGGCCCGAGATCGGCGCCGTCACCGAGGCGTAGCCCAGGTCGATCTGGGCGGTGGTGACGGCGGCGCGTGCCGAGGCGACGTCGGCATCGGCCTGCTTGAACGCCGCGACCGCGTTGACGTAATCCTGCTTGCTGATCGCATTGGCCTCGAGCAGCGGCTTGAATCGCTCGGCCTGCGCGGCCGCCTGTTCGCGATTCGCTTCGGCGCGGGCCTGCGCGGCCTGGGCACTTTGCAGCTGCGCGCGATAAGGCGCAGCATCGATCTGGAACAGCAGCTGACCGGCTTTCACGTCGCTGCCTTCGCGGAACGTGCGCTTCAACAGGATGCCGGCGGCGCGCGCGCGCACCTGCGCGATGCGGGTGGCCTCCAGCCGGCCCGGCAACTCGCTGGTCAGCCCCACCGATTGCGGCGCCACCGTGATCACGCCCACCGCTGGTGCGGGGGCGCTGGCCGCAGGGGCCGCACCGGCCTCCCCGGACTTGGCGCCGCAGCCCGACAACCCGAGTGCCGCCCAAGTACACAGGATCGCCGCCATGAGCGCAGTGATCGGGGATCGAGCTCGGGTCTGCGCAGGCATGCAACGTCGTCCTGTAAGGGGCCTTGAGCGCGACTGGCGGACAGAAGGCGGGTTGATTCGGATCACCATCCGAGCGAAAAGCGGCTAGTCTACATACGTTCATGTCTGTATGTTTAAAGACCCCGGAGAGCACCCATGGCACGCAGAACCAAGGACGACGCGCTCGCCACCCGCGATCACATCCTCAACGCCGCCGAGCTGGTTTTCGAGCAGCGGGGCGTGTCTCGTTGCTCACTCCAGGAGATCGCGCAGGCCGCAGGTGTCACACGCGGCGCGATCTACTGGCACTTCGAGAACAAGGCCGATCTGGCGAATGCCATGTTCAAGCGCGTGACGCTGCCCCTGGAGGAGCAGATCCACCGCTCGGCCGACCCTGACCTCGCCGATCCGCTGCTCGAGGTGCGCAACAGCCTGTTGCATGCGCTGCGCACCACGATGACCGACCCGCAGGTGCAGCGCGTGTTCACCATCGCGACCCAGAAGGTCGAGTACGTCGACGAATTGCTGGCGGTGCGCGAGCGACGCGTCAACACCCGCAACGGCTGCCTGCACCATGTCGAGATCGGGCTCAAGCGTGCGATGGCTGCAGGCCGCATCGATCGGCGGGTGCCCGCGAGCACCGTGGCGGTGGGCCTGCACGCGCTCGTCGATGGGCTCATCATCAACTGGCTGCTCGACCCGACCGCGTTCGACCTGGTCAAGGTCGGTACCCAGGCCCTCGACGCCTACCTGGGCGGGCTCGCGCTGAAGGCCCCAGCGGCCAGTGTCACGACCGCTCGAACTTGAACACCGCCACGCTGGCCATCAGGTTCGGCCAGCGCCGCACGCACGCGCCTTGCTGGATGCCGAACGCATCGAGGATGCGCAGCCCGCAGCGGCGCGCCAGCACCTCGAAATCGGCATAGGTGCTGACGCGGATGTTCGGGGTGTCGTACCACTCGTAGGGCAGCGCCTTCGTCACCGGCATGCGGCCCCGCACCACGCTGAGCCGGTTCGCCCAATGGGCGAAGTTGGGGAAGCTGACGATGCCGATGCGGCCCACTCGCGCTGTTTCCATCAGCATCCGCTCGGTGTTGCGCAGGTGCTGCAGCGTGTCGATCTGCAGCACCACATCGAAGCTCTGGTCGTCGAAGATGGCCAGCCCTTCCTCGAGGTTCAGCTGGATCACGTTGACGCCGCGCTGCTCGCAGGCCAGCACATTCGCGTCGGCGATCTCGATACCGTAACCAGTGCACTGTCGCTTGTTTCGAAGATGGGCGAGTGTTTCGCCCGAACCGCAACCGAGGTCAAGCACGCGCGAACCGGCAGGCACCAGCCCGGCGATCAATTCGAGGTCTTGTCGATCGCTCATGAGCTCGCCTCGATCTCGCGAGCGATGCGGTCTAAGCGCGCGCGCAGCACACCGTGGTAGCGCGCATCGTCGAGCAGGAAAGCGTCGTGACCGTGCGGCGCGGCAATCTCCGCGTAACTCACGTCGAGCCGGTTGTCGAGCAGCGCCTTCACGATCTCGCGCGAACGACCCGGCGAGAAGCGCCAGTCGGTGGTGAAGCTGATGATCTGGAACTTCGCCGTGGACGAGGCAAAAGCAGCCGACAGGTCGCCGCCGTGCTCACGCGCCGGATCGAAGTAGTCGAGCACCCGCGTGATCAGCAGGTAGCTGTTGGCATCGAAGTACTCGCTGAACTTGTCGCCCTGGTAGCGCAGGTAGCTCTCGATCTCGAACTCGATGTCCTGGGTGGTGTAGCGCGGCGCGTCACCGGTACTGGCAGCAGCCCCCAGCGCGGCCCGCAAGGTGCGGCCGAACTTGGCGTCCATCGTGTCGTCGCTGAGGTAAGTGATGTGACCGATCATCCGCGCCACCCGCAGCCCGCGCTTGGGCACCACGCCGTGCGCCAGGTAGTGGCCGCCGTGGAAATCGGGGTCGGTGACGATGGCGCGGCGCGCCACTTCATTGAACGCGATGTTCTGCGCTGACAGGTTGGGTGCGGTGGCGATCGCGATGCAGTGCTGCAGGCGCTGCGGGTACCGCATCGACCAGGACAGCGCCTGCATCCCGCCCAGGCTGCCTCCGATCACCGCGGCGAGCTGGTCGATGCCCAGCGCGTCGCACAGCCGCACCTGCGCATCGACCCAGTCCTCGACCGTGACCACCGGGAAGTCGGCGCCGTAGGGCTGCTGTGTGGCCGGGTTGAGGTGGGTCGGGCCGGTCGAGCCAAAGCACGAGCCCGGGTTGTTGACGCCGATGACGAAGAATCGATCCGTGTCCAGCGGCTTGCCGGGGCCGATCAGGTTGTCCCACCAGCCGGTGCTCTTGGCGTCGCCTTCGTAGCGGCCCGCCACATGGTGGCTGGCGTTCAGCGCGTGGCACACCAGCACCGCATTGCTGCGCGCTGCATTCAGCGTGCCGTAGGTCTCGTACATCAGCGTGTAGTCGCGCAGCACCGCGCCGCTGCGCAGCGGCAGCGCTTGCGCGAAAGCCATCGATTGCGGGTCCACGTTGCCCAGGGCGCTCATGGATCGAGTCGTCGATGGGGCTCGCGAGCCATCGGCGTAGCGGAACGAAGCATCTTGATGTGTGGCGGGAGGCGCCCGCCGGTCCTGTATTTAGCTGGGTTTGTAGAGCGCCCGCAAGCCGGAGCAAATCAGCGCTGTGACGAATTCTAACGAGCAGACCGGCCGGTCCATGCCGCCGGTGCGCCTTCGCAGGCCAGTTTGCTGCATCGATGGTGGCGTCGCGTGGCTACGATGTCGTGCGTGCAATCTGGCGCGCCGTGCTGCCATGCTGCTTCCGAGGACGGTCTATGCCTACCTGGCTCGAAAAACTGAACCAACACTTCCCGCTGCGCTACTCGGTGTGGTTGCTCTGCGCCGTCGGCCTCGTGCTGAGCCTGTCGCTGTCGTTGATGATGAAGATGCCCAGTGGCTGGGATTGGGTGCTGCCACTGACCTTCGCGGGGCTGGTGCTGCTGGGTTTGCGCGATACCTTGCAGGGCACGCACTCGGTGCTGCGCAACTACCCGGTCATCGGGCACATGCGCTACCTGTTCGAGTTCATCCGCCCGGAGATTCGCCAGTACTTCATCGAGGGCGACAACGAGGCCGCCCCGTTTTCGCGACAGCAACGCTCCCTGGTCTACCAGCGCGCCAAGGGCGAGCCCGACAAGCGGCCATTCGGCACCCAGCGGGATGTGGGCGCACAAGGCTACGAGTGGATCAATCACTCGATGCAGCCCACGCAACTGCCCACGCACGATTTCCGCGTCGTCATCGGCGCCCACCACGATGACCCGAACCATCCGCCCCTCAACCGCGGTACGCCGTGCACCCAACCCTACAGCGCCAGCGTCTTCAACATTTCGGCCATGAGCTTCGGCGCGCTGTCAGCGAATGCGATCCTGGCGCTGAATGCCGGTGCCAAGCGCGGCGGCTTCGCGCACGACACCGGTGAGGGCTCGATCAGCCGCTACCACCGTGGCACCGATCCCGAGGGCGGCGGCGACCTGATCTGGGAGATCGGCTCGGGCTACTTCGGCTGCCGCCACCCCGACGGCAGCTTCAACGCAGACCTGTTTGCCACCAACGCGCAGCTGGCACAGGTCAAGATGATCGAGATCAAGCTGAGCCAGGGTGCCAAGCCGGGCCACGGCGGTGTGTTGCCCGGCCCCAAGGTGACGCCCGAGATTGCCGAGGCGCGGGGGGTGCCGCCGTGGGTCGATTGCGTCAGCCCGGCCAGGCACAGCGCCTTCTCGACGCCCATCGAGATGATGCAATTCATTGATCGCCTTCGCGTCCTGTCCGGCGGCAAGCCGGTCGGCTTCAAGCTGTGCATCGGTCACCCCTGGGAATGGTTCGCGATGGCCAAGGCGATGCTCGCCACCGGCATCACGCCAGACTTCATCGTCGTCGACGGCGGTGAGGGTGGCACCGGTGCGGCACCGCTCGAGTTCACCGACCACGTGGGCGCGCCGCTGCAGGAAGGGCTGCTGCTGGTGCACAACACCCTGGTCGGCCTGAACCTGCGGCACCGGGTGAAGATCGGCTGCGCGGGCAAGGTGGTCAGCGCCTTCGACATCGCGCGCACCATGGCGCTGGGCGCCGACTGGTGCAACTCGGCGCGCGGCTTCATGTTTGCGCTGGGCTGCATCCAGTCGCAGTCGTGTCACACCGGGGCCTGCCCCACCGGGGTCAGCACGCAGGACGCGCACCGGCAGCAGGCGCTGGTCGTGCCGACCAAGGCAGACCGCGTCTACCACTTTCATCAGAGCACGCTGAAGGCACTGAAAGAGCTGGTGCAGGCCGCCGGCCTCGATCACCCTGGCGCCATCACCGCCGCGCACATCGTGCGCCGCACCAACGACCACGAGGTCAAGCTGCTGAGTAACCTGTTGCCGTTCATCCAGCCAGGCTCACTGCTCGCCGGCAATCTGTCGCACAGCGTGTACCGGCTCTACTGGCCGATGGCGCAGGCGGAAAGCTTCGCGGTCGCGATGTGAGCCTGGGGCAGGCGCCGATGCCGCGCCTGCGAATCAGGCTGGTGGTGGCTGGCTGTCGATGAAGCTCTGACGCGCGTTCAGCTTGTCCGACAGCCGGACCAGATTCGGATACGGTCCTCGCCAGTCGATCTGCGGGAAGCGGAAGTCCAGGTACGACAGCGCGCAGCCGACCGCGATGTCGGCCAGCGTCAGGTGGATGCCGTTGCAGCACCACGGTTTGTCGGCCAAGCCCTTGCTCATGGCGGCCAGTGAGGTGTGCACCTTGCCGAACTGCCGCTGGACCCAGGCGTCACTGCGCTCGCTGTCGGCGCGACCCGCCCAGGTCAGCTCCAGCCGTGCAGCAATGGCTGCATCGAGCACGCCGTCGGCCAGGGCCTCCCAGGTGCGCACTTCGGCCCGTTCGCGGCCGCGCTCCGGGATCAGCCGACCGACCGGCGACAAGGTGTCGACGTACTCGACGATGACGCGCGAATCGAACACGGCTTCGCCGCCTTCCATCACCAAGCAGGGCACCTTGCCCAGCGGATTCGAGGCCAGGATGACGTCGCGCGCCCAGACGTCTTCCAGTTCGAGCTGGTAGTCGAGCTTCTTTTCAGCCAGCACGATGCGCACTTTGCGCACATAGGGGCTGGTCAGCGAGCCGATGAGTTTCATGTTGGAGGGCGTCCAGGGGGTCGCTGAAGCGAGAGTAGGTCGGTGTAACGCAATGCAAAAATCATTCTAACGAGGCAACTTTGCAGCAGAGCGCTGACGGGGATGGCCTCCCCGGAACCGCCAGGCCGCCGCGTCGCGTCAGCGCGACAGCGTCCAGTCGACGCGGGCAGGTCGCCCGGGCAGATCGAGCTGTGACACGGCTGGCGCGCTGCCCGCGACCCGTTGGCCGCGACGCAGCACCAGCAACCGGTTCGCCCGCAGCCGCACCGCCTCGACCACCGAGCGGGCCTGCATCAGCACCAGGTTCGCCTCGCTGCCGACGGCAATGCCGTGCCGTTCGAGTCCGAGCACCTTGGCACCGTTGACCGTCACTGCATCGAAGCAGGCCGCGGTCTGCGCCGGCGACGTCATCTGAGCCACATGCAGCCCCATCTGCGCCACTTCCAGCATGTCGGCCGACCCCAGCGGGTACCACGGGTCCATCACGCAGTCGTGACCGAAGGCCACGTTCACACCGGCAGCCATCAGCTCGGGCACGCGGGTGATGCCGCGGCGCTTCGGGTAGGTGTCGTGACGGCCTTGCAACGTGATGTTGATCAGCGGGTTGGCGACCACCTGCACCTGCGCCTCGGCCATCAGCGGGATCAGCTTGGACACGTAGTAGTTGTCCATCGAATGCATCGAGGTCAGGTGCGAGCCGGTGACGCGACCGTGCAGGCCGAGCCGCTGGGTGTGGAACGCCAGCGTCTCGATGTGGCGGCTCATCGGGTCGTCGCTTTCGTCGCAGTGCATGTCCACCCGCAGCCCGCGCTCGGCAGCCAGCTCACAGAGGATGCGGATGCTTTCGGCGCCCTGGTCAGAAGTGCGCTCGAAGTGCGGGATGCCGCCGACCACGTCGACGCCCTTGTCGAGCGCGCGCTTCAGGTTGGCCAGCGCATTCGGCGAGCGCAGCAGGCCGTCTTGCGGAAACGCGACCAGTTGCAAATCGAGGTAATGCGCCACCTGCTGCTTCACCTGCAACAGCGCGTCTACCGCCAGCAGACGGTCGTCGCACACGTCCACATGCGTGCGGATCGCCAACAGTCCCTTGGCCACCGCCCAGTCGCAGTACTGCAGCGCACGCTCGACCAGCGCGTCTTGCGTCAGGTGCGGCTTCAGCTCGCCCCACAGCACGATGCCTTCGAGCAGCGTGCCGCTGGCGTTGACCCGAGGCAGGCCGTAGCTCAGCGTCGAGTCCATGTGGAAATGCGCATCGACGAACGATGGCGCCAGCAGCTGGCCGGCCGCATCGACCTCCGGCGTGCCTTCGGGCGCCGACAGGCCATGGCCGATCGCCGCAATGCGCCCGTCCTGCACCAGCACATCGATGCCGCTGCGCCCATCGGGCAGCGTGGCGTGGCGGATCAGCATGGCTACTTCGTTCCGAACAGCCGGTCGCCGGCGTCGCCCAGCCCGGGCAGGATGTAGCCGTGGTCGTTCAGCTCGCGGTCGATCGCTGCGGTATAGATCGGCACGTCGGGGTGCGCGGCTTGCAGCGTTTTCAGGCCTTCCGGCGCGGCCAACAGGCAGACGAAGCGGATCGAGCGAGGCTGGGTCTCCTTCAGCCGATCCACGGCCGCCACCGCCGAGTTGCCGGTGGCCAGCATCGGGTCGAGCACGATCGCATCGCGTTCGTGCATGTCGGAGGGCATCTTGAAGTAGTACTCGACCGCGACCAGCGTCTTCGGGTCGCGGTACAAGCCGACGTGGCCGATGCGCGCGCCCGGCACCACCGTCAGCATGCCGTCGAGAAAGCCGCCGCCAGCCCGCATGATGCTGACGAACACCGTCTTCTTGCCGTCGATCACCGGCGACTTCATGGGCTCCAGCGGTGTCTCGATGTCGATCAGCTGTGTCGGCATGTCGCGCGTGACCTCGTAGGCCATCAGCATGCTTATCTCACCCATCAGCCGGCGGAAGCTGTTGGTGCTGCAGTCCTTTTGCCGCATCAGCGTCAGCTTGTGCTGCACCAGCGGATGGGTGATGTGGTGGATGGGTGCGGTCATGGGCGCCTCGTTCGATGGATCAGAAAACCGTGCCGTCGCTGTCGATCAAAAGCGGCGGTGAGCCGTCGCGCAGTTCCCTAGCAATCTCCCGGCCTGCCGCCCAGGTGCCGCCTTCGAGGATGCAGGCAAGCGGCATCTCGTCGGCCGTCTTGCCCAGCCGCGCCCGCACCAGCGGCGCCAACTCGTCGATCAGCGACACCGTCAGCGCGCGCCATTCGATGATGAATTCATCGGACACCTTCCAGCGCTTTTGCAGCAGGCGCGGGTCACGCGGCACGATCACGCCGCCGTCGAGCAGCAGCCCGCCGTTGCGGTATTCGGGCAGGCCGGTCAGCGCGTCGAGGCCGGTCACCCTCACGCCGGCCCACATCAACGGTTCGAGCAGCGAATAGCTCAGCCACTGGCTCAGCTTGTGAAACGGAACCCAGTCGTCGGTGGTGCCGTGGCCGCCGGCTGACTTCGACTCGCCGCCGGCCCAGCGGTGCGGCCACACGTCACCGAGCGGCACGCCTTGCAGCATGCTGCCGGTCTGCCAGATCGACGAGAACGCATCGAGCACGGCGCGCAACACCTGGGCTGCACTGACCTCTTGGGTGGCGGCTGTGCTGTCTGCGGTTCGCGTCAAGTGATCGAACAGCGCGCCGGGCCGGCCCGCCAGCCCCTGGTCGGCAGTGAGCGCGGCGCCCAGGCGATTCAGCAGGGCCACGCGACCTTCCAGGCCGACCAGCGGATGGCTGCTGCTGACTTGGAAGCTGCTGCGCAGCGCCGCCACATCGAGCCGTTGCAGGGCCGAGGCATCTGCCCGCAGCGGGTCGCCCGGCGTATCGGAAAACAGCCCCTGCTGGAATGCATGCCAGCTGGCCACGCCCAGTCCTTCGGAGCGCGTGTAGGTCTGCCCGCTGTCGGCCTCGACGTAGCGCCAGTCGGGGCCCGCGCCGGCGTCGAGCAGCACGCTGACCACCGTCAGGTCGATGCGCGCGCGGGCCTGGTCGGCCGTGCTGCGGCCAGCCATTGCGGCATCCATCGCCGCCTTGCGATCGACCCCGCCGGACTCGAAATGGCGCCAGCGGCTGTGAAACGGAATCTGCAGGTCCGGATAGGCGGCTCGCGTCACGCGTTCGACGCGGGCGGCCACTTCATCGAGCCGGTTGCGGTCGAGCATGAAGTTCGGTGAGCGCCCTTCGCTCACGGCCCGGGTGATCGCAGCGCAGCGCCGCCGGATCGTGGCCGGGTCGCGCAGCACGCTGACTGCATCGCGGCCGTGCGGCGCGCTTGCTGCGTCGGTCCCCCCAGCCTCACTCAAGACCGCGCCCCTTGGTGCCGGCCAGGTCGGTCGCAGTGGGCACCGCCCCGTCTGTGAAATAGCCGGCCGCGATCTTCGCGTCGATCTCGACGCGGGCGTCGGCGGGTACCAGCTCGTCTGGAATCTTGATGCGTTCGCCCACCTCGATGCCGCTGTGGGTGATCGCGTCGTACTTGTCGTTGCTCATGCTGACCAATCTGTGGATTTTTCGGATGCCCAGCCAATGCAGCACGTCGGGCATCAGCTCCTGGAAGCGCATGTCCTGCACGCCTGCGACGCACTCGGTGCGCAGGAAATATTTGTCGGCACTGTCGCCGCCGACCTGGCGCTTGCGCGCGTTGTAGACCAGGAACTTCGTCACCTCGCCGAGCGCGCGGCCTTCCTTGCGGCTGTAGGCGATCAGGCCGACACCGCGGGCGCCGCCGGCGCCAGTTTCCTGCGCGCCGCGGATGCATTCTTCGATCGCGTGCGTCAGGTACGGCCGGCAGGTGCAGATGTCGGAACCGAACACATCGCTGCCGTTGCACTCATCGTGCACCCGCGCGGTCAGTGTGACCTGCGGGTCGGCCAGGTCCCGAACATCCCCGAAGACATACAGCGTCTGCCCGCCAATCGGTGGCAGGAAGACCTCGATGTCGCTGCGGGTGACCAGCTCTGGATACATGCCGCCGGTTTCCTCGAACAGCGCACGGCGCAAATCGGCCTCGCTGACCTTGAACCGCCGCGCCACGCCGGGCAACCACCACACCGGCTCGATGGCGATCTTGGTGACCACTGCCGAGCTGTCGTCCAGCAGCACCTTGCCGTCGACCTGCAGCCGCTGGAATGCCAGCGCCTGCTTGATCTCAGGCAGGTGGATGTGTGCCTTCGTCACCGCGATGGTCGGCCGGATGTCGATGCCGCCAGCAATCAGCTCGCCAAACACCTCGGCCACGGATGCACCCCAGGGGTCGATCGAGACGATGCGCTCGGCATCGCTCCACTGCGGATGCGGGCCGATCGCATCGGTGGGCGCGGTGTTGGTCAGGTCGGCGCGGTGGCCCTTGACGAGGTTGCCGGCGGCCACCGCCAGCGCCCGGTACACGCCGTAGCTGCCGCTGTGCGTGCCGATCACATTGCGCTGGCTGCGGTTGGTGGTGGTGCCGACGACCGGCCCGCGCTCGCTGGCGGTCGCCGCGCCCCACCGGATGGCCGGTGCGCCGCCGGTGCCCTGTTGGCCCGGGTGCGAGGTCAGCCGGATGTGCTTGCTCGGTGGTGCCGTGTCGGGTGAGCTTTGAGAGGCGCTGTCAGAAGCCATTCGGCAGTCCTTCAAGGGTGTGCGGCGCGAGGAGTCCCCCGTGGCTGAGCATAAGGGGCGCCGGGTGCGGCGGCCGGACCGAACGGCCTCACCGCCTAAACTTCAAGGCTGTTCGCACGCTCCCGGGGCCCCTGCGCCCGCCACCCGATGAACCTGTCCCCACTCACCGCCCTGTCGCCGCTCGACGGCCGCTATGCCGCCAAGGTCGCCCCGCTGCGCGCGCTGCTCAGCGAATACGGCCTGATGCACCGCCGCGTGCAGGTCGAGGTCGAGTGGTTCATCGCGCTGTCGGACGCCGGACTGCCCGAGTTCGCGCCGCTCTCCGCAGGCGTGCGCACCCTGCTGCGCGGCAAGGTGGCTGCATTCTCCGAAGCCGATGCACAGGCCATCAAGGACATCGAGCGCACCACCAACCACGACGTGAAGGCGGTCGAGTACTGGCTGAAGGCGCAGTTCCAGGGCGAAGCCGAACTGCTGGCCGCCAGCGAGTTCGTGCACTTCGCCTGCACCAGCGAGGACATCAACAACACCAGCCATGCGCTGATGCTGCAGGCGGCGCGCGCCGAGGTGCTGCTGCCCACGCTCGACAAACTCATCGCCGTGATGACGGGGCTCGCACACGCGCTGGCGCCCGTCCCGATGCTCAGCCGCACCCATGGCCAGACCGCAAGCCCGACCACGCTCGGCAAGGAAGTGGCCAACGTGGTGGCCCGGCTCATGCGGGCCCGCGAGCGCATCGCCGGGGTGCCACTGCTGGCCAAGATGAATGGCGCGGTCGGCAACTACAACGCGCACCTGGCGGCGTACCCCGGCATCGACTGGGAAGCCTTCAGCAGGAACGTCGTCGAGCAGCAGCTGAAGCTCACCTTCAACCCGTACACGATCCAGATCGAGCCGCACGACTACATGGCCGAGCTGTTCGACGCGGTGACGCGCAGCAACACCATCCTGATCGACTGGTCGCGCGATGTGTGGAGCTACATCAGCCTGGGCTACTTCAAGCAGCGCTTGAAGGAAGGTGAGATCGGCAGCAGCACGATGCCGCACAAGGTCAACCCGATCGACTTCGAGAACGCCGAAGGCAACTTCGGCTTGGCCAATGCACTGCTCACGCACCTGAGCCAGAAGCTGCCGATCAGCCGTCTGCAGCGCGACCTGACCGACAGCACCGTGCTGCGCAACATGGGCGTGGCGCTCGGCTACGCGCTGCTCGGCGCCGACAGCCTGCTGCGCGGCCTGGGCAAGCTCGAAGTCAACGAGGCGCGCCTGGCGGCCGACCTCGACGACGCCTGGGAAGTGCTGGCGGAACCGATCCAGACCGTGATGCGCCGCTACAGCCTGCCCAACCCCTACGAGCGCCTGAAGGAGCTGACGCGCGGCAAGACCATCACCCGCGAGTCGATCCAGGCCTTCATCGCGACGCTGGAGATTCCAGCCGCAGAAAAAGAGCGGCTGCTGGCGATGACGCCGGGGTCGTATGTCGGGCTGGCGGCGGAGCTGGCGCGGCGGGTTTGAGGGTGGCTAAGCGTCGCTTCAGATCAAGCAACTGCGGCTTAGCGATCCAGTTTCTTGCTGCTTTTTTGGTATCTGCGTGCGGAGTCTCAAAGGCGAACACAGAGCGTCTTTGCCCGACTGTCGCAGAGCAAAGCACGGACGAAGGCAATTGGAAAATTCCTGAAGAAGCCTTCACCGAGCAAGCTGCCAGACGTGAAGTGCGCAAACTGAACCGGCTCTTGGGGGTTGACGGGCTCGCCGCCGAAGCTGTGGCGTGGGAAACATTTTTTATCGTGATTGAAGGTTGGTATCTCAAGCGACAGGCGCTTTCAGAGCAATCGCGGGGCGAGCCGGGCGTTGCTATGGCTGACTTCTGTGCTTTTCTAAAGCACCGAGCATTTGTCCGTCACTGAGGACGTCTCGCTGCCTGGGTCTGCGCCGATGTCGGCTTGCCCAGAGGCGCAGTTCAGATGGCAGATGGCGTGCCGGCCGTCGGGCGAAGTATTGGTACTTCTATGCGGTACCATTGACACATGCGACGGAAGCACCAGCGCACCCTCGAACTGATCTTCTCGCGACCCACCAGTGGCAACGTGCCGTGGCGCGACATCGAGGCGCTGTTCGCCGAGTTGGGTGCCGAAGTCAGCGAGCGGGAAGGCAGTCGCGTTGCCGTAGTCTTGTTTGAGGAGGTTCGGGTGTTTCACCGACCGCACCCGTCTCCGCACACCGACAAGGGCGCGATTGCCAGCATTCGCAAGTGGTTGGAACAGCACGGAGTCGAGCCATGAACACCATGACTGTGGACGGGTACCACGCCAAGATCGAATACGACGACGATCTGGAACTCTTTCGGGGAGAGATTCTTGGCCTCAGCGGCGGCGCGGATTTCTACGGCAAGAACCCGAAAGAACTGCGTGCCGAGTTCAAGAAGTCCCTTCAGGTGTTTCTGGCGGTGTGCGAGGAAAAAGGCATCGCGCCGCGCCGCCACTTCTCGGGCAAGTTCAACCTGCGCATTTCGCCTGAGCTGCACGAGAAGCTGGCGATCGAAGCGCAGGCTCAGGGCAAGAGCATCAACACGCTGGCTCAAGAGGCATTGCAAGAGCGGGTCGCGTCTTCATGACTTTTCTTGACCAACTCGCTGCCGCCGAGTCCCTGAACAACTCCCTGCTTTGCATCGGCCTTGACCCCGAGCCGTCGAAGTTTCCTGGCGCCTGGAAAGGCGATGCTAGCCGCATCTTCGACTTTTGCGCGGCCATCGTCGATGCGACGAAGGACCTGGCGATCGCCTTCAAGCCGCAGATCGCCTACTTCGCGGCGCACCGCGCCGAGGACCAACTGGAAGCGCTGATCGCGCACATCCATGCGGTGGCACCTAGCGTGCCGGTGATCCTCGATGCCAAGCGCGGCGACATTGGCAGCACCGCGCAGCAGTACGCCCGCGAGGCCTTCGAGCGCTACCGGGCCGACGCGGTGACGTTGTCGCCGTTCATGGGGCACGACTCGATCGAGCCTTATCTGGACTATGCGGACAAGGGGCTCATCTTGTTGTGCCGCACGTCGAACCCCGGCGGCTCGGACTTGCAGGCGCAGCGCCTCGTCGGTGCCGATGGGCAACCCGGCGATCTGCTGTACGAGCACATCGCACGGCTGGCGCAGGGGCCGTGGAACCGCACCGGCCAGTTGGGTCTGGTGGTGGGAGCCACGTTTCCGGCCGAGATCGCGCGTGTGCGTGAGCTGGCGCCCACGCTGCCGCTGTTGATCCCCGGCGTGGGTGCGCAGGGCGGTGATGCGGCGGCGACGGTGCGGGCAGGCTGGCGCGCGCAGAACGGCAAAACCACGGGCCCGATCGCGGTCAACTCGTCGCGTGCGGTGCTGTACGCGAGCGCTGGCGACGACTTTGCCGAAGCCGCGCGCCGCGTGGCTGATGCCACTCGCTTGCAGTTGAACAGCGCACGCTGAGGGCTTGGGGCTGACCCCGTCGCTGGGCTCGGCGCCGCGCGATCAGTCCAGGCTGACCTCTGCCCGCACGATGCCGGCGCGATCGGCACGCGCAGTCAGCGCCAGCCGCGTGCCTTGCGGCGCCCGCACCACCCATTCGCCAACGGCCCGGTCGGGGGTCGCGTTGTGAGCGCCGTAGCGACCCAGCAAGGACACGTCCGGCGCATGGCCTTCGAGCTGCGGACCTTCGTGGCGCAGCTTGCCGCTGACCAGCGAGACGGCTGGATCCGGGCTGCCGTTGATCTCGGGCAGGTGCAGCTCGAACATCACGCCTCGCACCACCTTGCGCTCCAGCGCGCGCTTGCTGATGTAGCAGGGCAGCCAGCCGCTGTTGGCCACGGCCAGCCGCACGCGCCAGGTGTCGGGTCCGAGGGCGCGCACTTCGGTGCGCAGCAGCTCCAGCTTCGGCAAGCTCAGCGCCACCTGCGTCATCCACGCGGGGAAGCGCGCGGCCTCGCGCTCGCGCAGGTGTGGCGGCGGGTTGCGCCAGTAGTTCTGGTGGTCCCAGCCGCCGATCTCCACCGCACCGAGCTGCGGGTGCTGGAATGGCCGCCACGCCGCATACGCCTGGCCGCCGCACTGCTCGTCGCTCCACTTCAGCAGCTTCAGGTCATCGGCCACGGGGTGCTCGCGGTACCAGTCGATCCACGGGTAGCCGGTGATGCCGGCCTCGGCGTTCGGCGACCAGATCTCCACCGTCCAGAACAGCATGCCCAGGTGTTCATAGGCCCAGTCCTGCGTGCCGGTGATGATTTCCTTCGGGTGGTACTTGAACTCGTGCCAGGCGCTCACCGCCGGGTAGCCGGTCAGCTTGGCGCCGAGCGCGCTGAAGCGCTTGAACGACCACAGGTCCTCCGGGATCATGTCGTCGTCGCTGTGCGTGCCCATCGGTCGCAGGATCACGCCGCTGTGGGTGTGGAAGCTGATCACCGTGCCGATGTTCGGGTGGTTGGTGATGAAGTCCACCATCGCGCGCACCTCGGGCTCGCTGGTGGGGTAGGGGCCTGCGCCCGGCTGCTCGTGTTCCTGCCGCCACTGCGACGGGAAATTGCGGTTCAAATCCAAGCCCTCGGCATCGGGGTTCACCTTGACGGTCAAGCCGTCGTACTGCTGCAGCGTGCCTTCAGGCATCACGCGGTAGTACTCGCCGCCGAACTCGCCGGGCTCGCGCGCCACCATCATCCGTGGGTCCAGCGCGCTGCATTTGTAGCCGCCGTGCGGGTCGGGGATGCGCATCATCAGCACCCGGCCGTCGCCGTCGATGTCTTCGACCGTCAGGCCGTCGACCGCGGCTTCTTCATACGGGTAACGCCGCGTCGACGAGCGGATGTGACGCGGCCGGTCGGCCAGTGCCAGCTCGGCACCGTCGGGGTTGAGCCGCGGGCACAGGTAAACGACACGGGTGTCGAGCAGCTGGGTGATCTGGCGGTCGCTGCCATGGCCAGTGACCAGCTGATGCAGGTAGTACAGGCAGGCGGTGCTGGCGCACAGCTCAGCCGCGTGGATGTTGCCGTCGGCCCAGAACGCGGGCTTGTCGGTGTCGATACCGGTGGCCGCATTCGTCACCACGACAACCCAGATGTCGCGGCCCTCGTGGCTCTTGCCGATCGACGCGACCGACACCAGTCCGGGATAGGCGGCGGCGTAGTCGGTCAGCAGCTGCGTCAGCGCGTCGTAGCGGTAGAAGATGTCGAAGCGGGGGTGTGGCGTGGCGCTCATCGGCGAGGATTCGAAAGGACACGGCTGTCAGTATCGGGCACACGTAACATCCAGAGCGATTTCGAAGGGCAGCTTTGCGCTGCTTCGTTGCCTCTTGCGGATTTTGAAGCGGTGCTCATGAACTGGTGGTCTCGTTGGTGGGGTTGGCTCAGCGTGTCGGCGGTTGTCCTGCTTCTGGGCATTGGGACGGCAGCATGGTGGTTCTACGACCAACTCGGTCGCACACCGGGGGAGCTGATGGACTATGCCGATGTGCGCATGCAGGGACACCCGAAGGTCGAGGCCCTGGCTCATCCGGTCGTGGCGGTGTTGCGGGCCCAATTGGACGCACCGGCTGCGGCCGATCGCTCGCGTTTGCCCTTCGAGGTGCCGCCGCCTCCGCCCAGGCGTGGCCCGGGTGACATCGATCCTGCTGATCCGTCGCCACCGGGCGCCAAAGTCTGGCGAGTCAGCCCGGCAGGCCCGCTGTCGCGGATTGCTGATGCGGCGCGTCTGGCCAAGTCGGGAGACATCGTTGAGATCGAGGCGGGCGACTACCGCCAGGATGTCGCGCTGTGGGCGCAGAAGCGCTTGACGATCCGAGGCGTCAACGGCGCAGCACGGTTGTTTGCCGATGGCCGGGCCATGGAAGGCAAGGCCATTTGGGTCATACGTCATGGCGACTTCGATATATCGAACATCGACTTCATCGGCGCCAAGGTCTCCGACGGCAACGGCGCTGGAATTCGTTTCGAAGGCGGCAGCCTCCGGGTGAGGAATTGTTTGTTCTGGGGCAATGAGACGGGTCTGCTGACGGTCAATGCAAACGCTGATCCCAATGCCCAGCTGCTGATCGAGGGCAGCGAGTTCGCCTACAGCCATGTTGACGGCCGATGGGGCCACAACCTTTACGTCGGCACGATCGATCAGTTGACCGTGACGGGCAGCTATTTCCATCACGCTGCAGTGGGGCACCTGCTGAAAAGCCGGGCCCGCGTCAACCACATTCTTTACAACCGGTTGACCGATGAAAGCGGCGGTCGCGCCAGCTATGAGTTGGAGTTTCCCAATGGCGGCGTCGCCCGAGTGGTGGGAAATTTGATCCAACAGCAGCAGGGCACCGAGAACTCGGTGTTGATTTCATACGGTGCGGAGGGCTACAAATGGCCGGTCAACACCCTCATGCTGGGCAGCAACACCTTGGTCAATGACCATCCGTACGGCGGCACCTTTGTGCGCGTGGCCCCTGGCGCAGATCGGGTGATCTCGGTCAACAACATCAGGGTGGGGCCCGGGCGCGATCGCGTCGAAGGAAATCTGACGACGCACAACGACCAGCACGCAGATTGGGGGGCGTTCTCGCTGCCTTCCCGGCAGGATTTTCGACTGCGCTCACCCAGCGGAAAGTACGCCTATCGAAGCCCGGCAGATTCGGAACTGCTGCCACTGCTCGAACCCCGCGCTCAGTACGTTCATCCCAGACGCCTCCAGCCCCTGCCCACGGCACCCGCATGGGTGGGTGCCGATCAACGCCCGGGAGGGTGACCGAGCGACCGATCACCGCGAGCGGCCCTCCACGAAGACGCGCAACTCGCCGGCCCCGAAGGCTTGCCAGTGTTCGTCGGTGGTCAACGGTTGCGTGGCCACCAGCGCCACTCGGTCATCACGGGAGGTCAGGGCGCCGAAATCGACACTCAGGTCTTCGTCGGCCAAACGGGCTGTTCCGAAGGGATGAGACCGCTCCAGCCAGTGAAGTTCGGTGCTGCAATGCGCCCACAACGCCTCGCCCTGGCTCAGCAGGAAATTGAAGTTGCCATGCGCGGCGATCTGCGGCACCAGCTCGCGCAGGGTGGCGGTCAGCTCGTCCACCGAGGGCATGCGGGCGTGCGCCTTGGACAGCTCCTGCATCAGCCAGCAAAAGGCGCGTTCGCTGTCGGTGTCGCCCACGGGGTGAAACGACGCGTGCAGCCGTGGCGCGTAGTCGACCAGGTTGCCGTTGTGCGCGAACGCCCAGTAGCGGCCCCACAGTTCGCGCACAAAAGGGTGCGTGTTCTCGAGGGCGATGCGGCCTTGCGTGGCCTTGCGGATGTGCGCGATCACATGCTTCGAGCGGATCGGGTAGCGCCGCACCATGTCGGCCACCGGCGACTGGCGTGCACTTTGCGCGTCGACAAACAGCCGCAGCCCGGCGCCTTCGAAAAAGGCGATGCCGAAGCCGTCCTGGTGTTCATCGGCACGGGTTGCAAAACCGGTGAAGCTGAACACGATGTCGGTCGGCGTGTTGCCGTTCATGCCGAGGAGCTGGCACATGCCGTCGGCCCTCAGGTGTGCACGAAGAGCAGGCGCATCCAGCTCCTCACGCTCAGCAGGCTGCTGGGCAGGTGGGTCTCTTCGAGCAGCCCGGTCATGCGACGCAGCCGGCTTGGGCTGCGCTTGGCACTCCACACCACCAGGTCGACCAGCCACGGGTGCATGTTGACGATGTTGGCCTTGTCGTACATCTCGTAGCGCGGTGCCAGCGCGCGTACCTTCTGCTCGTAGGTGGTGCGGACCTGGCTTTCGGGCAACTGCCGGCGTCGGCCTTCGATCAGCACATCGGCCGTGGCCAGCCCGGTTTCCAGCGCCTTGCCGATGCCTTCGCCGGTGAAGGCGTAGGTGCTGCCGGCGGCTTCACCGGTCACCAGCAATCCTGGCCGCGACAACCGGGCACCGCGCAGCGAGCAGCGCAACGGCGCCCCCTTCAGCTCGCCGACCCACTCGCCACCGGCGACAAGGTCACGCGCTGCGGGGTGGACGCGGGTGAACTCGTCGAACATCGCGCGCAGGTTGATGTCCTGCATCGTCTGGCCTGAATCGCCGCCCTTCGCATGGCTGTGTGCCACGCCGACGCCGATGTTGAACACGCCATCGGGCCCCGGGAAGATCCAGCCGTAGCCGCGCTTCATCCGCGGATGCCACACCACCTCGAGCTCGGTGATGCGATCGACCATGGCCAGGTTCTTCACATAGCCGCGCAGCGCCACGCCGGTGGGCGTGCGGCGCTCGCACATCTGGGCCGACATCAGCGCCTGTGGTGGCGCGCCGCTGGCGATCAACACCCAGGTGGCGTGCACCTGGCGGCTCGTGTCGCCCGCGCGCACCATGGCGCCCACGACCCGGCGACTGTCGCCGTCGCCTTCTTCCAGCGTGCTGACGAAGCGCACCGGCGCGTGCATCCGCGCGCCGGCCTCGACCGCCGCCTGGCACAGCATCCAGTCCAACTCGTGGCGAGGAAGCACGGCCAGCGTGCCCGGCACGTCGATGCGGCCGCCGCGTGGGCCGATCACCGCGACATGGCGCACCGAGCGCGCGCGCGCCAGCACCGCGTCGAGCAACCCCAGCCTGCGCAAGGCCTGGTGCGCGTCAGGGATCAGGCCATCGCCGCAGACCTTGTCGCGGGGAAAGGCGTGCTGGTCGATCAGCACCACGTCGAAGCCTGCGCCGGCCAGCGTGATCGCGGCAGCACAGCCGGCCGGCCCGGCGCCGACGATGAGCACATCGCAATGCGCCGGCAGCGCATCGAGTGGCAAATTCAACGCGGCAGTGGGGTTCGAGGCGGGGTGCGACATGCGAAACACCGGAGAATGAGCCGACATCCATCCTCGGCCCTCAAGCTTCGAATTGTGGCGCCGCTTCCGACATGAAAGTCCTTGTCACCGGCGCGGCCGGCTTCATCGGCATGTTCGTCGCGCAGCGACTGCTGGCGCGTGGTGACCGCGTGGTCGGCATCGAGAACCTGAACGACTACTACGACCCCGCCCTGAAAGCCGATCGGCTGGTGCGGTTGAACGGGTCGGAAGGATTCACGTTCCACAAGCTCGACCTGGCCGACCGCGACGGCATGGCCACGCTGTTCGCCCGCGAGCGCTTCGACGGCGTGGTGCATCTGGGGGCTCAGGCGGGTGTGCGCTATTCGCTGACCCATCCGATGGCGTACATCGACAGCAACCTGTCCGGGTTCGCCCATGTGCTGGAAGGTTGTCGCCATCACGGCGTGGCGCATCTCGTGTATGCCAGTTCGTCCAGCGTTTACGGCGGCAATGCGAAGCTGCCCTATCGTGAATCAGACGCGGTCGATCACCCGGTGAGCCTGTACGCGGCAACCAAGAAGGCCAACGAGACCATGGCCCACAGCTACAGCCACCTCTACGGCCTGCCAACCACCGGCTTGCGCTTCTTCACGGTGTACGGGCCCTGGGGCCGGCCGGACATGGCGCCCTTCCTGTTCGCCGACGCCATGCTGGCCGGGCGGCCCATCAAGGTCTACAACCAGGGCCTGATGACGCGCGACTTCACCTACGTCGACGACATCGTCGAAGGCGTGCTGCGGGTGCTCGACAAGCCGGCGACTGCGAACCCGCATTACGACCCTGCCGCGCCCGACCCGGCCAGCAGCACGGCACCGTGGCGCATCTTCAACATCGGCAACAGCACGCCGGTTCCGCTGCTCGACTTCATCGACACGATGGAGCGCGCACTGGGGGTCACCGCGGTGCGCGAGATGCTGCCGCTGCAACCCGGTGACGTGCTCGCGACGCATGCCGACACCTCGGCGCTCGACGCCTGGGTCGGCTTCAGCCCCAGTACGCCTTTGGCCGTGGGTGTGCAGCGATTCACCGAGTGGTTCACGCCGCGCTACTTTCCCGGTGCTCCTGCTTGAGCGTGTCATCGCGGCAGCGCCTGTGGTCCGCGCTGCGCCTGGTCGGTGCGCCCTTGCTGCTGGGTGGCGTGGTCTGGTGGGCAGGCCCACAGGCGATCTGGGCCGCGCTGCGTGGGGCCGATGGGCGGTGGCTGGCGGCGGGATTGCTGTGCGCGTTCGCGGGCAATGTCGCGGCCGCCTGGCGCTGGGCTGAACTCGCACGCTGGCTCGGGCATGGAGTCAGCGCGCGATGGTCGGTGTCGGTTTACTTCCAGGCGGCCGCCATCAACGCCCTGTTGCCCGGTGCGGTGGTCGGTGGCGATCTATTTCGCGCCTGGCAACTGCAACGCAGGGGTTGCCCGCGCGGAGCGGCCGGGCTGTCGGTGGTGCTTGATCGGCTGAGTGGCTTGTGGATCCTGTTCGCGCTGGCCGCGCTGGGCCTCTACGGGGGGCTGGATGCGCCCGAGATGCAGCGCCTGCGGGCGCTGCTGCACCTGCCCGATGCCTGGGGAACGGGGTGGCTGGCGGCGGGGTTGCTGGTGGGGGTGCTGGTGCTGCCGCTGGGCGTGTTGTTTGGCTTGGCGACGCTGGCCGGTCGTGGGGCGCTTCCCGGCAGCCGCCGCGCGACGGCGGTCGAGCTGTTGCAGCGTCCTGGCGGCTTCAATCAGTACCTTTGGCAGGCCGCGGCTTCCTTGCTGGTGCAACTGTTCACCGTGTGCGCGGTCATCTGCGCGGCGCGTGCGTTCGGCATTCCGTTGCCGGCCTGGCTGATCGCGGTGACCACGGCGCCGATCCTGCTGCTGGCCTCGATGCCGGTCAGCTTTGGCGGCTGGGGCACGCGCGAAGCGGCGGCGGTGGCAGGATGGTCGGCCTTCGGTGTGGCGCCGCCGCTGGCGGTGGCGGCCGCGGCAACCTACGGCGCTTACGCACTGGTGCAGGCCCCGCTGGCGCTGTGGCTGCGGCCAGCGAGCAGCCCGGTGAGCGATCCCGACGACAGGCCTCGATAGCGATCTGGGGGTATCGTCACGTCAGGAAGACAGCAGGAAAGCGGACTTGACCGAGATCGTCAGCCTCCCCATCGAGCACTGGGACGAGACATGCTCGCCTCAGCAACAGGACACTGCGCTGCGCGCCCTGGAAGGCGGCAGTGTCGTGCTGCTGCCGCATCTGGCCTTCCCGCTGGACGCCACCGAACTGCGCTTCCTCGACCCCCGCCTGGCAGACGCCGGCAAGAACATCAGCCTGAACCCGGTCGATGGGGCACTTCAGGGCAGTCGCGATAACCTGGAGCCGCTGCGGGGGATGATCGAGCGCTACGCGAAGAGCAGCGCCACCCTGCTGAGGCAGCTGCTGCCCCGGTACGTGCCGACGATTCAGACCGGCCGCACCAGCTTCCGGCCGGTGGAAGTCGAAGGCCGCACCACCTCCTGGCGCAAGGACGACACCCGACTGCACGTCGACAGCTTTCCGTCTTCGCCCACGCAGGGCCGGCGCATCCTTCGGCTCTTCACCAATGTGCACCCGGCGAGCCGCCCCCGCACCTGGCGTTTGGGCGAATCGTTCGAGGGCGTCGCCAGGCGATATCTGCCGTCGCTGCATCGCCCTGTGTGGGGCAGCAGCGCCGTCTTGCAGGCGCTGGGCATCACCAAATCGCGCCGCAGCGCCTACGACCATTTCATGCTGCAACTGCATGACCAAATGAAGGCGGACGCTGCCTACCAGGCCCAAGCCCCACAGCACACCCAAGAGTTCGCCCCCGGCAGCACCTGGCTGGTCTACACCGACCAGGTCTCGCACGCGGCCATGGCGGGCCAGCATCTGTTCGAGCAGACCTTCTACCTGCCCATCGAGGGCATGGGCGATGCATCGACGTCGCCGCTGCGGGTCCTTGAGCGGCTGCTCCGGCGCGAGCTGGTCTGAGCAGCCGTCAGGCCCGCGCGGATTCCTGCGTTGTCGCAGCCGTTGCGTGAGCGTCGTGCTCGACGTAACGGCGTTGCTCATCGGCCTGCATGTCGGCGCTGCGCGTGAAACGCAGGTGGGTGATGTCCGGCGGGTAGAACATGCCCCAGAACCACTCGAAAAATATGCGAAGCCGGCGCCCGGACGACGGCATCTGCGAGAGGTAGTAGGCGCGCCAGACCAGCCACGCGAGCCAACCGGTGAGCGGCACCCCGGCGACCTCGGCGACACCGTTCAGGTGCCCGATCGACGCCATCATGCCGCGCGATCGATAGCCGAACGGTGTGGTGGGCTCGCCCTTCAGCGTGCGCAGCAGGTTCGTCGCGAGGTGCCGCGCCTGCTGCACGGCGAATTGCGCGGTCGGGGGCGAGGCGTTGCCATCCACCGCGTTGGGCACATAAGCGCAGTCCCCCACTGCCCACAGCCCCGGCGTGCCCGGCACTGACAGGTCGCCGCGCACGATGATGCGTCCGCTGGTGGTGGCGGCGCCCAGGCGCCGAAGCAGCGGGTTGGCCGACGTGCCGATGGTGCACAGCACCGTGTCACCCGCCACCTGCTCGCCGGACTTCAGCGTGACACCCTCGGCCGACACCGAGGCGGCCAGCGTTTCCAGCCGCACCGTCACCCCGCGCTGGCGCAGTGACCGCAGCGCGGCGGCGCCCAGGCGAGGCGACAACTCCGGCAGCAGCCGCTCGGACGAGTGCAGGACCGTGACTTGCAGTTCCGCAGGCGCGATGCGCGGATAGAAGTGCTGGATGCTGCGCAGGCAATCGACCAGCTCCCCGGCCACTTCGACACCGGAGAACCCGCCGCCGACGACGATGAAATGACCCAGCCGACGGCGCAGTGCCGGATCGGCTTCCAGTTCGATGCGGGCCAGTCGGCGCAGCACGGTGTTGCGGATGTGCATCGCGTCGCCCACCGTCTTCAGCGGCAAGGCGTGCTCGGCCATTCCCGGCATCAGATCGAGGCGCGCCCGGTTGCCAATCGCCAGCACCAGGTGGTCGTAGCGCAGCTGCACCTCGCCGGAGAGCGTTCGCAGGGTCAGCTGGCGTGCTGCGGAGTCCACCTCGGCCACCGAGCCCATGATGAACTGGTGGGTGCGGGTCTGGGGCAGCATTTCGCGCACCGGCACGATCACCTGTTCGGGAAACACCGAGGCGCCCACGGCTTCGGGCAGCATCGGGTTGAAGGTGGTGTAGCTCTCGTCGGACACCAGGGTCAGCAGGCAGTCGCCCGGCAGTTTGCCGTCGAGTGCGCGGACAAGGTTGGTGCCGGCAAAGCCGGCGCCGACGACAACGATGCGGGTCGCGGGGGCAGTGTTCACGGCGGGCAGCGCTGAGTGGCGGTGATCACGCCATGCACGAACCGTGCGAGCACCCGTCAGACGCGCACCACTCTGCCCGACGCGGGACAGGCGCTTACAGCCGAACGGTGCGCCCGATGAACAGCACCGGACCCGTCGGCCGACCTATCGGCGAGCCGGTCTCGGGCTCGAGCGTCAGCTCGAACAGCGTGCGCTCGCCCACCGCGGGCAGACGGGCGGCGGGCAGCTCGGTGACCTGGCCCGGGCGTATCAGCCCCAGCGAGGTCGGGCCGCTGGCGCCTTCGGCCTTGGTCCAGAACTCCAACGCCTTGCCGGCAGGCACCTCGGCCGTGGCGCCCACTGGCACCAGGCGCACCTTGTCGCCGGTCGTCACCTCGACCACCCAGCCGGTGGACTTGTCGGGCGACTGCAGCAGCGCCAGGTAGCGGTCGGCCGGTGCGGCCGGCGGGCCCGGTGCGCGCAGCACCAGCAGACTGGCCAGCAGCACCGAGGCGGCGATCGCCATGCCGCTGACAACACGCCAGCGCTGCAGCCGCTGCCACATCGGGTCGTTGGCTGCCGGGGCGGTCGACGACGAAGCCGATGTCGGCATTGTTACGACGCCCAGACGAGCCTCGATGTCCGGCCACAGCTGGGCTTCCGGCTGCGCTGCCCTCACCCGCTCGGCCAGCGGCAGCAGCCGGTCCTGCCAGTAATACACCTCGGCCTGCAGTGCGGCGTTGCCGGCGAGCGCTTGCTCGAACGCCTCGCGATCGGCGGGCGACAGCGTCCCGAGCACGTACTCGCCTGCCGCGGCGCTGCGCTCCTGAGGGTCGTCAAGCATCACGACAGACACTCCTTCAGCGCCAGCAGGCCGCGCCGGATCCACGACTTGACCGTGCCCACAGGGGTGGACAGCTTGGTCGCGATCTGCTCGTGGGTGTAGCCCTCGACGAACGCAAAGACGATGCAGTCGCGCTTGCGCTCGTCGAGCGCATCCAGGCATCGGTCCAGTGCGGTGGTGTCCGGGTCTGCAGCGCCGTGCTCGTCGGCCTGGCGCGCGTCGGACAAGGCATCGAGGTCGTCGCCGATGCTGACCTCGCGCCCGGAGCGACGGGCCAGGTCCAGCGCACGGTGCCGCACCACGGTGTAGATCCAGCCCCGCGCTGAACCGAGCGAACGCTGGTAGCTGGCGGCTTTCTGCCAGATCTGCAGGAATGCGTCCTGCAGCACGTCGTGCGCGTGGTCGCGGTCACCGACGATGCGCTGCGCAACCCCCAGCAGCCAGCGAGCCTCGCGCTGATAGAGCGCGTTCAGCGCAAAGCGCTCACCGCGAGCGCAGGCCTCGAGGGCGGCCTCGTAATCAAAGGCGTCGGCAGTCAGCGGAATGGGTTCGGGCATCGCAATGGAGGCGGTAGGCGGGCGAACGGACACGTCAACACGCTACGTTCGAGACGGGGGCGCAGATGCACCCTGTCGAAAAATCCGCCTGCAGGGCATGGGCGCCCATTGTCAAACCACCCGTGCCCCGGGGCGCTCAGAGCGACGCAGCCAGCGCCGTTGCTTCAGCCTTGGCTTGTGCGCGAGACGCGGTGTCGGCTTCGGGGCCGAACAGGGTTTTCTCCACCGACACCGTGTGCACTTCGGTGATTCCCACCATGCGCGCCCACATCGTCAGGTAGCTGGTTTGATGGTCGAACTCGGCGGCCGGGAAGTTTTCGCCCAGCGCCACACCGCGGGCGGCCACCACCACTGCCTTGCGGCCCCCCAGCAAGCCCAGCAGCCCGCGTTCGTCGAAGGTGAACAGCAGGTCCTTCTGCGAGACCGCATCGATCAGGTGCTTGAGCCGGTAAGGGATGCCGAAATTCCACATCGGCACGCTGATCACGATCAGGTCGGCGCGGTGAAAGCGCTGGCCCAGGGCCTCGATGTCAGCCCACACCTTCAGTTGTTCGGCGCTGCGCTCATGGCCTTCAAGTGCTGCGTATTTCGCGCCCAGGGCCTCGCCGTCGAACGCGGGCAGCGGCGTCGCCCACACATCGAGGGTGTCGACGGTGGCCTGGGGGTGGCGCGAGGTCCAGGCACCGATGAAGGCCTGCGCGACCTCGATGGACGCCGAACGCTGCGTGCGCGGTGAGCTTTGAATGTGAAGCAGGTGGG
The DNA here is from genome assembly GCA_001464195.1 of Burkholderiales bacterium Ga0077547. GTDB lineage: Bacteria > Pseudomonadota > Gammaproteobacteria > Burkholderiales > Burkholderiaceae_C > PBB1. The sequence continues at coordinate 141,466 of LNEY01000032.1, forward strand.
GCATGGTCGGTGGTGGCAAGTGGGCGACAACGTGTTTTGTACCACCCCCACCGAAAGCCCCCCGGTGCGATCAGCCCACCGCTTTCACCCGCAACCGGGCCGCATGCAACAGCGGCTCGGTGTAGCCGCTGGGTTGCGTCAAGCCCTTGAAGACCAGATCGCGTGCCGCCTGGAAGGCGATCGACTCGTCGAAGCGCCCAGCCATCTTCTGATACAGCGGATCGCCGGCGTTCTGCTGGTCGACGACCTTGGCCATCCGCTTGAGGGTGCTGTTGACCTGCGCCTTGGTCACCACGCCGTGGCACAACCAGTTGGCCATGTGCTGGCTGCTGATGCGCAGGGTGGCGCGGTCCTCCATCAGGCCGACATCGTGGATGTCGGGCACCTTCGAGCAACCCACGCCCTGGTCGACCCAGCGCACCACGTAACCCAGGATGCCTTGCGCGTTGTTGTCGAGCTCCTGCTGCTTGTCAGCGTCGCTCCAGATCGCCTTCTTGACCACCGGAACCGTCAGCAGACCGGTCAGCAGTTCATCGGCCAACCCATCGGCATCCTGTTTCTCCAACTTCTTCTGCACCGCAAACACATCGACCTGGTGGTAATGCAAAGCGTGCAGCGTCGCCGCCGTCGGGCTGGGCACCCAGGCGGTGTTGGCGCCGGCCTGCGGGTGTGCGACTTTCTGTTGCAGCATCGCGGCCATCAGGTCGGGCATGGCCCACATGCCCTTGCCGATCTGTGCCTTGCCGCGCAGGCCGCAGCTCAAACCCACGAGCACGTTGTTGCGTTCGTAAGCAGCGATCCATGCGCTGGTCTTCATGTCACCCTTGCGCAGCATGGGGCCGGCCTGCATGGCGGTGTGCATCTCGTCGCCGGTGCGATCGAGGAAGCCGGTGTTGATGAAGGCCACGCGGTCGGCGGCGGCGGCGATGCAGGCCTTCAGGTTCACGCTGGTGCGGCGCTCCTCGTCCATGATGCCAAGCTTGACGGTTGCTGTCGGCAGGCCCAGCAGCTTTTCGACACGGCCGAACAGTTCACTCGCGAAGGCCACTTCGGCCGGGCCGTGCATCTTCGGCTTCACGATGTAGACCGAGCCGGTGCGCGAGTTGCGGATCGTCGGGTGCGCACGCTTCAGGTCGTGCAGCGCGATCGCGGTGGTGACCACGGCGTCGAGAATGCCTTCAGGAATTTCCTGTCCATTCGCCCACAGCACGGCTGGGTTCGTCATCAGGTGGCCGACATTGCGCACGAACATCAGCGAGCGGCCGTGCAGCGTGACAGGCTCACCCTTCGGGCCGATGTAAACGCGGTCGGGATTCAGGCGCCGCGTGAAGGTCTTGCCACCCTTGCTCACGGCCTCCGTCAGCGTGCCCTTGAGCACGCCCAGCCAGTTGCCATACGCCTGCACCTTGTCGTCGGCATCGACGACGGCGACCGAGTCTTCAAGGTCGAGGATGGTCGACAGCGCTGATTCAATCACCAGATCGGAAACGCCGGCGGGGTCGCTGGCGCCGGTCACGGTGCTGCGGTCGATGCGCAGGTCGAGGTGCAGTCCGTGGTGCTTGAAGAGCACCGAGGAGGGTGCCGCCGCGTCGCCCTGGTGGCCGACGAACTGTTGGGGTTGTGCGAGCCTCGTCGTGCGGCCGCCCTTGAGCGTCACCTGCAGTTCGCCGTCCACCACCGCGTAGCCGATCGAGTCGACATGTGAGCCTGTCTTCAGCGGCGCGGTGCGGTCGAGCACGTGGCGCGCGTAGGCAATGACCTTCGCGCCACGCACCGGGTTGTAGCCGGGGCCCTTCTCCGCACCCTCGGTCTCGGGAATCGCATCGGTGCCGTACAGCGCGTCGTACAGCGAACCCCAGCGCGCATTCGCGGCGTTCAGCGCATAACGCGCATTGGTGATCGGCACCACCAGCTGCGGGCCAGCCTGCGATGCCAGCTCGCTGTCGACGTTCTTCGTGCGCACCTTCACCTTGCCCGGCACAGGCACGAGGTACCCAATGCCTTGGAGGAATTTGCGGTAAGCCTTGGGCTTGGTGATCGGGCCGGGGTGGGCGCTGTGCCACGCATCCAGCTCGGTTTGCAGGCGGTCTCGCTCGGCGAGCAAGGCCGCATTCTTTGGTGCGAGATCGCTGACGATGGCGTCGAATCCCTTCCAGAACGCGGCCGCGTCGATGCCAGTGCCAGGCAACACCTGCTCGTCGATGAAGCGGTACAGGACAGTGGCGACCTCCAGGCCATGGACGTTGGTGCGTGCGGTCATGTCGTCGTACTTTCGGGTTGGAGTGGCGCGCTGAGCGAATGCAACGAGGAGCCAGCAGTGCTCGGGTAAACACTGTATTTCAAACTTCTCCATTCATCAGTTGCGACCCAAGCAAATCATTCATGACTATTTAGTATGTAATGCACCCAGCGCAGGGGGGGGGTCGGCATGGACAAACTCAAGCAGATCGAATCGTTTACCCAGGTGGCCATGCGGGGCACCCTGACCGCTGCGGGGGCGGCCGAAGGCACTGCGCCGGCGGTGATCGGGCGGCGCCTCGATGCGCTGGAAGCTCGCCTGGGCGTCAAGCTGATGGTGCGCACCACGCGGCGCATCACCCTGACCCACGAAGGCAGCGCCTTCCTCGAAGACTGTCAGCGGGTGCTGGCCGATCTCAACGACGCCGAAGCGAGCGTCAGCGCCGGGGGGGTCAAGGCCAGCGGCTTCCTCCGCGTCACGGCACCGGCGGGATTCGGGCGGCGGCACGTGGCGACGCTGGTGCCGGCCTTCGTGGCGTTGCACCCGGAGGTGAATGTGTCGCTGAACCTGAGCGACCGCATCGTCGACATCGTCAACGAAGGCGTGGATTGCGCGGTGCGAGTCGGCGACCTGCCCGACAGCCGCTTGGTCAGCGTGCGGCTGGCCGACAACCGGCGGCTGTGTGTTGCCTCACCCGGCTACCTGGCACGGGCGGGTGTGCCTCTGCACCCGAACGATCTGCTGCGCCACGAATGCCTGACGCTCAGCAGCGACGCCAGCCAGCCGCGTGGCTGGGCCTTCACCCTCGAAGGCCAGACCCAGCATCTGCGCCCGGGGGGCCGCTTTGACTGCAGTGACGGCCAAGTGCTGCGGGACTGGTGCCTGGCCGGGCTGGGTATCGCCTGGCGATCGGTGTGGGAGGTCGGGGGGGATGTGGCGAGCGGCCGATTGGTCAGTGTGCTCGATACTTATGCAGCGCCCCCCAATGGCATCTACGCCGTGTTCGCGCAGCGCAAGCACCTGCCGCTGCGGGTGCGCCTGTGGATTGAGTTCCTCAAGCGCACCTACGGCGAAGCGCACTACTGGGACAGCCCGCCAGACAGTCGTGGGCCGCGGACCTAGCGAGTTACTTTCCGGACGAGGCGGCGCCTGAGGCCGCAGCGGCCGCGGCGTCGGCCTGGCACTTCTTCAGGAAGCTGGTCTCCGCGGCACCGGAGAGCTTTTTCTCAGCGGCCTTGAGCTCGCACGCGGATTTCGGTGCGTCCCGGTTGCACTTCTCCAGGAAGCTGGTCTTGGCGGCGCCGGCGAGCTTTTTCTCGGCGGCCTTGAGTTCGCACGTGGATTTCGGTGCATCCCGGTTGCACTTCTCCAGAAAGCTGGTCTTGGCGGCGCCCGACAGTTTTTTCTCAGCCGCGGCAGCCGCGCAACTGCCAGCCGGGCTCATCTCCGGCGCCTCCTTGTGGGTGCTAGCGAAAGCCGGCGCTGAGAAGATGACGGCGGCCAGGGCCAGCGCGGTGGTGAGCTTCTTCATGAGGGTGTTGCTCCAGGCGGTTGTGAACACGGATGTCGACAGGAGGAGGATGTACCCAATGGGCGCCGCCGACAAGAGCTCAGTTCAACGCGGACGAGCGCGCGATGGCTGACACCCGAGCACGTTGCAACGTGCTCAAAGAATGCGCCGTGGATGTGCCAGCGCCTCGTGGGCCGCATGCAGCCGACGCACCAGCACCCTGATGAACGCCTCGTCGAACAGATGCCGGCAGGCGGGACCCAACTGCACCAGGGTGTCGGGTGAGAACGAGATCGTGGTGGCGGGCTGGCTCACCACCACATCGGTGCTGTGCCGGCGCAACTCGGCGCTGGGTGCCAGATAGGCCATCTCGCCCACCGAGGTGCCGGTGCCGAGTGTCGCTACCTTGTCGCCCGCCCGATACACCTCCACCTCGCCTTGCGCAATGATGTGGAAAGTGCGTCCCTCTTCGCCTCGCCGATAAAGCGAGTGGCCGAACGGAAAGCGCTGCCACTTGGCGCGGTGCACCACCTCCCACAGCTCGACATCGCCGAAGCTGGTGAAAAACTCCAGCGTGCGCAGCAGATTGAACCGTTCGGAATCGAGCACGCCTTGCAGTTGTCCGCGGGGCACCTGCTGGTTGGCAATCAGACCCGACAGTGCTTGGGCAAAGTGGTCCCAGTCGGCGTAGCGGTCCTTCGGGTCCTTGGCCAGCGCGCGTTGGATGACCTCATCGACTGCGGTGCCGACACCCTCTCGCAGACCGACCAATGGGGCGGGAACCGCGTGGTAGATCTGATGCATCATGGCCGACTGGATCTGCGCGTCGAACGGTGGGCGACCCGCAATCAGGTGGTACAGCACCGCGCCCAGCGAATACATGTCGGCACGACTGTCGAGCGCGCTGCCGTCGAGTTGCTCGGGCGACATGTAGGCGAGCGAGCCCACGCGGTACACCTGCGTGACGTCGGATTCCAGGTTCAGGGCACTGCCGAAGTCCGAGATTTTCACGTCGGTGACCGTACCCTGGCTGAGCACTGCCAGCAGGTTCGCGGGCTTGACGTCACGGTGGATCAGCCCTTGCCGGTACACGTAGCCCAGCGCCATCGCGCACTTGAAGCCGATTTCGACGATCAGCTCCAACGGCAGCAACTGGTCCGCACGACAGTACGGTCGCAAGGTGCTTCCGTCCACGTACTCCATGACCAGATATTGGTTCGCCGGCTCGGACACCGCGTCGTAGATCTTCACGACATTCGGGTGTTCGAGGCGGCCGACCAGCGCGGCTTCGGCGGCGAAGAAGCGCTCGCTGTAGCGGTTGGCTATCGCATCGGTGGTGGCCGCCGCGCGCACCCGCTTGATCGCCACATCGCGACCCTGAAACTCGTCGCGGCACAGGTACACATCGCTGGTGGCGCCCTCCCCGAGCTTGCGCAGCACCGGGTACTTGCCGATTTGCGTCGGCTGCACCGGCACGACCAACGGCACAGAAGCAGGCCGCGTCGGTGTGGAGTCGGTGGCGATGTCGACCACGGAGTCGGCCGATCGCCGGGCGGAGGAGGTGTGGGCCATGGGCAAGGCTCGCAAGTGGGCAGCATGGATGCATGACGACCGAGCACGCGGCGTCCTGCGTTCGGATCGTCGCCCAGCGCGTGCCTGTTGATTGCGCCGAACAGGTGCCGGAACACCCCTCAAACCCTTGCGCTGGCTGATGAAGCGGGGGCCAAACGTAGAATCTTCCGATGATTGAAGCGAAGCAGGATTTGCTGAAGGCACTCGCCGCAGCGATCGAGGAAGTCAGCCCGGCGAGTGCCTTGAAGGCCGCGTTCGAGTCACCCAAGCTGGCCGCGCACGGCGACCTGGCGTGCACCTCGGCGATGCAACTGGCCAAGCCACTGAAGAAGAACCCGCGCGAGGTCGCCCAGACCTTGATCGCCGCGCTGGAACAGCAGCCTGCGGTGCAAAAGCACGTCGATTCGTTCGAGATTGCGGGCCCCGGCTTCATCAACCTGCGCTTGCGTGCGTCGGCCCGTCAGGCCGTGGTGCGCGAGGTGCTCGCCGGCGGGGCGTGTTTCGGACGCCAGGCCGACAACCGCCAGCCAGTGCTGGTCGAATTCGTGTCGGCCAACCCGACCGGTCCGCTGCATGTGGGCCATGGCCGACAGGCTGCACTCGGCGATGCGATCTGCAACCTGTTCGACACCCAGGGCTGGGCGGTGCGGCGCGAGTTCTATTACAACGACGCGGGTGTACAGATCGCCACCCTGGCGGCTTCCACGCAGGCCCGTTTGCGTGGCCACAAGCCTGGCGACGCGCAATGGCCGGAGTCGGCCTACAACGGCGACTACATCGCCGACATCGCCACCGACTTTGTGGCCCGCAAGACGGTGACCGCCGACGACCGCGCCTACACCGCTTCGGGCGACATCGAAGACCTAGACGGCATCCGCCAGTTCGCGGTGGCCTACCTGCGGCATGAACAGGACCTGGACCTGCAGGCCTTCGGCGTGCGCTTCGATCACTACTTCTTGGAGTCCAGCCTGTACGCCAACGGTCAGGTGGAGGCCACTGTCGCGCGGCTGGTGGCCGCCGGCAAGACCTACGAGCAGGACGGCGCGCTGTGGCTGCGCAGCACCGACTATGGCGACGACAAGGACCGTGTGATGCGTAAATCCTCGCAGGGCGGCGAGGCGCAGTACACCTACTTCGTGCCCGATGTGGCGTATCACATCAACAAATTCCAGCGCGGCTATACCAAGGCGATCAACATCCAGGGCGGCGACCACCACGGCACCATCGCGCGAGTGCGCGCAGGGCTGCAGGCCGCTGGCGTCGGCATCGGCCCGGGCTACCCCGATTACGTGTTGCACAAGATGGTCACGGTGATGAAGGGCGGCGAGGAGGTGAAGATCTCCAAGCGCGCGGGTTCCTACGTGACGCTGCGCGACCTGATCGACTGGACCAGTCGCGACGCGGTGCGCTTTTTCCTGATCAGCCGCAAGGCCGACACCGAATTCACCTTCGACGTTGATCTGGCGCTGAAGCAGAACGACGAGAACCCGGTGTTCTATGTGCAGTACGCGCATGCACGCATCTGCTCCGTGATCCAGCAGTACGTCGACAAGGGCGGTGATCCCGCCGCGATCGCCCGCGCGGATCTGTCCCTGCTGAAGTCTGCGACCGAGAACGCGCTCATGTTGAAGCTGGCTGACTATCCGGCGATGCTGTCCAACGCGGCCGAGACGCTGGCGCCGCACGATGTCACGTTCTATCTGCGCGATGTCGCCGGCGCCTTCCACAGCTACTATGCCGCCGAGCGATTCTTGGTCGACGATGTGTCGCTGACCCAGGCACGACTGGCCTTGTTGTCGGCCACACGCCAGGTGATACGCAATGCGCTGGCCGTGCTGGGTGTCAGTGCACCCGAGAAAATGTGAGCCACGCCATGCGAACCCCTGTACGCGCAGCCAAAGTGTCCTCCCGCCAGTCCGGCGGATTCCTGACGGGGCTGATCGTCGGACTGTTGATCGGGTTGGCGCTCGCGCTCGGCGTGGCCCTGTATGTCACCAAGGTGCCGGTGCCTTTTCTCGACAAGGTGCCCCAGCGTACGCCCGAGCAGGATGCCGCGGAGCGCGAGAAAAACAAGAACTGGGATCCGAACGCACCCTTGGCCGGCAAGAACCCGGCCCGACCCATCACGCCCGCACCGGCGCCAGCGAGCGTTCCCGCGCCCGGCGGTAGTCAAGGCGCAGCGCGCGATCCGGCCGCCATCCTGGCCGATCGCCCCATGGGCGCGGCGGCCCCTGCAGCGTCGGGCGCGGCAGCGCTGTCCACCAGACCCATCGGTGAACCGTTCAGTTACTTCGTGCAGACGGGTGCGTATGTCAGCGCCGACGATGCGGAGTCCCAGCGAGGGAAGCTGGCTTTGCTCGGGTATGAGGCCCGCATCAGCGAGCGCGAGCAGTCTGGCCGCATGGTTCACCGCGTGAGGCTCGGACCGTTCGATGAGAAGGGTGAGGCGGACAGCACCAAGGAAAAATTGGTGGCAGCGGGCTTTGAAGCTGCGCTCGTCCGCGCTCCGAAGTAAGCCATGATGGTGTGTGACATGCAAAGGGATCGACGACCATGAAGCGACGCGAGTTTTCAACCCAACTGATGGCCACTGCCGTCGGCGCAGCCGCCCTCTCCGCAGGCGGTGCGGCACGTGCGCAAAGTGAGTTCGTCGAAGGCACGCATTACATCAAGTTGAGCCAGCCAGGCCCGGCGCCAGCCGACGGCAAGGTCGAGGTGGTTGAATTCTTCTGGTACGGCTGCCCACACTGCCATGCCTTTGAGCCAGCGCTGGACGCCTGGCAGAAAAAGCTGCCGGCCGACGTCGCTTTCCGGCGCATCCCGGTGGCGTTTCGCGAAGAACCCTTCGGCACACACCAGCGCCTGTTCTTCGCCCTCGAAGCCATGGGCCTGATCGACACCATGCACCGCAAAGTTTTCAGCGCCATGCATCTCGACCGGATGCGGCTCGACAAATTACCCGACATCCTCGCTCTCATGACCAAGAATGGGGTGGACGGCGCCAAGTTCTCCGAGGCCTTCAACTCGTTTTCAGTGCAGACCAAGATTCGTCAGGCCAGGCAACTGGCCGAGACCTACCGCATCGACGGCGTGCCCACGCTGGGCATACAAGCTCGGTTTTACACCTCCGGATCGTTGGCCGGATCGCCGGATCGCACGCTGGCCGTGGCAGACTATCTGATCCAGCGCTCGCGCAAGAAGGTCTGACGACTGTCAGCCCGCCGCAACGGTGGGTCAAAGCGCACACATTCGAGGCGTTTCGGCCGCTGAGGCCGGTGCTTGTGGGGTAGAATTTCCTGCAAGAATCGTGCCCTATGAACCCAAACACCGATCCTCACATGACCTCTTGGCCTGCGCTCAGGCGCTTGTTGGCGCTGGGCGTGATGGCCGCGCTGAGCTGGCACCCGGCACATGCTGAAAAGGCCGATCGCACCAAGCCACTGAACGTCGAGGCCGACAACGGCCGCTATGACGACGTCAAGCAGCTGGGCATCTTCACCGGCAATGTCGTGCTCACCAAGGGCACCATGTCGATGCGGGCGGGGCATGTCGAAGTGCGCCAATCACCCGACGGCGCCCAATTCGGCATCGCGACCGCGGACGAGGGCAAGCGGGCCCTCTTCCGGCAAAAACGCGAGGGTCTCGATGAATACATCGAAGGCGAGGGCGAGCGCATCGAGTACGACGGCAAAGCCGATGTCGTGAGGTTCATCAATCGCGCGGTGATCCGTCGATACCGCGGTGCGGTGCTGGCCGACGAAACAGCGGGCAGCACCATCGTCTACGACAACGTGGCCGAAGTCTTCAGCGTGGTCGGCGGTGCCACAGCGGCCACGCCCACCAACCCGAGTGGCCGCGTGCGTGCCGTGCTGACGCCGCGAGAAGTCCCCCCCGTGCCAGGTGCAGCATCGCAGCCCGGGGCCACCTTGCGATCGAGCCCTGCGTTGGGCGAAAAGCGTTGAGTACCGCCGCGACTCAAAAGTCGTCCGCTGTGCCCCGCTTGAGCGCCACCGGGCTGCAAAAAAGCTACGGTGCACGCAAGGTGGTCACCGACGTGCACCTGTCGGTCGATGCGGGTGAAGTCGTCGGGCTGCTCGGCCCCAACGGCGCGGGCAAGACCACCAGCTTCTACATGATCGTGGGATTGGTACCCGCCGATGCCGGCGAGATCACCATCGAAGGCCAGCGCGTCGATCGGTTGCCGATCCACCGGCGCTCGCGCCTGGGCCTGTCCTACCTGCCGCAGGAAGCGTCGATCTTTCGCAAACTGAACGTCGAGGAAAACATCCGCGCGGTACTCGAGCTGCAGGTCGATGCGGATGGTCGGGCGCTGAAGCCAGCGGCGATCAACGAACTGCTCGACGGTTTGTTGCGCGACCTCGGCATCGAAAAGCTGCGGGATTCCACCGCACTGTCGCTGTCCGGTGGCGAGCGGCGCCGGGTTGAAATCGCCCGCGCCTTGGCGACCCAACCACGCTTCATCCTGCTCGACGAACCCTTCGCCGGCGTGGATCCGATTGCGGTCATCGAGATCCAGCGCATCATCAGTTTCCTGAAGTCGCGCGGTATCGGTGTGCTGATCACCGACCACAACGTCCGCGAAACGCTGGGCATCTGCGATCGCGCCTACATCATCAGCGAAGGCCGGGTGCTGGCCGAAGGCACCTCTGCGGAAATCGTCGACAACCCCGACGTGCGCAAGGTGTACCTGGGCGAACATTTCCGAATGTGAGCCCCCCAGTCGCTACGCTCCTGCCCCCGAGGGGCGCCGCCTGGCGCCGCGGGAGACCCGTGACGCGGGCGTTGCTTGATCCGCGCAGCGTTGCTGCGCGCGCTGCGCGATGAAGCCGTCATTACAGGTACGCTTATCGCAACACCTGGCGTTGACGCCGCAGCTGCAGCAGTCGATCCGCTTGCTGCAGCTGTCCACGCTCGAATTGCACCAGGAAGTCGAGCAGATGCTCGACCAGAACCCGTTTCTCGAACCGGAAGACGATGCCGTTGGCGCCTTCGAGCCCATGGTCGAGCGCACATCGGCCACCGAGCGGGTCGCTGAGCGCGAAACCGAACGCGCCGACACACCGACAGAAGCCAGTGGCGAGGGTGGCGATGATGCGCCCGGCATGGACGGCAGCGACTTTGGCACCACCGAGCGTGACGACTGGGAGAACGGCACCGAGCGTGACGACTTCGACGGCATCCGCGAAACGCCGAGCAAGTCCGGCACCAACAACGACGGTGACGAGTTCGACCCGCAAGACCGCAATCCCGTGCAGGTCAGCTTGCAGGAGCACTTGCACGCGCAGCTGCTGGGCATGCGCCTGTCGCCCGAGGATGCCGCTGCCGTCGATGTGCTGATCGAGTCCCTCGATGGGGATGGCTATCTGGCCGACAGTCTGGAAGAGATCGCGCAGGCCCTGGCTGGCGACGATGAGTCGCGGGTCGAAGAGCTCATGGAGCGCCTGAGTTGCGCGCTGAAGTGGCTGCAGAACATGGACCCGATCGGCGTCGGCGCGCGCAACCTGCCCGAGTGCCTGACCCTGCAGCTGCGCCTGCTGCCGCGCAGTGAGGCCCAGATGATCGCGATCATGATCTGCAAGAACCACCTGGAGCTGCTGGCGCGCCGTGACCTGAAGAAGCTGATGGCGGTGACGGGGGCCGATGAAGAGCTGGTCAAGCAGGCGCAGGGATTCATCACGGTGCTGGAACCCAAGCCCGGGCGGCCGTTCTCGCGCGCCGAAGCCAACATCATCGTGCCCGACGTGATCGTGCAGAAATCGGGCCGCAACTGGAAGGTCGTGCTCAACCCCGATGTGATGCCCAAGCTGCGCATCAACGATTTGTATGCACAGGCCATACGCCAGGGACGCGGCGCCGCCTCGGCCAACGGCAGCCATGCCGGCTTGAGTTCACGTCTGCAGGAGGCGCGCTGGTTCATGAAGAACATCCAGCAGCGCTTCGACACCATCCAGCGGGTATCGCAGGCCATCGTCGAGCGGCAGAAGAACTTCTTCACCCACGGCGAGATCGCGATGAAGCCGTTGGTGCTGCGAGAGATCGCCGACGAGCTCGGCCTACACGAATCGACGATTTCGCGCGTCACCACCGCCAAGTACATGGCCACGGTGTTCGGCACCTTCGAGCTGAAGTACTTCTTCGGCTCGTCGCTGAACACCGAGGCGGGCGGCAATGCGTCGAGCACCGCGGTGCGCGCGCTGATCAAGCAGCTGGTGGCGGCCGAGAACGTGCTGAAGCCGCTCTCGGACAGCCAGCTCAGCAAGATGCTCGAGGAACAGGGCATCCAGGTGGCCCGCCGCACCGTGGCCAAGTACCGCGAAGCGCTGCGCATCGCACCGGCCAATCTGCGCAAGACGATGTGAGCGGGTTGCCCGCCGACCCCGCATGACCGCTCCCTTTTTTCTGCCGTGCGCCGCCGGTGTCGAGGCACTGCTCGCTGACGAAGTCCAGCGCGTGTTGCCACAGGTGGCGGTACATGCCTTGCGCGGCGGTGTCGCGCTTGATGGTGGCCCGAGCGAGGTGATGGTGCTCAACCTCGAATCGCGCCTCGCGCAACGGGTGCTGGTCGAGGTGGCTGAAGGCCCTTACCGCGACGAGCAAGCGCTTTACGACCTGGCAGCGAGTGTCGACTGGACGCAATGGATCACGCCGCAGCACACCTTGCGCGTCGACACCACGGCCCACCGCAGCCCGCTGCGCAGCCTCAACTTTGCCGCGCTGCGCATCAAGGATGCGGTGTGCGACAGCCTGCGCGACGCCACCGGCGAGCGGCCGAGCGTCGACATCCGCAACCCCGACCTGGCGCTGGTGCTGCACCTGGGCGAAGAGCGCGCGGCGCTGTATGTCGACACCTCTGGCGAGCCACTGTTCAAGCGCGGTTGGCGCGAGGACAAGGGCGACGCCCCGCTGAAGGAAACCTTGGCCGCCGCGATGCTGGCGGCTGCGGGCTGGCAAGGTCGACCGGATGCTGGCGGTGCGTTGCATGACCCGTGCTGCGGCTCGGGCACGATCGCGATCGAGGCCGCGCAGATCGCCTGCGGCATCGCACCAGGCCTGAAGCGCCGTTTCGCCTTCGAGCGCCTGCTGCCGTTTGCCACCCCCGAACTGCGTGCCGAACTGCAGCGATTGCGCAGCCATGCCCAGGCACGCATCCACGCGCCGGCGGTGCCGATCCATGCGAGCGACGTGTCTTTCCGCATGGTCGACTTCGCGCGTCGCAATGCGCAGCGCGCCGGCGTCGAGGCGGCCATCATCTTCAACGGTGGCGATGCGCTCGAGCGCCCGGCGCCCGAGTTGCCCGACGACCTGCCCGGCACGTTGATGCTGAACCCGCCCTACGGCGAACGGATCGCCGTGGCGGGCAAGGCAGCTTCTTCGCCGCGGGCGCCCAGCGCAGACCCGGGCAACAAGGATCTTCCGGTCGACTTCTTCGCGCGCCTCAGCGCCCACTGGAAGCGTGCCTACACCCGGCACCCCGCCGGCTGGACAGCCCACGTGCTCAGCCCCGACATGAAGCTGCCCGGCGCGATGCGACTGAAGGAATCACGCCGCACGCCGATGTGGAATGGGCCGATCGAATGCCGGCTGTTCCGCTTCGATCTGGTGGCCGGCGCGATGCGCAACAACGCTGCCGCGCCGCGCTAGCTCACTTCGAGAAGCGCCCCAGCAAGTCGCCCAGGCCCTCGAAGCCGGGCAGTGCGCTGGCATCAACGCCACCGTCAGGCAGCTGCCCATTCGGCGTCAGGCGATCCACCACCTGCGGCAGCATTTGCGACAAATGCCCCGCCACTTCCCCCTGGGGCAAACCGATCTGCCGTGCAATCTGCGACAGCAAGTCGGTGCCGAGCGCACCCTCGACCTGCGCACCCGAGACCGGCATGTTCTGCCCGGTGCCCACCCAGGATGCCGCCGCGTCGCCCAGCCCCGCCTGCTGGAATTTCGCCAGCAAGTCGCCCAGGCCACCGATCCCGCCAGCCCCGCCCATGCCGCTGGCAGCGCCGGCATCGCCGCCACCGCGGTTCGTCAACATTCCCAACACGATGCCGAGCAAGGCGCCCTGTCCGCCCCCGCCCGCTGAGCTGCCTTGGCTGCCGCCGCCCGCCAGCGCCCCGATGACCGAATCGAGCAATCCCATTGCAATCTCCTGGAGTGGTGTTCGCGGATTCTGTGGGTCGAACGGTGACAAGACAAGGGCTGCACCGGCGTGCTCGTGGAGCCCCGAAGTTCGCCTGCACGCCAAGCCAGCTCAACCCCGCTCTGCCAGCAAGCCCAGCACCGCCATCACGGCCAGGGGTGCGGTGTCCGCGCGCAGCACGCGCGCACCGAGCGACGTGGGCTCGAAGCCCGCTTGCATCGCCGCATTTTCCTCGGCCTCTGACAGGCCACCTTCAGGGCCACTGAGGAACAGCAGTCGGTCGGCCGGTGGGGCGCGGTCGAGGCCCGGGGCGCCGTCGCGCAGGCTCAGCAGGTGGCGTCGGCCCGCTGCGTTGGCTGGCAGTGTGGCCAGCCAAGCGGGCAAGCCGCGCACCGGTTGCACCAGCGGCACCCGGGTGCGGCCGCACTGCTCGCTGGCGGCGGTGGCCACCGCCTGCCAGTGCGCCACTTTCTTGTCAGCGCGCTCGCCGCTCAGGCGCAGCACCGAGCGTTCACACAGCAGCGGCTGGATGACGGCAACGCCGAGTTCGGTGGCCTTCTCGACGACGCTGTCCATGCGGTCGTTGGTCGGCATGCCGAGCGCCAAGGTCACCTCGACACCGAGTTCGCGGCTGATGGCGATGTGCTCGGTCACCTGCACGGTCACGCTGCTGCGGCCCATCTGGGCGATGCAGGCGCGCCACTCGCCGCCGCTGCCATCGAACAGCGTGATCGCGTCGCCGGGTTGCAGCCGCAGTACCTGCACATGGCGCACCGTGGCCGGGGGCAGCATGCACACCTGGTCGGCATGCAGCGGCGGCGGGACGAAAAAACGGGGCGGCATCAGGGGTGTCGGGCCGCGGCCAGCGCACGATGTCCCATCAGGTCACGCACCCTCTCGCAGCATGCGCCGCAGGATCTTGCCGACATTGGTCTTGGGCAGTTCGGTGCGGAACTCGATCAAGCGCGGCCGCTTGTAACCCGCCAGCATCGCTTCGCAATGGGCGCGCACTGCCGCCTCGGTGAGCTGTTCGTTGCTGCGCACGATGACCAGCTTGATCACCTCGCCGGCTTTCTCGTCAGGCACCCCGACCGCAGCGCACTCCGCCACGCCCGCCAGCTGCGACACCACCTCCTCGACCTCGTTGGGGTACACATTGAACCCGCTGACCTTGATCATGTCCTTCTTGCGGTCGATGATCTTGAAATAGCCGCGCTCATCGACCGTGCCGATGTCGCCCGATCGGAAGAAGCCGTCGGCCGTCATCGCCTGGGCGGTTTCTTCCGGCCGCTGCCAGTAACCGGCCATCACCTGAGGGCCACGGATCGCGATTTCACCGGGCGTGCCCGGCGGCACTTCGTTGCCGGCCTCGTCGACCAGCTTCATCTCGGTATTGGGCATCGGCAGCCCGATGGTGCCGCTGAAACTGCTGCTGTCGATCGGATTGCAGCTGGCGGTCGGCGAGGTTTCCGACAGGCCATAGCCCTCCACGATCGGGCAGCCGGTCTTCTCCAGCCACAGCTGTGCGGTCGCGCTGTGCACGGCCATGCCGCCGCCCACCGAAATGACCAGCTGGCTCCAGTCCACGCGTTCGAAATCCGGGTGGCTGGCCATGGCGCGGAACAGCGTGTTGACGGCCGGAAAGCTGTGAATCCGCTCGCCGGCCAGGGTCTTGAACAGGGCCGGCAGGTCGCGCGGGTTGGGGATCAACAGGCTGCATCCGCCCATGCGCAGTCCCAGCATCATGTTCGTGTTGAAACCGAAGATGTGATACAGCGGCAGCGCGCAGGCCGTCAGGATCTGCACCCCTTGCGGAATCTTCTTCAGCGCCGGGCCATACCAGGCTTCCGACTGCAGGATGTTGGCCACCAGGTTGCGGTGCAGCAGCACCGCGCCCTTGCTGATGCCGGTGGTGCCACCGGTGTACTGCAGCACCGCGATGTCGTCCGGGCCCACCGTGGGTCGTCGCAGGGTGTGTTGCCGTCCGGCGGACACAGCCGCGTTGAAGCGCACGGCGCCAGGCAGCGTGTACGGCGGCACGAGCTTCTTCACGTGGCGCACCACCGTGTTGACGATCCACGATTTGGGCGCGCCCAGCAGGTCACCCAGCGAAGTGACCACGATCTTGCGCACCGCCACCGATGGCAGCACCTGCTGCAGCGTGGTCGCGAAGTTCTCCAGCACCACGATGCCGGTCGCACCGGAATCCTTCAACTGGTGCTCGAGCTCGCGCGGGGTGTACAGCGGGTTGACGTTGACCACCACGCAGCCCGCCCTCAGCACGCCGGCGACCGCGACGGGGTACTGCGGCACGTTGGGCATCATGAGCGCGACACGGTCGCCCTGGGCGAAACCTTGAGCCTGCAGCCAGGCCGCGAAGGCGGTCGACAGCGCGTCAATCTCGCCGAAGCTGTGGGTGTGCCCCATGAACTTGCAGGCCGGCAGATCGCGGTACTTGCGGAAACTGTCTTCCAGCAAGGCGACCAGCGAGTCGCACGCGGCCACATCGATCAGCGCCGGCACGCCTGGTGGGTAATGCTTGAGCCAGATTTTTTCCATGGATGACTGCTCCGCAAACTGTCCCTGCATTCTGGACGGACCACGGGCACTCAACCATCAGGGGATGCGACAGCAAGCGTTGCGCACCGAGCGGTCGCGCAACGTTTGTCGTGCGGCCAACAGCCCGGCAGCCTCCGGCGTCAGGTGTACGAGTTCGCCAGAGCCCAGGCCAATGTCGGCAGCTCTGCCTCGCTGCTGAACCAGGTGTGCAGTTCGCGTTGTGGGCGGGCGAACCAGTAGCCTTGCATGGCGGCGCAGCCGGCGGAGGCCAATAACTCGGCTTGACGGTGGGTTTCTACGCCTTCGGCCACGACCTTGATGTTGAGCCGCGAGGCCAGTTCGAGGATGCATTCGGCCACCGCGCGCGCGTGGTCGTCGTCTTCAATGTCGCAGATCAGCGTGCGGTCCAGCTTCAGGATGTCGAGCGGCAGTTGCCTCAGAAGCGAGAAATTGGAGTAGCCCACGCCAAAGTCGTCAATGGCGATCCGCATGCCACTGTCGGTCAGCGCGGCCAGCATGGTGCGGGTGCGGTCGATGTCGTGCAGCAGGGCGGTTTCGGTGATCTCGACCACCAGCGCGTGCGACGGAAAGGCACTCTCGGCCAGCAGGTCGGGCAGGCGGTTGACCGCCCAACCCCGGTTGAATTGCGACGGGGATACATTGATCGACAGGTAGTCGAGCGCGCCGCTTTCCACATGCTGCCGGGCTTCGACAAAGGCACGCCGCAGCATGTTTTCCATCATGGCATCGAGGAGGCCGAGCGCCTCGACCGTGTCCAGGAACGCAGCCGGTGGGCGCATCTGACCGTCGGGCAACTTCCAGCGTGCGAGCACCTCGGCGCCAGCGTAGCGCCCGTTGGCGCGACACACGATGGGCTGGTACCAGGGCTCGATGCGGTCGTCGGCCACCGCCTGCCGCACCTCGGATTCGAGCGCAGTGCGGCGCTCCAGGTCGGCGCGCAGCGACGACTCGAACGAGGTCACGCGGCCGCGTCCAGCGCGCTTGGCGGCGTAGAGCGCCAAGTCGGCGTCGCGCAGCAGTTCGTCGGCGTCGTGATGGGTGCGTGCCGATTCAGCGATGCCGATTGAGCAACTGCAAGGCACGCTGCGCGTGTCAATCGGCACCGGGCGGCACAGCGCGCGCAGCACGCGGTGCGCCATGAGCAAAGCGTCGTCGTGGTCACCCATGGCGCGTGCGAGGACGGCAAATTCATCGCCGCCAAGCCGCGCCACCAGGTCACCGGGGCGCACCGTTTCGGCCAGGCGGCGCGCGAACTCGATCAGCAGCGCATCGCCTGCCGCGTGGCCCAGGGTGTCGTTGACGGCCTTGAAGTCGTCGAGGTCGATCAGCATCACCGCCAGCCCAGCCACCGTGGCCTGCGGGTCAGCCAAGGCATGGGTCAACTCGCGCGCGAACGAGGCCCGGTTGGCGATGCCGGTGAGCGCATCGACCTCGGCCATCTGCAGTGCCCGCTGGCGCTCGGCCGACAGTTCGCTGGTGCGCTCGTCGACACGCCGCTCCAGATCGGAGGTCAACGCCAGCAAGGCGCAGTTGGCTTCGTAGAGTTCGCGCGACTTCGATTCGAGCAACCGCTCGGCCTCGCCGCGCGCACGGCGCTCGCGCTCCAGTCGGGCCTGCAGACGGCGCAGTTGATCGACCGTGGGCGCGCCTGGGTCGTCTGGCAGAGACATGTCAGGCCAGCGTCATACCAGATCGACGACGAAGCGCACCGCCTGGCCGTCGCTGCCGTCTATCAAGGTGGTCTGCACGCGGGCTTCGACGCCGAAGCGGCGTGCCGTGCCGACGATCAAGCCCTCGGCCAGATCGCCCATGCGGCGCGGGCTGCGGTACTGCATCACCAGTTGCGTGGGCGTGCGCAGCTCGGTGGTGAAGCTGGGCAATTCGGCGCCGGGGTAGAGCTTGCGAACCTCGACATGAATGTGGCCTTCGATGCTTTCAAGGAAGTCGAAGAAATTGCTGCTGCGCTCGAAAAACCTGTGGTGGTCGCGCGCGAAGCTGCAGCTCAGGTGGGTGCCGAAATCCCGCACCAGTTCAGGGGCAGGCTCACCGGTGTGCTCGGCCAGGGCGGTACACAGCTGGACCATCTCTGCGTGGCTGTAGGTGCCTACCGATGTGTACGCGCCGCCGCTCGGCAGATCGCTCGCGTCGATGATGTCGTCGACCGCGTTCGCGCCGTAGCGATCACCCACGAAGTCGAGAAATTCAGTGAATACAACGCCTTTCATGGTCAGCCCTCCGCAGTTTTGCTTCAGTACAACCGGTGCACTGGCCTACGCGGCAGGCCCGGCGACGTGAGACAAGTCTGCGGCGGCGGCGGACGACGCAAGGCCCGATAAGGCGAGAGATTCGGTGTCAGTTGGCGTCTACTCGATCGCCTTGACCATGTCCTCCACCACCTTCTTCGCATCGCCGAACACCATCATGGTCTTGTCCATGTAGAACAGCTCGTTGTCGAGGCCGGCGTAGCCCGCGGCCATCGAGCGCTTGTTGACGATGATGGTCTTGGCCTTGTAGGCCTCGAGGATGGGCATGCCGTAGATCGGGGTGCCCTTGGTCAGCGCGGCCGGGTTCACCACGTCGTTGGCGCCCAGGATGATGGCCACATCGGCCTGGCCGAACTCGCCGTTGATGTCTTCCATCTCGAACACCTGGTCGTACGGCACCTCGGCCTCGGCCAGCAGCACGTTCATGTGGCCCGGCATGCGGCCGGCGACCGGGTGGATCGCGTATTTCACCGTGATGCCCTTTTCGGTCAGCTTGGCGGCCAGTTCTTTCACCGCATGCTGAGCGCGGGCCACCGCGAGGCCGTAACCGGGCACGATGACCACGGTTTCTGCATTGCCCAGCACGAAGGCCGCGTCGTCGGCGCTGCCCGTCTTGACCGGCCGCGCTTCGGCCTTGGCGCCGCCCGCTGCGGCCGACTCACCGCCGAAGCCGCCGCCGATCACGTTGAAGAACGAGCGGTTCATGGCCTTGCACATGATGTAGCTCAGGATCGCACCCGAGCTGCCCACCAGGCTGCCGGCGATGATGAGCATCGCGTTGTTCAGGCTGAAGCCGATGCCAGCCGCCGCCCAGCCGCTGTAGCTGTTCAACATGCTCACCACCACCGGCATGTCCGCGCCGCCGATCGGGATGATGATCAGCACACCCATCACGAAGGCCAGCGCCAGCATCGCGAAGAACGCCGTCCAGCTGCCCGTGAACATGAACACCAGGCCCAGGCCCAGCAGGCTCAGGCCGAGCAGCAGGTTCAGCTTGTGCTGGCCCGCAAACTGAACCGGCGCACCCTGGAACAGCCGGAACTTGTACTTGCCGCTGAGCTTGCCGAATGCGATCACAGAGCCGCTGAAGGTGATGGCCCCGATGGCCGCACCCAGGAACAGCTCCAGCCGGTTACCCATGGGAATCGGCGTGACCACCCCATCGATCGGTGGGGGGACGATGCCGAAGGCATGCGGTTCAGCCACCGCAGCCACGGCGATGAACACCGCCGCCAGGCCGATCATGCTGTGCATGAAGGCGACCAGTTCCGGCATCTTCGTCATCTCGACGCGGTTGGCCATGGCGGCGCCGATGCCGCCACCCACCACCAGCGCGCCCAGCACCCAGGCCATGCCCCCCCATTGCCCATTGGCCAGCTTGACGATCAGGGCCGCCGTGGTGGCCACGGCAATGGCCATGCCGACCATGCCGAACAGGTTGCCGCGGATCGACGTGGTCGGGTGGCTCAGCCCCTTGAGTGCCTGGATGAAGCAGACGCTCGCAATCAGATACAGCAGCGTGACAAGGTTCAGGCTCACTTGGAGGCCTCCGGCGCAACCGCCTTCTTGTCCTTCTTCTTGAACATCTCCAGCATCCGCCGCGTGACGAGGAAGCCGCCGAACACGTTCACCGCCGCCAGCGCCACCGCCAGCACGCCCATGGTCTTGCCGAGCGTGGTTTCAGTGAGCGCCGCCGCCAGCATCGCACCGACGATGACAATCGCCGAGATGGCGTTCGTCACCGCCATTAAGGGCGTGTGCAGTGCGGGGGTGACCGTCCAGACGACGTGGTAGCCGACGTAGATCGCCAGCACGAAGATGATCAGGTTGGTGATCGTCGGCGAGATGATGTCCATGGGATGTCGTTCCGGTTACTTTCTCTTGACTTCACCGGCCTGTGTCATCAGGCAGGCGGCCACGATGTCGTCGTCCATCGGCACGTTGAAGGTGCCCTCTTTGGTGATCACCAGCTTCAGGAAATCGATGACGTTGCGCGCATACAGCGCCGACGCATCGGCAGCGACCAGCGCCGGCAGGTTGGTTTCACCGACGATGGTGACGCCATGCTTGATCACCGTCTTGTCGGCCTCTGACAGCGGGCAGTTGCCACCGCCGTTCGGGCCTTTGCCCGCGGCGATGTCGACGATCACCGACCCCGGCTTCATGGCCTTGACCATGTCCTCGGTGATCAGCGTGGGTGCCGCACGGCCCGGAATCAAGGCGGTGGAGATGACGATGTCGGCCGCGGCCACCCGCTTGGCGACCTCGACTTTCTGGCGGTCCAGCCAGCTTTGCGGCATCGGCTTGGCGTAGCCGCCGACGCCGACCGCGGCTTCCTTTTCTTCGGGCGTGTCGTAGGACACCTCGATGTACTTGGCGCCCAGCGATTCGACCTGCTCCTTCACGCTCGGGCGCACGTCGCTGGCCTCGATCACCGCACCCAGCCGCTTGGCTGTGGCAATCGCCTGGAGCCCGGCCACGCCCACGCCCAGGATCACCACCCGGGCGGCTTTGACCGTGCCGGCGGCCGTCATCAGCATCGGAAAGAAGCGCTGGTACTTGTCGGCAGCGATCATCACCGCCTTGTAGCCAGCGATGTTGGCCTGCGAGCTCAGCACGTCCATGCTCTGCGCACGGGTGGTGCGCGGTGCGGCTTCGAGCGCGAAACTGGTGAGCCCTGCCGCGGCCAGCCGTTGCAGGCCCTCGGCATCGAACGGGTTCAGCATGCCAACCAGCGCCGCACCGGGTTTGAAGTGCGGCACCTCGGCCTCGCTGGGCGTGCGCACCTTCAAGACGAGTTCGCAGCCGAAGGCGCCGGCGGCATCGGTGATCTCGGCCCCGACGGCGGCGTAGGCCTCGTCGGTGGCACTGGCCGCCACACCGGCGCCCGACTGGATGCGCAGCGTGTGTCCCAGGGCCTTCAGCTTCTTGGCGGTTTCGGGTGTGACGGCCACCCGCGCTTCTCCTGCCGCTGTTTCAAGCGGAACGCCTATCAGCATCAATGCCTCCTCTGCATCCTCGGGATGCGGCCCCCGCGCCGCACCCTCATTCACTCTATTGTCCCCGGATTACGAGGTGCGCAGCCTGCGGTCATCCCGATCCAGCGCCCCGAGGGCCCGGGCGCAGCCCTGGTGCCCGGCCGATCCACGCTGCGCCGCTACCATGAAGACCATGAAAAAGCGCTGGAAACCCAACGTCACCGTGGCGGCGGTCATCGAGAAGGACGGTCGCTTTCTGCTGATCGAAGAGCACACCCCCGAGGGCTTGCGGCTGAACAACCCGGCCGGGCACCTCGATCCGGCCGAGTCGCCGCAGGAAGGCGCGGTGCGCGAGGTGCTGGAGGAAACCGCCTGCGAATTCACCCCGCTGGCCGTGGTCGGCATCTACCTCGGGCGCTTTCAGCGGCCGGGGCGTGGCGAGGACGTCACTTACCTGCGCATCGCGTACTCGGGCACGGTGGGTGAGCCGTTGCCCGGCCGCTCGCTCGACCGCGGGATCGTGCGCACGCTGTGGATGACGCTGGACGAAGTGCGCGCCAGCGCAAGGCGGCATCGCAGCACGATGGTGCTGCGCAGCATCGAGGACCATGTCGCCGGGAAGCGGTATCCGCTGGCGCTGATCACCACCGAAGCCAGTGTCTACATGCCGGACCTCTTGTCGTGAGCGCGAACCGACGGGTGGTGGTCGGCCTGAGCGGCGGCGTGGATTCAGCCGTCAGTGCCCACTTGCTGAAGCAGCAGGGGCACGAGGTCATCGGTATCTTCATGAAGAACTGGGAAGATGACGACCGGCCCGCTGGCGCGCCGGGTGACGACGACGGCTATTGCACCTCTCGCCAGGATTTTCTCGATGCCGCCTCGGTCGCCGATGTGCTGGGCATCGAGATCGAGCACGTCAACTTCGCCGCCGACTACAAGGACCGGGTGTTCGCCGACTTCCTGCGCGAATACCAGGCGGGCCGCACGCCGAACCCCGACGTGCTGTGCAACGCCGAAATCAAGTTCAAGGCCTTCCTCGACCACGCGATGCGTCTTGGCGCCGAGTGCATCGCGACGGGACATTACGCTCGCGTGAGGCCAGTGGACGGCTCGTATCAGCTGCTCAAGGGGCTCGACCCGCTGAAGGACCAGAGTTACTTCCTGCACCGGTTGAACCAAGCGCAGCTGTCGAAGACGCTCTTTCCGGTCGGCGAACTGCCCAAGACCGAGGTGCGGCGCATCGCCGAAGAGATCGGCCTGCCGAACGCGAAGAAGAAGGACAGCACCGGCATCTGCTTCATCGGCGAGCGGCCATTTCGCGAGTTCCTCAATCGCTATCTGGCGCACACGCCTGGCCCGATCAAGGACGACCGCGGACGGGTCATTGGTGAGCACGTCGGGCTGAGCTTCTACACACTGGGCCAGCGCAAGGGCATCGGCATCGGCGGCTTGAAGGCGCGTGGCGCTGTTCGCGGCGGCAGCGATCACGCACCGTGGTTCACCGCGCGCAAGGACATGGCCAGCAACACCCTTTATGTGGTGCAGGGCCACGACCATCCGTGGCTGCAGTCAGTGGCGCTGGTCGCTGACGATGCCAGCTGGGTGGCTGGTCAGGCGCCGTTGCCTGGCCCGCTGAAGGCCAAGACGCGCTACCGGCAGGCCGATGCACCCTGCCTGCTGGAATCTGCCGCGGCCGATCACGCTTTCAGGCTGTCCTTTTCGACGCCGCAGTGGGCGGTCACGCCAGGACAGTCGGCGGTGTTGTACGACGGAGACATCTGTCTCGGTGGCGGTGTGATTTCGCAGGCGGAATCGGCGTTCAAGTAGAGGGCCGAACGACCGAAAACCCAGGGGACTGACGGGCTTGCGTGAGGGCCCGTCGAAGTGAATTCCACTTGCGAGCCCGTCCGCCCCATGCGCCACGCTTTCCTGCTTTCCTCTTTCGTGCTGAGTTCACTCGGTGCCGTCGCCGCGCATGCGGCCACTGTCTCGGTGAGCGTCAGCGATGCGGCCGGTCAACCACTGTCGCGTGCGGTGGTGTCGCTGGAGCCGGTGGCAGGCAAGTTGCCGATCAAGCCGATGCCGTCGGCCGAGGTGGCCCAGATCAAGCGTCAGTTCAAACCGCAGGTCAACGTGGTCACGGTGGGCACGGCGGTCTCGTTTCCCAACTTCGACACCGTACGCCACCACGTTTACTCGTTCTCGCCGGCCAAGACCTTCGAACTGAAGCTGTACGCCGGTGTGCCCGAAATGCCGGTGCTTTTCGACAAACCGGGCATTGCGGTCATCGGCTGCAACATCCACGATCAAATGGCGGCCTGGATCGTCGTGGTTGACACGCCCTTGTACGGGCTGACCGGTGCGGATGGACGCACGCGGATCAATGCGGTCGCGGCGGGCAGCTATCGCCTCAAGGTGTGGCATCCAGGCTTGTCCAACACCACCGACGGCGTCGCGAGCGCGCTCACCGTGGGTGCCAGCGACCTCGATCAGGCGATTCGATTGAACGTCAGCAACAGCCCCTTGGTGCCCTTGCCATGACAGCGTTCAAGCAGTGGATGCAGCGCTCGCTGAGGGCGCGGTTGATCGTGACCTTTCTGGGGCTGCTGCTGATCGTCCAATTGGCTGGTTTCTCGGCCATTCGCGCCAGCCTGTCGAGCCACGCCCATGAAGAACTGCCGACCCGCATCGACTTGGGTGACCGCGTCCTGAACAGCCTGCTGCAGCAGCGGGCGCAAAAGTTGACCGACAGCGCGCGGCTGCTGGCCGCGGACTACGGCTTTCGCGAGGCCGTGAATTCAAACGACACCGAAACCATCGCCTCGGTGCTCGAGAACCATGGCCAGCGAATCGGTGCAACCCAGGTTGCGTTGTATGGCACCGATCTCAGCCTGCGGGCGAGCACCGGCGAACACCTTGAGACCCTGTCCTCGCTGGCAATGCGGTTATCGAGCACGATGCTGAGCCCGGACAGACCGCTCGAATCGAACACCAGCGAGATTGGCTTGCTGTCCGGGCAGCCTTACCAGTTCGTGATGGTGCCGGTCAAGGCGCCGGTGGTGGTCGGCTGGGTGCTGATGGGGTTCCCGATCGATAAGCGACTGGTGAACGACATGCAGGCGCTGGCCGCCGTGCAGGTGACGCTGCTCACCCGGGTGCACGCGACCGATGCCTGGCAGGTGAAGCTGTCGAGCCTGCCGAGCGGCAGCACCGAGGGACTGTCGCAGCACGGCTGGCAATCGCTTCCTGCCGGTGCTGGCATGGTCTCGGTGACGGCCGACGGCGAAGAATTTGGTGTGCGCCCGCGCTGGTTGACGTTGGATACCGACAACGGCAGCGTGCTGGCGCTCACCGCCTTGTCGGCGGACGAGGCGACGCGCATTCCACAAGACCTGCAGGTCGCTTTGCTGGCCACCACCGTGATCAGCTGCCTCGTGTTTGGCATCGGCAGCTCGCTCACAGCGCATCGGATGATCACGCCGCTGCATCAGCTGGCCGCCGCGGCCGATCGACTTGGCGGGGGTGACTACGCGACACCGATTGGCGACGAGCAGCGAAGTGACGAGATCGGGCACCTGGCGCAGTCCTTTGAGCGCATGCGCGTCAGCGTCTCGGCGCAAAAGGAAGAAATCCTGAAGCTGGCCTACTGGGACACGCTGACCGGGCTGCCGAACCGTGCGCAGTTTCGCGATGCCGTGTCCAGTGCCATCGCGGCAGCTCAAAAGAAATCTGGTTCACAGCCGACGGCTGCCAGCCCGTCGGTGGCGGTTCTGATGCTGGACCTCGACCGTTTCAAGCACGTCAACGACGTGCTCGGTTACCGCTTCGGTGACTTGCTGCTGAAGCAGGTTGCCGAACGTCTGGTGCAGCAATTGGTGCGAGACGGCGACCTGGTGGCCCGCCTCGGCGGCGATGAATTCGCGATCCTGCTGCGCAACGGCGATGCCGAACTGGCGCAAACGGTGGCGCAACGCATCGCCGCAGCGTTCGACGCACCCTTGACGCTGGAAGAGCACACGGTCGACATGGGCGCGGGCATCGGCATGGCCTGTTGGCCGGAACACGCCAGCGATGCCGATGCACTGATCAGCCGCGCCGAGGTGGCGATGTACTCCGCCAAGCAGCGCAGTGCAGGCGCGCTGATGTACGACCCGACGATCGACGCAGCCAGCGCGCAGACGCTGTCACTGCTCACCGAGATGCGTCAAGCCGTCAACGAGAACCAGCTGCGCCTGTTCCTGCAGCCCAAGCTGTCCTTGAGTACGGGCGTGGTGGTCGGTGCCGAAGCACTGGTGCGCTGGCAGCATCCGCAGCGGGGCTTGGTGCCACCTGTGCAGTTCATCCCCTTCGCCGAGCAAACCGGATTTATCCGCGTGCTGACGATGTGGATCTTCGAGGAAGCCGCGCGCCACTGGCGCACGCTGCATGCCGAGGGCCTGATGATCACGCTGTCGGTGAACCTGTCCACGCGCGACCTGCTCGACCAAGAGCTGCCGCAGAAGTTCGATGCCTTGCTGGTCAAGCACCAGGTGCCCGCCGAGGCGTTCTGCCTGGAGATCACCGAGAGCGCCATCATGGACGACCCACAGCGCGCTCAGGCCACGCTCGATCGACTCAGCGCGCTCGGGTTCAAGCTCTCGATCGACGATTTCGGCACGGGATATTCCTCCCTGGCCTACCTCAAGCGCCTGCCGGTGGACGAACTGAAGATCGATCAGTCTTTCGTGAAGAGCATGCAGACCGACCCTGACGACGCGAAGATCGTTCGTTCAACGATCGACCTCGCCCACAACCTGGGGTTGACTGTCGTCGCCGAGGGTGTCGAGAACGCGAAGGTGTGGGACATGTTGCGCGAGCTCAACTGCGACCAGGCGCAGGGCTATCACATGGGCAAGCCGATGCCTGCGGACGCGTTTGCGAATTGGTCGGTGGGTTGGCTGGCCCAGCATCGCCCGGTCGATGTGGCGTCAGCCCTGATGCTGCATTGAATGGCGTCAGGCGGATCCACCGGGTGACGCGATAGAGGTCCTGCCGACGGCAGGACGCGCTCAGAGCACTGAGCGGCCGTTCAGTCGATCAATTGGGGCCGCGGTGCTGTCGGCCAGAGCGCGCCGCGATTCCTGGAAGGCCTTGAATTCAAGGTCGGCCTGCAGGCAGGCGTCGAGACCGAAGGCCGTGCCCATGTCGCCCATGTCGTCGGCGTCACGAACCTTGCGCACAGCAGCCCACCGCCCTCTGAGGGCTCGCCACCACGCAATGCTCTGGACTTTTCGCACGACGACTCCTGATGACTATCGCTTGACACAATGCTGCCAGTGTGGCGAGACAGTGGCGTGACAGTGTTGGGAATTGACACCGTTATGGCGTGCACTTCACAACACAAGCCTCACTTCTTCCTTTCATGACGCACAGGAGAAGTAGAAAGTTCCAGGCGCGATTGCGGAACCCCTCGAACAGGTGGTGTGGCGCGCATCACACGCGGCGCCTCGTCGCCCAGCGCGCCTCGTGCGCCGCAGACCAGCGCAGCGCCCACGCGATCGAGCATGGCCACCCGCGCCGAAGGCGGCGCGCCATCGGGACTCAGCCGCCATTGATGCCAGTGCAGCGCCACGGGCATCGAGACCTCCGGTCGCAGCGCGATCAACGCACCGGAGGAGAGCAGCGGTCGCACCTGCAACTCGGGCACCACGCCGACACCCCAGCCCATCAGCGCGGCGCGCACGCAAGCTTCTGATGAAGGGACATAGCGCGCCTTCAATCGGGCACTGGCGATGCCGAATGCGCTCGTCACCCAGCGCCGCTGCATGTCGTCCTTGCGGTTGAACACGAGAAATGGCACGTGGCTGAAGCTGGCCTGGTTCAACCCGTTGGGCGACCCCTTCAGCTCCCGCGCCACAAAGCCCGGGCTGGCCACCGCGACATAGCGCATCACGCCCAAGGGCACGACCCTGCAGCCCTTCAGCGCTTTGCTGACCGTACTCACGCAGCCCAGCACCTCGCCCTGGCGCAGCCAGTCGTGGGTGAAATCCTGGTCGTCGACCACCAGTTCCAGCGCCAGTCCGTCGTGGACCAACTCGTCCAGTGCAGGCAGCACCCAGGTCGCGAGGCTGTCCGCGTTGACGGCCACCGGCAGCCGCTCGCCGGACGACGGCTGCACGCCCAGCTCGCGCGACACATCTGCGCGCAGCGCCTGCAGCTGGCGCGCAAAGCGCAGCAGCACCTTGCCGGGCTCGGTGAGGCGCAGTGGCCTTGAGCGCACCACCAGTGGCTGGCCAACCTGGGCTTCGAGCGCGCGCAGTCGCTGCGATACCGCCGACTGCGTGATCGCCAGTCGCTGTGCGGCCGCTTCGAAGCCGCCGTGATCGGCCAGCGCGGCCAGGCAATCGAGCGCTGCGGGGTCCAGGTTGTTCATAAGTCTTGCTAATGTGTAGAGAGATTGATGAATGATGCTTCTTTTTGAAACTGACCGATCGCAAAATCGTTCTCAGCATCAATTTCCTGGAGAAGCTCTCATGAAAGTCATCGTGATGGGCGCTGGCATCGTCGGCATCAGCACCGCCTGGCATCTGCTCGGCGAGGGCCACGAGGTCACGGTCGTTGACCGCCAGCCGGATGCGGCACTCGAAACCAGCTTTGCCAACGGCGCCCAGATCTCGGTCAGCTTCTGTGAGCCCTGGGCGAATGCCGAGGCACCGTTCAAGGTGGCCAAGTGGCTGCTGCGCGACGACGCGCCCTTGCTGTTTCGCCCCAAGCTCGACCCGCACCAATGGCGTTGGGGCCTGAGCTTCCTTTCCCAGTGCAACACAGCAGCGTTCGAGCGCAACGTCG
Source organism: Burkholderiales bacterium Ga0077547 (assembly GCA_001464195.1). Taxonomy (GTDB): domain Bacteria; phylum Pseudomonadota; class Gammaproteobacteria; order Burkholderiales; family Burkholderiaceae_C; genus PBB1. The sequence continues at coordinate 169,589 of LNEY01000032.1, forward strand.
GCCAGCTGGTGGCGCTGGGCCGCTACAGCCAGGCGGCGTTGAAGGCGGTGGTGGCACAGACGGGCATCGAATACCACCGGCTTGAGCGCGGCATCCTGCACTTCTTCTCGTCGCAACACGACTTCGAGGCAGGCGCTAACGCCGCCGAGGTGATGCGTCGCCACGGCGTCGACCGCCGCGTCCTCTCCCGCGATGAAGTGCTGGCAGTCGAGCCGGCGCTGGCGTCGTTCGGCCCGAGCTTGGCCGGTGGCACCTACACGCCCAGCGACGAATCGGGTGACGCGCGGGTGTTCACCCAACAGCTCGCCAAGCGCTGCGCCGAGCGCGGCACGACGTTCCTTTACGGGCACGACATCCTCGATCTGCGAAAGGCCGGCAACGCCATCGAATCGCTGCGGGTGCGGGATCAAGCCACCGCGCAGATCAAGACCTTGCAAGCCGATGCCTACGTGGCGGCGATGGGCAGCTACACCGCGCCGCTGCTGCGCCCGTTGGGCTTGTGCCTGAACATCTACCCGGCCAAGGGCTACTCCGCGACCTTGAAGCTGAAGCACCCTGAGCGCGCCAGCACCGTCAGCCTGCTTGACGACGGCCGCAAGATCGCCATCAGCCGTCTGGGCGATGAGGTGCGCATCGCGGGCACCGCCGAGATGGCGGGCTATGACACCTCGATCAACAGCCCCACCTCACGCGTGCGCTGCGAGGCGCTGGTCCAGCGCTATGAGGAGCTGTTTCCCGGCGTGGCCGATACCACCACGCCGAATTTCTGGGCGGGCCTGCGGCCCAGCACGCCGGACAACATCCCGATGATCGGCCGCAGCCCGATCGACAAGCTGTGGATCAATTCCGGCCACGGCACGCTGGGCTGGACCCACGGTGCTGGCTCCGGCCGCGCGCTGGCCGAGTTGATCAGCGGCAAGCGGCCGGCACTGGATTTCGGCTTCTATGGCGACAGTGGCCGAGATCGCAGGCTGCGACTGGGCGCAGGCGCTGGGTCGCGTTGCCCGTCGAGCGTCGGTTGACCGATACCAATACCGAGACACCGAGACTTGCGTACGGCCTGTCTAGCGCCTATTCGGCCGGCGCGCCGGCCCGCGGGAAGGGGGCCGACTCGGTCGGCCGGCTTCAGCGCGCGGCCGCGAGATGTCCGCGAGCAGCAGGGTCGCTCGCACCAGCTCCTCCACCGCGGCGCTCAGGTCGGCCGGCGGCTCCAGCGACTCGATCTCCTCGATCAGTTCGTCGGCGTCTTCGAGGTCGTCGGCGTCGAGGTGCCGGTAGAGCAGCGCCAGCGGTGCCGTCAGTGCTTTCGCGTCCAGCCGCATCAGCCCCGGGAAGAATTCTTGCGCCGTCGCGAAGCCAGCCACCCACGGGTAGACGGCCTCGGTTTCGTGCGGCGCGCCGCTGTCATCGTCACGGTCGTCGCCATCGGCCGGCGCCAGCTCGAACACCCACGGATCGAACCACTGGCGTTGGCCGATCGCGTCGTTCAGCTCCGCATGCCGGCGCAGCGCCAACGCCTGCAAACGTGTCGCGTCGAACGACGCCGGCAGTGCCCGCCCATCGGCATCGGTCAGGTGCGGCAGCCACTGCGACGCGGGCACCGGTTGGGGTTGCAGCAGCACGCCGCACAGAAAGCCGTCGACCATGGTGACGTCGAGCGGCTCCAACGGTGCCGGCACGCGGTCGAGCAGGGCCTGCAACTCGTCGATGTCGCGCTCGTCGAGCAAGGAGGCGGCGACGCCGGAGGGAGAACGCGGAGTAGAGGCCATGCGCGATTGTCGCCCTCCTAAACTTGGCCTCTGTTGAATTGAGCTTGGAGTACGCCATGGGCGCATCGGATGCATTGACCGCCACTCTGTCCTCGAGCGCCGAGGTCGGCCACTTCATCGCGGGTCAGGCGGTCGCCAGCCGCAGCGGACGGCGCCAGCCCGTCTACAACCCGGCGACTGGAGAGGTGGCTCGCCAGGTGGCGTTGGGCAGCGCCGAGGAGGTGAACACTGCGGTGGCTGCCGCAGTGGCCGCTTTCGAGGGCTGGGCTGACACCCCACCCATACGCCGCGCGCGCGTTCTCTTCAAGTTCCTCGAACTGATGAACCAGCACCGCGACACCCTCGCTGCGCTGATCACCGCCGAGCATGGCAAGGTGGTCACCGACGCGCAGGGCGAGGTCAGCCGCGGCATCGACATCATCGAGTTCGCCTGTGGCATTCCGCAGTTGCTCAAGGGCGACTACACCGAGCAGGTCTCCACCGGCATCGACAACTGGACGCTGCGCCAGCCGCTGGGCGTGGTGGCCGGCATCACGCCTTTCAACTTCCCGGTGATGGTGCCGTGCTGGATGTTCCCGATCGCGATCGCCGCGGGCAACTGCTTCGTGCTCAAGCCCAGCGAGCGCGACCCGTCGCCCAGCCTCTTCATGGCGGAGTTGCTGAAGCAGGCCGGTCTGCCCGACGGCGTGTTCAACGTGGTGCAAGGTGACAAGTTGGCCGTCGATACGCTGCTGACGCACGCCGACGTGAAGGCGATCAGCTTCGTGGGCTCGACACCGATCGCGCAATACATCTACGAGACGGGCGCGCACCACGGCAAGCGGGTGCAGGCGTTGGGCGGCGCGAAGAACCACATGGTCGTGATGCCCGACGCCGACCTGGAGCAGACGGTCGATGCCTTGATCGGTGCGGGTTACGGCTCGGCGGGCGAGCGCTGCATGGCCATCAGCGTCGCCGTGGCGGTCGGCGACGTGGCCGACAAGCTGGTGCCCGCCCTGGCCGCGCGCGCCAGGGCGCTGAAGGTGAAGAACGGCATGGAGCCCGACGCCGAGATGGGCCCGATCGTGACGAAGCAGGCGCTCGATCGCATCGAGGGCTACATCGGCCTCGGCGTTGAGGAAGGCGCCACGCTGGTGGTCGATGGCCGCGGCCTTCAGGTGCCTGGGCACGAGGGGGGGTTCTTCACCGGCGGCACCTTGTTCGACCACGTGACGCCCGAGATGCGTATCTACCGCGAAGAGATCTTCGGCCCGGTGCTGGTGGTGGTGCGTGTGCCCGATTTCGCAGCTGCCGTGACGCTGGTCAACGCGCATGAATACGGCAACGGCGTGGCCTGCTTCACCAGCGACGGCCACGTGGCGCGCGAGTTTGCGCGGCGCATCCAGGTGGGCATGGTGGGTATCAATGTGCCGATCCCGGTGCCGATGGCCTGGCACGGGTTCGGCGGTTGGAAGAAGAGCCTGTTTGGTGACATGCACGCCTACGGCGAAGAGGGCGTGCGCTTCTACACGAAGCAGAAGAGCGTGATGCAGCGCTGGCCGGCCAGCATCGCGAAAGGCGCTGAGTTTGTGATGCCGACGGCGAAATAGAGCCCCCCAGTCGCTGCGCTCCTGCCCCCGAGGGGCGCCGCCTGGCGGTCCGGGTCGCGGGCGTGGCTTGATCGGATCGAACGCCGCTTTCAGCGGTGTTCGATGACCACTGGCACCAGCGATGCTGCGGCACGCACCCGCTGCGCAACGCGTGTGGCTTCGGCGCGGTCCGCATAGGGGCCGGCCTGCACGCGCAGCAGGTTGCGGTCGCTGAAAACGGCCAGCAAAGGGGCCAGCCATGACAGGTCACTCGACAGCCGCTGGTGCAGGCGGTCAGCAGCGTCGCGCTGACGGAATGCGCCCACTTGAACCCAGAAGCCGCGTGCCGGCGTGGTCACAGTCGGTGCCACGTCGGGGCTGCTGGCGGTGGGCGGTGCTGCAGGTGCCGACGTGATGTCCTGCACCACCGTTGGTGCGGGCGATGGCGTGGCGGCCACTGCAAACGCCTGCGCCGGCGCTTGCTGGCGCCACGCACCTGTGCGTATGGCGTCATGCGTCAGCCGCTCCACCTCCACCGGTGCCACGCCGCGCAGCAAGTCCAGTTTCAGTGCGGCGGCGTAGCTCAGGTCGATGATCCGACCGCGGTGGAACGGACCTCGGTCGTTCACCCGCACCACGATCTCGCGGCCGTTGGCCGGGTTGCGCACCCGGGCGTAGCTCGGGAGCGGCAAGGTCGGATGCGCCGCTGTCATCGCGTACATGTCATAGGGCTCGCCGCTGGCCGTGGGGCGCCCATGGAACTTGCGGCCATACCAGGAGGCCAGCCCGCGCTCGCTGTAGGCCACGTCGGCGGCCATGGGTTCGTAGCGCTGACCAGCAATCTCGTAGGGCTTGTTGGCGCCGCGTGGCTTGATGGTCTCCACGCGCGGCTCGGCGTCAGGCACGTCGGCCAGGTTCGGCGGCGGCGAGGCTGGTGGGCCATCGCGGCCGGTGTTGTCTGCCGAGGGAATCGACACGGGCGTGGCCCCACCGGATCCTCCTGGCGTGCTGGCGCAACCGACCAGCCACAGCGCGGCGGTCAGGGTCAGTGCGACACGCCACATGGTCAGGCGACCTCAGGTGGCCCGAGCGCTCAGCGCATTGCAGGCTGCACCCAGCATGGCCGCCAGGGTCGGCTGCAGACGCTCAGCCCGCTCAGGCCAGTAATCGAAGGGTGTGCCTTCATTCATGTACAGAGACTGGCACAGCTCCAGCTGGATCGCATGTACGCCCTGAGCCGGGTTCCCGTAATGCCGCGTGATGTGTCCGCCCTTGAAGCGGCCGTTGACCACGGCGCTGAAACCACTGGCCTGCGCGACGGCGGCCACGGGCGCCAGCACCTCAGTAGCGCAGCTCGCGCCATCGGCAGTACCCAGGTTCAGATCGGGCAGCTTGCCCTCGAACAGGCGTGGCAGCTGGCTGGCGATCGAGTGTGCATCCCACAGCAGCGCCCGCCCGTGCGACGACCTCAACCGCTCGAGCTCGGCGGCCAGCGCGTCGTGGTAAGGCCGCCAATACAGCGCCAGGCGTCTTGCCGTTTCGGTGGCATCTGGCGCGCGACCCGGGTGGTACAGCGCCTCACCGCGGAAGGTCTCGGTCGGGCACAACCCGGTGGTGATGCGGCCGGGGTACAGGCTCTGGTCGTCGGGTGGGCGGTTCAGGTCGATCACGCTGCGCGAATGGGTGGCCCGCAGCACCGATGCGCCGAACTGGTGCGCAAATGCATACAGCTGGTCCAGATGCCAGTCGGTGTCGGCTCGCTGCAGCGCCACAGCGGTGTAGTCGCCACGCAGATTTTCTGGAATGTGGGTGCCCACATGGGGTATCGACAGCAGCAGCGGGCGGGTGCCTTGCTGGAAGTGGAAAGGCGGAACGGCGTCAGGGGTGGACATGCAAGAAAGCGCCGCAAACAGGGCGCAGGGTGCGGCAAGGCCCGAAGACTGGTTCGGTTTGTGCGTGCCGTCAAGCCTGTGCAGCCCAACGCGAGCGCCGACATCCGAGCGGGCACGGTACGCTGCGTCAGATGGCAACCTGTGAAACTACCTGCTGAAAGCAAGCATGCAAACCTACGACGTGATCGTGATCGGCGCCGGGGTCATCGGCGCCTCGGTGGCCTTTCACCTGGCCCAGTTGGGCGCCAAGCGTGTGCTGGTGCTCGACCGCACACAGATCGGTGCGGGCACCACCTCGCAGTCGTCGGGCATCTTGCGCACCCACTACTCGGTGCGGGAAAACGTCGCCATGGCGAAGGCGTCGTGGAAGGTGTTCACCGATTTCGCGAGCTACCTCGGTGATGAAGACGCTGCCAGCGGTCTGGTGAAGTGCGGCTACCTGATCGCCGCACCCGACGGTCCGAAGCTCCAGCCCCTGGCGGCGGCCCTGGACGGCCAGCGCCAGCAGGGCATCGAGGTGCGCCTGCTCGACCGTCAGCAGGCCGAGGCCTTGCTGCCGATTGCCAACTTGCACGATGCGGCCTTGATCGGCTTCGAGCCCGAGGCCGGCTTCGCCGATGCCTATCTGGTGGCCACCAGCTTTGCGCGCTGCGCGCGTCGAGGCGGTGTCAAGATCATCGAGGGCGTCGAAGTGCAACAGCTGCTGGTCGAATCTGGCCAGGTCATTGGCGTTGACACCGACCAGGGCCGCTTCCTGGCTGGCACCGTGATCAGCACGCAGAACATCTGGGCCACGCAGATCGAGCAGTGGACCGGCATTGCGACACCGCTGAAATCCGAGCGCCACACCGTGCTGGCGCTCGAAGGGCCGGAGCCTTACACCTACGCGATGCCCGTATTCAAGGACCTCGGTTCCGAAGGCATGCTGTATTGCCGCAGCTACGGCGGCACCCAGATGCTGGTGAGTGAAGGCATCGCCGGCGAGGTGCTCCCGGGCCCCGACAACGAGCAGGGCGATGTGTCTCTGGACACCGTGGCCTCGGTCGGCGCGCAGGCGGCCGAGCGTTTCCCGAGCTTCGAGACAGCCGGCCTCGCGTCGTCATGGACTGGCGTCTACGACGTGACGCCCGACTGGAACCCGGTGCTGGGGCGCTTGCCTGGCTTGAGCGGCCTGGTGGTGGGCTACGGCTTCTCGGGCCATGGCTTCAAGCTGTCGCCGGCGGTAGGACGCGTGCTGGCGCAAGAGGCGCTGGGCCTGGTGCCGGACATCTCGCTGGCGCCCTACGCACTGGAGCGGTTCGTCGCCGGGCGGCCACTGGTGGGGCAATACGGGGTGGGTGCGGTGTCCTGATGGGGTGGCGTGTCTTCGCGATCGATGCGCTCCCCGAAGAACCATGGCGCAACGGTGGCGGCCGCACCCGAACCCTCGCGGCGCAACCCCGCGAAGCAGGTGAGCCGCCCTGGGACTGGCGCATCAGCCTCGCCACCATCGAGCAAAGCACCGCCTTCTCGGCATTCGCGGGTGTCGATCGGGGCAGCGTGTTGCTCGGCACGGGTCAGATTCAACTGAGCGCCGAGGGCGAGTCGACTTTGCAGATGCACCAGCCCGGTGACACGGTCGCCTACCGCGGTGAGGCACTGTGGCAGGCGGAGGTTCGCCGCGTCGAGCTGCCGTTGGCGTTGCTGAATGTGATGACGCGCCGTGGCGCCGCGTGCGCACGGGTGCAGGCCCTGCGCGAAGGCGCCGTCCTGTCGGGCCATGTCCTCGCCGCGGTGGTCGTCGAGGGGGTGTGGCGTGTGGCCGCAACCCCACACGGTGAGGCGTTGATGCTGTCGGCAGGCTGCTGCGCGGTGCTGGACGACGCGCCCGGTCGGGCGATCGCCGGCTGCCGCATTGAACGTGTGTCGACCGCCGGCTGGCTGGTCGCTGTCTCGATCGAGTTGTCCTGAGGACGCGGCCTCGCAGCCGCCGCAGCGCCAGGTGGGCTCGACGCCGAATCTTGACGCTGGCGTGAATCTCGCATCAGACCAGGCTGGCAGAGTGGAGAACGCCATGAATGTGCATGCTGCTGTGGATACACGATGGGCCCGTCTGGCGCGGCCGAGCGGCGAACCGATTCGACTGAACCACCAGAGCTTCGTCGCGATCGACCGCCACCGGGATGCCAAGTACGAGGCGACGTATCGCCCGCAGGCCCTCTACAACCGCGCAGAGGAGGGCTTTCAGGCGAACCACGAAGCCTTGTTGCTGCACGAGGTCTCGACCAACCTGCCCATCTACCGGGAGGACACCGGCCCGACCGATTTCCACCTTCACTTGCCGCCAGGCGGTTTCCAGCTCGTGATGGTGACTTCAGGCGTGTTCACCTTCGATTACGACGGCCGCTTTCATCACGTCGGCCCCGGCACGGTGATGCTGCAAAGCGCCATCGTGCATCGCCAGCTTTTCTACACATGGTCTGGGCTTTCGACAGAAGAAAACCTCCGGGCCCCGCAGTCGGTGGTGCCGGAGCCGATGGCCATGGGTTACTCGGCCAAGTTCCTGGAAGCCTTCATCACTGACCCGACGAGTTTTCCGAACCCCACGATCGTTGGCCCGGATCAGATCAACGAAGCCGACACGCCGCGGACGGCTTGGTGTCACCCGCTGCATGACCGACCCTACGGTGCGGGCTTCTGGCTTCAGGATCCGCTGGCGCTCGACGCACTTTACAAACCGCTGGCCGCTGGGTCGGCTGAAGCCCCGATCCAATCGCCTACCCCTGTCCTTGTGCGAGACATGGGCATCGAGGCACCGAGCGGCCATTTGGTCACGGGCCACATCATCGCCACCGATCCGAAGGGACATGCCCTGCTGCCCAAGAGCAGTTCGGGCACCGCCGACACCCACTCGTTCACGAAAGCCGAGGTGGTGATCTACCGGGTGATTCGTGGCACCGCCGAATTTCGGGATGGCGCTGGCAAGGTGATTGAACTGGGGACGGGCGACGTGGTAACCGCCAGCCGCCACGCCCTCCAACTCATCGGCATGGGGGACGACACGCAAATCCTGCGTCTGGGCCTGCTGAAGGGCATGGAGAACCTGTGCCGATGGACGCCCACGCAGCGTGACGAGATCGACGGCCTCGCCGGGCAGATCATCACCCGGCAGGAAGTTCGCCCCTTGCGGACCGAAGGCAAGCCGATCGGATACCTCTACGAGTAACCGCGGCCATAATTGCAGGATGTTTGCAAAGCGATCCATCTCTGCAGCGCGCCCCAGTGGGCGTTGGCGCAGGCCATCTGCCTGACCCACCCACGGCGTCCCAGCGGGCGCCCAGTCCCCACCCAGCACGCCGCGTCGGCGCGGCTACCCGCGGGTTGATCAATGGGCACGGAATCAGGGTGCAGTGCTGCTGCATCCCATCAAGCACAAAGGTTTGCGCGCACATGCTGCTGATGATCGACAACTACGACAGCTTCACCTTCAACCTGGTGCAGTACTTCGCCGAGCTGGGTGAGGATGTGCGCGTGTTCCGCAACGATGAGCTCTCCTTGCAGGACATTGCTGAGATGCGACCCGACAAGCTGGTGCTGTCGCCCGGGCCCTGCTCGCCAGCCGAGGCGGGCATCTGCGTTCCGGCAATTCAACATTTCACCGGCAAGCTGCCGATCCTGGGCGTGTGTCTCGGCCACCAGAGCATCGGTGCCGCACTGGGCGGCAAGGTGATCCGCGCGCAGGTGCAGATGCACGGCAAGACCAGCGTCATTTCGACCGATGAGCAGGGCGTGTACACCGCGCTGCCGAAGGAGTTCACCGTGATCCGTTACCACTCGCTGGCGATCGAGCGCGAGTCGCTGCCTGCGGTGTTGCAGGTGACGGCCACCTCCGAAGACGGCGAGATCATGGGCGTGCGCCACCGCGAGCTGGCTGGCACCGCGACACCGCTCGAAGGTGTGCAATTTCACCCCGAATCCATCCTGACGGAGCACGGCCACGCGATGCTGAAGAACTTCCTGGCGTTGCGGCCATGAGCTTCAGCAACGCCGAAGCCCTGGCGCGGGTGATCGATCACCGCGAGATCTTCCACGACGAGATGCTGGTGCTGATGCGCCGCATCATGAATGGTGAGATGCCGCCGGCGATGCTGGCCGCGCTGCTGATCGGCCTGCGCGTGAAGAAGGAGACCATCGGCGAAATCACCGCGGCCGCGCAGGTCATGCGCGAATTTTCGACACCGGTCGAGGTCGCTGACCGCCAGCATCTCGTTGACATCGTCGGCACGGGTGGCGATGGTTCGCACACCTTCAACATTTCCACCTGCAGCATGTTCGTGGCGGCAGCAGCAGGTGCGCGGGTCAGCAAGCACGGCAACCGCAGCGTGTCCAGCAAATCGGGCAGCGCGGATGTGCTGGAGGCGCTGGGCGTGCATCTGGCGCTGCCACCCGCAGCCATTGCGCAGTGCATTGCCGACACCGGCGTCGGCTTCATGTTCGCACCCAACCACCACCCAGCGATGAAGAATGTCGCCCCCGTGCGCCGTGAACTCGGCGTGCGCACGATCTTCAACATCCTCGGACCGCTGACCAACCCGGCCGGCGCGCCGAACATCTTGATGGGCGTATTCCATCCCGATCTGGTTGGCATCCAGGCGCGCGCGCTGCAGCGCCTTGGCGCGCAGCACGCGGTGGTGGTCTACGGCCGCGATGGCATGGACGAAGTGACGCTGGGCGCATCGACCCTCGTTTGCGAAATCCAGGCTGGCGAGGTGCGCGAGTACGAGATTCACCCCGAAGACTTCGGATTGCCGATGGCCAGCCATCGCGCGCTGCGCGTGGAGACGCCGGACGATTCGAAGCGCATGCTGCTGGCCGTACTCGACGACCAGCCTGGCGCCGCGCGCGACATCGTGCTGCTGAACGCGGGGGTGGCGTTGTACGCGGCCGATGTGGCCGCCACGATGGCCGATGGCATCGCGCTGGCGCGCGAGGCGCTGTCGTCTGGCCGCGCGCGCGACAAGCTCCATCAGTTCGTTCGTGCCACGCAGATGTTGGCGGCGCCAGCGGCTGGAACGGGATCGGCATGAGCAGCGACATCCTGAACCGCATCGTCGAGGTCAAGCGCGACGAGATCCGCGCAGCGCGCGCTCGGCGTGATCTGACCTCGCTGCGACGCGATGCCGAGTCGCAGGGCGGTGTGCGCGATTTTGTCGCGGCGATGCGTGCCAAGAGCGTGGTCGGGCGGGCGGGAGTGATTGCCGAGATCAAGAAGGCGAGCCCAAGCAAGGGCGTGCTGCGTGAACATTTCGTGCCGGCCGACATCGCTGAGAGCTACGAGCGCGGAGGCGCGGCGTGCCTGAGCGTGCTCACCGATGTGCAGTTCTTTCAGGGATCGGTGGCTTACCTTGAGCAAGCCCGCGCTGCCTGCACGCTCCCCGTGCTGCGCAAGGATTTCATGGTCGATGCTTATCAGGTGTTCGAAGCTCGCGCGATGGGGGCCGACTGCATCCTGTTGATCGCTGCCTGCCTGGATGACGCGCAGATGGCCGACCTCGAGGCCCAGGCCCATGCTCTCGGCCTGGCTGTGCTGGTCGAAGTGCACGACGGCTTCGAACTGGACCGCGCGCTCAGGTTGAAGACGCCACTGGTGGGCATCAACAACCGCAACCTCCGCACCTTCGAGGTGACTCTGGACACCACGCTCGGACTGCTGAAGAACGTGCCCGCTGATCGGCTGCTCGTCACCGAAAGCGGCGTGCTGGCAAGGGCCGATGTCGAGCGCATGCGCAGCGCCGGTGTGTCGGCCTTCCTGGTCGGCGAGGCCTTCATGCGAGCGTCCGATCCCGGACAGGCGCTGGCCGATCTGTTCCAGTGATCGTTGTGCCGCGCCGTTGAGCGTCGGCCGCGGCCCCGCGATGAACGAATCACGCCTGAAAGAGCCGCTCGACGCGCTGGTCGATCGCTTGCAGGGCGACTGGCGACCGGTCGTTGAGGCCTGGCGCACCAGCGCTGCGGGCCGCAGCCTGATCGATCAGGTCGATCGCCGTGTGGCGGCCGGCGCCGTGGTCTACCCGGCAGCGGTGTTCCGCGCGCTCGAGATGACGCCGTTCGCGCGCACGCGCGTGGTGATCCTGGGGCAGGACCCCTATCACGGTGATGGCCAGGCCGAGGGCCTGGCGTTTTCGGTGCCCCCGGGGCTGCCGGTGCCACCGAGCCTGCGCAATGTGTTCAAGGAACTTCGCCGCGACCTCGGTCATCCTGTGCCAGCCCATGGCCATCTCGGGGCGTGGGCTGCGCGAGGAGTGCTGCTGCTCAATGCGAGCCTGACGGTCGAGGCCGATACTCCGGGCAGCCATGCGAAGTTCGGGTGGCAAGTGCTCACTGACAAAATAATCTCCGCGGTTGCTTGTGATCCTTCGCCCAAGGTGTTCATGCTGTGGGGTTCGCATGCCCAAGCCAAGGCCGGGCTGATTACCGACACAGAGCCCGCCCGGCACCTGGTGCTGCGCAGCAATCACCCCTCGCCACTGGCAGCGCTGCGCCCGCCATTGCCATTCATTGGCTGTGGTCATTTCGGTGCAGCGGCCCGCTTTATCGACGCGTCTCACGCCTCCCGGAGCGGCGAAGACCATGCGCCGGGCTTTTTCGAACTGAGTTGAGCCTCTGCCCAGCGGCCAAATCACGTGGTAAACTCTTGGGCTCGCCGCGGAGGGGTGGCCGAGTGGTTAATGGCAGCAGACTGTAAATCTGCCCTCTAACGAGTACGCTGGTTCGAATCCAGCCTCCTCCACCAAGGCGAAAAACACAGTTTTAGACCCTCTCGGGCCTCGGCTTGCGGAGGTTCGGGCGGGAGTAGTTCAATGGTAGAACCCTAGCCTTCCAAGCTAATGACGCGGGTTCGATTCCCGTCTCCCGCTCCAGGGTTCGGGCCGTTTTCCAGCAACGCTGGGGAGCGGCAGGCAGGTTGAGTTTGGCCCATGTGGCTCAGTGGTAGAGCACTCCCTTGGTAAGGGAGAGGTCGCGCGTTCGATCCGCGCCATGGGCACCATGAATTTTCGGCATCGTTGTGAATCTTCAGTCTCGTATTCGAGGAGTTGAGAATGGCAAAAGGCAAATTTGAGCGTACGAAGCCGCACGTGAACGTGGGGACGATTGGGCACGTGGACCACGGCAAGACGACCTTGACGGCTGCGATCACGACGGTGCTGTCGAAGTTGTTTGGTGGCGAGGCCAAGGCCTACGACCAGATTGATGCGGCGCCAGAAGATCACCATCAACACCGCCCACGTCGAATACGAGACCAAGACCCGGCACTACGCGCACGTCGACTGCCCTGGGCACGCCGACTACGTCAAGAACATGATCACGGGTGCGGCCCAGATGGACGGCGCCATCCTGGTGTGCTCCGCGGCTGACGGCCCCATGCCGCAAACGCGCGAGCACATCCTGCTGGCCCGCCAGGTCGGTGTGCCGTACATCATCGTCTTCCTGAACAAGTGCGACATGGTCGACGACGCCGAGCTGCTGGAGCTCGTCGAGATGGAAGTGCGTGAACTCCTCGACAAGTACGACTTCCCCGGCGACGCCACCCCCATCATCCACGGCAGCGCCAAGCTCGCCATGGAAGGCGACAAGGGCGAACTCGGCGAAGGCGCCATTCTGAAGCTCGCCGACGCGCTCGACAGCTACATCCCCACGCCAGAGCGTGCCGTTGACGGCGCCTTCCTGATGCCCGTGGAAGACGTGTTCTCCATCTCTGGACGCGGCACCGTGGTGACCGGCCGTATCGAGCGCGGCATCGTCAAGGTCGGCGAAGAAATCGAGATCGTCGGCATCACCGTCACGCAAAAGACCACCTGCACCGGCGTGGAGATGTTCCGCAAGCTGCTCGACCAAGGTCAAGCGGGCGACAACGTCGGCATCTTGCTGCGCGGCACCAAGCGCGAAGACGTGCAGCGCGGCCAGGTGCTGTGCAAGCCCGGTTCGGTCAAGCCGCACACCCACTTCACTGCCGAGATCTACGTCTTGAGCAAGGAAGAGGGCGGTCGCCACACGCCGTTCTTCAACAACTACCGTCCGCAGTTCTACTTCCGCACGACCGACGTGACGGGGGCAGTAGAGCTTCCGAAGGACAAGGAAATGGTGATGCCTGGCGACAACGTGAGCATCACTGTGAAGCTGATCAACCCGATCGCGATGGAAGAGGGTCTGCGCTTTGCCATCCGTGAAGGCGGCCGCACCGTCGGCGCCGGCGTCGTCGCCAAGATCATCGAGTAAG
>LNEY01000033.1 GCA_001464195.1 Burkholderiales bacterium Ga0077547
GCGCGGTGTCAGTGAATCGAGGATGTCCTTCACCACGTCGCGCAGGCCGGCCTGCATCGCAGCCTCGATCGGCGCCGTGTTGTTGGTGTCTTCGATGAAGTCGCCCAGATGAGAGTCGTCGTCGTCGCCGATCGGTGTCTCCATCGAGATCGGCTCCTTGGCGATCTTCATGATCTTGCGGATCTTGTCCTCGGGGATCTCCATCTTCTCGGCAAGCGTCGGCGCATCGGGCTCGAAGCCGAACTCCTGCAGGTGCTGGCGAGAGAGCCGGTTCATCTTGTTGATCGTCTCGATCATGTGCACCGGGATGCGAATGGTGCGCGCTTGATCGGCGATCGAGCGGGTGATGGCCTGGCGAATCCACCAGGTGGCGTAGGTCGAGAACTTGTAGCCGCGCCGGTATTCGAACTTGTCGACCGCCTTCATCAGGCCGATGTTGCCTTCCTGGATCAGGTCGAGGAACTGCAGGCCGCGGTTGGTGTACTTCTTGGCGATGGAGATCACGAGGCGCAGGTTGGCCTCGATCATTTCCTTCTTCGCGTCTCGCGAGGATTTCTCACCTTCGTTCATGCGCTTGTTGATCTTCTTCAGATCATCCAGCGGAACAACCGCGCGCGCCTGCTGATCGGTCAGCTTCTTCTGCAGCTCTTGGACGGGAGGAAGGTTGCGTGCCAGCACGGCGCTGTAGGGCTTGTTGGCGGCAATCTCTTTTTCAGCCCACTTCAGGTTCAGCAGGTTCGGCGGGAAATGCTTGATGAAGTGGTCCTGCGGCATGCCGCACTTGTCGACCAGGATCTTGCGCAATTCGCGCTCGTAGCGGCGCACGTCATCGACTTGCGAGCGCAGGATGCCGCACAGCTTCTCGATCGTCTTGACGGTGAAGCGGATCGTCATCAGCTCGGCGCTGATGGCTTGCTGGGCCTTGTTGTAAGCCGGCGACTGGTAGCCCTCCTTCTCGAAGGCCTTGCGCATCTTGTCGAAATTGACACGCAGGTTGGCAAACTTTGCCAGCGCCTGGGTCTTCAATTCCTCGAGCTTCTTGGTCAGGGCCTTGCTGCCACCGTTGCCGTCGTCATCGTCTTCCTCGTCGAAGAAGTCGACGTCTTCCTCGGCCACGTAGTCATCGGCCTCGCCTTCAGAGACGAACCCATCGACCACTTCGGAGATGGTCATTTCACCGGCCGTGATGCGGTCGGCGTACGCGAGGATCTCGGCGATGGTGGTCGGTGATGCACTGATCGCGAGCATCATGGCCTGCAGGCCGCCTTCGATGCGCTTGGCGATCTCGATCTCGCCCTCGCGCGTCAGCAACTCGACGGTGCCCATCTCGCGCATGTACATCCGCACCGGGTCGGTGGTGCGGCCGAACTCGGAGTCGACGGTGGACAGCGCCGCCTCGGCAGCTTCCTCGGCCTCTTCTTCGGTGGCAGTGGTCGTGCCGCCGCCCGCGATCAGCAGCGTGGCGGCGTCGGGCGCCTGCTCGTAGACCGCGATGCCCATGTCGTTGAGCATCGAGACAATGGCTTCGAGGATCTCGTTATCGACCAGCTTCTCGGGCAGGTGGTCGTTGATTTCCTGATGCGTCAGGAAACCGCGCGTCTTGCCCATCTTGATAAGCGTCTTCAGTTCCTGGCGACGCTTGGCGACTTCCTCCTCGGTCAGCGCGGTTTCGTCGAGGCCGAATTCGCGCATCAGCGCGCGCTCCTTGGCGCGCGATACCTTCATGCGCAGGGGCTTGGCCTTGGCTTTCTCGGCGTCGTCTGCCACCTCGACTTCAGGCTCGCCTTCGAGGTCGCCCTCGATGTCGGAGAAATCCTCCTCGACCAACTCAGCCTTCTTGGCCTTTTCGTCGCTTTTCGCGGCCTTGCGGCCCTTTTTGGTCTTGTCATCGACAGCGCTGGCCTTGGGTGCCGCCTTCGCAGCGGTCTTGCTGGCTGCTGCCGGCTTCACTGCGGCGGTCTTTTTGTCGCTGGACTTCGCGGTGGCGGCCTTCGCAGGGGTGGCCGGCTTGACGGCCGCTGTCGGCGCGCTTTTCTTCGCAGTCATGCAATTCCTAAATGGGACGGGGGACTCAACCCCCATGGTCTCTAAAGATGGAGTCGAACGCGTTGTTCGACAAGCCCGGCATTCAGTGAATTGGAATCAGAACCCACCGACCATGTCGCCGGATCAAATCGGCAATCACGCCCATGACCTTGGGTGTCCGGGTGGATGCTGTCGCAGTCACTGAGAAATGCAGCGATTTCAGCGCAGCAGAGGATTATACCGTTTCACGTCGGCAAATGGCGCCGCGGCGGACCGGGTCGACGGCGGTCCGAGGCTCACGTCGGCTGCGGTGTGGCGCGGGTCAAGGCCGCCTTCAGTCGGGATCGACTTTGCATCAGCTGCGCGCTGCGCGCCTGGATGTCCGGAGACATCAGCCCGGATTCAAACAGCAGTTTCAGCTCGTGATCGACCTCTTGAAGTCGCAACTGATCGAGTAGCAGATCGAGCTGACATTTCAGATCCGTCTCGCTTTCCGGGTCGTGGAGCTGCGCGATGCGGCGGAGCGTGGCACGGGCGAGTTCGTCGTCATGTTCGGCTCGCGTCAGTTCGTCCAACAGCGCCGCAGGTCCGATGGGCCCATGCTCGTGCAGACTGCGCTCGACGCTGGCGAACAGCGCCGCGTAGGGTGCCGTCTGGTCGGCCAGCAGGTCATGCGCTTCGTCATCGATCTCCCACCAGAGCTCTGCGCGGTGCAGCAGCAGCCACAGCACACGGTCCAACTGGTTGGCGGTGCCCTGACGCGCCGCCCTGACGAGCCGGCGCGGCGGGGCAGCCACGTCGGTGGCAGGTGAGCGAACTTTCACGGCGCCGGCGGCCCAGAGGTCGCTCAGTTCGCTGATCTCCAAGGTGGCAACGTTCGCGATCTCTCCGAGCAGCTGGCGCTTCAAGGCTCCGTCGGGCAGCGCCGACCAGAGTGGGCGGGCGATGGCAAGAAAGCGTGCGCGTCCCTCGGCCGTCAGCATGTCGCAGCCTTCCCGAGCGGCGGCAACGAGCTGGCGTGACAGCGGCACGGCCTGCTCGATGCAGCGGGCAAAACCGTCGGTGCCGTGCTCCCGCACATACGAATCGGGATCGTGCTCGGCGGGCAGGAACAGGAAGCGGATGCTGCGCACGTCCGTGGCATGGGGGAGTGCGGCCTCCAACGCGCGACCCGCCGCCCGCCGCCCCGCTGCATCGCCATCAAAGCTGAAAACCACCGAGTCGGTGAAGCGGAAGAGCTTTTGCACATGCTCGGCGGTGCATGCCGTGCCGAGGGTGGCGACCGCGTTCGGGAAGCCCAGTTGCGCCAGTGCCACCACGTCCATGTAGCCTTCGACGACCAGGACGAAGCCGTGCTGCCGGATCGCTGCTCGTGCCTCGAACAGGCCGTACAGCTCACGGCCTTTGCTGAACACCGGAGTCTCGGGCGAATTCAGGTATTTGGGTTCGCCGCGGTCCAGCACCCGCCCGCCGAATCCGATCACATCGCCTTGTACCGATCGGATCGGGAACATGATGCGGTCGCGAAAACGGTCATAGCGTTTCGCTTCGGTGGACGGATCATCGGATTCCTGCGCAATCACCAAGCCGCTCTCTTCGAGCAGTGGATCGTCGTAGCGCGGGAAGGCGCTGGCCAGCGGACGCCACCCGTCGGGCGCATAGCCCATCGCGAAACGGGCCGCGATCTCGCCACTCAGTCCGCGTTGCTTCAGGTAGTCGATGGCGCGTGGACTGGCCTTGAGCTGATGTCGGTAATGCGTCGCCGCCCTCGCCAGCACATCGGCCAACGTACTTTGCCGTTCCTTCAACTGGACTGCGCGGGCGCGCTCTTCCGGGGATCGATCGTCCTGCGGCACGGTCATGCCGACCTGCTGAGCCAGATCGTTGACGGCATCGAGGAAGCCCATGCCGGCATGTTCCATCAGGAACCCGATTGCGTTGCCGTGCACGCCGCAACCGAAGCAGTGGTAGGTCTGGCGCGAGGGGCTGACCGCGAAACTGGGGGACTTTTCGCCGTGGAAGGGGCACAAACCCATGTGGTTGGCGCCCGATTTCTTCAAGGTGACGTGTCGGCCTACGACCTCCGCGATGTCGACGCGGGCAAGCAGATCCTGGATGAACGAGGGCGCGATCACGCCTTCAGTTTAGCGGCGCCTCCGAGCCGAGACGCGGGAGCCGATCGGCCCACTGAATCAAGCGGCAGACTCCCGGATCCCACCGCCGGGAGCCTGCTGTCAGCTCAAACTGCGAAGTCGCTCAACTGGCGGCCAGATGCCAGCGCAGCTTTCAGCCATTTGGGTTGCAGGCCACGACCACTCCAGGACTCGCCGGTGGCGGCATTGCGATACTTGGCAGCGACCTTGCCACCCTTGGCGGCGCTGGGTGCGCGCGTGGATGACTTTCCAGAGATGTCGGCGACGGTCAGACCGTATTCCTGCATCAGGCTTCTGACTTGTGCAATGGCGTTGGCAAGTTCTTGCTTGCGCGTCGACTCAATCGCCTTGTCGAGTTCTGCCTTTTGATTCAGCAATTCTTTCAGTGTCGACATGAGCTTTCCTTTGAACGTAGATTAATTGGGCACCGTATAAGCGGACGCGATGCGAGTATACAAAACTCTGCACGCGATCAAACCAAAGCGCCAATAACCAGTGTGAATCAAACCACAAAAACAACGCTAAGCGTGCGATTTTCGTTTGCGGATCAGTTTCACAAAAAAATACTCATGCGGCTGGTGGAACGTAACCGGCCACCTGTTCTGCGCCGTCGCCGAAAAAGAAATTCTCCATCTGGCGTGCCAAATACTGGCGAGCGCGCAGGTCCGCAAGATTCAGGCGGTTTTCATTGACGAGCATCGTCTGATGCTTCATCCACAGCGCCCAGGCTTCCTTGCTGACTTCGTTGTAGATGCGCTTGCCGAGATCACCGGGATAGGGCGAGTAGTCGAGGCCTTCGCCAACCTTTTTCAGATGGATGCAATTGACGGTGCGTGCCATGGGCAAGTCTCCAGTAACAACGATTTCAGTCAGTGAGCCGCGGGGGCGGCAAGCGAGTGGATGACGCTCAGGCCAGTGTCTTCACCAGCACCTGTGAACGGCGATCCCAGTTGTATTTGCGTTGGCGCGCTTCGGGCAACCAGTCGGGAGGCACCTGCTCGAAACCACGCTTGATGAACCAGTGCATGGTGCGTGTGGTCAACACGAAGATGCTCTTCAATCCCATCGCCCGCGCGCGCTGCTCGATGCGTTTGAGAATCCGCTCACCATCGCCTTGTCCTTGTACTTCGGGCGACACGGTCAGGGCAGCCATCTCGCCGGTCTGTTTCTCGGGATAAGGGTATAGCGCAGCACAACCGAATATCACGCCATCGTGTTCGATGACTGTGTAGAAATCGATATCGCGTTCGATTTCCGTGCGATCCCTTTTCACCAGGGTGCCATCGTTTTCAAATGGCACGATCAACTGCAACACACCACCGATGTCGTCGGCAGTGGCCTCGCGCAGACTTTCGAGTTTTTCGTCGACGATCATTGTGCCCACACCATCGTGGGTGAATGATTCCATCAGCACCGAGCCATCGACAGAAAACGGAATGATGTGCACGCGCACGACACCGTTGCGGCTGGCTTTCACCGCATGCTGCAAATAGAAAGCGGTATCGGTGGGTTGCTGGGGATTGGGCAGCGCCGCCAGCAGTTTCTCGGCATCGGCCAGCGCCAATTCCTGATCGATGGCGCTCTCAGGATCGGTGGTGTCGAGCGGGATGCCCTTCACCTCGGTGACGTAGATGAGTTTGTCGGCCTGCAAGGAAATCGCGGCGCTCGCGGCCACGTCTTCCATGCTGAGATTGAACGCTTCACCGGTGGGCGAAAAACCAAACGGCGACAACATCACCAGTGCGCCAAAGTCCACAGCGCGGCGGATACCGATGGCGTCGATCTTGCGCACCAACCCGGTATGGAGGAAGTCCACCCCATCGATCACGCCGACGGGCTTGGCGGTGATGAAGTTGCCCGACACCACCCGGATCTGGCTGCCCGCCATCGGCGTGTTCGGCAACCCTTGCGAGAACGCGGCCTCGATCTCGTAGCGCAATTGCCCGGCCGCCTCCTGGGCGCAGTCGAGCGCGATGGCGTCGGTGACTCGCATGCCGTGACTGAAACGGGAGACGTGCCCCTTGGCCCTGAGCTGCTCTTCGACCTGCGGCCGAAAGCCGTGCACGAGCACGACCTTGATGCCCATCGCGTGGATCAGCGCCAGATCCTGGGCGAAGGTGTTGAGCTTGCCCGCGGCGATCAGTTCACCGGCGATGGCAACGACGAACGTCTTGCTGCGGTGCGCGTGGATGTACGGCGCGACCGAGCGGAACCACGGTACGAACGTGTGCGGGAAAACCAGGCTCATCGTGGCGCTTTGAAATAATGCTCGATTTTGCATGAAGGCCCGATGACGTCTGCCCCGCGAGCCCGCCCGACGCCCCGCCATGCGCCCCGTGCGAATGAGCCGCTCGCGAACCCGATTCCTCCGATCACCTTCGCCGAGACGTTGCCGGTCTCGGCACGACGCGACGAGATCGCGAAGGCCATCGAGTCGCATCAGGTCGTCATCGTGTGTGGCGAGACGGGCTCCGGCAAGACCACGCAATTGCCGAAGATCGCTTTGACACTGGGCCGCGGTCGTGGCGCGGGCGGCCGCGGACTGATCGGACACACCCAACCGCGTCGCATCGCAGCGTCGAGCGTGGCCAGGCGCATCGCGCAGGAGCTCAATTCGCCGCTGGGAGACATCGTCGGCTTCAAGGTCCGATTCCAGGACCGGCTGTCGCCCGGCGCCAGCGTCAAGCTGATGACCGACGGCATCCTGCTGGCCGAGACGCAGACCGATCCGCTGCTACACGCCTACGACACATTGATCATCGATGAGGCCCATGAGCGCAGCCTGAACATCGACTTCCTGCTCGGCTACCTGCGCCAGTTGCTGCCGAAGCGGCCCGACCTGAAGGTGATCGTGACCTCGGCCACCATCGATGCGGATCGCTTTGCCGATCATTTTGCGAGTGCGGATGGGCCTGCGCCGGTGATCCAGGTGTCAGGCCGCCTGTTCCCGGTCGAGCAGCGTTGGCGCCCTTTCGAAGACAGTCGAGAGTACGGACTGAACCAGGCCATCACCGATGCGGTGGACGAACTGTGGATGACTGGGGCAGCCGGTTCCGACGGCGACGTGCTGGTGTTCCTGCCTGGTGAGCGCGAAATCCGCGATGCGGCCGATCACCTGCGCCGCCACCACCCGCCGGGTGTGGAAGTGGTCCCGCTGTTCGCGCGACTCAGTCAGCAGGAGCAGGACCAGGTCTTCGAGCCTCACAGCGCGCGCCGCATCGTGCTCGCGACCAACGTGGCCGAGACCTCGCTGACGGTGCCGGGCATCCAGTATGTGATCGACGCGGGCACGGCGCGCGTCAAGCGCTACAGCTATCGCAACAAGGTCGAGCAACTGCAGATCGAGCCGACCAGCCAGGCGGCGGCCAACCAGCGCGCGGGTCGTTGTGGCCGTGTCAGCAACGGCATCTGCATCCGGCTTTACGACGAGAAGGACTTCGCCAGCCGGCCGAAATTCACCGACCCGGAAATCATGCGTTCGTCGCTGGCGGGTGTGATCCTGCGGATGAAGTCGCTGAACCTCGGGTTGGTCGAGGATTTCCCATTCATCGAACCCCCGCCGCGCCGTGCGATCGCCGATGGCTACCAACTGCTGGCCGAGTTGGGTGCGGTCGATGAGCAGAACGAGCTGACGCCAATGGGTCAGGAGTTGGCGCGACTTCCTCTCGACCCGCGCGTCGGTCGGATGATCCTGGAGGCGCGCAGCCGGCAGGCGCTTACCGAGGTGCTGATCGTGGCCAGCGCGATGAGCGTGCAGGATGTGCGCGACCGCCCGCTCGAAGCGCAGCAGGCGGCCGACGCGGCGCACAAGAAGTTCGATGACGAGCGCTCTGAATTCCTCGGCACACTGAAGCTGTGGAAATGGCTCGAAGCTTCGCGCGGTGCGGGCCTCAGCGCGGAAGCATCTGAACCACAGCGCGAACACAAGCTCAGCGTGCGCAAGCAGGAACAGCTGCTGCGCGAGCACTTCATCTCGCCGCGCCGCGTGCGCGAATGGCGCGACATCCACTCGCAGCTGCTCACCGTGGTGGCCGAGCACGGCTGGCGGCTCAATGCGTCGCCCGCCACCTACGAGCAGCTGCACTTGTCGCTGCTGGCTGGGTTGCTGGGCAACATCGGCGTGAAGAGCGACGAAGACGAGTGGTACCTGGGCGCGCGAGGTATCCGCTTCTACCGACACCCGGGCATCAACCTGTCGAAGAGGCCGGGACGCTGGATCGTGGCCGCCGAGCTGGTCGACACGACGCGGCTTTATGGACGAGGCATCGCTGCGATCGAGCCGCAATGGTTGCCGCAGATTGCGGCGCACGTGATCAAGACCCAGTTGCTCGAGCCGCACTGGGAGAAAAAGGCCGCCGAGGTCATCGCGCTGGAGCGCGCCACGCTGTACGGCATCGTGGTGTACAGCAACCGGCGAGTGAACTTCGGCCTGTTGAATCCGGCCGAGGCGCGCGAGATCTTCATCCGCGAGGCGCTGGTCGCAGGCGAGTGGGAGACGCGGCTACCGTTCCTCGCGGCCAACCGCAAGCTGATCGAGCAGGTCGAAGACCTCGAGCACAAGTCACGGCGGCAGGATGTGCTGGTCGACGACGAACTGATCTACTCGTCCTACGACCAGCAGCTGCCGGCCGAGGTGTGCAGCGGTGCGACGCTGGAGCGCTGGTACCGCGACGAGGTCAAGCGCCAGCCCAAGCTGCTGATGCTGACCCGCGAAGAGCTGATGCGCCACGAAGCTGCTGGCATCACCACTGCCGCCTTCCCCAAGACCGTGCGGCTCGGCGGCGTGGATTGCTCGGCGGTCTATCTGCACGAGCCCGGCGATGCGAAGGACGGCGTGACGGTGACGGTGCCGATCTACGCGTTGAACCAGGTCAGCGACGAGCGCTGCGAATGGCTGGTGCCAGGCATGTTGAAGGACAAGGTGCTGGCGCTGGTGAAAAGCCTGCACCAGCGCCCGCGCTCGCGGCTGGTGCCGCTGCCTGATTACGTCGCGGAGTTCATCGCCGACATCGGACATGGCTTTGGAAGCGGCAGCCTGGTCGATGCCGTACTCCAACATGTGCGAGACAGAACGCAGCTGGACGTGAAGCGTGCTGACTTCAAGGCCGAACAGATCCCGGCGCACCTGTTCATGAACTTCCGCGTGGTCGACGAGCATGGCCGCCAGCTCGGCACGGGCCGCCATCTGGCGACACTGAAGGCGGAGCTGGGCAGCCAGGCACGTTCGGCCTTCCAGGCGCTGGCGCAGCTGAAGACGCCCGCGAGGGCGACGTCTCTCGCCGACGCGAAGGCGCAGAACCTGGCAAAGCCCGTCGAGTCGCTGCGAACCCGCGACAAGGTGGAGCCGGTCGACGCGCGGCCTGCCACATCGGTTTCGAGTGCAGAGGCGCTGTACACCGACTGGACCTTCGGCGAGCTGCCCGAGTTGCTTGAAGTGCGCCGTGGCGCGCAGACCATGGTCGGCTTTCCGGCACTGATCGACCGCGGAACGGCGGTTGCGATCGAGGTCTTCGACGAGCCCGCCAGCGCCTCCTCGCGCCACCGCGACGGCTTGCGGCGGCTGGTCGCGCTGCAAATCCGCGAGGCCCTGAAGTACCTGGAAAAAAACATTCCTGACCTGCAGAGGATGTCGGTGCTTTACTTGGCGTTGGGCACGGCAGAGGAATTGCGCGAGCAGATCATCGGCTTGGCCATTGACCGCGCCTTTCTCGCGGATCCACTGCCTACCGACGGGGCCTCTTTCAGTCGCCGCGTGGACGAAGGGCGAGGGCGGCTGACCTTGATTGCCAACGAGATCGCGCGCGCGGCGCAGGCCGTGCTGCTCGATCTTGCTGCAGCCGCACGCAAGCTGAAGGACGTGCGGGCGCCCAAGGAGGTGTCCGAGGACATCGAGGCGCAGCTTGCTCGCCTGGTGACCAAGCGATTCCTTCAAACAACGCCCTGGCCACAACTGGCCCACCTGCCGCGCTACCTGAAAGGCGTGGTGATGAGGCTCGACAAGTGGCGCTCGGACCCGACCCGCGATACTGCGCGCATGGCTGAATTGCGACCCATCGAGCAACGCTACCTGCGAGCGTTGGCCGAGCGCAAGGGCGTGCGCGATGCGCGCTTGGAGGAATACCGCTGGCTGATCGAGGAACTGCGCATCAGCCTCTTCGCGCAGGAGTTGCGCACGCCGCAGCCCGTTAGCGCAAAACGACTAGACAAGGTGTGGAGTCAACTGACTCAGTAAGTGATGTCCGCAGCGGCTGTTGTTCGGCATACAATGCAAGGCTCGGGGCGTAGCGCAGCCTGGTAGCGCACCTGGTTTGGGACCAGGTGGTCGTGAGTTCGAATCCCACCGCCCCGACCAACTTCCCACGTTCAGTGCCCCGCACTGAGATCTCTCTGGTGACGCATTCCCGCCTTGGCGAATTCGGATCCACCGGATTCGACGCAGCGGTCACGGTCAACGGTGGCGGTAGCTCAACCGGATAGAGCACCAGCCTTCTAAGCTGGGGGTTACAGGTTCGATTCCTGTCCGCCGCGCCCCACGAATACACTGGCCCTGCCATGTTCGCCGCACCCGTGTCGATCTCTTCATGTTTCTGCGCACGGAACCAGTGCGATTTGACGGCATGCTGCCCGGTTTGAAGCGGTGGTGGACCCGCAGCCTCGGCCATGCTGATGCAGGCCTTGATGCCATCGAGACTTGGGCCGCTCAGGCCGGTATGCGCTACCGCCGCGATGAGGGTGGGCTGCGGTTTGTCATCGAAGCGCCGTCCGCAGGCCAGACCATGCGCATGGAATGGGGGCCGACGCAGCGGAGCTACATCGCCGGCGACGAACTGCGCATCCGGCTCGATCTGAATCTGCCTGGGGCCTTGCAGGTGCTGGCCATGACCCGCCCGCTGATGGAGCGGCTTGAACACGAGACCTTCGAGCGCTACACGCAGGAGGCGCAGACCATCATCGACATGTCGCACCCGGAAGAGATGCGCTGGTTGGCGATGTTCCCGAAGATCGATCTCTCGTTCGACAAGTTGCTTCAGTCGCGCTTCGGGGTACTCGGCGTGAACACCGTGCTTGCAATGGCCTGGGTCAATGGGCCGTTGGGCGAGCAACTCGCCAAGGCCACGCAGAACTTGTTGGCCAGCGAAGAGCCGTTCGTATTGATGGCGTTGCGCGGCAAGATGTACCTGCGGCTGCAACTGGCGCAGCCGAGCCCGGAATCGCTCTCGCAGTGCCTCACGGTCTTCGATGCGGCGGTGCAATCGGCATTGCAACTGACGGGCCAGATGTCCCCCGACGGCGGAGATTGGTCGGCCACGGCGGGCAGTTCGTGGTTGGTGCACAGCGCGTTGGATGACCCAAATCACGGTCCGCGCTAGCGCGTTGCCTTTGGCGCCCTTGATCGGCGATCCAAACCGAGGCCGCATGCTAGAGTGAATTTTCGCTACGTTTCCCGGATCTGAGTCCCTGAGCATGCGCATCATTTACCCGGCGCTGGTCGCCAGTGCACTGCTGGCCGTGGCAGCGCAGCCCTCGATGGCTGTCGGGTTTGGCAAGGTGGTCAACGCCACCACCCTGGGGCAACCACTCGACATCACCGTACCGGTGAGTGCCGATCCCAGCGAGCAAATCACCCTGAGGTGCGTGGCCGCGGAGGTGATCGCCGGAGACAACCCCTTGCCTCCAGGCTCGCTGCAATGGCGGCTCGACCCGTCGCCCGACAGCGGGGTGCAATGGTTGCGCATCCGCAGCAGCGTGCGCATGGTCGAACCTGTGCTCCAGGTCACGGTGTCTGCCGGATGTGCGTCGCGCGTCAGCCGGCAGTTCGTGGTGTTCGTCGATCCACCGCTTTCTGAATATGAGAGCGGTGTACCCACGGCGGCGGAGCCCGCCGCAGCCGCCGCTTCCGATGTGACGCCCAGGGACAGCAGCCTGGGCGCTGGTGGCATGTCCGCCGCCGGATCTGGCATGGCCCGCGCCGATGGCGCAGATGCAGCTGGGAGGCCCGCTTCATCGCGCGCGCAGCGCCGCCAGGCGAAGTCGGCAGCGGCCAAGCGGGCGTCAGCCGAAGCGCAGAGTGCACGTGCTGCGGTGCGCAAGTCACGGCGTGCGGCGGTCGCCTCTCAGCGTTCACGCGCCTCAGCGTCGCGGCTGCAACTTGAGCGAAGTGCCGCGCTGGCGGTGGTTCCAGGAATCACAGCAGGCGCGTCGGCGCCCACAGCAGCCGATGTGGCGGCCTCCGCGGCGGCGATGGTCGCAGCTGCGGCCTCTGCTGCATCGGAAGCCGAGCGGGCCAGCGAGGTGCAGCGCGAGCAGATCGCCGAGTTGCAGCGCCGACTGGAGCAGTCGAGGCTCGACACCGAGGTGTCGAACGCCGCCGCGGCGAAGTTGCAAGCCCGCTTGGATGCGGCCGAAGCCCCCCGCTACTCCTTGCCGTGGCTGGTGGCGCTGACGGTGTCGGTGGCGGTGCTGCTGTTCGGTTTGGGCGTGCTGCTGGACCGGCGCCGCATGGCACGCCGTCCGAGCCGGCCGACCTGGAGTGCCGAGCGAGCGCAGACGCGTCCCACCGCCAGCAGGTTGACGCCAGCGCCCTCCAGCACCATGGCTGGGCCCCGTGCCACGGCACAGTGGACAGACGACGACCCACACGATGCGGCGGCCAGCACCGGGCCCTTGCCGTTCAACCGTGCTGCGACACCAGCTGCCGTGCCGTTCGTAGCGGACGTCCGTGCACCCGCCGAGCCGGCGACGTCGGCGTTGCCGGTCACGGCCGACGCACTCATTGACCTCGAGCAGCAGGCCGAGTTTTTCGTCGCGCTGGGTCAGGCAGATACGGCGGTCGAGCTGCTCGATGGCTTCACTCGCGGCGCCGGTGGTGCGTGCCCGATGCCGTACCTGATGCTTCTGGACATCCATCGCCGTCGTGGCCAGCGCGACGCCCACGCCGTGGTGCGTGAACGGTACGAAACACGCTTCAATCGCACAGTGCCTGCCTGGGATGACCAGCCGGCCATTGCCACCTCGATAGACGATCACCCTGACGAGATACGCCGCATCGAGTCGGCCTGGAACGATCCGCCCGCGGCGATGCGCCTGGTCGAGTCGCTCCTGGTTCATGGGGGAACGCCGGCGGAGGCCTTCGACCTCAACTGCCTGAGTGAGCTGCAGTTCCTGTATCTGCTGGCCCGAGACCACAGCGAGATCGAGCCGCCGCCCGTCGAACCCGTCGATTTGCTGCTGCCGCTGGCACCCCAGACGAGTGCGAAGCCGGTGGGCACCGCTGTCGATCTGGAGTTGGATTTCCTGCCGCCCGCCGGTCCTGGGTCGTCAAAGTAGGCGCAGCCGTTCCAGCGCCAGCGACAGGGTGGCTTCTTCTTTCGCGAAGCAGAAGCGGATCAGCCCTTGCTGAACCGGCTGCGGGTAGAAGGCCGACATCGGGATCGCCGCCACGCCGATCTCGCGTGTCAGGCGTTCGCAAAACGTGCGATCGTCTTCATCGCTGATCGCTGAAAAATCAGCGCACTGGAAATAAGTGCCAGCGCTAGGCAATGGTCGCAGCCGCGTGCCGTGCAAACCCTCGACGAACAGATCGCGCTTGCGCTGGTAGAAAGCGCTCAACTCAAGATGCGGTTGCGGATCGCGCAGGTAGTTGGCCAGTCCGTGTTGAACCGGTGTGTTGACTGCGAACACATTGAACTGGTGCACTTTGCGGAACTCCGCCGTCAATGCAGCCGGGGCCGCGACGTACCCGACCTTCCAGCCCGTCACGTGGTAGGTCTTGCCGAAGCTGGAGACGACAAAGCTGCGTGCGGCCAGTTCGGGCCAGCGCGCGATGCTTTGATGCTGCACGCCGTCGTAGACCATGTGCTCGTAGACCTCATCGCCAATCACCAGCACCTGAGTGGACCGCAGCAATTCGGTCAGGCGCTGCATGTCGGTGGCGCTCCACACGGTACCGCTCGGGTTGTGCGGTGTATTGACGACGATCAGTCGTGTGCGCGGCGAGAGGGCCTGCGCGATGCGGTCGAAGTCCGGCGCGAAGCTGCCCGACGCGAGTGGCACGTGGACCGCGACGCCGCCCGCCAGCGCCACGTTGGGCGCGTAGCTGTCGAAGCAGGGATCGAGCAGGATCACCTCGTCACCCGGCTGCACCACCGCCATCACCACCGTGAGGATCGCTTGCGTGGCGCCGGCGGTGACGGTGATCTCGTGTTCCGGGTCGTAGTGGTGGCCGTACAGCGAAGTGATCTTCTCGGAAATCCCCTCTCTCAGGGCCCGCACGCCGGCCATCGGGGCGTACTGGTTGTGGCCCTGTCGCATGGCTTGATTCACCGCATCAAGCAGTCGCGGGTCACAGCCGAAATCCGGAAAGCCTTGTCCCAGATTCACCGCGCCGTGCCGTTGCGCCAGCGTCGACATCACGCTGAAGATCGTCGTGCCGACCTCCGGCAGTCTGCTCCTCACCGAAGGGGTGATGCCCAGCGCGCTCATTCGCCGGCGGCTCCTGATCCTCCCAGGCTGCGGGTGATCAGTGCGCGGCTCAGCCGTTCGGAAATCATCTCGGCGAACACATAGACGAAATTGCGCAGGTAGGCGCCACGCTTGAATGCGATGCGCGCCACGTTCTGGCCGAACAGCTGGCCGGCGGGTCGCCACACCAGATCGCCGCCCGGCGGGTCGTCGCGCACCGCCATCTCGGCCACGATGCCGATGCCCAGACCCAGCCGCACATAGGTCTTGATGACGTCGGAGTCGATCGCCTCAAGCACCACGTTCGGTTTCAAGCGCCGCGACTCGAAGGCCTGGTCAATGCGGGTGCGCCCGGTGAAGGTCGGGTGGTATGAGATCAATGGCTCGACCGCGAGCTGCTCGATGGTCAGTCGTTCGACCTGCGCCAGCGGGTGCCCGGCCGGCATCACGATGACATGCTGCCACTCGTAGCAGGGGAGGGTGACCAGTTCGTCGTAACGGTCCAGCGACTCCGTGGCCAACCCCACCTCGGCCACCTCCTCGATGACCATCCGCGCGACCTGTTGCGGATTGCCCTGGTGCAGGCTGACGTTCACCTTGGGAAAGCGCTTGCGCAGCCGCGCGACGGGCTCGGGCAACACATAGCGGGCCTGGGTGTGGGTGGTCGCGATCGACAGCGTGCCGGCGTCCTGGTTCGAGAACTCATCGCCAATGCGCTTGAGGTTGTTGACCTCGCGCATGATGATCTCGATCGCCTTCAACACCTCCAACCCCGGCTCGGTGACGCGGCGCAGGCGCTTGCCGTGGCGCGCGAAGATGTCCACGCCGAGTTCGCCTTCGAGCTCGAGGATCGCCTTGGAGACGCCGGGCTGAGAGGTGAACAGCGCCTTGGCGGTTTCCGTCAGATTCAGGTTCTGACGGACGGCCTCCTGGACGAATCGAAACTGGTGCAGGTTCATGGGCTGTTTGCAGTATCGGTGCGCCGCAGCGCGGCGGCCGCCATGGCCTCGATGACGCCCGGGGCTTCGCCGATCGATGGCTGAAGCGTCCAGGCCACTTGAGGATGCGCGCTGCGCATCGCCTCGATCAGCAGCGGCAGATCCTTGCGCACATGGCCGCCGGTGCCGAGGAACAATGGAACGATATCGACACGGGTGCATCCCCGGGCCGCCAGGGTGGCACCGGCTTCCGGCAGCGTGGGTGCCATGAATTCCAGAAAGCTCAGGGACACAGCGATGTTCGGGGCCTGCTCACGCACCCGTCGCAGCACTGCCTCGAACGGGAGGGCCCAGTTCGGGTCGCGAGCGCCATGGGCGAACAACAGCAAGCCGGTGGGCGCGTCGCTCATCGGTAACGCACCAGCCAGGCAAAAGCAGCCATCGACATCAGCAGGAACAGCACACTGGGTGCGGCGGCCGCAATCCACGGGGTCCAATTGCGCAGCAGCCCCAGATGCCCGGCCAGGCTGTTGAGCACGACGAAGGCGATGCCCAGCATGATGCCCCCGAACACTTTCAGGCTGATGCCTCCAGCGCGCGCGTGCAGGTAGGCGAACGGCAATGCGAGGCACACCATCACCAGGCAAGCGAACGGATACAGGGCGCGCTTCCAGAACTGAATTTCGTAGGCCTGGATCGCCTGTTCATTGACATCCAGGTGGCCGATGTAGCGCCAGAGTTCCACCGTCGACATCGTCGAGACGGGCAACAGCGCAGACGCGACGACTTCGGCAGACGGTCCGTTTGTCCATTGCCAAGACTCAAGCGATTCAGTGCTCACGGTGGGAGACTGGCCGGCGTCTCGGGTGTTCCAGCGCGTCAGGTTGACATTCGACAACGCCCAGTGTCCTCGGTCATCAATGCGTCCCGACGCCGCAGTGATCTGCCGAACCAGCCTGACATCGTCGTCGAATTCGAAGATGTTCACCTGCAGCATGCCGCCTTGCGAGCCACTGCGACCGATGTTGATGGAGTAAGAGCGATCGCCATCAGGCGTGCTCTGGCGATCCTTGATCCAAACGCCGGAGCGTCCATGGCTGAGACTGCCACGCGCCGAGGCCCGCACATCGACGCCCTTGTTCTCGGAGTACGGCGCCAGGTAGTCACCCACCAAGAAGGTCAACGCGGCGAACGCCAGGCCCAGGGTGGCCAACAGGCGCAGCGCGCGCCATGGGCCGAGCCCGCTGGTGCGCAGGATCGTGAATTCCGACGATTGCGCCATCCGCGACAGCGTGTAGATCGTACCGATCAGCACCATGATCGGCGCCAGTTCATAGAAGTGACCCGGGATGTCCAGCATGCTGGACAGTGCAGCCAGTCCTATCGATCCCCCTGACTTGGCCATGTCCGACAAGGCGTCGACCAGATCGATGAACAAAAACAAGGACAGGAAGGCCAGTGACACGAACATCACCGACATGGTGATGTCGACAAAGAACAGGCGACGTACGGTCTTCATCGGGTCCAGGTGCCTCAGGTGCCAGTAACGCCGGCGCGGCGTGGCAAGCGCTTCGCGGCATCCTGACGCCACATCAGGTACATGGCGAGCAGCAATGCGGTGCCGTGTGTGAGCAGCAAAGCCGAGCCCATCCCGAGTTTTCCGTTGGAGACCCAGGCGCGCGACAGGCTGATGAGGTTGTAGTAGACGATGAAGGTCAGCAGGGCAAACATCAGGTTCCAATTGCTGGCTCGTCGCGGATTGATCGCTGCCAATCCGATCGCCAGCAGCACCATGTTGGTTGCTGCCAGGATCAGACCCAGGCGCCAGGTCAATTCGCCCAGGTGTTCGGCGGTGGGCTTGCTCAACAGCGTCATCGTGGCGCGTGCCTTCGGTGGCAACTCATCGAGAGGCGACGTGAGCCGGTCGCCGACGATGACCTCATAGCGATCAAAGAGCGATAAGGTTCGTTCTGCGGATTGACGGTCGATCTCGTTGCGTTGGCCATCCCCGAGCCGCAGGTAGCGATTGTCATCCTCGACCTCGACACGACCCGTGCGCGAGGTGGTGACCGATTCGCTGTCCTTCAATCTGCCGTAGATGAACACGTTGCGCCCGTCGGTGCCGTCCGGCGAATTGCGCTCAATGAAGAACACCCGGCTGCCATCGGCGGAGGCCTCGAATTGACCGGGGGTGACTCGCGACAGATTGGACCGGCGCTCGAACTGATCCCTCAGCAAGGCAGAGCGTTCATTGACCCAGGGCCACACCAGCAGCGACATCAGCAGAACCACCAGCAGCACCGGCCAGGTGGTTCGCAGCACCGGCCGAATGAAGCGCATCAAGCTCACCCCGCTGGCAAACCAGATCGCCATTTCGCTGTCGCGGTACATCCGGCCCAGCGTGCCCATGATGGCGACAAACATCGACAGTGCCAGCATCGTGGGCAGGTGCGCCAACGCGGTGTAACCCAACAACAGCACCACGTCTTGCGGCGCTGCCTTGCCGCCCGCGGCCAAGCCCAACGTGCGGATCAACATCATCGTCAGCACGATGGTCAGAATGACGACCACCGTGGCGCCGAAGGTGCGCGCCAGGTCACGACGCAAGGTCGAATCGAATAACATCGTCAGCCCAATTGATCAGCAGGCATTATGGACTTCAGACACCTAGTGGCGACCCCGGCGTCGTTGGCCGATATCAGCGCTGACGCGCTGCTGCTTGTCGTGCATGGGAATGCGATCGATGGCGCCCTGGCCCCTGCGATCTCGTCATTGATCAGCGACGCCGTGGAGACAGGTGATCTCCAGCTCAAGGCCGCTCGAAGCCTCTACCTGCACCGGCCTGCAGGGGTGAAGGCGGCTCGCCTCCTGGTGGTCGGCGCGGCTGCAGCGAGTGTCAAGTCGTTCAAGAGCGCGGTGGCGGCGGGTCTGAGTCAGCTCAAAGGCAGCGGCGCCAAGCATGTTGCCGTGGCGGTGGCCGATGCCAACCCGCTGACCGCGTTGCATGGCGAGGCGCTGGCGACTGCCGCTGCCGACGCGACTTACCTGTATCGCCACACCAAGCCAAGCGCAGCCAAGCCGCCTGCGATGACGCGGTTCACGCTGGTGTGTGGCAAGGCGCAAGCCAGCGATGTGTCTGCCGGCCTGCAACGCGGCGCTGCCATCGCCTCTGGGGTCACCCTGGCGCGCGAATGTGCCAACCGGCCTGGGAATCACTGCACGCCGACTTACCTGGGCGAGCAGGCCAAGCGCCTGGGCAAAGAACACGGGTTGAAGGTCGAGGTGCTGGATCGCAAAGCGGTCGAAAAGCTCGGCATGGGCGCGTTTCTGGCCGTGGCCCAGGGCTCGGCCGAGCCACTGCGATTCATCGTGGCCCGCTACGAGGGCGCTGCGAAATCACAGGCTCCCGTGGTGCTGGTGGGCAAGGGCATCACCTTCGACACTGGCGGCATCTCGATCAAGCCTTCGGCCGAGATGGACGAGATGAAGTACGACATGGGTGGCGCCGCGAGCGTGCTCGGCGCCCTGCGTGCGATTGCCGAGATCAAGCCGAAGCTCAACGTGATCGGCCTCATTCCGAGCTGCGACAACATGCCCAGCGGCACGGCCGTGAAGCCGGGAGATGTCGTGACCAGCCTGTCGGGCCAGACCATTGAAATTCTGAACACCGACGCTGAAGGCCGGCTGATCCTGTGTGACGCGCTCACCTACGCAGAGCGTTTCAAGCCGGCGGTGGTGGTCGACATCGCGACGTTGACTGGCGCTTGCGTGATTGCACTGGGCCACCATCGCTCGGGCCTCTTCACTGCCGACGACGCGCTGGCCACTGAACTGCTGAATGCAGGCGATGCGGCGCTCGACCCGTGCTGGCGCATGCCGCTCGATGACGAGTACGACGAAGGCCTGAAGAGCAACTTCGCCGACATGGGCAATGTCGGCGGGCGAGCCGGTGGTGCGATCACTGCTGCGATGTTCCTGAAGCGCTACACCGCCAAGTACCGCTGGGCGCACCTCGACATTGCGGGCACCGCCTGGAAGTCCGGTGCCGCCAAGGGCAGTACCGGGCGACCCGTGGGCCTGTTGACTCACTTCGTGCTGGCCCAGATCAAGTGATCGCCCGCTGGCTGCACGTGATCCGATGACCGAAGTGCAGTTCCATGTCAATGTGCCCGATCCGGTGCACTATGCGTGTCGATTGCTGCGCAAGGCCTTGCGCCAAGGCGCACGACTGGCGGTGACCGGATCGGCTGCCACGCTCGCTGAGCTGGACCGCGCACTGTGGGTGTTCGAGGCAGACGAGTTTCTGCCGCACATACAGCTGCGTGACGACAAGCCCACTGCGACCCAGTCGCGCGCCCCGGTGTGGCTGGTCGAGGATGCTCGCCACGGCGCCGCGATGCCGGTGCTGATCAATATGGGCGCGCCGCTCACGGCTGGCTTTGAGGCCTACCCGAGGGTCATCGAGATTGTCTCGAACGATGAAGAAGAGCGCGCCGCCGGGCGCCAGCGATGGCGCGACTACGTGGCACGCGGTTGTGCCCCGGTGAAGCACGAGGTGGCCACTTGAGCCTGCCTGCACTCCCGCCGATGAGGGTTCCGACGCTGACCGAGGTCGTGGATTGGCCGCCAGTGCCACTGGTCGTGGTGGACCCACCAACGCCATCCACGGTTGATGCGCACGCCGATGGCGTGCTTGAAGTCTGTATCGAAGAAGCGGCCGAACTGCTGGCGTCAGAGCCCACCCTGGAGTCGCCGAGCGAGACGGCGCCTGTGCTGGTGGATGTGCTGGCGAACGAGGTGCCGGCACGCGAGTTGCCATCCACGCCTCCGATCGATGAAGCCGCGCTGGCCCAGCGCATCCTCACCGACCTGCAGAGCCAGGTCGATGCCATGCTGGAACAGCAACTGCGCGTGGCGATGCAGCCGTTGCTCAACCGACTGGCCGACACCTTGGCGCAGCAGGCACGCGAGGAACTGGGCTCGGCCTTGCGTGACATGGTGGCATTGGCGGTGTCACGGGAGATGATTCGGCTGCGTGCTGCAGCGCCTCACAGCGATACGGCTGCGTCCTGACACGGCGGCTCAGACTTTTTACTTTTTCTCGGGAATGGACGACATGCGAACCCAACAACACATGCAATCGCTCGCGATCGCGGCGGCCCTGACGGCAGCCCTCGCTGCACCGGTCTGCGCGCAGGAGCTGGTGGTCAAGATCGGGCACGTGGGGCCGATCAGCGGTCCGGACGCTCACTTGGGCAAGGACAACGAGCGTGGCGCCAAGATGGCCATCGACGAACTCAACGCCAAGGGTGTGATCATCGGCGGCAAGAAGGCGAAGTTCGTGCTGCTGGCAGAGGACGATGCCTCCGATCCCAAGCAGGGCACGGCCGTAGCGCAGAAGCTGGCGGACTCGAACGTCAACGGCGTCATCGGTCACCTGAACTCGGGTACCTCGATCCCCGCAGCGAAGATCTACAGCGATGCAGGTATCCCGCAGATATCTCCGTCGTCGACCAACCCGAAGTTCACCCGCCAGGGCTACAAGACCACCTTCCGTGTCGTTGCTGACGATGTGCATCTGGGGAGCACGCTGGGTCGCTACGCGTCGCAGACGCTCAAGGGCAAGTCGATTGCCGTCATCGATGACCGCACCGCTTATGGTCAGGGCGTCGCCGAGGAATTCGAGAAGGGCGTGGCTGCCAGCGGCGGCAAGGTCACGGGCCGCCAGTTCACCACCAGCAAGGAGACCAACTTCACCTCCATCCTGACCGCCATCAAGGCCGGCAAGCCTGACGTGGTCTTCTACGGTGGCATGGACTCGGTGGCCGGGCCCATGCTGCGCCAGATGAAGAGCCTCGGTATCGCTGCCACTTTCATGGGCGGCGACGGCCTATGTACAGCGGCCTTGCCCGGCCTGTCGGCCGGTGCGATGGGCGATGGCCAGGTGGTGTGCGCGGAGGCGGGCGGTGTGGTCGGCGAGCAGAAGAAGGCGATGGATGACTTCCGTGTCGCGTTCAAGAAAAAGTTCAACGTCGAGGTCCAACTCTATGCCCCCTACGTTTACGACTCGGTCAACGTGATGGCAGCCGCCATGGTCAAGGCTGGTTCTGCCGATCCCGCCAAATACCTGGCGACACTGGCAAAAACCGATGGCTACAAGGGCGTGACCGGCACGATCTCATTCGACGACAAGGGTGACATCAAGAACGGCGCGCTGACGCTGTACACCTTCAAGGGCGGTGTGCGCGAACAGATTGCGGTCGTGCGCTGACGTCTCGTGCTTATCGACTTGTGTTCTGCATCAACCCTGCAGCCTCCTGCCGCAGTTGCAGGGCTTTCTGATCGATCGCATCGAGTTCGGCGCTGGGCTCCTTGACGCTGTCCTTGGCTTTCAAGTACGCCGCCTGCCATTCCATGGAGGTGCACTCGGGAATGCTTGCGTCGCCTTGCTGTGCCTTCATGTGATCAACGCACTTCTGTAGCGCTGCGTTCATCTTGTGGCCAGCGGAGGTGGCGTCGCCAGCTCGATCGCAAGCTGACAGCATCAGTGCCATCAACATCATGAGGATGCTTTTCATCGCTGAGCTCCGCATGTAAAAACAGGCCCGAGGGCCCGTGTTCACTGGTTGTCTGGCGGAGAGAGCGGGATTCGAACCCGCGGGGGGTTATTAGCCCCCACACGCTTTCCAGGCGTGCGACTTAAACCGCTCATCCATCTCTCCGAAGCCCCAGAGTTTAGCCGACACCCCGGCCGGAAGCCGCGCTGCAGGCGGCCTGCGGTGTTGTCAGCGCGGTGGGAAAGCCGCCCGAACGTCGGCGGGCAGGGAATCGAAATCGTCCTCCTGCACCTGAAGGCCGCATTTCAGGTCGCTGGACGAGTCGAACCAGCCGCGCAGGTCGGAGAGCTTGGGCTCGGGCAGGGCTTCCTGCACGCCACGGTCAGCTTTGGCCTCGGGCCGGTTTCCAACATCCGATGGCGTAGGGCGAAGAAAGGGGAAAGACCGCATGGCTGTCCATTGAAGATGTTTCTGACGCCTTGCAGCGAACCGTGGTTCGCCGTGTGCCGGCACACCCTCAATTTAGCGATATCGATCCACCAGCAACACCCCGCGACTGAGTGGTGGGGAATCCCGAAACCGCACTTCAACCGTGCAGCTGATCACGCTGAATCTGTATTCGGCCCGCCCCCCAGCGCATGGGCCTGCAGCGTAGCCAGCGGCACGTGATCGAGTGCCTTGCGGTGGGTGCTCTCGAGCACGACCGGCGGTGCCACACCTGCTTTCTCGGCCTCAACCCACCGCGACGCGCACAAGCACCATCGATCACCAGGCTTCAGCCCTGCAAAGCGGTACTCCGGGTGTGGCGTGATCAGGTCGTTGCCGCGCTCCAGCGAGAACGCCAGGAACTCCGCCGTGACCTTGGCGCACACCACATGGGTGCCCAGATCGTCTGCGCGGGTCTTGCAGCAGCCATCACGAAAAAAGCCGGTCAAGGGGTCGTAGGAGCAGGGCACGAGCTCGGTGCCCAGAACATTCAATGGCATGGTTCAGTTGGCTCCCGGTGGCTTGGGTTTCAGCAAGGTCATCGCGGTGCCGATCAGTGCCGAGACTTCGCTCATGTTGCCGGGCACGATCATCGTGTTGTTCTTCTGCGCCAGCTGTGCATAGGCCTCGACGGCCTTCTCGGCCACCTTCAGCTGCACCGCTTGCTCGCCGCCGGGGGCACGGATGGCTTCTGCAATTTTGCGTATGGCTTCGGCGCTGGCTTCGGCCACGGCCAAGATGGCCGAGGCTTCGCCCTGGGCCTGGTTGATCTCGGCCTGACGCTGCCCCTCCGACCGGGCGATGAACGCTTCTCGCTCGCCGGTGGCGATGTTGATCTGCTCCTGCTTGCGGCCTTCGGAGGCGGCAATCAGCGCACGCTTCTCGCGCTCTGCGGTGATCTGCGCCTGCATGCTGCGCAGGATCTCCGCCGGTGGTGTCAGGTCCTTGATTTCGTAGCGCAGCACCTTCACGCCCCAATTGGCCGCCGCCTCGTCCAGCGCGTTGACGACTGAGGCGTTGATGGTGTCGCGCTCCTCGAAGGTCTTGTCGAGTTCCATCTTGCCGATCACTGAACGCAGCAGCGTTTGCGCCAGTTGGGTGATGGCGAAAATGTAGTTGCTTGACCCATAGCTTGCGCGCATCGGGTCGGTGATCTGGAAGTAGATGATGCCGTCGACCTGCAACTGTGTGTTGTCACGCGTGATGCAAACCTGGCTCGGCACGTCGAGCGGCACTTCTTTCAGCGAATGCTTGTAGGCCACTCGCTCAATGAAGGGCACGACGAATTTCAACCCTGGTGTCAGGGTGCGGTCGTACTTGCCCAAGCGCTCGACAACCCAGGCGTGCTGCTGCGGCACGATCTTGAACGTTTGTGAAATGAAGATGACCGCGATGATCGCGATGACGACGGCAATGTCCATGAGAGCCTTTGAAGTGAGGAGTTCAGTGGGCCGGACGCGCCAGCGCCGACAGGGGTGCGACCACCAGCCAGTTGCCTTCGACGGCTACCACGCGGTGCAAGCCAGGGCCAGCGTCGCAGCCGGGCTGTAGACGGGCGGTCCACGCGGAGCCTCGGTAGGTCACCCGGGCCGTGTGGTCGGCCGCCCACTTGCCGACGTGCACCGTTTCGCCGATGTCCAGATTCACGTCGCGGTTCTCGCGCGCGACCAAGCTTTGCGGATGCCGCATGCGGCGCCAGTGCCACAGCGCCGTCGCGCCGCTGCCAACGACCGCCGCGACGACCACCTGCACCACGCTGGCCAGCCCCAGGTGTGTCGCCACGGCGCCGCTGGCCAGGCCAAGCGCGATCATCAGCAGGTAAAACGTACCGGTGGCGAGCTCGACCGCCACTGCAGCGCCGGCTGCGATCCACCAGAACGTGGCCTGTGACATGTCCATGTCTTGTTGACGGTGTGGTTGTGGGAGTGCGCGCCAGTGTAGTTCGCGCAGGTTGCTTGCGCCCCGCAAACGGCGCGCGACAGGCTGGTGCGACGGGCTGCGGTTCGCCCAAACGCCCTAAACTCCGCGCTCCTTCCACGCCGCCCACTGGGACTGCCATGCTGCGCTTTCGCTTTCCGATCGTGATCATCGACGAGGACTACCGCTCGGAAAACACCTCCGGCCTGGGCATCCGTGCGCTGGCGCAGGCCATCGAGAAAGAGGGTTTCGAGGTGCTGGGCGCCACCAGCTATGGCGACCTGAGCCAGTTCGCGCAGCAGCAAAGCCGCGCCAGCGCCTTCATCCTGTCGATCGACGACGAGGAGTTCACGCCCGGCCCCGAGCTTGACCCGGCGGTGCTGAACCTGCGCAAGTTCATCGAGGAAATTCGCTTCAAGAACGCCGACATCCCGATCTACATCTACGGGGAGACGCGCACCTCGCAGCACATCCCGAACGACATCCTGCGCGAGCTGCACGGCTTCATCCACATGTTCGAGGACACGCCGGAGTTCGTGGCCCGTCACATCATCCGCGAGGCCAAGAGCTACCTGGGCGGTCTGCCGCCCCCTTTCTTCAAGGCGCTGATGGACTATGCGCAGGACGGCTCGTACAGCTGGCACTGCCCGGGCCACTCAGGCGGCGTGGCGTTCCTGAAGAGCCCGGTCGGCCAGATGTTCCACCAGTTCTTCGGCGAGAACATGCTGCGAGCGGACGTGTGCAACGCGGTCGAGGAACTGGGGCAACTGCTCGACCACGATGGCGCCATCGGCGCCTCAGAGCGCAACGCGGCGCGCATCTTCAATGCCGACCATTGCTTCTTCGTCACCAATGGCACCAGCACCAGCAACAAGATGGTCTGGCACCACACCGTGGCGCCCGGCGATGTGGTGGTGGTCGACCGCAACTGCCACAAGTCGATCCTGCACGCGATCATCATGACCGGCGCGGTGCCGGTGTTCTTGCGGCCCACGCGCAACCACTACGGCATCATCGGCCCGATCCCCCAGGCCGAGTTCTCGCCCGAGGCGATCCGCCAGAAGATCGCTGCCAACCCGCTGCTCAAGGGCGTCAATGCCAAGACCGTCAAGCCGCGCATCCTGACCTTGACGCAGAGCACCTACGACGGCGTGCTCTACAACACCGAGACCATCAAGCACGCGCTCGACGGCTACATCGACACGCTGCATTTCGACGAGGCCTGGCTGCCACACGCAGCTTTCCACCGCTTCTACGGCAGCTTCCACGCCATGGGCAAGAAGCGCGCACGGCCGAAGGACCAGATCGTCTTCGCGACGCAGTCCACCCACAAGCTGCTCGCCGGCATCAGCCAGGCCAGCCAGGTGCTGGTTCAGGACGCGGTCGATCGCAAGCTGGACCGGCACCTCTTCAACGAGGCCTACCTGATGCACACCAGCACCAGCCCGCAGTACGCCATCATCGCGAGCTGCGACGTGGCGGCCGCGATGATGGAAGCGCCGGGCGGCCCGGCGCTGGTCGAGGAAAGCATCAGCGAAGCGCTCGACTTCCGCCGCGCGATGCGCAAGGTCGACAAGGAGTTCGGCAACAAGGATTGGTGGTTCAAGGTCTGGGGCCCGGACAAGCTGTGCGCCGACGGCATTGGCAAGAGCGAGGACTGGGTGCTCAAAGCGGGCGATAAATGGCACGGCTTCGGCAACCTGGCCGAAGGCTTCAATCTGCTCGACCCGATCAAGAGCACCGTGATCACGCCCGGGCTGGACATGTCGGGCAAGTTCGCCAAGACGGGCATCCCGGCGTCGATCGTTACCAAGTATCTGGCCGAGCACGGCATCGTGGTCGAGAAAACCGGGCTTTACTCGTTCTTCATCATGTTCACCATCGGCATCACCAAGGGCCGCTGGAACACGATGGTGACTGCGCTTCAGCAGTTCAAGGACGACTACGACCGCAACCTGCCGATGTGGAAGATGCTTCCGGAGTTCGTTGCCAAGTACCCGCGCTACGAGCGCATGGGGCTGCGCGACCTGTGCCAGAGCATCCACGCGATGTATGCCAAGGGTGACATCGCCAGGCTGACCACCGACATGTACCTGTCGGACCTGCAGCCGGCGATGAAGCCGAGCGACGCCTACGCCTACATCGCGCACCGCAAGACCGAGCGCGTGGAGATCGACGCGCTGGAAGGGCGCATCACCACCACCTTGCTGACGCCCTACCCACCGGGCATTCCGTTGCTGATCCCGGGTGAGGTGTTCAACAAGAAGATCGTCGATTACCTGCGCTTCACCCGAGACTTCAACGCGGCGTTTCCTGGCTTCGACACCGATGTGCACGGCCTGGTCGAAGAAGAGGCTGAAGACGGCAGCAAGCGCTACGGGATTGACTGCGTGCGGGAAGATTGAGGCTTGCTGCTTCGAGTTCGGCGCGGTAGCACTGCGGCGGGCCACTGTGTTGCGTTCATGTCCCCCGGGCCGGTTCACCCTTCATTTGCTTCGGCTCAAGCCGCTCCGGCCCTCCTCCTTTACTTCACTCCACACAGCGGCCCACCGCAGCGCTCCTGCCACCACCGAAGCAGGCTGGGTTTGAAGCCTTTGCATGCGGCAATGGTGCTTGCTGTCGAGGGTGTGGGGTGACCGGCGCAGCGAAGTAAAGGGGGAGGGCCGGATCGGTCTTGCCGGAAGCGTTCTGGCCGTGATCCGGCCCGGAGGACATGAGCGGAGCCGGTCACCCCGCGCCCTCGACAGCCCGAGACGATCAGCCGATCACTGATGCACAGCCGGCCGCACCAGCGCCGGACGACCGCCGAAGCGCTTCAGGATCGATTGCTCGATGCCTGCGGCGTCGAGCCCGCAGCGCGACATCAGCACCGCCGGGTCGCCGTGTTCGATGAACTCGTCGGGCAGTCCCAGCACCAGCACCGGTGTCGCGATGCCGGCCTGTTGCAGCGCTTCGAGCACCGCCGAGCCTGCGCCGCCCATCGTGCAGCCGTCTTCGACAGTGACCAGCGCATCGTGCGTACGCGCCAGCTCGGCGACCAGCTCCGCATCGAGCGGTTTCGCGAAGCGCATGTTGGCTACCGTC
Source organism: Burkholderiales bacterium Ga0077547 (assembly GCA_001464195.1). Lineage (GTDB taxonomy): Bacteria > Pseudomonadota > Gammaproteobacteria > Burkholderiales > Burkholderiaceae_C > PBB1. The sequence goes on from LNEY01000033.1 coordinate 27,622, forward strand.
GCGTCCAGGCGCTCGGCGGCGTCCAGTGCGGCGTAAAGCAGGGTGCCGAAAGCCAGGATGGCGATGCGCTTGCCGTGTGCGCCGTTGTTCTGCCCCGCCTCGCGACGCACCTCGCCCTTGCCGAGCGGGATCGCCGTCATCGCAGACTGCACCTCGACGCCCACACCCTTGCCGCGCGGGTAACGCACGGCGGTCGGGTGATCCTGCAGGAAAGCGGTGTACAGCAGCTGACGGCATTCGTTCTCGTCGGCCGGCGTCATCACGCTCATGTTCGGGATGCAACGCAGGAAGGCGATGTCGTAGTTGCCCGCATGCGTCGCGCCATCGGCGCCAACCAGGCCCGCACGGTCGAGCGCAAACACCACCGGCAGGTTCTGGATTGCCACGTCGTGGATCAGCTGGTCGTAGGCGCGCTGCAAGAAGGTGGAATAGATCGCAACGACTGGCTTCAAGCCCTCGCAGGCGATGCCCGCGGCGAAGGTCACCGCGTGCTGCTCGGCGATGCCGACGTCGTGATACCGGTTCGGAAAGCGGCGCTCAAACTCCACCATGCCCGAGCCTTCGCGCATCGCCGGTGTGATGCCGACCAGCCGCTCGTCCTGTGCCGCCATGTCGCACAGCCAGCTGCCGAAGACCTGGGTGAAGGTCGGCTTGCCGGGCGCTGCGGCCTTGATGCCCACCGCCGGGTCGAACTTGCCGGGCCCGTGGTAGTTGATCGGGTCGTTCTCGGCCAGCTTGTAGCCCTGGCCCTTCTTGGTGACCACGTGCAGGAACTGCGGCCCTTTCAGGTTGCGCAGGTTCTCCAGCGTCGGGATCAGTGCGTCGAGGTCGTGGCCGTCGATCGGGCCCACGTAGTTGAAGCCGAACTCCTCGAAGATCGTGCCCGGCACGACCATGCCCTTGGCATGCGACTCGAAGCGGCGCGCCAGTTCCAGCAGCGGCGGCGCGTTCTTCAATACCGACTTCGCGGTGTCACGCGCATTGGCATAGAAACGACCGCTCATCAGCCGCGCCAGGTAGCGATTCAGCGCGCCCACCGGCGGCGAGATCGACATGTCGTTGTCGTTCAGGATCACCAGCACGTCGGCACCGGCGACGCCGGCGTTGTTGAGCGCCTCGAATGCCATGCCAGCGCTCATGGCGCCGTCGCCGATGACCGCGATCGACTTGCGGTGCTCTCCCTTCAGTGCAGCGCCCACCGCCATGCCGAGCGCTGCCGAGATCGATGTCGATGAATGCGCGGTGCCGAACGTGTCGTACTCGCTTTCGTCGCGGCGCGGAAAGCCACTGATGCCACCGAGCTGCCGCAAGGTGCCCATGCGGTCACGGCGGCCGGTCAGGATCTTGTGCGGATAGGTCTGGTGGCCGACGTCCCACACGATGCGGTCGTTCGGGGTGTTGAACACATGGTGCAAGGCGACCGTCAGCTCGACCGTGCCGAGGTTGGACGACAGATGACCTCCGGTCTGCGACACGCTGTGCAGCAGGTAATCGCGCAACTCGCCTGCCAGTCGGTGCAGTTCGCTGCGAGACAGGCGCCGGACATCGGCGGGAGATTCGATCGATTGGAGCAGTGCTTGTTTCATCGTCAACGGTCCCGTTCCACCACCTTGTCAGCCAGCACGCTCAGCCACACCGTGTCGCGCAGCGCCGAGCGCGACAGTGCCGATTGCGCCTGATCGCGCAGGGCCATCGCATGTCGCCGCGCTGCGTCCAGCCCCATCAGACTGACATAGGTGGGCTTGTTGGCATCCATGTCCTTGCCTGCTGTTTTACCGAGCTTGTCCGATGCCTGGGTCACGTCGAGCACATCGTCGATGACCTGGAAGGCCAGCCCGATCGAGTCTCCGTAAACCTCCAGCGCTGACCAGGCTGCGGTGTCGATGTCGCCGCAGGCCGCGCCCATCATCACGCTGGCCCGCAGCAGGGCACCGGTCTTGCGACGGTGCATGTCGCGCAGGCTGTGTTCATCCAGCGGGCAGCCGACGCTGGCGAGGTCGATGGCTTGGCCGCCGGCCATGCCGGCATGGCCGGCGGCCCGGGCCAGCAGGCCGCAGAGCCGCGCTTGCAGCGCCGCCGGAACGGCCTCCTCAACGTTGGCCGATGACTCGGGGGTCAGCACCTCGAAGGCCAGCGCTTGCATCGCATCACCGGCCAGCATCGCGGGCGCTTCGCCGAACTGCACATGCACCGTCGGCTTGCCGCGTCGCAGCACGTCGTTGTCCATGCAAGGCATGTCGTCATGCACCAGCGAGTAGGCATGAATGAGTTCAACGGCGCATGCGGCCCGCAGCGATGCCATGCGCCGGCCGCCGACCGCATGCGCCGCGGCCAGCGCCAGCAGCGGGCGCAACCGCTTGCCACCATCCAGTACCCCGTAGCGCATCGCGGTGCCGAGGCCCGCCGGCGCGTCAGCGGGCACCCAACGTCCCAGGCAGTCTTCAACCGCTGCCAATTGGGCGCGTGCCCAGGTGTCGAAATCGGCAACCGTCATGTCGGGTTCCAGGGCTTGAGCTGGCCGTCCTCGAGCACCTTCACCTGCTGCTCGACCGCTTCGAGGCGAGCACGGCAGAAATTCAGCAGCGAGGCCCCCCGCCGGTAGCTGTCCAGCAGACGATCCAGGGGCAGTTGCCCGGCCTCCATCGCCCCGACCAACCGCTCAAGCTCGGACAGCGCGGCCTCGTAGGTTTCCGGCAAGGGCTCGGGCGGGATCGTGGGCTGCGGCGCTGCGGGCACTGAGGCCGGCACCGGGGCCGTCGGGGCGTGTGAGGACTTGACCATGAACGATTGGAGTACCGCCTCATTGTAGTCAGCGGTCTTTCGCTGTGACGCCGCCTTAAAATGAGCGCTGACCCGCATTTCATGTGACTTCGCTGAGGCGGCGGCGCCAAGATCCCCTGGCGCCACATTGCCCACTGTTTACCTGGAGACACTCCCGGCCATGTCCGAACTGTTTGTCGCGCGCGGCGCTCCGGTGTCCGACGCGGGACACCCTGTGCGACCCCGCAATGCGCACAACGCGTTGCCCCTGGCTGCCTCGGCCTATTTCGACGAGGCGCTCTTTCAGCGCGAAGTGGACACCCTGTTCCGCCACGGCCCGCGCTATCTCGGGCACGAACTGTCGGTACCCCAGCCCGGGGATTACTACACACTGCCTCAGGAAGGCGATGGTCGGGTGCTGGTGCGCACACCGAACAGCGTCGAGTTGATCTCCAATGTGTGCCGTCATCGCCAGGCGCTGATCCTGCACGGCCGTGGCAACACCCGCAGCAACATCGTCTGCCCGCTGCACCGCTGGACTTATGACCTGAAGGGGCAACTGATCGGTGCACCGCATTTTGCGGAGTCGCCGTGTCTGCACCTGAACAACTACAAGACGCGCAGCTGGAACGGCCTGGTGTTCGAAGACAACGGCCGCGACATCGCTGCCGATCTGGCCGGACTCGGCCCGCGGGCCGATCTTGACTTCACCGGGCATGTGCTGGACCGCGTCCATGTGCATGAGTGCGACTACAACTGGAAGACCTTCATCGAGGTGTACCTGGAGGATTACCACGTCGGGCCGTTCCACCCCGGACTGGGCAACTTCGTGACCACCGATGACCTGCGCTGGGAAATGGGCCGCGACTACTCGGTGCAGACGGTCGGCGTCGCCACCGCATCGGGCGAGGCCCTGGGCAAGCCGGGCTCCAGCGTTTACAGCCGCTGGCACGACGAGGTGCTGCGCTACCAGCAGGAGCACCAAGAGGGGCGCCCGCCAAAGCATGGTGCGATCTGGCTGACGTACTACCCAGGGGTGATGATCGAGTGGTATCCGAACGTGCTGGTGGTCTCGACGCTGTACCCCCGCGGCCCGCGCCACACCACCAACGTCGTCGAGTTCTATTACCCGGAGGAGATCGCTGCGTTCGAGCGCGAGTACATGGACACCCAGCAGGCGGCCTACCTCGAAACCTGTGTGGAAGACGACGAGATCGCCATGCGCATGGACCAGGGCCGTGCGGCGCTGTGGCAGCGCGGTGATCACGAGTCCGGCCCCTACCAGAGCCCGATGGAAGATGGCATGGAGCAATTTCATGCCTGGTACCGCGAAGCGATGGGCAACGCGCTGACGTCACTCAGCGATGCACCAGCGCTTTTGACACCACGCGCGCTGAACCCGGTCGCTGCGAAGGCCGCACCGTGAGCTCCGCGGATCACGCTGCCACACTGATCAAGGCGCAGTCCTTGCAAAAGCTGATCGACAGCGGCAGCCCGCTCGTGATCCTTGATGCCAGTTTCGATCTGACGGACGCTGGTGCGGGCGAGCGCGCCTACCTCGACGGACACCTTCCCGGCGCACTTCATGTGCATCTGGACCGCGACCTGTGCGGCGCGAAGACGGGACACAACGGCCGGCATCCGCTGCCCGACCGTGCAGCGTTCGCCACCACCGCGGGCCGCTTAGGCATCACGCCGGACACGCAGGTCGTGGTGTACGACCGTCAAGGCGCGATGTTCGCCGCCCGGGTGTGGTGGATGCTGCGCTGGCTGGGTCATGCGCCGGTGGCAGTGCTCGATGGGGGGCTCGCCGCTTGGCAAGCAGCCGGCTTCGCCGTCGACAGCGCCGCGGTCACCACGAACGCTCAGGCGGCTTATCCAATCGGCGCCGGGCCATCCCCGCTGGTGCGCACCGTCGACGCCGACACGCTGCAAGGACAGCTGGGCCGCATCGCATTGATCGATGCGCGCGCGCCCGAGCGATTTCGCGGCGAAGTCGAGCCACTCGACGCGCAGGCCGGGCACATCCCGGGCGCGCGCAATCGTTTCTTCAAGGACAACCTCTCCGCCGATGGTTCCTTCAAACCGGTCGAGCTGTTGCGCACCGAACTGCTGGCCTTGATCGGAGAGCGGCCCGCGAGCGAGATCGTGAACCAGTGCGGTTCAGGGGTCACCGCGTGCCACAACCTGCTGGCGATGGCGGTGGCCGGAATCGACGGCGCGGCGCTGTATGCAGGTTCATGGAGTGAGTGGTCGTCTGACCCCGCGCGCCCGGTCGCGCGCGGCTGAGCAATCGCTGGGCCCGTTCGGCATGTCTTGTGCACGCACGCCGCGTTGGTCGCAGCGTCACACTTTTCCCCGACAATGATTTGATGGATTCGACTCTGGCTGCACGGCCTGCTTCCTTCGACACGGCCGGCACCCGCTGGCGCGGCTTGCTGGCCGCCATCGACATGGGCTCGAACAGCTTTCGCCTGGAGCTGGGCCAGCTGGACGGCGTGCGCTACCGCCGCATCGATTACCTGAAAGAAACGGTTCGTCTCGGCGCCGGGCTTGACGACGACGGCCTGCTGACCGAAGAGGCGATGCTGCGCGGGCTGGCCTGCTTGAAGCGCTTCGCCCATCGGCTGGAGGGCGTGGCCTCTTGGCAGGTGCGGGCGGTGGCCACCCAGACCCTGCGCGAGGCGCGCAACCGCAACGCGTTTCTGGCGCGCGCTGAAACGGTGCTCGGGTATCCGATCGAAGTGATCTCCGGCCGCGAAGAAGCCCGACTGATCTACGCTGGTGTGGCGCGGCTGCAGCCCTCCACGCAACCGCGGCTGGTGATCGACATCGGCGGGCGCTCCACCGAGATGATCCTCGGCCACGGCCGCAGGCCGGTACGCGCCGAGTCGTTTCAGGTGGGCAGCGTCAGCCTGTCCATGAAATTCTTCGGTAATGGCCGCTACACCGAGGCCGCCTTCCGCGCCGCGCAGGTGGCCGCAGGCGCAGAGCTCGAAGAGGCGCTGCAGCCATTTGCGCCAGACCACTGGGTCGAGGCCCTGGGCTCGTCGGGCACGGTGGGTGCGGTCTCGCAATTGCTGCAGGCCAATCGCGTCACCGATGGACGCATCACCCCGAGCGGGTTGCGCTGGTTGATGGAGCAGTGCATCGCTGCTGGCCGAGTCGATCGCCTGGCGCTGGCGGGGTTGAAGGAAGACCGCCGAGCGATCATCGCCGGGGGCCTGTCCATCCTCTACACGCTCGCCACGCATTTCGGCATCGATGCGCTGCTGCCTGCGCGCGGGGCACTGCGCCAGGGCGTGATCTTCGACCTGGACGAGCGGCTCAACGCCAGCCAGCAGCCCAACGACGGCGAAGACATGCGCGACAGCTCGGTGCGCGAGCTGCAGCGCCGGTTCCTGGTCGATGAGCCGCAGGCGCTGCGCGTGGCGCAAGTGGCCGAGCAGCTGTATCACCACGTGCAGCCCGACGCCAGCCGAGATTCACGGCGTGAGCTGCAATGGGCCTGTGCCTTGCACGAGATCGGCATGATGGTGTCGCACCACGATCACCACCGTCACAGCGCCTACATGCTGGGCCACGTGGATGCGCCGGGGTTCTCGCAGTCTCAGCAGCGCCGTCTGGCTGAGTTGGTGTTGGCGCAGCGTGGCGGCTTGCGCAAGGTCGAAGCCAGTCTCACGCAGTCCGACTTCGCCTGGCAGACCTTGTGCCTGCGGCTGGCCATCATCAAGTGCCACGCCCGCGGCACGGTGGACAAGCATGCGATCGCCCTGCGGCGCAGCGGCACGGTGGCCGAGCTCAGCTGGCAGCCCGGTTGGTTGGAGAACCATCCGCGCACGCATTACCTGCTGACCGAAGAGGCCGCGACCTGGCAGCGCAGCGGACCATTGCAGCTCGAGCTGCCGCGCACGACGGGTTACTAGCCCGGTGAATCGGTCAGCGCCGAAGTCTCCTCAGCCCTGGCCGCGCGTCAGCGCGAGGCGACGGTCGCTGACGTTTGCGCTGGCGCTCTCGTTGCTGATACACGCGTTGTTGCTGAGCCTGACCTTGGGCGGGCAGGGCTGGGGTGTCCCCGGATTTTCCTTGCCCTGGCAACAGCGTCGCGCCGAGGCGCCTGACCTGCGCGTGGTGCTGATGCCTGCGCGCGAGCAGGCAGCGTTGGCGGTGGTCGCGCCGGTTGCGCCCGAACCCGTGCCAGCCCTCGCCGCGCCTGCAGCCCCCCCGGCTGCCCCCCCCGCAGCGCTGGAGACGTCTTTGGCCGCTGCGTCTGAGGCTCTCTCTGCACCGAGCGAAGAGGCAGTGCCTGTCGACGCCAAGCCGGAACCCGCACCCGACCCCGTCCCGCCCCCAGAGGCTGAACCAGAGACGTCCGCCGCGCCCGCCGCCGCCGAATTGCCGCCCCAGCCACCCACCGAGCCACCCACCGAGTTGGTGCAGGCCATCCCCGCGGCGCCAACCGTGATGGCGGTCGAGCGAACCGAGGAAGCCACCTGGGTGGTGCCACCTGAGGCCGCCTCCGCGCCGACGCCCGCGTCGGCGGCAGCGTCTGCGCCATCGAGCCCGGCGGCCGCTGCGTCGGCACCTGCGGAAGTGTTCGTTGAACAACCCGTCCCGGCCGTGGAGCAGGCTGAAGCCGACCGTTTAGCGCAAGAGGCACAGCGGCAGGCGCAGTGGCTGGAGGCCGCGCGGCTCGAGAGTGAACGCAACGAGACTGCCCGCCGGGAAGCGGAACGCCTCGAGGCAGAGCGGCTTGAAAAGGAGCGTGAGGCGCAGCGCCTTGAGATCGCGCGGCAGGACGCAGCGCGCCAGGAGCTTGCACGAGAGCAGGCTGCCCGCCAGGAATCGGCACGGCGGGAAGCACAGCGGATCGAGGCCGCGCGACTGGAGGCACAGCGCATCGAGAGCGCGCGCTTGGAGGCCGAACGCCAGCAGGCGGCGCAGCAGCAATCGCTGCGGGAGGAAGCTGCCCGGCAAGAGGCTGCTCGCCAGGAAGCAGGCCGCCAGGAACTCGCCCGACAGGAGGCGGCGCGACAAGAGGCCGCACGTCTCGAAGCAGGCCGACGAGAGGCTGCCCAGGCCGAAGCTGCGCGGGACGAGGCGCGGCGCGAAGCCTCGCGGCGCGCGATGGGTCGCCAGCTGGATGAAGAAGCGGCCCGGCGCGCAGCGGCCTCAGAGGCCGCGAACCTGGCGGCCCGCCTGGAGCCGTCGTCGCGCGGTGCACGTCGTGGCCGCCTCTTTGGGCGCACCGACCCCAACACCGAACTCGTTCTGTACGCCGAAGCCTGGGCCCGCAAGATCGAGCTGAACATGACTGTCGACCGCATCCGCGAGCTGGCCAGGCAGCCTCACGGCAACCCCTTGGTCACGGTGGCGATCCGCAGCGACGGGTCGGTGGAATCAGTGACCTTTCTGCTCTCCAGTGGCGTGCCGGACATCGATGAGGCCATACGCCGCATCGTGGAGAGCTTGTTGCCTTATCCAGCCTTTCAGCCGGCGCTGGCTCGGGAGTACGACGTGATCGAAATCCGTCGAACCTGGATCATCGACAGCGCTGTCCGCTTGTATTGACACAGCCCGCTCAGGGCACCACGGTCAGGAACAAGAAAGCGGCGAAAAGCACCAGGTGCACCGCACCCTGCATCACGGTGGCGCGTCCGCTGCCCAGGGTCAGCGTGCCCACCACCAGCGTGAGCATCAGCAGCACGATGTCGATCGGGCGCAGGCCCAGCACCAGCGGAAACGGAAACCACGGAGACAGCGCGGCCACCACAGGAATCGTGAGCCCGATGCTCGCCAGCCCCGAGCCCAGCGCGAGGTTCAGGCTGCTTTGCATCCGATTGCCGCGCGCGGCCCGCAGCGCGGCGCCGGTTTCCGGCAGCAGAACGATCAGTGCGATCACTACGCCGGCCACTGCCTTCGGCGCGCCGACCGCGGCGACACCGGCTTCCAGCGCCGGGGCCAGCGACTTGGCGAGGCCGACCACCGCCACCAGCGACACCATCAGCAATCCCAGGCTGGTCCAGGCGATCCAGTTGGCAGGCGGCGGCGCGTGGCTGTCTTCGTCGTTGCTGCCGACCGGCAGGAAATAGTCGCGGTGTCGCACGGTTTGCACGAAGACGAACACCCCATACAGCGCCAGCGAAGCCATACCGGCGAACGCCAGCTGCGAGCCGCTGTAGGTGGGGCCGCTGGTGGTGGTGGTGAAGCTGGGGAGTACCAGCGCCAAGCCTGCCAGCGCGGCGAGCGACGCCAGCGCCGGGCTGGTGCCTTCGATGCGGAAGGCCAGCACGCCGTGACGCAGACCACCGACCACCAGACACAGGCCTACCACCCCATTGCACACGATCATCACCGCCGAGAACACCGTGTCTCGCGCCAGTGTGTTGGCGGCCTCGCCGCCGGCCAGCATCAGCGCGACGATCAAGGCGACCTCGATGATCGTCACGGCGACAGCCAGCACCAGCGTGCCATAAGGCTCGCCAACGCGGTGCGCGACCACCTCGGCATGGTGGATCGCACACACCACGGCCAAAAACAGGGCCGCGGTGAGCGCCGCGCCCAGCCCCAGGCCGAGCGGCATGCCCCAGGTCAGTGCCAGTGTCAGCACCGCCAGCAAAGGCACCGAAATGCTCCAGAGAGGCAGGCTGTGCACGCGCCAGGTCGCGATCGGCGAGGGAGGGTTCGAAGCAAGCGTCATCGGATGATCCTAACCAAGGCCGGCGCGCTGCCTGAAATTGGCAGGCTGGGCCAGGATTTCGGCTACAACCTGAACCGGCCGCGGCGCAACCTGCGAACGGCGGGAAGCAGTCACACGCAGATCGAGCACTCACATGGCAAGGGAGTTCCAGATGAACATTGAATCGATACAAACCTTCCTCGGCACCACCGCGATCGACATCGCGCTGAAGGTGCTGGCGGCACTGGCGTTCTGGATCGTCGGCCGCTGGCTGATTGGCCGTGTCATCGGTCTGATGCAGGCGGCGATGAACCGCAACCACGTCGACCCCACGTTGACCAAGTACCTCGGTTCGATCATCGCCATCGCGCTGAACATCGCCTTGGTGCTCGGCATCCTGGGCTACTTCGGCATCGAGACCACCTCGTTCGCTGCACTGCTCGCCGGCGCTGGCGTGGCGATCGGCGCCGCGTGGAGCGGTTTGCTGGGCAACTTCGCCGCCGGCGCCTTCATGCTGATCCTCAGGCCATTCAAGGTGGGCGATTTCGTCAGCATCAGTGGCACGGTCGGCACGGTGCATGAACTGGGCCTCTTCGGCACCACCATCGTCACGCCGGATAACGTGATGACGCTGATCGGCAATGGCAAGATCTTCGGTGACACGATCCAGAACTTCTCGGTGCTGCCGGTGCGGCGTGTCGAGCGGGTTGCGCAGCTGGCCCATGGCGTCGACCCACTGGATGCCATCGCGCGCCTGAAGGCTGCCGTGGTCTTGATTCCCAATGTGTCCAAGGAGATGCCGCCCGAGGTGAATCTGCTCGACATGAAGCTCGAAGGCCCGCAGATTTCAGTGCGCCCGTACACCCACACCGACCACTACTGGCAGGTCTACTTCGACACCAACGAAGCCATCATCAGGGTCTGCCAGGAAGCCGGCTGGCCGGTGCCTTCGGCGCTGCATCAGATCCGCCAGGTCTGAAGCCGAGGGCGGCCGCGATGGGTGTCGTCAAGCGCGGGGTGTTGCTGCTGTGGCTGTGGTTGATGGCTGCGGCCGTGTGGGCGCAGGCAACACCGGCGCCGGTCAGCGCGACAGCTGCCGATGCGGCAACGGAAGTGCCTGTGATGGTGGCCAACCGCACCGTCACGACTTTCCGCGCGCCCTACCTGGGCGTGCCACCCGAGCGACGTGCGCAGCGCACGGAAGCCATCTTGCGCGAGTTGCTGGACAGGGCGGTGCAGGGCGAGGTGACCATTCAGGTCGAGCCGCAGGGTCATGTGCTGCTGGTCGACGGCGAGCTGGCGCTGGTGTTGACGCCTGCCGATGCCGACCCGCTGCGCGCGCAGACGCTCGCGCAGGCCAGTGCCGCAGCGCGAGACTCTCTGCGGTTGGCGCTCGCTGAAACGCGCGAGGGGCGCGACAGCCAGCGTCTGCTCTGGGGCCTGGGGCGCAGCCTGCTGGCCACGCTGATCGTGTTGGCCATCGCGGTGCCGGCGTGGCGCGCGCGCCGTTGGGCGACGGTGCACCTGGCGCGGCGAATCACGCAAAGCGCCTCCGGTGTGCGCGTGGCCGGTGCCGAGTTGCTGCACACCGATCGATTGGTCGTGGTGGTGCGGCTCACCGTGCGCGCCTTGTGGTGGATGTTGGCGCTGGTGCTGGCCTATGAGTGGTTGAGCTATGTGCTGCGCCAGTTTCCGTACAGCCGGCCGTGGGGCGAGGGCCTGACCCGCTACCTGCTCGATGTGGCCGAACACATCGGCCACGGCGTGCTGGGCGCGCTGCCCGACCTGATGGTCGCCGTCATCATCTTTCTGATCGCGCGCGGCGTGATCGCGCTGTTCCGCCCGTTTTTCAGCCGCTTGGCCGCCACCGGCGATCGGCAGGGCGGCTGGCTGGACGCCGATACCGCGGGCCCCACCCAGCGATTGTTTGGCATCGCCGTCTGGCTGTTCGCCGCCGTGATGGCCTACCCGTACCTGCCGGGAGCGCAGAGCGAGGCCTTCAAGGGGCTGTCGCTGCTGATCGGCTTGATGGTGACCCTGGGTGGATCCAGCCTGTTCGGGCAGGCGGCCAGCGGGCTGGTACTGATGTACTCGCGAACGTTGCGTGTCGGCGAGTACGTGCGCATCAACGAGCATGAGGGCACGGTCACGGAGATGGGTGCCTTCATCACCCGTGTGCGCACCGGGCTGGGCGAAGAGCTGACTTTCCCGAACTCGTTGGTGCTCGGCAGTGTCAGCAAGAACTACTCGCGTGCGGTTCACGGGCAGGGATTTGTCGTCGACACCACGGTGACCATCGGCTACGACACGCCTTGGCGACAGGTGGAGAGTCTGCTCATCGAGGCAGCGCGCCGCACCCCCGGTGTGCTGGCGACGCCGGCACCACGGGTGTTCCACACGGCGTTGTCCGACTTCTACCCTGAGTACCGGCTGGTCTGCCAGGCCATCCCCGACGAACCGCGACCGCGCGCCGAGGTGTTGAGCGCATTGCACGCCAACATTCAGGATGTGTTCAATGAATGCGGTGTGCAGATCATGTCGCCGCATTACCTGGGGGACCCCGCAGAGGCCAAGTTGGCCCCACTTGACCAGCCCTACGTCAAGCCCGTGCGTGGTGCCGACGGACACTCATCAGCGTCAGGCTGACGCCGCGCCGCCGCAAATCTCGCTCGCTGGCAAGGAAAGACGCGTGTTTCAGCCCGCATTTCCAGGCACTCAGCGCTGGCACCCAGCATCAGAATTCAGGTGCAGGTCAGATCGAGGTGATCTCCTGCCCGAACCGGTCGCCGCCCGCCCGCGCCGACTTTCGTGCCCCTGTCACTCGGCGCCGTGAAGCAGAAGAAGGCAAGCCCTGCATGGCCTCACGTCGATTCTCGCCAGACAAGCCCGTGGCTGAAGAGTCCGCGCAGTCGTCACCGCTGACAACAGCCGCGTGGCTGCCCAAGTCACTGGTCGCCTCCGCTGTCTTGACCGCTGTGCTGTTCTTTGCGTTGGCCGTGATTGCTATGTTCCTGTCCCGGCGCACTGGGGACATCGCCATGCTCTGGTATGCCAATGCCGCTGTCGTGGCGCTGCTGCAGGCAAAGCCGAAGACGCAGTGGCCGGTGCTGCTGGGCGCCACCGCCTTCGGCAACATCGCCGCCAATGGGTTGTTCGGCGACGCCGGGTTGCTGTCCCTGAGTTTCACGGTCGGCAATGTGATCGAGATCTCGATCGCCGCGATGCTGCTGCGCCGCTACTGCGCTCCTGCAGACTGCGTCAACCGCCCGGGCTCACTGTCCCTGGCCTTGCTGCTGGGTGGGGTCGTCCCGGCATTTTTCGGTGCGACGCTCGGGGCCAGCCTGCTGTACGCCCTGGGCGTCGGGCCGATCGACAGGGTGTGGCTGTCCTGGTTCGAGGGGAGCTCAATCGGCAGCGTGGCGCTGCTACCGCTGGGCCTGCTGCTGACCGCCCGAGGCTGGCGTCCGCTGTGGCTGGATTTGCGGCGAGCTTCGGTGCTGCTGGCCCTGCTGCTGGTGGTGGGTATCTCGCTGACCGCGCCGACCGCGCTGCCCCATCCGTACGTCTACATCTCGATTGCGCTGGTGCTGGTGGCGTCCGTCGGGCGCTTCGCAGGTGCTGCGCTCGGCGTGTTGCTGTGCTCGCTCTCCGTGGCCGTGTTGATCGCCCAGGGCGTATTTCAGCCGCTGATGACCATCCACTCTCTGAATGAAAGTCTGTTTTATCTACCGCTCATGCTGGTGCTGTTGCCGCCGTTGCTGCTCGGGGCGACCCTGGAGCGCATCCATCACGGCGTGGGCGAGTTGGCGCAGCGCGAGGACGACTTCCGCAACCTGTATGAAAAAGCGCCGGTGATGATGCATTCGGTGGGCATCGACAAGCGGCTGCTCAGCGTCAACGATGCCTGGCTGGCCCGGCTGGGCTATGAACGTTCGGAAGTGCTGGGCCGTCCGTCGATCGATTTCCTGACCCCCGAGTCGCAGCGACTGGCTCAAGAGACGGTCATCCCGAGGTTTCTTGAGCAGGGGTATCTGCGCGACGTGGATTACCAGATGGTCACGAAAAGCGGCGAGGTCCTGGATGTGCAGCTGTCTGCCATCTGGCAGCGCGATGCCCAGGGCCGCCCGGTGCGCACGCTGTCGGTGATCAAGGAAACCACCGAGCAAAGGCGCCTGGCGGCCGAGTTGGTCGCCGAAAAGGAGCGCATCGAGGTGACGCTGCAATCCATCGGCGACGGTGTGGTGACCACCGACGACCAGGGCCGCATCACTTACATGAACCCGGTGGCCGAGCAACTGGTCGGCCGCCGTCTGGATGACGCACGAGGGTTCGCCTTCGGCGAGGTGGTGCGCCTGTTTGATCATGTGACGGCAGCGCCGTTGTCGAGTCCGATCGAGAGCGGTGCTTATGGCAAGCGCGTCGCCGGCGTTCCGCAGAATGCGGTGCTGCGTGACCAGCAGGGCAAGGAGTACGGCGTACAGAATTCGGTCGCGCCGATCTTGGGCAAGAACGGCCAGCTGCAAGGCGCCGTGATGGTGTTCCAGGATGTGTCCGAGGCCCGCGCGCTGTCGCAGCGGCTCGCCTATCTGGCTCACCATGACAGCCTCACCGACCTGCCCAACCGGGTGCTGTTCCAGGATCGGGTGCACCAAGCATGTCAGTTCGCCCTGCGCCATCGGGCCCGATTCGCGGTCATTTTCATGGACCTCGATCACTTCAAGCACGTCAACGATTCGCTGGGCCACGCGGTGGGCGACGAACTGCTGAAGACCGTGGCGCAGCGGCTGACCCGCACGCTGCGTGGCAGCGACACGGTATGCCGCCTCGGCGGCGACGAATTCGTGATGCTGTTGTCGGAGATCGGTGGTCCCGATGATGCGGGCGAAGTGGCGACGAAAGTCCTGCGCGAGGTGGCGGTACCCTGCACACTCGAAGGCACCGAAGTCAATGTGGGCATCAGCCTGGGCATCGCGATGTTTCCCAGCGATGGGGAAGACCCAGAGACGCTGATGAAGCATGCCGACGCGGCAATGTACCGTGCCAAACGCGAAGGCCGTAACCGCTACCAGTTCTTCTCGAAGGCGGTCGACCAGGCGGCCTCGGCACGGTTGCAGCTGGAAGCGGATATGCGCCGCGGTCTGGCCGAAGGCCAGTTCATCGCGCACTACCAACCGATCATCGACGCGGTCAGTGGCCGGCCGGTGGCCTTGGAGGCACTGGCCCGGTGGGATCGGCCGGAGCACGGCCTGCAAGGCCCGCTCGTGTTCATCACCGTCGCCGAAGAAAGTGGCCTGATCGTGCCACTGGGGGCCGCCATGCTGCGCCGCGCCTGCGACCAGTTGCGGGCCTGGCGCGGCACCCCGCTGGGCCACATCACCATCGCGGTCAACGTGTCGCCGGTGCAGCTGGCGCATGCGGGCTTCATCGAGATGGTGGCCGAAACGTTGCAGTCGACGGGCGTGGAAGGCAGTCAGCTCGCCTTCGAGATCACCGAGTCCACGCTGATGACCGACCCTGAGGCGACGCTGGGACTGCTGCTGCAAATCAAGGCGCTGGGCGTCCGCATTGCCATCGACGACTTCGGCACCGGCTATTCCAGCCTGAGTCACCTCAAACGCTTCCCGGTCGACAGCGTCAAGATCGACCGGTCATTCGTGCGCGATCTGGAGACCGATCCCGACGACCGAGAACTGGTGAAGGCCATCGTTGCGATGTCGAGGAGCCTGCGCCTTCGCGTGGTGGCCGAGGGAGTGGAAACCGACGTCCAGGCCGAGATGCTGACGGCGATGGGCTGCACCTCGCTTCAGGGCTTTTTGTATGCCAAGCCAGCCGATGCGGTGACCCTGGGCGAGTGGTTGCATGCCACCCTCATAGAGCACCCCTCGGCAGTCGAGTAGCCAGCCGCCTCGGCGGCGCCCACCGCCGCCATCGACAGCCAAACTGTCGAATTCCGCATAAGCAAGCGCAAATCGCTTCGTTTTCAGCGGGAAAGCCCCTGCCTAGGATTCACCGCTCGTTGTCACGGCGTGGCCGTTGACACCCGGAAATCTCACTCAGGAACCGTCTTCATGACCATCTCCCGCTACTCCCGCTCTGTGCTGCTCGCTCTGGCTGTCGGTGTCACCGCGTTCGGTGCCATCGCCAAGGACGTCACGCTGCTCAACGTGTCCTACGACCCGACGCGCGAGCTGTACGTCGACTTCAACAAGGCGTTCGCCGCGCACTGGAAGGCCAAGACCGGGGACAACGTCACCGTCAAGCAATCGCACGGCGGCTCCGGCAAGCAGGCGCGTTCGGTGATCGACGGGCTGGAGGCCGACGTCGTCACATTGGCCTTGGCCTACGACGTGAGCGAACTGCATGCGAAGGGCAAGCTGATTCCGGCCGATTGGCAAAAGCGCCTGAAGCACAACAGCGCGCCGTACACCTCGACCATCGTGTTCCTGGTGCGCAAGGGCAATCCAAAGGGCATCAAGGACTGGGACGACCTGGCCAAGGCCGGCGTCTCCGTGATCACTCCGAACCCGAAGACCTCCGGCGGTGCTCGCTGGAACTACCTGGCCGCCTGGGGCTACTCGCTGAAGAAGTCCGGCGGCGACCAGGCCAAGGCGGAGGCCTTCTTGAAGGCGATCCTCGCGAACGTGCCGGTGCTCGACTCCGGCGCTCGCGGCTCCTTGATCACCTTCACCGAGCGTGGCATCGGAGACGTGTTCCTGTCATGGGAGAACGAAGCCTTCCTCGCGGTCAAGGAACTCGGCCCCGACAAGTTCGACATTGTTGTTCCGTCGGTGTCAATCCTGGCTGAGCCACCTGTGACCGTGATCGACAAGAACGTCGATCGGCGCGGCACCCGCGAGGTGGCGACCGCCTACCTCGAGTACCTCTACTCGCCTGAAGGACAGGACATCGCCGGCCAGAACTACTACCGCCCGATCGATCCGAAGGCCCAAGCCAAGTACGCTTCCAAGTTCACCAAGGTCGAGCTGTTCAGCATCGACGACGTCTTCGGCGGCTGGGACAAGGCCCAAGCGACCCACTTCAACGACGGTGGCTCCTTCGATCGGATCTTCACGAAGAAGTGATTCCCGGCTGAGTGACATCGATGAGGCCACCTCCGGGCGGTTTCATCGTTTTTCGCATAAGCATGGCCGGAAAACTTTGTTAGTGGCCCAGAGGCCGGTCTTTAGCATTCGATAAACAACTATTGGTGGCCGACTTCATGCGCTCTTCATATGTATCGTTGGGCCGTCGAGGCCTGCTGGCGGTGACCTTGGCCTTGGCGAGCGGCTGGGTCGCGGCCGAGCCCGGCAAGACCCTCTTGAATGTCAGCTATGACGTCTCGCGGGAGTTCTACAAGGACTACAACGCGGTCTTTCTCGCCCACTGGAAGAAGACGACGGGCGAAGGCCTGACGATCAACCAGAGCCATGGCGGTTCGAGCAAGCAGGCGCGCAGCGTGATCGACGGTCTCGAAGCCGATGTCATCACGATGAACCAGCACAACGACATCGACATCCTGCACACCCGCGGGGGCCTCGTGTCTGCGGACTGGGCCAAGCGCCTGCCGAACAACGCCTCGCCCACCACCAGCGTCAGCGTGATCCTGGTGCGCAAGGGCAACCCGAAGAACATCCGCGACTGGACCGACCTGGGCCGCAACGGACTGCAGGTGATCATTCCGAACCCGAAGACCAGCGGCAACGGCCGCTACACCTACCTCGCCGCCTGGGGCGCGGGCGTGACCGGCGGTGTCAGCCATGAGGCCGCCAAGGCGCTGGTCACCCGCATCTTTGCCAACGTGCCGGTGCTCGATGGCGGCGGTCGCGGTGCCACCACCACCTTTGCGCAGCGCAACATCGGTGACGCACTGGTGACCTTCGAGAGCGAGGTGCCGCTGATCAAGAACGAGTTCGGCGACAAGTTCGAAGTGGTCTACCCCGTCCGCACGATCCTGGCCGAGAACCCGGTGAGCGTGGTCGACAAGGTCGTCGACAAGCGTGGCACGCACAAGCAGGCCGAAGCCTATCTTCAGTACCTGTACAGCGAGGCCGGACAGGAAGCGGCCGCCAAGCACAACCTGCGACCGCGCGACGCCAAGGTCCTGGCCAAGTACGCCAAGGCGTTCCCCAAGGTCAGCACCTTCACCGTGGACGAGGTCTTTGGCGGCTGGACGAAGGCGCAGAAGGATCACTTCAACGACGGTGGCCTGTACGACCAGGTGATCAACGCAGCGAAGCCGCGCTGACATCCACTGCCGCAGTGGCGCTGGCCCAGGCGTCGGTCTGTCCCGATGTCCGGCGAGCTCCCCGGTTTCTCGTGCTTCCTTCTCCCCCAGGCTTTCGATGATCTTCACCCGCACGCTCCTGAAGCGGCACAGTGTCCTGCCGGGCTTTGATCTCGCGCTTGGCTTCGCTTTGCTGTACATCAGCCTGATCGTGCTGATCCCGCTGTCGGCCGCCTTCTTCAAGACCTTCACGCTGACCTGGGCGGAGTTCTGGGAGGCGACCACATCGCCACGCGTGATGGCGTCCTATCGCCTGACCTTCGGTGCCAGTCTGGCGGCCGCAGCACTCAACGGCGTGTTCGGGCTGATGGTCGCGTGGGTGCTGGTGCGTTACGAGTTCTTCGGCAAGCGCCTCGTCGATGCACTGGTCGATCTGCCGTTTGCGCTGCCGACAGCGGTGGCGGGCATCGCCTTGACCGCGATCTACGCCGAAAACGGCCTGATCGGCCAGTACCTGCCGTTCAAGGTCAGCTTCACGCCCGTAGGGGTGTTCGTCGCTCTGGTGTTCATCGGTCTGCCTTTTGTCGTGCGAACCGTCCAACCGGTGCTCGAGGACCTGAACCGCGAGCTGGAAGAGGCGGCAGCGACGCTCGGAGCCAACCGCTGGCAGACCTTCCGGCACGTGATCTTCCCGACCGTGATGCCGGCGCTCTTGACCGGCTTCGCGCTCGCGTTCGCACGCGCTTTGGGCGAGTACGGGTCGGTGATCTTCATCGCCGGCAACCTGCCGTTCGTCAGCGAGATCACGCCGCTGCTGATCATCACCAAACTCGAGCAGTACGACTACGCTGGGGCGACCGCCATCGCGGTCGTCATGCTCGTGGTGTCGTTCGTGCTGCTGCTCGTCATCAACGCACTGCAAGCCTGGGCGCGCAAGCGTCAAGGCGGCATCTGAGGCCATTGACATGTCGTCCAGCGACCTGAGTCTTCCCGCCGCAGCCACGCCGAGCCTGGCCCCGCGCCCGATCCGAAACGCCACCACCGAAGCCCCTTGGGTCAAGTGGACGCTGGTCGGCTTGGTGCTGACCTTCATGACCTTGTTCCTGTTTGTGCCGCTCGCGACGGTGTTCATCGAGGCGTTCAAGAAGGGGTGGGATGTCTATGTGGCGTCGATCACCGACCCCGACGCGCTCTCGGCCATCAAGCTCACCTTGATCGCCGCGGTGATCTCGGTGCCGTTGAACCTGATATTCGGCGTCGCCGCCGCGTGGGCGATCGCCAAGTTCGACTTCCGCGGCAAGAACGTGCTGCTGACCTTGATCGACCTGCCGTTCTCGGTGAGCCCCGTCATCGCCGGCCTGATCTATGTGCTGATCTTCGGCCTGCAAGGCTGGTTCGGAAGCTGGTTCATCGACAACGACATGAAGATCATCTTCGCGGTGCCTGGCATCGTGCTGGCGACCATCTTCGTGACGTTTCCGTTCGTTGCGCGGGAGCTGATTCCACTGATGCAGGCACAGGGCACCGAGCAGGAGGAGGCGGCCTGCGTGCTCGGCGCGAACGGTTGGCAATTGTTCTGGCGCGTCACGATGCCCAACGTCAAGTGGGCGCTGATCTACGGCGTGATTCTTTGCAACGCGCGCGCGATGGGCGAGTTCGGCGCGGTGAGCGTGGTGTCGGGTCACATCCGTGGCCAGACCAACACGATGCCGCTGCACATCGAGATCGTCTACAACGAATACCAGTTCGCCGCCGCCTTCGCGGTGG
The DNA here is from genome assembly GCA_001464195.1 of Burkholderiales bacterium Ga0077547. Classification (GTDB taxonomy): domain Bacteria; phylum Pseudomonadota; class Gammaproteobacteria; order Burkholderiales; family Burkholderiaceae_C; genus PBB1. The sequence continues at coordinate 47,052 of LNEY01000033.1, forward strand.
CCTCGCTGCTGGCCAGCCTGGCGCTGGTCACGCTGGTGCTCAAGTACGCGGTCGAGCAGCGCGTCAAGGCACAGAAGCGGGTGATCACTGAAATTCACTAGCGCCAGTTGCAGATCTTTCGCCACGGTCCTGAACCCACAGACCTCACCCGGCCGACGCCGCACGATGGAACCTTCGACATGAGCATTGAAATCCGCAACCTGAACAAGCGCTTCGGCAAGACGGTCGTCTGCGACAACCTGAACCTGGACATCCCGTCGGGCGAACTCGTCGCTTTGCTCGGGCCCTCGGGCTCGGGCAAGACCTCGCTGCTGCGCATCATTGCGGGGCTGGAGGTGCCGGACTCCGGCAGCGTGCTGTTTCACGGCGAGGACACCACCCACACCGACGTGCGCGACCGCAATGTGGGCTTCGTGTTTCAGCACTACGCGCTGTTTGGGCACATGACCATCTTCGAGAACGTCGCTTTCGGGCTTCGGGTCAGACCGAAGGCCACGCGGCCGAACGAGGCCGCGATCCAGAAAAAGGTCTCCGAGCTGTTGAAGCTGGTGCAGCTGGACTGGTTGGCCGACCGCTATCCGCATCAACTCTCCGGAGGACAAAGGCAGCGCATCGCGCTGGCACGTGCGTTGGCGGTCGAGCCCAAGGTGCTCTTGCTCGATGAACCGTTCGGCGCGCTCGACGCGAAAGTGCGCAAGGAATTGCGACGCTGGCTGCGTCGCCTGCACGACGAGGTGCATGTCACCAGCGTGTTCGTCACCCACGACCAGGAAGAGGCGATGGAGGTGGCCGATCGCATCGTCGTGATGAACCTGGGCGGCATCGAGCAGGTCGGCACGCCCGACCAGGTCTATGACCAGCCCGCCACGCCATTCGTGTTGCAGTTCCTGGGTGATGTGAACCTGTTCCACGGGCGACTCGACCATGCGCAGGGCGCGGTGACCACCGGCCGCGACGTGAGTTACGTGCGCCCGCATGAACTGGAGGTCGTCGCCACGCCGCAGGCAGGCGCGGTGGCGGTGACGCTGTCGCAAGCACTGACCGTCGGGCCGAACACCCGGCTGGAGTTCAAGCGCCTCGACGACAGCACCTACATCGATGTCGAGCTGCCACGGGCCGAGTTCCGCAAGCTGCGCGAACGGATGCAACTCGAAACGGGCTCGATGGTGCACCTGCTGCCGCGCCGGGTGACTCGCTTCACCGAGGAACAACCCGACCCGGCTGCGATGATCTGAGCGAGTCCGGGCGGGGCCCGTTCTCGGCCGGAGGCCACTTGAATCACGCGTTGGCTGAGTGCCGCTGCAACCTGAACCGTGCGGGCGCGCTACTCCACCAATCCGTACAGCCGCTCTGGCGGCACGCGCAGCGCCAGCGCCGAGTTGGCCTCGATGCCCTTGATCGCGTAGGCAGGCTGAGCGGTATCGCGTTGTTTGGTGTTGATGGTGGGCGCGCCGGTCTTGTCGGTGATGGCAGCAGCCACCGGCGTCAGTGCGCTCACGCCCCGGCGGATCACGATCGCCAACTCGCCAGAGGCCAGCCGCACGAAATTGCCTGGCGGGTAGACGCCGTACTCCTTGATGATCGCCGCCGCGGCAGGGCTGCCGCTCGACTCGCTGTACATCTGCCGCGCGGCATCTTGAATCGGTATGGCCGGCCGGCTGGCACGCGGGCTGATCTTGGCCATGAAGACATCGGCGAGTCGCAACACGTTGCCGGCTTCCGACACCTCCTTCAGGTCGCTCGGATAGCCACCGCCGCCCGGCCGCTCGTGATGCTCCAGCACCGCTTGCAGCCACTCCGCGTCATCGACACCGGCGGCCTTCAGTCGCTCAACCGCCTGCGCGGGATGCCTGCGGATCTCCGTCATCTGTTCTTCGCTGAGCCGACCGTGCACTGCATAGCGCCCTTGCAGTTCGACGATGGCGAGGTTCATCGTCAGCGCCGCCTTGACCAGCGTGCGGATGCGATCGACGGGCCACCCGCTGCGGGTGCCCATCAACTGGCAGACCAGCGCGCAATGCAGTGAGTGTGTCAATCCGTAGTGCGCCAGGCGCCGCTCGTCCTTGCGCACCGAGAGGTAGATGGCAATGTCCGGATCTCGCTCGACCAGGCCCATCATCTGGCTGGCGAATTCATCGCAGCGCTGCGCAAAAACTGGCTCTTGGTCGATGCTCTTGAGCACGCGCTCCAGGCGCCAGATCGCCTGGTCCCACAGGTCGAACATCGTCAGCCGCTTGGTGTCGGCCTTGTCGCTGCGCCCACCTTGGCTGGCTTCGACCTCGGTCGCATCGGCATAGAGGCCGCGAGACAGCAGTGCTTCCAACTGGGACTCGGTGGCGATGAGTTGCCCGCGCGCCAGCAGCAGCTTGCCGTTCTCGTCGCGCACGCCGAAAGGCAAGGGCATGCCGAGCATGATCTGGCCGGGGATCAACTTGAGCATTTGCGGCAATGACGGCTCCTGGTGGCGGGCCCAAGGCGCATGGCGAGGCTCGACTCTAGAGCCGCGCGGACAGACCAGACTCGGGATAAGCCCGACTTTCAGCGGCATCTCGCTGAAATGGAGGCTCAGCCTGGGTCAACGTCGCCGGCCAGCGCCCGTTCGACCACCGTGCGTGACAGTGTTGGTGCGAAGGCCTCGATGAAGGCGTAGACGTAGCCGCGCAGCCAGGTGCCGCGGCGTATGGCCAGGCGGGTCAGATTGACTTCGAACAGGTGTCGCGCATCCAGCGCGCGCAGTGTGCGGTCGCGCTCAGGGTCGAAGGCGATCGAGGCCACGACTCCCACCCCCATGCCCAGCTCGACATAGGTCTTGATGACGTCCGCGTCCATCGCGCTCAGCACGATGTGGGGCTGCAGACCTGCTTTCGAGAAGGCGTCATCGATGTGCGCCCGGCCGGTGTAGCCGGTTTCGTAGGTGATGATGGGGTGCTGCGCCAGTTGTTCGAGCGTGATCGGACCGTCGACGCTGAGCAGTGCGTGGTCGGGAGGCACCACCACGCTGTGCGTCCAGCGGTAGCAGGGCAGGGCCACCAGCGACTCGTAGTGCGCGAGCGCCTCGGTGGCGACGCCGATGTCGGCCTCGCCAGAGAGCAGCATTTCGGCCACCTGCTTGGGCGAGCCCTGGTGCAGCAGCAAGGTCACGTTGGGATACACCTCGCGGAAATCGCGCACGACGGTGGGCAGCGCATAGCGGGCCTGCGAATGGGTCGCCGCGATGGACAGCCGGCCTGTGCTTTGCGCATTGAAGTCGTCACCCACGCGCTTGAGGTTGTCAGCCTCCAGCAGCAACCGTTCGACGATGGGCAGCACCGCTTCGCCGGGCGGCGTCAGCCGTGTCAGGCGCTTGCCTGCGCGCACGAAGATGTCGACGCCGAGTTCGTCTTCGAGTTCGCGGATCTGTCGGCTGATGCCCGGTTGTGAGGTGTGCAGCACAGCCGCCACCTCGGTCAGGTTGAATCCGCAGCGGATGGCTTCACGGACGGCTCGCAGTTGCTGGAAATTCATGCGGAGTCGCCGCGCGGGCGAGCGAAGGTGTCGGCACATGCCGACCGCCTGATTCTCAATGGGCGTCTCTGCCCGGGCAACGACGCACTGCTTCTAAGCTTTCTTGAATTGGCTATATCGCGACGCGGTGTGACCTTGGGCCGCGGAAATGCACCCATAGCAACGCTGAATTCGAGGCTTTGACGAGGTTGTTCCACGTCAAGAATGGGTGATGATTGCGCGTTCCCCGCCCTGTTTTCGCTCGCGCTGCCGCTGTCGATGAAGCTCAAATCGATATCGCGGGGGTTCATTGCGACCTTGTTGTTGGCCCTTGCGGCCAACCTGTGGCTGTTGGTATCGATCCAACGCGCAGACATTGCGTTTCGCACCGCCTACGAGCGGCGCGATGAGACGCAGAGCTTCATCCAGCAACTGCTGCTGGAGAACGACCTGCTGGCGCACCTGGTGCAAAGTTTCACCACCACCGCCGACACGCGCTATCTCAGTTACTACTACGACATCCTGGCGGTGCGTGACGGGCAACTCCCGCCGCCTTTGGAAGCCGATCTGGCGCTTTACTGGCGTGAAGTCATCGCGGGCCGGCGCGAGCACCGCCTCCCCGATGGCGGCAAGCCGCGCTCGCTGATCGAAGCCATGCACGCGCTCGCGTTCACGCCGCAAGAACTGATGTCGGCGCGTCAGGTGATGGCGGTGGCCGAGCGCATGCAGGCGACCGAGAAGATCGCGTTCGCGGCCACGCAGGGCTTGTACGACCGCGAAACACGGGAGTTCGTGTCCGACAGCCCGCCCGACCGCGACTATGCGGTGCAGTTGGTGCACACCGCCGAGTACGACTCAGCGCGCGCCGATCTGGTCGGCGCTGCGGGTGAGTTGCGTCGTCTCGCCACCAGCCGAACCCAGGGCGTCGTCGACGAAAGCCGCCTCGATCTGGAGCGCGCCATCCGAACGGCGATCGTGGTGAACCTGGCGTTGCTGCCGTTGCTCTTCGCGTCCACCGTGCTGATGCGGCGACGCGTGCTGTGGCCGATCTCCAAACTGGGTGAGGTGGCGGCACGCCATGCCGCGGTCGACTACAACGGCCGTGTCACGCCGCCATCCGGCTGGGTGTTGGAGCTGCGCTTGCTGGGCCATGCGCTGGACGACATGGCGCAGGCCGTGCAGGACGAACTGCGTCGACGTGACGCGACCGAACAGGAGCTCAATGCGGCACGCGATCAGGCCGAGCAGGCCGCGGTGGCGAAATCAAGTTTCCTGGCCAACATGAGCCACGAGATCCGCACGCCGATGAACGCGATCATCGGCATGACCCACCTGGCGCTGCAGACCGAACTGAGCGAGCGCCAGCGAAACTACCTCGACAAGGCGAACAATGCGTCGCGCTTGCTGCTGGCCTTGATCAACGACGTGCTCGATTTCTCCAAGATCGAGGCCGGCAGCATGACCCTCGAGCAGACGCCGCTGCGTCTGGAGGAGGTGGTGTCGCAGGCACTGTCCCTGGTACGCCAGTCGGCCCAGTCCAAGCGCATCGAACTGGTGTGCGAGTACGCGGATCCTTCGTTGCTGGCGGCGCACGGCACGCGGCGCGGCGATGCGCTGCGTCTCACCCAGGTACTGACCAATCTGTTGTCGAACGCGGTCAAGTTCACCCTTGCGGGCCAGGTGCGCCTGGTCGTCGACAGCACCGCGTTGCAGACCGACCAAGGCGATGCGTTGCCGGCGCTTGTGTTCCACGTGATCGACACCGGTATCGGCATGACGCCGCAACAGCAGGCCGGCTTGTTCAAGGAATTCGTGCAGGCCGACGAGACGACGACGCGTCGCTTTGGAGGCACCGGGCTCGGTCTGGCCATCGCTCACCGCTTCGTCATGTTGATGGGCGGGCAGATCGAGGTCGACAGTCAACCCGGGGTGGGGAGCCGGTTCTCGGTGCGTATTCCGTCGCCGGTCGAGCCGGGGGTGGTGTGTCCCGAGTTGCCGGAGTCTGTTTCCAGGCTGCGCGTGCTGGTGGTCGACGATCAACAAGAGACCTGTGTGGCGGTGATCGGTCAGTTCCACAAACTGGGCATTGGACGTGACGGACAGGTCGAAGGGGCGGCCGACGCCGCAGGCGCGGTGCGCTTGCTCAGGTCGGCGCAGGATGCGGGCACACCGTTCGATCTGGTCGTGCTCGACTGGGTGTTGCCCGACGGCGAAGGTCCTGAGGTCATCAAGCGATTGCGTGCGCAGCAAGCCGGGGTGCGCATCGTCGTGATGTCCGCTTATGGTGCCGAAAATCTGCGCGAAGAGGAAAACGCAAGCGAGGTTGTCGATTTTCTCGACAAGCCGCTGCTGCCCGACGACCTGCGCCAGTTGTTCCTCGCCGGTCGTGTCGCTGTCGATCCGGAGGCCTCGGGGCGCCTGGATGGGCTGCGCCTGCTGCTGGCTGAAGACAACGAGGTCAATCAGGAGGTGGTGGTGGAGGTGCTGACCCGCCGCGGCGCCCGGGTCGATGTGGTCAACAACGGCTTGCAAGCCATCGAGCATTTGGCGGCCAGTGGCCCAGAGGCTTTTGATGTGGTTCTGATGGACCTGCAGATGCCCGTGCTCGACGGGCTGGAGGCCGCACGCCGTCTGCGTGCCCAACCTCGCTTCGATGCGTTGCCGATCCTCGCGTTCACGGCGCATGCGCTGGCCGAGGAGCGTGAACGCAGCGAGGCTGCGGGCATGCAGGGCTACATCACCAAGCCGCTCGACGTGCCGGCCCTGCTGCGCGTCTTGCAGGCCTATCGTGTGCCGACCGCCCATGCCGACGACGAAGTTCGACCCCCGGTGAGCACGCTGCGGAACGACGACGAGTTGCCGCTACCCACGTTGACCTGCATCGACACCGCACGTGCGTTGGCCCATGTCGACGGCAGCCACGCCTTGCTGCTGCGGACCCTCAGCGCGTTCACTCGCAGCTACGGCAAGGGAATTGCGGAATGGCACGATTGGCTTGAGACGGGCTGCTGGGGCGAACTGCACCGCGCTGCCCACAGCTTGCAGGGTCTGGCGGGCACCATTGGTGCGCTGCCCTTGCGCGAGCGTGCGATGCAGCTCGAGCGGCATGCCCTGCGCGGCGATGCACGGGCCAGTGCCGAGACGCTGTCGTTGCTGGAGGCGATGCTGGGTGATTTGGTCGCCCAGCTCGATCGCGTGATCGAGCCATCGACGTCGCACGGCTTGTCCAGCGAGTTTGGCGAACTGACCATGACCCCCGGTGAAGCGCTCTCCGGACTGCGCGAACTGCTCGAACAGAGCGATGCCCAAGTCAGCGAGTGGTGGCACCTGCACCGCCGTGCGCTGCGTCAGGCGCTGTCGCCGCCGGTGATGCGGTCGGTCGGCCTGGCGATCGAGGGCTTTGAATTCGATGCGGCGCTGGCGGCTCTTGAGGCCGATTCCACGCGAACCGATACCCATGCAACGGAGTGCTGTTGATGAACATGTATGAGCTATCCGCCCTGACGGACCGAACTGTCGATCGACCCACGGTGCTGGCGGTTGACGACACGCCCTCCAACCTCACCCTGCTGTCCGGGCTGCTCAGCCCGCATTACCGGGTGCAGCTGGCCGTGTCGGGTGCCAAGGCGCTTGAACTCGCACAGCGCCGAGCTCCCGATCTGATCGTGCTCGACGTGATGATGCCGGGCATGGACGGTCACGAGGTGTGCCGTCGTCTGAAAGCCGATGAACGAACGCGCGATGTCCCGGTGCTGTTCCTGACGGCGTTGAACCGAGCGGACGACGAGACCTTGGGCTTCGAATTGGGGGGTGCTGATTTCGTCGTCAAGCCGTTCAATCCGACCACACTGCTCGCTCGCGTGCGCACCCAGCTCGAAGTCAACGCCTGGCGAATCGCGCTGCGCGACCGCAACGCATGGCTGAACAACGAATTGGCACTGCGGATCGAAGAGGTTGAACAGCTGCGCGACACGACGCTTTTCGTGATGGTCGCGTTGGCCGAGTTTCGCGACAGTGATACGGGCCACCACATCCAGCGCACCCAGGAATATGTCCGCGTGCTGGCGCGCTGGGTCGCGCAGCAGGGGGTTGCCATTGACGACAGGCAGATCGACGCGATGGCGCGTGCGGCACCGCTGCACGACATTGGCAAGGTGTCCATTCCCGATCGGGTACTTCTCAAGCCCGGGCGGCTGAATGCCGAAGAGTGGGAGCTGATGAAAACCCACGCCGATACGGGCGCCAACTTGCTGCAGCGCGCTGCTGATCGCCTGGGCGACCGTGCGGGACCGTTGCTGCGCTACGGCATCGAGATTGCGCGCCACCATCATGAAAAGTGGGACGGCAGTGGCTACCCCGCAGGTCTTGTCGGCGAGGCGATTCCGTTGTCGGCACGCCTGATGGCGGTGGCTGATGTCTACGACGCGCTGGTCAGCCGACGGGTTTACAAGGACCCGATCGACCACGACGTGGCGCTCGAGATGATCGTGGCCGACAGCGGCAAGCATTTCGACCCACAACTGGTGCGTGGGCTCCTGGAGGTGCGCTCGGACTTGATCTCCATTGCGCAGAAATGGCAGGACTGAAAAGCCCATGAAAAAACAACCGTTCCACACACTTGCGTCAGCGGCTGCACTGCTGCTCGCGCTCAGCGCTGTGCCGGCGCACGCGGTCGATGCCACCTGGTCGGGCTTTGCGACCTTCGGCTATGCGGAGTCCAATTCGGACTACACCTATCAGCGCTTCATCGACCGCGACGGCACCTTCAAACGTGACACGCTGGTGGCGGGCCAGCTCGACCTGAGCCTGGCACCGCAGTGGTCGGCGACCCTGCAGATGCGTGCCGCGGCAGCAGACAACAACGACAAGCGCTGGCGTATTGAACCGAGCTGGGCTTTCGTTGCCTGGCGGCCCGACAACGACTGGCTGGTGCGTGTCGGCAAGATGCGGGTGCCGCTGTACTTTCACTCCGAGTCTCTCGACGTTGGCGTGGCGCACGACATGGTGCGTCTGCCGCATGAGATGTACTCGATCGCACCGATCAGCGAGTTCACCGGCTTGTTCGCGACGCGCAGCTTCACCGTGGGAGCGCGCGATTTCAGCGTCGATGGCTACGTCGGAGAGGCCGACACCCAAACACGCCTGTGGGCGCGCGACGGCGCACCGCCGTTGATCCAGCCGGGTCCGTTCCTCACCCCGATACGGGTCAAGATCGGCGGTCTGGTTCTGACCGCGCGCGACCCGGACTTGACATGGCGTCTCGGCGTGCATTACACGAGCACCAGCCGCAAAGACGGCGCGCAACTGTCGGTTCGATATCCGCGCGTTAACGTTGCGCCAGGCATAGGCTATTGGAAGGCATCGAGTGCCGTCCCTGGCCCCGAGATACCGGGCACTAACAGCATTGGCAACATTTTCCTGACGGCCGGTGTCGACTGGCAGATGGGCGACGGCTGGCGGGTGGCGAGCGAGATCGCCTCACTGCGGCAACTCGATACCGATGTCGGCTATGACGCACTTGCCGGTTACGTGGCGTTGTTCAAGCGCATCGGTGAATTCACGCCGTATGTCAGCTACGCCAGGGAAAAGTCGAGCTCCGATCTGATCGGCTGGGCCAAGCGCCTGCGTTCACCGAGCCTGCCGGCGCAGATCCCTGGCGCTTCGACCGTCAATGTGGTGCAGCGGCTGGCCGGCGAAAACATCTTTGCCTACGACCAGGACTCCATCGCGCTCGGCGTTTCGTATTCGCTGTCGCCCACGGCGAAGCTCAAGGCTGAATGGATGCGCACGCGAGTCGGACAGCTGTCTAAGCATTTCGACACGCCGCCTGGCAAGCCGGACCCCGCAGGTCTGCGGGTCAATACGCTGTCAGTCAACTTCAGCGTTGCGTTTTGAGGGGGCAGCCATGAAACTGGTTCGCACCCTCCCCATTTTGCTGTCGCTGCTGGTCTGCACGGCGGGCAACGCTGAAGACCGAGACGCCCCGGTGATGATCGGCAACGCTTCGGTGCCGCGCATCGACCTGGTCACTGCACAGCGCCTTTACACCGGCCGCGCGATCGAGGTCGACGGGCAACCGGTGACCGTGGTGAATGCGGCACCTGGCAGCAAGCTGCGCGAGCGCTTCATGTCCGATGTGATGAAACAGGACGACAACAAATATGTTGCCTACTGGACCGTACGCAAGCACGTCGGCAAGGGCACGCCGCCGCGCGAGCTGAAGTCGGCCGCCGAGATCATCGAGTACGTTCAGAGCACGCCGGGCGCCATGGGATACGTCCTCGCCTCCGATGTGCGGCCTGGAATGAACATCGTGATGAAGCCCTGAACGCCACGCACCCCGACGCCGGGGTGTGTGCTGCTGCTTCACGGCGAAAACAGCGCTCCCACGAGGCTGGTCAGCCCCATTGCCAGCGCGCCCCACAGCGCGACACGGCTGGCGCTGCGCCAGACGCCAGCGCCGCCGACCTGTGCCGACAGGCCACCGAGGAAGGCGAGACTCGCGATGGCGGCGACCCAGATCACCGTCACGAGCTGCGTTGGCGGTGCCAGCAGGCACACCGCCAGTGGCAACAGCGCGCCCACCGCGAAACTCGCAGCGGAGGACCCCGCGGCCTGCAGCGGTCGGGCGACCAGCAGCTCTGAGATACCGAGCTCGTCGCGTGCATGTGCAGCCAACGCGTCGCGTGCAGTCAGTTGCGTCGCGACCTGGCGCGCCAACTCAGGCTCGACCCCGCGGCGCATGTAGATGGCGGTGAGTTCGTTCAGTTCGGCGTCGGCATCAGCGTCGAGTTCTGCCTGTTCGCGCGCCAGGTCGGCCGTTTCCGTGTCGGCCTGGGCGTGTACCGACACGTACTCGCCCGCGGCCATCGACATGGCCCCGGCCACCAGGCCTGCGACGCCCGCGATCAGCATGCCGCTGCGATCTGTTCCTGCTGCGGCCACACCGAGCAACAGGCTGGCGGTGGAGACGATGCCGTCGTTGGCCCCCATCACTGAAGCCCGCAGCCAGCCGATCCGGCTGGTGCGGTGGCGTTCGCCGTGGGGGCGGCGCAGCAGTGGCATCAGGGGGCCGCCTTGCGGCGGTAATCGACATAGCGGTACACCAAACCCTCGGACGTGGTGTGCGACTCGCTCGACACGATGTCGTAATCCGCGCGCGGCCAGTCGGGGAAAAAGGCATCAGCGTCGAAGTCGGCGTCGATTTCGGTGAGCAGCAGCTCATCGGCTTGCGGCAGCGCCAACGCATAGATCTCGGCGCCGCCGATGACGCACACCCGGTCCACGTCTCCGGCCAGTGCCAGGGCAGCGGTGAGGCTCGGCGCCGGTTCGGCGCCGGCTGCTGACCATTGGGGGTTGCGGGTGATGACGATGTTGCGGCGCCCGGGCAGGGGCCGGCCGATGGAGTCCCATGTCTTGCGCCCCATCACGATCGGATGGCCCATCGTGAGGCGCTTGAACCGCGGCAGGTCACCGGGCAGATGCACCAGCAGTTGGTTGTTTTTGCCAATGGCGCCGCACCGGGCGACGGCCGCGATCAGGGTCAGGGACGGTTTGTGCACAGCGAATTGTCCTCCCGATGCCCACTGGGTCATGCCAAGTCGTGGATCTAGACAAGAACGTGTATCATTTGCGTTCACATTTTGAGTACTGCCGTGACCACTGCCTTGCCGATGTCGACCCTGGACCGTTCGCCACTGCGTGCGCGTTGTACCGTGACGGGTGTCAGGGCACCAGAGCGCGCGCCGGAATGGGCGCAGTGGCTCGAAGAGATCGGTTTCCTGCCGGGCGAGCAGGTCGAGCTGATGGCACGCGGCGCCTTTGGTGGGCACTCGCTGGTGGTGCGCGTAGGCTTGTCCACGTTTGCCTTGCGGCGGGCCGAAGCGGCCTGCGTCCTGGTCGAATCCTCGGTGTGAACGAAGCGGTCATCCACGTCCACCGCGGCGGTCCGCTGGTGGCACTGGTGGGCAATCCGAACTGCGGCAAGACGGCGCTGTTCAATCTGCTGACCGGCAGTCGCCAGAAGGTGGCCAACTACGCCGGCGTCACCGTCGAGCGCAAGGAAGGCAAGCTCGTCACGCCAGCCGGCAAGACCTTGCGGGTGCTCGACCTGCCCGGCGCTTACAGCCTGCATGCACGCTCTCCCGACGAGCGCGTCACCTGCGATGTGCTGTACGGCCGCGCGCGCGGAGAGAAGCGCCCTGATCTGGTGGTGTGCGTGGTCGATGCCACCAACCTGCGACGCAACCTGCGCATGGTGCTGGCGGTCAAGCGCCTGGGGCTGCCTTGCGTGGTCGCGCTGAACATGACCGATCTGGCAGCTCGCCAGGGCGTCAAGGTCGTCTGTGCTGACCTGGCTGCCGAATTGGGTGTCCCGGTGGTGGCGACCGTCGGCGTGAAAAGCGATGGCGCGGGCGGCCTGTGCGCCTTGCTTGATGAGCCGGACGTCTGGCGTCACGCGGCGAGGCCGCTGACGGTCGATGCCACGGCGGAGCCCGTCGTGGGCACCCAGGCGGATCACGACACGGTGCACGCGATCCTGAAGCGGCTCGGCCTCGCGACGGTGGTGCCCCACACCGCCAGTGATCGCATCGACCGGGTGGTGCTGCACCCCGTGATCGGGCCGTCCCTGTTGGCGGTGATTCTGTTTCTCGTGTTCCAGGCGGTCTTCTCGTGGGCTCAAGCGCCCATGGATGCGATCAATTCCGCCACCGATGCCATGGGTTCGGCCGTCACCTCATGGCTGCCGGAGGGTTGGCCACGCAGCCTGCTGGTCGATGGGGTGATCGCCGGCGTTGGCGGGGTGGTGGTGTTTTTGCCGCAGATCCTGATCCTGTTCTTCTTCATTCTGCTGCTCGAAGAGTCGGGTTACCTGCCACGAGCGGCCTTCCTGCTCGACCGACTGATGGGCGGCGTGGGCTTGAGCGGTCGCTCCTTCATCCCGCTGCTGTCGAGCTTTGCCTGCGCTATCCCCGGCATCATGGCCGCACGCACCATTGCCAATCCGCGTGATCGTCTGGTGACGATCATGATTGCGCCGCTGATGACCTGCTCAGCCCGTTTGCCGGTGTACGCCTTGTTGATCGGCGCATTCATTCCGGCGCGCTCGGTGTGGGGTGGGTTCGAACTCCAGGGGCTGGTGCTGTTCGGGCTGTACCTGGCTGGCATCGTGGGCGCACTGCTGGTGGCCTGGGTACTCAAGCGCTTCACCGCGCGGGGACAGGTGCGCTCGCTGATGATGGAACTGCCGGCTTACCACTGGCCCACCGTGCGCAATGTCGTCATCGGACTGTGGCAACGGGTGGAGATTTTCATGCGGCGTGTCGGCGGCATCATCCTCGGGCTGACGATTGCGCTGTGGTTCCTGGCCAGTTTCCCGGGGCCGCCCGCTGGGGCCACCGGCGCCCCGATCGAGTACAGCATCGCCGGGACGCTGGGCCGTGCGTTGGCCGTGGTGTTCGAACCGATTGGATTCAACTGGCAGATCAGCATCGCGCTCGTACCTGGATTGGCTGCTCGCGAAGTGGCCGTGGGCGCGCTCGGCACGGTGTACGCGCTGTCGGCCACCGGTGACGACACCGCACAGGCGCTGACACCCTTGATCGCCCACACCTGGAGCCTGGCCACCGCACTGTCGCTGCTGACCTGGTTTGTGTTCGCGCCCCAGTGCCTGTCGACCCTGGCCACGGTCAAGCGCGAGACCGGTGGCTGGTCCATGCCGCTGTTGATGGCGGGCTACCTTTTTGCGCTGGCCTATGCAGCCTCGTTCATCACCTACCGCGTGGCTTTGATGTGGGGCGCTGGCTGAAACGGTGGAATGAGGGTCGGGCACCGGGCTGAGGCGGTGCCGGTCAGTGGGTCAGCGGGGCAGCTTCACCAGCTTGTCTGGGCGCTTGAGCGTCTGCTTCGATTGCCCTTTGGGGCTTGCCATCTGCACGTTGATCTTCTGAAGACGCTTGAAGGCATCGAACAGGCCGATCTCGATCACCGTCAGCTTGTCAGGGTGCGCGCAATTGAATTCATAGTTGGCGTCCAGGTCGGCGTGTTCGCTTTTCTTGTCGGCGTCTTTCCCCGCTGCAGGCGCGGTGGCTTGCAATGCGGCCGATTCGAGGCTCACTGTCGTCAGAGCGCATTGCGCCGCCGCGTCGGGCTTGAACAGCGCTGCCGCGTCGGTCATCTGCTTGAGCAAGGCGTCAGCGGCCTGCCGTTCTGCGGCGCTGCGGGGATGTCGCTCGAATCCGAGCAGGCTGTCGAGTGGCGCCTCGAGTTGCACGCTCAGCAGTTGCTTGTCGACGGCGATGTCCAACTGCATCGAGCCGTGCACATGAGCAGCTTCGGTGGCGTGTGCCGCGGGGGAAAAATGCAGCACGGCCAAACACACCGCCAAGCCATGGAATTGCTGCAGTCGCTTGTTCATGCGAATCACCGTGGAGTTGACGTGACCGACTGACCTGGCGCGCTGCGGAAGGTTCAGGCCGTGTTCAGGGGAACGCGGCCGCTTCCTTGCCCTGGGCCATGTGCAATTGCATCAGGCGTTTGGCGAGCTCCGCATCGCGTGCCCTCAGGGCCGTCATGATGTCTCGGTGCTCCTGGAGCGAGGCGGCCAGCCGTCCCTCTTTCAGCAGGGAGTGGTGTCGGTTCAACTTCATCACCTGCCGCATGTCTGCGACCATCTGGTTGCGCCAACGGTTGTCCGCAATCTCCAGCAGGCGCATGTGGAAGCGCTCGTTGGCCGCGAAGAAGGCGTCGGCGTCGTTCACCGCGTCCTCCAGGCGGGCATGCAGCGCTGCCAGATCTGCCAGCTCAGCGTCGGTTGCCTGCTCGGCCACCACCGCCACCGCATCGCACTCGAGCAGGGAGAGCAGGTGGAAAACCTCTGTGAGGTCGCGCTGCGAAACTTCGGTGACATAAGCGCCGCGCCGCAGCTTCATCGTCACCAGGCCTTCGGATGCCAGCACCTTCAAGGCCTCGCGCAGGGGAGTGCGACTGGTGCCGTACTCCGCGGCCAGCGACTGCTCGTCAATCCAGCTGCCCGGTGCCAGGGTGTGCGACATGATCTTCGAGCGCAGCCGTTCAGCCACCTGCTGATACAGCGCGGTCGAGGGCAGTTGCACGCGGTCGCTTGCGGCGCCGGTCGGCGTCATGCCGCGGGGAGGGGCTGCCTGTGAGGTCGGGTGCGGTCCATCGATCGAATTCATGAGCAAGCCTGCGCGCTGGGTGAGCAATTTGTCTATAATTCAATTTTGAATTATGCATGATGCGCAGCAAAGGACTCAAATCCGCACGCTTTGCAGCGTCATGCCACGCCGAACGGAGCCCCCATGTCTGAACCGATGCACCTGAACTCCGACGCGTTGGCCACCTGGCAGAAGGCCGCGGCCAAGTCAGCGCCGGGATGTCAGGTTGACGCGCTGAACTGGCACACGCCCGAAGGATTGGTGGTCAAGCCGCTGTACACCGCTGCGGATCTGAAGGGTCTGCACTACACCGACACGCTGCCCGGCTTCGCTCCGTATGTCCGCGGCCCGCAAGCGACGATGTATGCCGTTCGTCCCTGGACGATCCGCCAGTACGCCGGCTTCTCGACCGCCGAGGCATCGAACGCGTTCTACAAGAAGGCGCTGGCCGCCGGCGGGCAGGGCGTCAGCGTGGCTTTCGATCTGGCCACGCACCGTGGCTACGACAGCGACCACCCGCGCGTCACGGGCGATGTGGGCAAGGCCGGTGTGGCGATCGACAGCGTCGAGGACATGAAAATCCTCTTCAACGAGATCCCGCTCGACAAGGTCAGCGTCTCGATGACGATGAACGGCGCGGTGCTGCCGGTGTTGGCGGCCTATGTGGTCGCAGCCGAAGAGCAGGGCGTGTCGGAGGAGTTGCTCGCGGGGACCATCCAGAACGACATCCTCAAGGAGTTCATGGTCCGCAACACCTACATCTACCCGCCCGAGCCGAGCATGCGCATCGTCGGCGACATCATCGAGTACACGGCGAAGAAGATGCCGAAGTTCAACTCGATCAGCATCTCCGGGTATCACATGCAGGAGGCGGGGGCCAACCAGGCGCTGGAATTGGCCTTCACGCTGGCCGACGGGAAAGAGTACGTGAAGACCGCGCTCGCCAAGGGCCTCGATGTCGATGAGTTCGCCGGGCGCCTGAGCTTCTTCTGGGCGATCGGGATGAACTTCTACCTCGAGATCGCGAAGATGCGCGCCGCGCGTCTGCTGTGGTGGAAGATCATGTCGGCGTTCAACCCGAAGAACCCGAAGAGCCTGATGCTGCGCACCCACTGCCAGACCTCGGGCTGGAGCCTGGCCGAGCAGGACCCGTACAACAACGTGGTGCGCACCACCATCGAAGCGATGGCCGCGGTGTTCGGCGGCACGCAGAGCCTGCACACCAATGGATTGGACGAAGCCATTGCGCTGCCGACCGAATTTAGCGCCCGCATTGCCCGCAACACGCAGCTGATCATCCAGGAGGAAACACACATCACCAGCGTCGTTGACCCCTGGGCCGGCAGCTACATGATGGAAAAGCTGACGCAGGACATGGCCGACGCGGCCTGGAAAATCATCGAAGAAGTCGATGCCATGGGCGGCATGGTGAAGGCAGTGGACAGCGGCTGGGCCAAGCTGAAGATCGAAGCCAGCGCCACCGAAAAGCAGGCGCGCATCGATTCGCGGCAGGACGTGATCGTTGGCGTCAACAAGTACAAGCTGGACACCGAAGACGCGATCGACACCCTGAGCATCGACAACGTCGCGGTGCGCGAGAACCAGGTCGCGCGCTTGAAGGCCATTCGCGCCAAGCGCGACAGCGCTGCGGTGCAGGCCGCCCTCGATGCGCTGACGGCCTGCGCCGAGGCTGGCGACCGCGGCGACAGCGCGCCAGGCAACTTGCTCGACCTGGCGATCCGCGCAATGCGCGTGCGCGCCACGGTTGGCGAGGTCAGCGATGCGCTGGAAAAGGCCTGGGGCCGCCACCGTGCCGACACGCAGAAGGTCACGGGCGTTTACGCCGCAGCCTACGACAGCGCCGAAGGCTGGGCGCAACTGCAAAAGGAAATTGCCGAGTTCGCCCGCGACGAAGGCCGCCGCCCGCGCGTGATGATCGCCAAGCTCGGACAGGACGGGCACGACCGCGGTGCCAAGGTGGTGGCCACCGCCTACGCCGACCTCGGCTTCGATGTGGACATGGGCCCGCTGTTCCAGACGGCCGAAGAGTGCGCGCGGCAGGCGATCGAGAACGACGTGCACGCCGTGGGCGTCAGCACGCTGGCGGCCGGCCACAAGACGCTGGTGCCGGAGATCATCGCCGAGCTGAAGAAGCAGGGCGCTGACGACATCATCGTGTTCGTCGGTGGCGTGATCCCGCGCGCCGATTACGACTTCCTCTACGAAGCCGGCGTCAAGGGCATCTATGGCCCCGGCACGCCAATCCCGGCGAGCGCGAAGGACGTGCTGGAACAGATTCGCATCAGCCTGGCCAGCGGTTCCAAAGCCAGCCCCACGCTGCGCAGCTGACCGCGCCTGCTTGCCATCCCCCGAGTCACATCCGCACACGACACCGTGAGCCTGCACCCTGACGACGAGGCCTTGCTGGGCGGCGTGTGCCGCAGCGAGCGGCGCAGCATCGCGAAGACGATCACGCTGCTTGAGTCGACGCGTGCCGATCACCGCGCCCGTGCTGACGCCTTGCTCAATGCGCTGCTGCCGCGCACCGGGCAGGCGATGCGCCTGGGCATTTCCGGCGTGCCGGGCGTCGGCAAGTCGACCTTCATCGAGGCGTTGGGGCTGGCCCTGATCGAACGTGGCCACCGTGTCGCGGTGCTGGCGGTGGATCCGTCATCGAGCATCAACGGCGGATCGATCCTGGGCGACAAGACGCGGATGGAGCGGCTGTCGGTGCACCCGCAGGCCTACATCCGGCCGAGCCCGGCCTCCGGCACGCTGGGCGGTGTCGCTGAAAAAACGCGCGAAGCGATGCTGGTGTGCGAAGCCGCCGGCTACGACGTGGTGATGGTCGAAACCGTCGGCGTTGGCCAGAGCGAGGTGGCAGTAGCAGGTATGACCGACATGTTCATCCTGCTGCAGTTGCCCAACGCGGGCGATGACTTGCAGGCGATCAAGAAGGGCGTGATGGAGCTCGCCGACCTGGTCGTCATCAACAAGGCCGACATCGATCCGCTTGCTGCCGCGCGCGCCGAATCGCAGATCGCAGGCGTGTTGCGCGTCTACAGCCCACCCGGCTCGCCGCAGGACCCTCACCACGCCGAAGCGGCGGCACACTGGTCGCCCGCCGTGATGCAGCTCAGTGCGCTTCGCGGGCAAGGCATCGACACCTTCATCGCGCAGGTCGATCGCTTCCATGCGTTGCGCCGCGCCACTGGCGAATTTGCAGTACGACGTCAACAGCAGGCCATGGCCTGGATGTGGGAACTCATCCAGGCGCGCCTGCAAGCCGATTTTCGACAACATCCCTCGGTGCGCGAACGTTTGCCGAGTCTGCTTTCCGAGGTGCGCGAATCGCGGGTGGCGCCATCGGCCGCGGCGCGCGCACTGCTGGCTGAATTCGCGAAACCGGTTGTTGTCGTTCCCATTCCCTGATCCCCTGACGCAGGCCTGGCCTGCAACGCCCACGGAGCCTTCCCCATGCAAGACATCATCGAACAGCTCGACGCGAAGCGCGCCCTGGCGCGGCTCGGCGGCGGCGAAAAGCGCATCGCCGCGCAACACAAGAAGGGCAAGCTGACCGCCCGAGAGCGCATCGAACTGCTGCTCGACGCTGGCACCTTCGAAGAATGGGACATGTTCGTCGAGCACCGCTGTGCCGACTTCGGTATGCCCGACAACAAGATCCCGGGCGACGGCGTGATCACCGGCTACGGCATGATCAATGGCCGCCTGGTCTTCGTGTTCAGCCAGGACTTCACCGTCTTCGGCGGCGCCTTGAGCGAAGCGCATGCCGAGAAGATCTGCAAGGTGATGGACCAGGCGATGAAGGTCGGCGCACCGGTCATCGGCTTGAACGATTCGGGTGGCGCGCGCATCCAGGAAGGGGTCGCCTCGCTCGGAGGCTACGCCGAGGTGTTCCAACGCAACGTGATGGCCTCGGGCGTGGTGCCGCAGATCAGCATGATCATGGGCCCGTGCGCAGGTGGTGCGGTGTATTCGCCCGCGATGACCGACTTCATCTTCATGGTGAAGGACAGCAGCTACATGTTCGTCACCGGCCCCGAGGTCGTGAAGACGGTGACACACGAAGAGGTGAGTGCCGAAGACCTGGGCGGCGCGACGACGCACACCACCAAGAGCGGCGTGGCTGATCTGTCGTTCGACAACGATGTGGAGGCGCTGCTGATGCTGCGCCGCTTCTTCAACTACATCCCGACCAACAACCGCGAGAAGGCGCCGGCGCGGCCGAGCAACGACCCGGCAGACCGCATGGACGGGTCGCTCGACACCTTGGTGCCCGAGAACCCGAACAAGCCCTACGACATGAAGGAGCTGATCACGAAGACCGCCGACGACGGCGAGTTCTTCGAACTGCAGCCTGACTATGCCAAGAACATCATCATCGGTTTCGTCCGCATGGAAGGCCAGACCGTGGGCGTGGTGGCCAACCAGCCGCTGGTGCTGGCCGGCTGTCTGGACATCAAGAGCAGCATCAAGGCTGCGCGCTTCGTGCGGTTCTGCGACGCGTTCAACATCCCGGTGCTGACCTTTGTCGACGTGCCCGGCTTCATGCCGGGCACCAGCCAGGAGTACGGCGGCATCATCAAGCACGGCGCGAAGCTGCTGTATGCCTACGCCGAATGCACCGTGCCCAAGATCACCGTGATCACGCGCAAGGCCTACGGCGGCGCCTACGACGTGATGAGCTCCAAGCACCTGCGCGGCGACGTCAACTTCGCGTGGCCGAATGCCGAGATCGCGGTGATGGGTGCCAAGGGCGCGGTCGAGATCATCTTCCGCGAGGACAAGGGCGATCCCGAGAAACTGGCCGCGAAAGAGGCCGAATACAAGGCCCGCTTTGCCAACCCCTTCGTGGCCGGCGCGCGCGGCTTCATCGACGACGTGATCCAGCCCCACGAGACGCGCAAGCGCATCTGCCGTTCGCTGGTGATGTTGCGCGACAAAAAACTCGAGAACCCGTGGCGCAAGCACGGGAACATCCCTTTGTGATCGCCGTTGGTCTGCGCAGGATCAGGCCGATGAGGCGCTCTGCTCCGCGAATGTCCCCCGGCCGGTGGCCTCCTCCTTTATTTCGCTGCGCAGAACGCCACACCGGCCTGATCTGTACCAGTGGATGTTCGGCAACACAGGCACGCCTCAGTTCTGTAGATGCTGGTGGGTGGGTGACGGAGCGAAGTAAAGGGGGAGGCCCAGGCGCAGCCTGGGCCGGAGGACATGAGCGCAGTTGCCCGCCCGCCAGCATCTACAAGCGACACGCACCGCACTCTGTCACTGCATTTGCAGCGTCCACTTTCAGAGACACAAACAAACCAAGCATGAGGTCATCGTGTTCACAAAAATACTGATTGCCAACCGTGGAGAGATCGCCTGCCGGGTGATCAAGACTGCGAAGAAGATGGGCATCCGGACGGTTGCCGTTTATTCCGATGCCGACAAGGACGCTCGCCATGTGGCGCTGGCCGACGAGGCGGTGCACATCGGGCCAGCGCCGTCGCGTGAGTCGTATCTGGTGATGGACAAGATCATCGCTGCCTGCAAGCAGACCGGCGCGCAGGCGGTGCACCCGGGCTATGGCTTCCTGAGCGAGAACACCGAGTTCGCGCGTCGCGTCGAAGAAGAAGGCATCGTCTTCATCGGCCCCAAGCATGCGTCGATCGCGGCGATGGGGGACAAGATCGCATCCAAGCAACTGGCGCTCGCGGCCCGTGTCAACACCATCCCAGGCTACAACGCTGCGATCGACACCGCCGAGCAGGCCGTTGAGATCGCCAAGGGCATCGGCTACCCGGTGATGATCAAGGCCTCGGCCGGCGGTGGGGGCAAGGGTCTGCGGGTGGCCTATGACGACAAGCAGGCCTTCGAGGGCTTCACCTCCTGCCGCAACGAAGCGCGTAACAGCTTCGGCGATGACCGCGTGTTCATCGAGAAGTTTGTCGAAGAGCCGCGCCACATCGAGATCCAGGTGCTGGGCGATGCGAACGGCAACATCGTCTACCTGTGGGAGCGCGAGTGCTCGATCCAGCGCCGCCACCAGAAGGTGATCGAAGAGGCGCCGTCGCCCTTCATCAGCGAGGCCACTCGCAAGGCGATGGGCGAGCAGGCCGTCGCGCTGGCACGAGCGGTCAAGTACCAAAGCGCGGGCACGGTCGAGTTTGTCGTCGGCAAGGACCAGAGCTTCTATTTCCTCGAAATGAACACTCGGTTGCAGGTCGAGCACCCGGTGACCGAGGGCATCACCGGGCTCGATCTGGTCGAGATGATGATCCGCGTGGCCGCTGGCGAGCGGCTCTACCTCACCCAGGAGGACATCAAGCGCGACGGTTGGGCGATGGAATGCCGCATCAATGCCGAAGACCCGTTCCGCGGCTTTCTGCCGTCGACCGGTCGGCTGGTGAAGTTCTCGCCACCAGCACAGACCTGGATCGCCAGCGGCGAGGTGCCGGAAGAAGGCGGCGTGCGCGTGGACACCGGCGTGATCGATGGCGGCGAGATCCCGATGTATTACGACTCGATGATCGCCAAGCTGGTGGTCAAGGGCCGGGACCGTGCCGATGCGATCGCGAAGATGCGCGAGGCGCTGAACGCCTTCGCCATCCGTGGCATCAGCTCCAACATCCCGTTCCAGGCGGCGCTGCTCGCACACCCGAAGTTCGTCGCCGGTGACTTCAACACCGGCTTCATCGCCGAGCAATTCCCGAACGGTTTCTCGGCTGCTGCATTGCCGCAGACCGACCCGATGCTCCTGCGTGCCTTGGCGGCGGTGGCCCACCGCATCCACCTCGATCGTTCTGCCCGCATCACCGGGCAGTTGCCTGGGCACGAGTTCAGCATCAAGCCGGACTCGGTGGTCATCACGGGCGACGGGCAGGGGAATTTCGAACGCATCCCGGTCACCGTGGTGCCTGACAACGGCGGCTTCGACGTTCAACTTGGGGGTGCTCGGTATCACATCGAGTTCGACACGCCGCTGCGCGAGGTGGTGATCCATGGCCGCATCGATGGTCAGCCCTTCTGTGCACAGATCGAGCGCCTCGGTCTGGCCTACCGCGTGATCCACAACGGTACGCAGATCGATGCCCAGGTCATGTCGCCGCTGGCCGCTGAGATGCACGCCCTGATGCCGTTCAAGGCACCGCCCGACCTGTCGCGTTTCCTGTTGTCACCCATGCCGGGTTTGCTGGTCGACGTGACCGTCAAGCCAGGCCAGAAGGTGCTGGCCGGCGAGAAGCTGGCCGTGATTGAAGCCATGAAGATGGAAAACATCCTGCTGGCGACACAGGACGCGGTGGTGGCAGAAGTCAAAGCTTCTAAGGGTGAAAGCCTGGCCGTCGATCAGATCATCATCCGTTTTGAATAGGGCCCCCCAGTCGCTGCGCTCCTGCCCCCGAGGGGCGCCGCCTGGCGGCCCGGCCAAGCCGGTTCCGCGGGCGTGGCTTGATGGGGCGCATCGCTTCGCTTGCGCATCAAGGAGTTATTCATGACCACACGACCTTTTCGGGTGCTTGGCATCCAGCAGGTGGCCATCGGCGGGCCGAGCAAGGACCGGCTGCGCACGCTGTGGGTCGACAAGCTCGGCCTTGAAGTCACTGGCAACTTCGTCAGCGAGCGCGAGAACGTCGATGAGGACATCTGCGCCATGGGCACCGGTGCGAACCGGGTCGAGGTCGATCTGATGCAGCCGATCGATCCCGACAAGAAGCCCGCCGTGCACACCACCCCGCTGAACCACATCGGGCTGTGGATCGACGACTTGCCGGCCGCCGTGAACTGGCTCGGCGCGAATGGCGTTCGCTTCGCGCCAGGCGGCATCCGCAAGGGCGCGGCGGGGCACGACATCACCTTCATCCACCCGAAGCACAACGATGAGTTTCCGGTGGCTGGCGAAGGTGTGCTGATCGAACTGGTTCAGGCACCGCCCGAGATCATCGCGGCCCTGGGAGGCGCTGCGCCGCCCGTGCGCTGACGCCAGCGGCGGCCCGCTATCCTTGCCGCCATGTACGCGGATTACTTCGGCCTGAAGCAGGCCCCGTTCTCGATCGCCCCCGATCCGCGCTACCTCTTCATGAGCGAGCGCCACCGCGAGGCGCTGGCGCACCTGTTGTATGGGCTGGGTGGTGGCGGAGGTTTCGTGTTGCTGACCGGCGAGATCGGCGCCGGCAAAACCACCGTGTGCCGCTGCTTCCTCGAGCAGATTCCGAAGCTCTGCAACGTCGCCTACATCTTCAACCCCAAGCTCACGGTCATCGAGCTGATGCGCTCGGTGTGCGATGAATTCCACATCCCGTACCCGCAGCGCGAGCCGGGCACTGCCACAGTCACCGACTATCTCGATCCGCTGAATGCGTTCCTGCTCAGCACGCACGCGGTCGGGCAGAACAATGTGCTGATCATCGACGAGGCGCAGAACCTGTCGTCCGATGTGCTGGAGCAGTTGCGGCTGATGACCAACCTCGAAACCAGCGAACGCAAGCTGCTGCAGATCGTGCTGATCGGCCAGCCGGAGCTGCGCGAGATGCTGGCGCGGCCTGAGCTGAAGCAACTGGCGCAGCGCGTCATCGCGCGGTTTCATCTGGACGCATTAAGCGAGGCCGAGACAGCGCAGTACATCCGACATCGGCTCGTGGTGGCCGGCCTGACCGGGCCGATCCCGTTTTCCGCGGACACCTTGCGGCGCATCCACCGCCTTTGCGATGGCGTGCCGCGTCGCATCAATCTGCTGTGCGATCGGGCGCTGCTGGGTGCTTATGCCAGCCACCAGGAGATCGTGGATCGCGGGGTGGTCGACAAGGCCGCCGGCGAAGTGTTTGACGACGCGGGTGGGGCGAGCGTGTCTGCCTTGTCAGCGCGGCGAGGCACCTGGTGGCTGGCGTTGGCGGTAGGCATGGTCGCGGTGGGGGTGGCCGGATGGTGGGCGGGTCGGTTGTTCGAGCGACCTTCGGCCCCGGCTTCGTCAACCAGCGTGGCTGAGATGACGTCGCGTGCTGCCTCTCCGGCCAGCGCTGCCGCGGCCATGGTGTCAACGCCCGCTGGGGCCTCTGCCTCGGAGCCAGCTGCCAGCACGGTGGCTGCCGTCAGCCCCGTCGCGCCGTTCGACGCCAAGCTCGCCTTCGAGCGATGGCCTCGCCAGGAAAATGAGGCCTGGGTAGCGCTCGCGGAGTCCTGGAAGGTGCAGCTCGATGCCAGCGACCGCGATCCATGCCGGAGCCTGCAGGCACAGCAGGTCGGCTGCGCGCGGATGACGACGACGCTTGCCGTGATGCGCCAGTTGGACCGCCCTGGCATCGTCACGCTGCGCGACGGCAACGGCCCGCCCGCCTATGCACTGCTGACGTCGCTGACTGCCGACAGTGCCACGGTTCAGGTCGGGACACAGCCGATGCGGATGTCATTGGGTATGTTGGCTGTGATGTGGGGAGGCGAGTTCGCGACGCTCTGGCGCACGCCGACGGACTACCGCGCGCCGCTCAGCGACGGTGGAACCGGCCCAGTGGTGGATGCGCTGGCCACCCAACTGGCAGCCTGGGCGGGCGAGCCGGTACCCGCCCGCGGACGTGCCGTTGACGCGGAACTCAAGGTTCGCGTGGCGGCCTTTCAGCGCGCGCAGGGGCTCAAGCCCGATGGCATTGCAGGCCCCACGACTTTCATGCAATTGAACCGGATCTCTGGCGTGGACGAGCCCCGCTTGTCGAGCGCCACCACGGCCCCCTGAGAATGCCATGTCGTACATCCTCGATGCGCTGAAGCGCGCGGAAGCCGAGCGCAGCCGGGGCGCAGTGCCCAACATCCATGCGCAATCCGTTCCCGTCGGCGCCACGGTGGACGACGGGGCGGCGTCGGGTATGCCGACGTGGCTGATGGCGGCCGTGGTGTTGGTGATGCTGGCTGCCGCTGTCTGGTGGTGGTCGGCAGACGAGCCGCAGGCGCCGGGGAGCGTGGCGGCGAACGTTCCCGCGCCACGGTCAGTATCGCCGGTACCGTCGCCGGAGCTGCCCAAGCCGCAACAGCCGCAACAACCGGTTCCCGTGGTCAGCCCAGCGCCTTCATCGCCTTTGGTCTTCAAGCCGCTGCCATCCGATCCTGTGGTCACCCCGCCATCCCGTTCGGTGTTGACCCGGCCGGTGCCTGCAGAACGCGTCTACGCAGTGAAGGAATTGCCCAACGACATTCGCGCCGCGCTGCCCACCGTGTCGGTGGGCGGTGCGAGCTACTCAGAAAACCCTGCCAGCCGCATGCTGATCATCAACGGTCAGATTTATCGCGAGGGCGACAAGCTGACGCCCGAACTCACCTTGCAGCAGATCCAGCTGCGTAGCGCCGTGTTGAGCTTTCGCGGTTACCGCTACGCCATCAGCTACTGACGCCCGCCAGCCTCATCGAAACACGCTGACAGCCTCGACCAGCCGTTCGGCCTGTTGTTTCAGGCTGTCCGATGCCGCGGCGCTTTGCTCCACCAGCGCAGCGTTCTGTTGCGTGATGGAGTCCAGGCTGCCGATGGCTTGCCCGATCTGAGAGATGCCGCTTTGCTGTTCGTGGGTCGCTGAACTGATCTCTGCGATCAGGTCGGACACCCGTTTCACCTGGGTGACGATGTCGTCCATGGTGCGCCCGGCATCGTCGACCAGCTTGGTGCCGGCCTCGACTTTGTCGACGCTGGCACCGATCAACGCCTTGATTTCCTTGGCCGCATCGGCGCTGCGTTGCGCCAGGTTGCGAACCTCGCCCGCCACCACGGCGAAGCCGCGGCCCTGTTCGCCGGCACGGGCCGCCTCGACGGCTGCATTGAGCGCCAGGATGTTGGTCTGGAACGCGATCCCGTCGATCACGCTGATGATGTCGGCAATCCGCTTGGAGCTCTGGTTGATCTCGGTCATGGTGCCCACCACCTGAGACACCGCGATGCCGCCCTTGGCCGCGGCTTCGCTGGCCGAACCCGAGAGCTGGTTGGCCTGGTCTGCGGTGTCTGCGTTGCCCTTGACCGTCGCTGTCATCTGCTCCATCGACGAGGCCGTCTGCTGCACGCTCGCTGCCGCTTGCTCGGTGCGCGAGCTGAGGTCGTTGTTGCCTTGAGCGATCTCGGTGGTCGCGGTCTGCACATTGAGCACCTGCTCGCTCACGTCGTCGATGAGCCAGCGGAACATCAGGCCCAGCTGCCCCACGCTGCGCAGCGTGATGCCGATCTCATCGACACGGTTCGACTGCACCGCGGACTGGCTTTCGCCCGAGGCGATGGCCAGTGCCTGCGCGCGCAATTGCTCGAGCGGACGCGATATCTGCACCTCCAGCGCCCACGAGGTGAGTGCGAGCGTGAACAGCGATCCTGCGGCGAAGCTGCCCAGCGCTGCGCTGCCGATTCCCAGCGCGGCGACGCCGGTCAGCAACAGCAGCCATGACACCAGCAGCGCGCTGCGTATGCGCCAGCGCACGGGCATGGTCTGAAAGAGAGTGGTCCAGGCGAGCAAGCCGCTGCGCACGACCAGCCCCTTGTGGAACCGGCGGCCGGCTGCCTTGCCTTCCTGGAACTGGCGGTACAGCGTGTCGGCGGCGGCGATTTCCTCGCGCGAGGGCTTGGTCCGCACCGACATGTAGCCCACCTGCTTGCCGCGGCGTATCACCGGCATCGCATTCGCACGCACCCAGTAGTGGTCGCCGTTCTTGCGCCGGTTCTTGACCAGGGCAGTCCAGGGCTCGCCGCTCTTCAGCGTGGCCCACATGTCCGCGAAGGCCTCCTTCGGCATGTCGGGATGGCGAACGATGTTGTGCGGCTGGCCCTGGATTTCCTCTCGCGTGAATCCGCTGGCCTGCATGAACGCGGCGTTTGCATACTGGACATGGCTTTGCGGATCGGTCGTCGACATCAGCGTCGAGCCGTCTGGAATTTCGTACTCTCGTTGAGTGACGGGTTGGTTGTTGCGCATGCGCGGCTCCTGAAGTGCAGGTGAGGCGAACACCCGACCAGAATGGTCAAGAATATCCCTATCACCTGTCAGGTTATTCGGCAGCAAGCGCCCAGAGCTTGAGCACTGTTGTGCTCGCCATTTCGTTGGCCCGGCCCCGCCCCTCAGATGGCCACAGGTGCCTTGATAGCCGGGTGCGGCTCGTAGCCACGCACCTCGAAGTCGTCGAATTCGTAGTCGAAGATCGACGCCGGCCGGCGCTTGATGTGCAGCGTGGGTGCCGGCCGCGGTTCACGCGACAGCTGCAGATCCACCTGCTCGGCATGGTTGCTGTAGAGATGACAGTCGCCACCGGTCCAGACGAAATCACCCACTTGCAGATCGCACTGTTGCGCGACCATGTGGGTGAGCAATGCATAGCTCGCGATGTTGAACGGCACGCCAAGGAAGATGTCGGCGCTGCGCTGGTAGAGCTGGCAACTCAGCTTGCCCGGCTCGCCAGCCACTGCCGACGGCGCCACATAGAACTGGAACAGTGCATGGCAGGGCATCAGCGCCATCTTGTTCAATTCAGCCACGTTCCAGGCGCTGACGATGATGCGGCGCGAATCGGGGTTGGTCTTCAGCGTCTTGATCACCTCGGCGATCTGATCGATGTGCCCGCCATCGGGCGTGGGCCAGCTGCGCCATTGCACCCCGTAGACCGGGCCCAGGTCGCCATCGGGCTTCGCCCATTCGTCCCAGATCGACACGCCGCGTTCCTGCAGCCAGCGCGCGTTGCCATCGCCGCGCAGGAACCACAGCAACTCGAGGATCACCGACTTCAGGTGGACTTTCTTGGTCGTGACCAGCGGGAAGCCGGCCGCGAGGTCAAAGCGCATCTGGTGACCGAAGATGCTCTTCGTGCCGGTGCCGGTGCGGTCGGCCTTGAGTGCGCCGTGGTCGCGCACATGGCGCATCAGGTCTTCGTAGGGGCGGGGCACCGTCGTCATGGGTGGTCGTGGTTGGTTTGTGGAATGGGCTCAGGCATCGAACTGCAGTTTGGCCAGCCGCGCATACAGGCCACCGGCGGCGCTCAGGTCGGTGTGGGTGCCGCTCTCGACGATGCGCCCGCCGTCCATCACGACGATGCGGTCGGCGCGTTGCACGGTGGACAGCCGGTGCGCGATGACCAGCGTCGTGCGGTCCTTCATGGCCGATTCCAGCGCCGCCTGCACCATGCGCTCGCTCTCCGCGTCGAGCGCGCTGGTGGCTTCGTCAAGCAGGAGCAGCGGCGGGTTCTTGAGCATCGCACGCGCGATGCTGATGCGCTGGCGCTGCCCACCTGATACGCGCACACCGCGCTCGCCCAGGAAGGTCCGGTAACCGTCGGGCAGCGCGGTGATGAAGTCGTGCGCGAACGCGGCTTGCGCGGCAGCGATCACCTCGGCATCGCTGGCCTCGGGGCGGCCGTAGCGGATGTTCTCCATCGCGTTGGCCGAGAAGATCACGCTGTCCTGCGGCACGATGCCGATCCGGCCGCGCAGATCGGTCAGAGCGAGTTCACGTACCGGCAACCCGTCGAGTCGCACCGTGCCCTCGGCCACGTCGTAGAAGCGCAGCAGCAGCTGAAACACCGTGCTCTTGCCGGCGCCGCTCGGGCCAACCAGTGCCACCGTCTCGCCGGGGGCGACCTGTAGATTGAAATCGGCGAGCGCTGCCTGCTTGGGTCGCGATGGGTAGCGGAAAGTGACCGCCTCCAGCGACACCGCAGCGCCGCGCTGCATGCCTGCTGGCGCCGCAGGCAGCGCGCGCGGTTGCGCTGGCGAGCGGATTGGTGATTCGGTGGCCAGCAACTCCATCAGCCGCTCGGTCGCGCCGGCGGCGCGCAGCAGATCGCCATAGACCTCGGAGAGCACCGCGACGCCGCTGACCAGGATGATCACGTAGACCACCGTCTGCCCGAGGTGCCCGGCCGTGATGTCGCCGCGCACCACCGCCTGCGTGCCCTGATACAGCCCCCAGAGCAGCGCGCCGAAGGTGGCGGTGATGATGAAGCCGACCAGGATCGAGCGCATCCGTGTGCGGCTCACGGCCGTGGCGAACGCGTTCGCGGTCGACGCATCGAAACGCTTCGCCTCACGGTCTTCCTGGGTGTAGCTCTGCACCACCGGAATCGCGTTCAGCACCTCGGCGGCGATCGCACTGGAGTCGGCCACGCGGTCCTGGCTGGCGCGGCTGAGCTTGCGGATGCGCCGGCCGAAATACACCGAGGGCAGCACCACCAGCACCAGGATGCCCAGCACCTGCGCCATCACCACCGGGTTGGTGACGATCAGCATCGTCATCGCGCCGATGCACATCACGCCGTTGCGCAGGCCCATGCTCAGTGACGAGCCGACCACGGTCTGCACGAGCGTGGTGTCGGTGGTCAGCCGCGACAGCACCTCGCCGGTCTGCGTGGTCTCGAAGAACTCCGGGCTTTGCTTGACCACGTGCGCGTAGACCGCATTGCGCAGGTCAGCGGTGACGCGTTCACCCAGCCAGGTGACCATGTAGAAGCGCAGCGCCGAGAACAGGCCGAGCGCCGCGCCGACGCCGAACAGCGCGAAGAAGTGCCCGCGCAGCGCCAGCACCCGATCGCCCGGGTCGGCCGCGACGATGCCCTGGTCGATCAGAGATTTCAGCGCGACCGGGAACAGCAACGTGCTGACAGCCGCCAGCACCAGAAACACGATGGCCAGTGCAATGCGCTGGCGGTAAGGCCGCAGAAAGGGCGCCAAGCCGCTGAGAGATCGGACGTTCTTGCCGGGGGTCGGCGGCGCAGGGGTGCGTGGTGTGGCCGCTGCTGGGGCCGCGGATGCGGTGGGGATGGCTGACATCCAGTGAGTCTACTGAGCCCGGATGTCGTCCTCCGAAAGCCGAGCCCTCGCGCACCGATCGCTACAAGGACAGCTTGCCCGCATAACCTGTCATTTCCAGGTAGCCCTGGCCCATGCGTTGACCGCGGTCGTCCTGCAGTTCGCTCAGGCCCTCCCAGTAGATCGCACCCGTGCTGGCGCGGCTGTCGAGTTCCTGCGCGTCGAGCAGTGATTTGACGGTGTAACGACCGACCGGCGTGTCGATCTTCCATTCCACCGGGTACGGCGCGCGCGAGGCCGGGCTGGTCCAGACTCGGCCGGGCGTGAAGCGCACCTCGTCGGCGTTGAAGTTGCGCGTTGCGCGCCCGGGTGACCGGAAGCTGCCGCCGGCGTAGACGGTGCCACCGTCGGCACTGCGCAGCCGGAAGGCCGTGAGGGCACTGCCGTCGTCCAGATTCATGCCGACCCAGTCCCAGCCCACCGCATTCGGGTCCAGCAGCGAGTCGCTCCACTCGTGATCCAGCCAGGCAGTCCCTCGCACGGGCAGCGCGGCACCGTCTCGGGTCAACGTGCCGCTGACGGCCAGTTGCGGTTGGCTGTAGTAATGGCTGGCCTGCGCGGGCTTCGGGCCCTTGCGCGAGTAACCCGCATCGCCTTGCAGCAGCAGTGGCTGAGTGGTGTCGAAGGTGAAGTCGAAAGCGAAGCCAGCGCTGTTGCTTGCCAGGCGCGTCCGGTAGCGGCTGCCGCCTGGGTGCGCTTCGCGGCGCAGGCTCCAGTCACGCAATGACAGGGCGGTGTCGTCTGTCGCCGCTTCCGCGATGCCGAAGCCGCTGCGGGCGATGCGCTGGTCGTGTCGCAACCGGCCCTGTGTCAGGTCGGTGAGCGCGGCATGGGCGAACAGCAACTGCTTCGCGGCGAAGCGGCTCGGTTGATCGGCGGCGACCGCCGTGCGCGAACGGAAGAACGTGACCTGAAAGCCGCAGCGCTCTTCCGATCGGCCCAGGTTCGCCGAGCCAGTCACGTACCACCACTCGATGCGTGTGTCCGGATGTGCCCCGTGGTCCGCAGGAAACACCAGCGGGCGCGGGCGGATGCCCTGCGGTGCCAAAGGGGCCGCCACTGCCGCATCAGCCCACCAGGGCACCACGGCCCATGCTTGCAGCCAGTGGCGTCGGTGCAGGTTGGCCGTGGTCAAGGGCGTGGGCGGTGGGGACATGCTCGGAGAAATCACCCCACCGAGGATCGCACAGGCGCCACAAGGGGGCTGGCCTGACCGACAATGCCCGGTTGCCCGCCGGAGACCGCTGCCCGATGTCCGAGTTTTCACTGCCCGCCGATTTCGATCTCAGCGACCATTTCGATCACGCCACCCTGATGCGTGCCATCGGACTGAAGCCTGAGCAGGCGTTGCTGTCGGAGCATGAGGACAGTGGCCGTCTGCTGACGCGGCTGCGTGGCACCGGGACCGCGGTGTACGAGCAGACGATCAGCTTCTTCATCGATCCGCGCACCGGGTTGCATCTGCGCGGGCTGTGTACCTGCCCGATCGGGTTCAACTGCAAGCATGTCGCGGCCGCGCTGATGGCCCACGAGGCGGCCCTGGTGCGCGCGAGACGGCTCGGAGCACCCGGGCCCGAAGGCGGCGCAGCGGCCAGTTCCGCCCGCACTGCAGCGCCATTCACCCACCGAACGACCGAAGCGCCGGTGCGCCCCTCCAGCGCTGCGGCCTCCCACACCTACTCCGACGCGGCGAGTCTGCCGCAGCCGCTCGAAAACTGGCTCGACAAGGCACGGCATGCCTTGATGCGCTCGCGTGCTGACGAGGAGGCCGAGTCGCCTGAACTGCCTCGCGTTTCGCCCACCAAGCGACTGATGTATGTGCTGGGCAGCGAGGACGCGCGCCTGGTGCTGAAGCTGCACCTGGGCAGCACGCGACGCGGCGGCGAGATCAGCCGACACCATCCGCATGCGCCCAGCATCGCCGACATCCTGCGCACCCGGCCGTCGTATGTCGGCATCGAAGACGAGTTTCTGTTGGCGGCGCTGCTGCCGTTCACGCTGAACCGGCTGACCGGCCCGGTGCCGCTGGCCGGGCGCACCGCTGCTTCGACGCTGCGGCAACTGGTGCGTGCCGGTGCCTGCTGGTTCGTGGGCTCGCCGGAGGCGCTTCCCGAGACACCGCCTGGGCCACCGTTGTCGTGGATGGATGAGCCGATGCTGCTGCAACTGCAATGGCATGCCGATGCCCAGGGGCTGTGGTCCACCCGCTGGTTGCCCGTGCCACCGGATGACGACGACATGCATCCCGTGGACGTCACGCCTTGGCACATCGTCAGCGTCGTGCTGTTGCCGCAACCTCATGTGGTGATCAAGGACGCCGCCGGCCAATTGAGCATCCGTCCAGCCGATGTGTCCGACAGCGGCCTGTCCGGCGCCACTATCCGTTGGCTGGCCGGCATGCCGCCGGTGCCCACCACCGCCTTGCCGGCGCTGGTGGGCCGGCTGCGCTCGCTGGGTCTGGCGCACCAGGTGGCACTGCCGCTGCCGGAGCCCCATGCGCGGCCGTTGCACGAATTGGGCGAACTCACGTTGCAGCCGGTGTTGCGCCTGCTGACATGCCCCAACGTGCCGTCCGAGACCTGGCTTGAAGGCCATCAGCGACCGCCGCCGGCAGGCCAGCCACTGCGCCAGGCTGCGGTGCAGTTGCTGCTGCGCTACGAGCTGGCGTTGCCCGACGGCCGGCGTGGCGGCGCAGCGATCGACTTCAACTTCCCGGCGGGTGCGTCGGACGTGGCCTTCCTGGAGCAGCCCGACCCGCTGCGGCCAGGCCAGATGCAATTGACCCGCTTTCGACGCAACGCGCCGGCCGAGGCGCAAGCCATGCAGAACCTGTTCGAACAACTGGATCTGCGGCCCTGGAGCCGGGTGGCGGCCTTCGCGCTCGACCGCATGGCGGCGCTGAAGGCTGGGCGGTTGCAAGCGGGCGCGTTGCCGCCTGCGCTGGAGGAAGGGTTGTTGATCCTGGTGCCGACCACGCGCGACGCCTGGCCGACGCTGCTCAGTCACCAGGTGCCCGCCTTACAGGCCGCAGGCTGGCGAATCGAGCGTGCGGACGACTTCCCGTTCGAGGTCTACGAGGCCGATGACTTCGAGTTGAGCCTGGATGAATCGAACGAGGGTGGCACCGACTGGTTCCGCATCGGACTCAAGGTCAGCGTCGGCGGCACACCAGTCGATCTGGTGCCGCTGCTGGTGGGCCTGGTGCAGGCGGGTTGGTTGAAGCTCGAGGCCTCCCTGAACAACGCCGAAGGTGAGGTCCTGTTGCCGTGGCCGGACGACACGGCGCCGCTTCCGATCGCGTCTTCACTGAGCGCCCGGCAGCTCAAGCGCGAGCGCCTGCTGCGTCTGCCGGTGGCACGCATCGCGCCCTTGGTGACCTGGCTGCGTGGCGTCTTTGGCACCACCGGGTTCTCCTCGGGCGAGGCGCGGGTGTCCCGCTTCGAGCTGGGTGCGATCGAGACCCTGTCGGCGGGCCTGGCCCTGCGGGCACCACCGGCGCTCGATCAGCTCCTGGAGCAGTTGCGTTTGCTGCGCACCGGCGAGGGCCTGCCGGCGGTGGCGGTGTCTCCCCATGTGCAGGCGCAGCTGAGACCCTATCAGCTCGCGGGGCTGGCATGGATGGATTTTCTGCGCCGCGCGGGGTTCGGCGGGGTGCTGGCGGACGACATGGGTCTGGGCAAGACGCTGCAGACGCTGGCCCTGCTGCAGGCTGAACTGGACGCGGGGCGTCTCGATCGGCCGAGTCTGGTGGTGGTACCGACCAGCCTGCTGGAGAACTGGTTGGCCGAAGCGAGTCGTTTCACGCCGCAGCTGCGCATGCTGGTACTCCATGGCAAGCAGCGCGCGCAGCAGTTCAAGCGCATCGCTCACGCGCATGTCGTGGTCACCAGCTACCCGCTGGCGGTGCGCGACATGGGGGTGTTGGCCAGCCACGCATGGCATTACCTGGTGCTCGATGAGGCGCAGCGCATCAAGAACAGTCGCAGTCAGGCGACGCTGTCGCTGAAGGCGTTGAATGCGCGCCACCGGCTGTGTCTGTCAGGTACGCCGCTGGAAAACCACCTGGGCGAGTTGTGGAGCTTGATGGATTTCGTCAGCCCCGGACTGCTCGGCAACGAGACGCAGTTCCGCGAGCAGTACCGCAACCCGATCGAAAAGCGTCAGGAGAGCTTGCAGGCCGAACACCTGGCGCGGCGTGTGCGGCCGTTCATCCTGCGGCGCACCAAGCTGCAGGTCGCGCAGGACCTGCCGGAGAAGACCGAGACGCTGTTGCGTGTCGAACTCGACGGCATGCAGCGCGACCTGTACGAAACCGTGCGCGCCACGATGGACAGCAAGCTGCGCGAGGCGATCGCCAAACAGGGCCTGGCGCGCAGCCAGATTGTCGTGCTCGATGCACTGCTGAAGCTGCGCCAGGTGTGCTGCGACCCCCGGCTGCTGAAACTGCGTTCCGCTGCGCAGGAGGCGGGTGATGCGCCGGCGGGCGATGTGGTCCTGGAAGAGGCGTTGGATGTCTCTGTCATCCCCAAGCCGGTGACTCGCCACCACGCCGCATCACACGCACCATCGGCCAAGCTCGAGTTGCTGCGCGATCTGCTGCCCACCCTGGTTGAGGACGGGCGGCGAATTCTGGTGTTTTCTCAGTTCACCGAGATGCTTGCGCTGATCGAGCCTGAGCTGACACGGCTCGGCCTGGACTACTTGAAGCTGACAGGTGAGACCGTCCATCGCGCCGAGGTCGTCAAGGCCTTCCAGGACGGCGAGGCGCCAATCTTTCTGATCAGCCTGAAGGCCGGCGGTGTCGGGCTGAACCTCACTGCGGCCGACACCGTGATCCTCTACGACCCCTGGTGGAATCCAGCCGTGGAGCAGCAGGCGATCGACCGTGCCTACCGCATCGGGCAGGGCAAGCCGGTGTTCGTCTACAAGCTGGTGGCCAGCGGTACCGTCGAAGAAAAGATGCTCGAACTGCAGGCCCGCAAAGCAGGCTTGGCAGATTCACTGTTGTCGGGCGTGGCCGGCACGGCCGCGCTGACGGCGCAGGATTTCGACGAGCTGTTCAAGCCGCTCGGGACGGGTTGACGGGGCGGCATCGCCCCGCAGCCGCTGCCCGAAGCGCTTTATTTCTTCGTGTTGACTTGGTTGCCGATCACGCCGCCGATGGCCGCGCCACCCAGCGTGCCCAGGGTTCCGCCGCCGGTCAGGACCGCGCCTGCGGCAGCACCCACACCGGCACCGACGGCAGTGTTCTGGTCGCGCTTACTCATGTTGCTGCAACCCGTGGCCGCCACGGCGAGCAGCAGGGCTGCGATCAGGGCGGCGGGGCGTGAAGCGGTAAGGGGCTTGTTCATCTGAATCTCCAATGTCGGGCTGGCTGCCCGTGTGATTGAAGAATGCGCCTCGCGCTGGGGTTTCGCCATCGTCGCAGGCCGTGTCGGCTTGTCAGCCGCGGCCTACAGGGCCACGGTTGAAGCCGAGGCGGGCGGTGAGGCGGCTTCGATCGCATCGCGGCGGCATTGCGCCTGCAATGCCTGCCAGCCTGCAGACCCGAGCGACGCCATCGTGCGCAGATTGACCTCGTAGATCGCCTCGGCATCCGGAAAGGCTTGCACCGCCCGATCGATGCTCGCCTCACGCAGCAGGTGCAGCGTGGGGTAGGGCGAACGGTTGGTGGCGTTGGTCAGGTCATCGGGTTCGGTGCCAGCGAACTGGTAATCGGGGTGGAAAGTGGCCAGTTGCAGCTCGCCATCGCAGCCCATCTCGGCGAGCGCGGCTTCGGCCACGTCGAGAAAATCGTTGTAGTCGCCGAAATCTTGCAGCACCTGCGGGTGCACCAGCAACGTCGTGTCGCACGCCGAGGCATCGGTATCGAGCAGGTACTGGGCCTCGGCGCAGAGCGTGCGCAGCAGCGCTTCGGCATCGGTGGCTGCGCTCACCACGCAGCGCAGCTGCTTTTTTGCGCGCACCGCACGAGCGAAAGGGCACAGGTTCAGACCAATGACGGCCCGGTCCACCCAGGCGAGCGTTTCGGCGGCTGCGCCATCCGGAAAATTGGGATCAACGCTCACCGGCGCACCCTGGATTGCCATCTCCCAGAGGCGCAGGCATCCATCGGCCATCGATCAGGTGCTCGTTCGGGCGGAACTTGGCCTTGTAGGACATCTTGTTGCTGGCGCCGATCCAGTAGCCCAGGTACAGGTAGGGCAGCTTCAGCAGCACCGTCTGCTCGATCTGCCAGAGGATGTTGTAGGTGCCGTAGCTGGTGTTGTCTTCCGGCTCGTAGAAGGTATAGACCGCCGACAGCCCGTCGTTCAGGATGTCGAGGATGGACACCATCTTCAAGGTGCCCAGTTGCCCTGGCGCCGCACCCTCGATCGGTTCCCTGAACTCCACCAGCCGCGAGTTGACACGGCTTTGCAGCAGGAACTGGGTGTACTGGTCGACGCTGTCGTTGTCCATGCCACCACCGGTGTGGCGCCCCGACTGGTAGCGCAGGTAGAGCTGGTAATGCTCTTGAACGAAGCCCAGCTTGAGCACGCGCGCTTGCAAGGTGCTGTGCAATGTCCACGCCCGGCGCTGGCTGCGTGTGGGCTGGAAGGTGGCCACAGGCACGCGCAGCGGTACGCAGGCCTGGCAGCTGTCGCAGTGCGGACGGTAGGTGAACATGCCACTGCGCCGAAAGCCATTGCTGACCAGGCCTGAGTACACATCCGACTGGATGATGTGGCTGGGCGTGGCGACCTGCGAGCGTGCCATCCTGCCCGGCAGGTAGCTGCAAGCATAGGGCGCTGTCGAATAGAACTGCAATGACGCGAGCGGGAGCTCTTTCGGGTGGGTCACAAGCGGCCTTCGTCGGGAGAAACCTCAACCGTCGCAGGCGTCGACCTCAGGTACGCCCACAGCCGAGGATGATAGTTCCAGCCCCTCACCTCCGGTGCCTGCACGCGCTCGGCGATCGCGGCTTCGAACACGTTCCGCGGCACTTCGCGGCCACCCATCGATGTCAGGTGTCCTGTGCGCTGCTGGCAGTCGATCAGGTCGATGCCATGCTCGCGACTGAAGCACACCAGCGCGGCCAGCGCGATCTTGGAGGCATCGGTGCGCCGCGAGAACATCGATTCACCAAAAAACATCCGCCCGATGCCTACGCCGTAAAGGCCGCCTGCCAGTTCGCCATCCATCCAGGTCTCGATGCTGTGCACGGCGCCGAGCGCGTGCCAATGCGTGTAGGCCGCCACCATGTCGGGCACGATCCAGGTGCCGTTCTGTCCCTCGCGCGGGCTGGTAGCGCAGGCCGCAATGACCTGCTCGAACGCGCTGTCGATGCGCACCTCGCAGTCGGGTGAGCGGGCGAACTTCGCGAGGGTCTTGCGCAGTGAACGGCTGAGCTTGAACTCCGCCGTCCAGAGCACCATGCGCGGGTCGGGCGACCACCACAGCACCGGCTGGCCGTCGCTGTACCAGGGAAAAACACCCTTCGAGTAAGCCTCAGCCAGCCGTGTCGGTGTCAGCGAGCCGCCTGCGGCCAACAGGCCCGGTGCCTCCGAGTCGTCTGGCAATGCGAACCGCGTGTCGGGCAGCGGCTCACGATCGTCGCGCAGCCAGTGGATCAAGGCAGGCTCGCTTTGGCGGCGCCGCCGGAAAACGGGCTGATGTGCCTACGGTCCGGACGGTCCACGGTGCTGCGCCTCTGCTCGGTTGCGATGAATTCATCGTAACCGTCGAGTGGCCCTGACGGCGACGTCAATAGATGTCGGGCACCACGATTTCTTGCGGCACCGGGTGGCGCACGTAGTCGTCGTGACGCTCGCGCGGAGGCAACACGATGGTTGGCGACTCGGTCTCTTCGTACGGCATCTGGCCCAGCAGGTGATGGATGCAGTTCAGCCGCGCTTTTTTCTTGTCGACCGCCTGCACCACCCACCACGGTGCTTCGGGGATGTGGGTGCGCTCGAGCATGATTTCCTTGGCCCGCGTGTAGTCCTCCCAGCGCCGGCGTGACTCCAGGTCCATCGGGCTCAGCTTCCACTGTTTCAACGGGTCGTGGATGCGGCCCAGAAAGCGCAGGTGCTGTTCTTCGTCGGAGATCGAGAACCAGTACTTGATCAGCTGGATGCCCGAGCGCACCAGCATCCGCTCGAACTCGGGGGCGGAGCGGAAGAATTCCTCGTATTGCTCGTCGGTGCAGAAACCCATGACCCGCTCGACGCCGGCGCGGTTGTACCAGCTGCGGTCGAACAGCACGATCTCGCCGGCTGCTGGTAGGTGGGACACGTAGCGCTGAAAATACCACTGCGTGCGCTCGCGGTCGTTCGGTGCCGGCAGCGCGGCCACGCGGCACACCCGCGGGTTCAGCCGCTGCGTGATGCGCTTGATCACGCCGCCCTTGCCAGCCGCATCTCGGCCCTCGAACAGGATCACCACCTTGTGCCCGGTCGCCACCACCCACTGCTGCAGCTTGACCAGTTCGCCCTGCATGCGAAACAGCTCGCGGAAGTAGCGCTGACGCTCGATCCGGTCTTGCTCGGTGGACTTGCCGGTGTCGCCGCCGTTGACCATCGCGTCGAGCGAGCGATCGTCGAATTCCAGTTCGAGCTCCTCGTCGTAGCTGTCGATGACATCGAGGTGGATTCGGCGCAGGGTGTCGGGGTCGGTCGGCGTCACGGTGTCCTCATGCGTTGCAGTGCCGTTGGCACCAGGAAATTGCCCAAAGACTATGAAAGTTTTGTGGCGGGGTCGTGACGGTGGGCTGCGTCGCCCACGAAAGGGTCAGCAACGAGCGTCCTGGCGTTCACCACGCGGTTTTGTGGTTCCTGATACAACGCGAGGCAGGAGGCGTGATCGCATGAATCCAGTCGCTGTGCCAGCCTTGCTGGCAGCCCTTTTTGTGATGACCATGGGCCGTGCGGGCCCAGTGGCGGCCGCAGAGCCCACTGCGGTGCCGCGCCCCGCGGCCAGTGGTTCGGCGCCGACCGCTGACAGCGCCCGCACGGTCTACATGCAGCGCGATGCGGACGGCAAGACGGTGTTCACCGACCGACCGGCGGCTGGTCTCGTCACCGAGAAGCGCTGGGCCTTCCAGCCCGAGGACGAACAGGCCGCCGCCGTGCGTCGGGAGGCGAGCCGGGCACAGTCGGAACAGGTGACCGAACGCATCCAGCGTTCGATCGATCTGCAGCAGCAGCGGGTGAACGATCTCCAGATCGAGCAGCTGCGTGCTCAGCGTGCGGCGGATGCCCTGCGTGCAGAACGCCTGCGCGAGCGTGAACGCGAACGGGACGAGGAGTCCCGCTACGTGCTGCTGAGGCCCTACGCCCGGCCGTTCGGTTACACCCCTTTCGGCCAAGTGGGTCCGCACCGTCCCGAGGGGCAACCCTCGCGGCCGAGGCCACCGGCCAAGCCACCCGCCCCCACCGGCCCGCTGGCTCCCCCGGTCGGGTCGCGCTGAACGCGCGCCGGGAGCGAGCTCACGAGAGCATCGGCTCGGCCTCTTCGGGGCGCGCCGCCGGCGCGCGAGAAGCTCCCCGCGCCTCGATCTGCTCGGCAAGGTATTGGGCATCGCGGGCGACGCCGGAGAACCGACCCGAGCCCCAGGTGTGCAGCCATGGCAGCCCGAGGAAGTACACGCCGGCCTGGGCCGTGACACCGCGCACATGGCCCGGTTGACCGCGGCCGTTGAACACCGGCACGTCGAGCCAGCCAAAGTCGGGCTGGAAGCCGATGCACCAGATCACCGAGGTGATCCCGGCGTCGCGCAGCTTGAGCCGGGTGCGTTCGGCAGCCGGCTCCCACACCGGCGTGTAGACCGAAGGCGGCGGCGCGACGATGCCGGCCTTCTCGATGTACTTGTCGATCGAGGCGTTGATGCCGTTGTAGATGCGATCGGCATGGTCGAGGTTGTGCCGCAGGTCGGGATTGAAGATCAGGGTGTCGTCTTCCAGACCGATCAACTGCCCGTACAGCTCCATGCCTTCACGCGCGAACTGCCGCAGGTCGATGTCACGCCCGCCGTCACGGCCGGTGACGAAGTGGTTGGTGTTGTCGCGCACCCCTTCGCGCAACGGGTGCTCGTGCACGCTCATGTCGTAATAGCCCATGTCGGCCAGCCAGTCGACCACGTCCTTGCCGCGGTAGAAGCGTGCGCAGCGCGGCGCGTCGCCGGTGGCCAGCACCACCTCGCGACCCGCGAGGTGCAGGTCCTCGGCCAGTTGCGAGCCCGATTGACCATTGCCCACCACCAGCACCTTGCCCGCCGGCAGCGCGCCGGGGTTGCGGTACTGCTCGGAATGGATCTGCAGCACCGAGGACGGCAGCCGCTCGGCCAGCCGCGGGATGATGGGCTGGTGGTAGCCGCCAGAGGCCACCACGAGCTGATCGGCGGTGTAGTGGCCTTGCGAGGTCGCGATGTCGAAGCCGCTGTTGCCGAACCCCCCATTGCCAAACCCCGACCGGCGCGACGCCCGTTGCACGGTGACGCCGCTGCGCACCGGTGCGTCGACATGTTTCACGAAGCCTTCCAGGTACGCGATGATTTCATCGCGCTTCATGAAGCCGTGGGGGTCGTCACCGCGGTACTCCCAGCCCGGCAGCTTGCATTGCCAGTTCGGCGTCACGAGGCAAAAGGTGTCCCAGCGCTGGGTGCGCCAGGTGTGCACCGGCGAGCGCTTTTCGAGCACCAGGTGATCGATCCCGCGCTGCTTCAGAAAGTAGCTGAGCGACAGGCCGGCCTGACCGGCACCGACGATGACGACGCTGTGGTGTTCAGGGGTGGTCATGGGATCTCCTTGTGCGCGCGGATGCCGCGCGGTCATTCTTCAAAGGCCAGCACCTCGACCTGCGCATCGCCGTGCATCGCGAAGCGGGCGGCGGTGAGTTCGATCTGGTTGAGCTGATCCAGCGCCTGCGAGCAGGCAAATCCGTACTTGGCACGCACCCGTTCCGAGGCGATGTTCAGCGCCTCGCGCACCTGCGTCATGAACTCAGCCAACGGGTAGCTCGCCCCGGGCTGGAAATAGTCCTTGATGACCAGCGAAGGCGAGTAGCAGCGCGCGACGCTGCCATCGGGCCAGCGCAGTTGGAAGTGCATGGCGGGCATGGAAGGACTCCGAAATCGAACGAGTGGTCAGGCCTGCAGCGCCGCGCGGGGTTGGTCCTGTGCGGCACGGGCACGGTAGAGCGCGAGATGTCGCACCGCACTGGCCTGCCAGCTGTGACGCAGGCAGACCTCGGGTGTGCGCTCCCGCAAGGCAGCAGCGCGCTCGGGAAGCAGCGCACGCTGAATCGCATCGGCCATCGAAGCAGCGTCTTGCGGGTCGCACCAGCAGCAGTCGGTGTCGCTCAGGTGTTCGGTGAACGGCGCGATGGCCGACACGACCGTTGGCGTGCCGCAGGCCAGCGCCTCCAGCACCACCAGGCCGAAGCCCTCGCACAGCGATGGCATCGCGAGCACATCGGATGACCGATACAGCGCCGGCATGTGGGCATCGGCCACGGTGCCGGTGAGCACGATGTCACGGCCGGGTCCAATCGTGAGGCCGCTGTCCGCAATCCGAGCGATGAACGCGGCCACGTAGTCGTCATGGTTCAGCAGGCTGGCGCCGCCGGCGATCACCCACTGCGCGTTCGGCCGCCTGGCGCGCAGCGCCATGAACGCGTCGAGCAGTCGCAGGGTGTTCTTGCGTGACTCGATACCGCCGACCGAGATCAGCACCGGTGCATCAGCACCACCCCGCAGCCCGTAGCGCGTCGCCACCCGCGCATCGGTGGTGTCGGTCTGGGGGGTGTATCGAAGGCAGTCCACGCCGTTGTGGACCAGCGCGGCGCGAATGCCGTGGTCGCGTTGCAGCACGTCGCGCCACAGCTGGCTGACGCACAGCACCTGATCGGCCGCTTCGAAGCCACGTCGCTGCCGGGCCATCAGGCGCGGATCGTCGAAGTGGTCGAGGTGGTGAACCGTTCGCACAAAGCCGCTGATCAGCCCGCGATCGCGCATCGCTGCCAGCGCGTTGGCGCCGAGCGGGTCTTGTGCGTGCAGGACGTCGAAAGCCCGATGCGGCAGCAGGCGTTCCAGGTGCCGCTCGAACGCGTGGATGCGCGTGCTGACGCTCCCAAACAGGTCCTGCGCTGTGTTCGCTTCTGTCGCTGGGTGGATGGGCAGCAGATTCAGCTCGCAGCGCACTGGTCGAAACATCGACTGACCAGGCAGTGCAGGGGCCATCACGGTGACTTCATGGCCTGCGTCGTGCAATGCATGTGCCAGTTCGAGCGTGTGCACCACGCCGCCGCGTGGGTTGACCGAATGGGTCAGCAGTCCGATGCGCCAAGGCCGAGCAGGCGCGCCGGCCGTGCGTTGCTCAGGCATGTTCCGTCTCCAGGTTGCGTTGCGGCAGGATCAAGGGCTGCGTGGACACGTCCCAGAGCACTGAGGTCTCTTTGCCTTTGCTCAAGCGCACCTGCGGGTCACGGGTGACCGTGCCGACCACCGCGTTCGCAATGCCTCTGGAGCTGAACCGCTGCTGCACCGCAGCCGCCTGTTCAGGCCGCACGCTCAGCACGAAGCCGTAGCTCGGAAACGCCTGCAGCCAGCGCAACAGCGGCGTGTGTGCCTCCGGTCGCGGGATCGCTTCGACGTCGATCACGGCGCCGACCCGCGAGCACTCCAGCAGCATCAGCGTGGTGCCGATGGCGCCAGCCATGCTGATGTCCTTGGCGGCGTCGCACAAGCCGTCTTCGGCCAGCCCCGGCAGCACGTCGAGATCGGCGCGAAGGCGTTCCGCAGGCGCCTGGGTCGACGCATTCCAGTAGGGGTGCGGCTCCTCGTAGCTGCCGCGCAGGTCGATCGCCATCACCAGGTGGTCCCCAGGTCGCGCGTTGAAGCTGGTGAGCAGCTTGTTGGCGCGACCGAGGATGGCCACTGCCAGCTGCCCCTGTGCGCTCTGCTGGTTGGTGTGTCCCCCGACGATGGGCACGCCGTAGCGCGCTGACGCGGTGGTGAGCCCTTCCAGCACCGGCGTCGATGTTTCGCTGCCGCGGCTCCACAGCGCATCCACCACTGCGATCGGCCGTCCGCCCATGGCGTAGATGTCGCTGACGTTAACCATCACGCCGCAGTAGCCCGCGAACCAGGGCAGGCAGGCGACGAAGTCCTCGACGAAGCCTTCGATCGCAAACAGCAGAAAGCCGTCGCCGTCTGGAATGGCCGCGCAGTCGTCACCGATGTGCACCGCTGCCGCTGCGCTGCTCTCCGCGGCTGGCCATGCGCGCTGCAGTGCAGCCACGACGTCCGAGATGTCGCGCTTGTGCGCCAACCCGCGGCCCCGCAGCAAGGCGGCAGTGAGGTCGTCGAGCGAGAGATCGTCCACCTCGGGTTGGCGCGGTGATGTCACGCCCGG
This sequence comes from Burkholderiales bacterium Ga0077547, assembly GCA_001464195.1. Lineage (GTDB taxonomy): Bacteria > Pseudomonadota > Gammaproteobacteria > Burkholderiales > Burkholderiaceae_C > PBB1. Next base: position 89,918 of record LNEY01000033.1, read on the forward strand.
CTCTTCGTGAATGGCACGCCGTGGGACGTGCTTTGTGTGGAGTAGCCCCACAGCGGGTCGTGGCACGGGGGGTAGTGCGCGAGATCGGCCTGCATCAGCGCGTGCGGCCGGCCGTGCAAGGTCTCTTCCTTCAGCAGGTTCCAGTGCAGGCGACGAAACAGCGGCACGTTCTGGCCCTGCACGTGGGCGAGAAACACGCTGGCGCCGCGCGCATGCGCACTCGACACCGCGAGCCGGATCAAGGTCGCGCCCAGCTTGCCCTGTTGACGGAAAGCCGGGTGCACCGCGAGCCGCGAACCCCACCACAGCCCGGGCTCATTACCGTCCGGGTTGGTGTGGATGCGCACGGTGCCCACCACCTGGTCGGGCTGACCGCCCACCTGAGACACCGCCACCAGCGGTTGCGCGTGGGCGTCGATGGCATCGGTGTCGTCGCCGGCGAAAACCCCCTGCTCGATGCAGAACACGGCGCGTCGCAGCTTGCGGGCTTCGTCGCGCTCCCAGCGGCCGTCGGCCCACTTGACGCGGTACTCGCAGGGCACGAAAGTGGGCGTGTCTTCGCAGATCCGATCCAGTGTCAACATGGTGTGTGTCTCCTTGCGGGCGGTGGGGTGGCGACGTTGGGTCAGGCCGCAGCGGTCTCGTACGCCGACAGCGAAGAGCAGGCGCCGCATTTGCCGCAGCCGGCCTTGATGTCGCCCGAGCGCAGGCCGGCGGCAGACACCATCGCGCCCAGCCGCTCCAGCAGCGGCTTCATGAAATCCGAAGGCGGTGCGGGGTGGTCTTCGAGCGGCGTACCGCTGATGGGCACGAAAGGCACGACGAAGGGGTAGACGCCGAGCGCCAGCAGCTTCTCGGACATGGCCAGGATCGCTTCCGGCGTATCGCCCAGGCCGGCCAGGATGTAGGTGCTGACCTGTCCGCGGCCGAAGACCTGCACCGAGGCCTTGAACGCCTCCATGTAGCGCTCGATCGGCACGCTGGCCTTGCCTGGCATCACGCGCTCGCGCACGGCGGGCGTCACCGCTTCCAGGTGCATGCCCAGCGTGTCGATGCCGGCATCGCGCAGGCGCTCGAACCAAAGGTCGTTGTCGGGCGGCTCGCACTGCGCCTGCAGCGGCAGATCGACGGCGGCCTTGATCGCACGGGCGCTGTCGCACAGCACTGCCGCACCGCGGTCGGTGGCGTTCGGCGTGCCGGTGGTCATCACCATGTGCTTCACGCCATCGAGCCGCACCGCGGCAGCGGCCACCTCGGCCAGCTGCGCCGGCGTCTTGTGCGCGATCGTGCGGCCCGCCGCCAGTGACTGGCCGATCGCGCAGAACTTGCACGTCTTCTTGCGGCTCTCGTAGCGGATGCAGTTCTGCAGCACCGTCGTCGCCAGCACGTCCGAGCCGTGCAAGGTGGCGATGTGCGAATACGGAATGTCGTCGGCGGTGCTCAACTCATAGAAGCGCGGCGACTTCGGGAATTCGATGCTGGCGATTGGAATGGCGCCGCGCATCAGCGCGCTGCGGCCCCGCGCGTCCGGTGGCTGTGCAACGAAGGGCGATGTCCAGGCACTTGAGGTGTGCACCGGCACCATGATCGTGTGACCATCGACCGTGACCGCCTTGTGGTCTGACGGCCCCGCGCCGCCCTTGCGGCTGGCGACACCGCCATTCGCCGCCGTCGGGTCGGCCAGTCGCAGGCCGAACGATTGCAGCTCGGTCATCATCTGACGGCTGGCAGCCGAGGGCGTGGGGTTTGAAGACGTCGAACTCATGCATTCCCCTTGGCGCTGTCGCTGTCCGAAGACCACAGCGAGGGCTGATCGTCGTTGCTCGCCGCCACAGGCTTGTCCGACACGCCCATGGAGCGCATCGCCGCCGTCGGCTGGTCGTTGATCAACAGACTCAGCAATTCGGGCCGCGCGTAGTGACCGACCGAATCCATCATTCGCTTGCGCTTGGCGATCAGGCTCATGTCAAGGTCGGCATAGACGATGCCTTCGCCTTCGGTCAGCGGCAGGCACAGGTCCTTGCCCTCGGGCGACACGATGGCGGTGTGGCAGCCGCCACGCAGGGCCTTCTGCAGACCGGCGTCGGGGGTGATCGACGCGATCTGTGCGTCGGTCAGCCAACCGGTGGCGTTGATGACGAAGCAGCCTGATTCCAGCGCGTGGTGGCGGATCGTCACCGCCATCTGGTCGGCGAACACCTGGCCGACCATTGAACCCGGGAACTGCGCGCAGTGGATTTCTTCGTGCTGCGCCATCAGCGCATAGCGCGCCAGCGGGTTGTAGTGCTCCCAGCAGGCCAGCGCGCCTATGCGGCCCACCGCGCTGTCAACCACCTTCAGCCCGGCACCGTCGCCTTGGCCCCAGACCATGCGCTCGTGGTAAGTCGGCGTGATCTTGCGGCGCTTCAGGATCAGCGAGCCATCGGCATCGAACACCAGCTGCGTGTTGTAGAGGCTGCCGTGATCGCGCTCGTTGACGCCCAGCACCACGACGATGCCGCGTGCCCGTGCGCGATCGGACACCGCCTGCGTCACTGGGCCGGGCACCACCACCGCGTGCTCCATCAGCCGCAGGTGCGGTGCGCCCTGCAGCACTGGTGGCAGCACGAACGAAAAGTACGGGTAGTACGGGACGAAGGTTTCCGGAAACACCACCAGCTGCGCACCCTTGTCCGCTGCCTCGTCGATGGCCCCCAGCACCCGCTCGAGCGTGCCCGCAGGCCGCACCAGGTCGGGTGCGATCTGAACGGCCGCCGCGCGGACGATGGAGGGCGCGCTGCTCATGGTGTTCGCCGGCCTCGCTTTACAGCGTCCAGGTGTTCAGGATGAACGCGTTGGCCTTGCGGTGCAGCAAGATGATGTCAAGCACATCCAGCGGGTTGATCGGGCGCACGCCTTCGATCAGCGCGCCTTCACCGTGGCCGTACAGCGCCTGCAGGGCGAAGCGGCAGGCGTAGACCTTGCCGCCCTCGGCCATGAACTTGGTCAGCGTGTTGTTGAAATTGCCGTGGCCGGGGAAGGCCTCGTCTCCCAGCTTCGGAAAGCCGCGTTGCACGCCCAGTGTGACGCCCGGTCCATACAACAGGATCGAGGTCTCGAAGCCCTTGCGCTGCAAGCGGGTGGCTTGCAGCATGTTGACGAAGCCGATCGAGCCTTCAAAGGCGACCGTGTGGAACGTGACAAGCGCTTTCTCGCCCGGTTCGGCTTTCACGTCCTCGAAGACCTTCTCTTCGTAGTCGACAAGGAAATCGCCCTTGGCGTTGGCAGGCTTGGTGACTTTGGGCATGGGAATTCTCCGCGGGTTGGATGCAGCGCAACCATTGCGCGCTGCATCCCCAGTGCATGCGCCGTGCCATCAGCCGAGATGCGAAAAGCGATCAACCTGCGATCAAGTCACAGTGGTGCTCGCCAGCGGCCTGCTGTTTTTTTGCGGTGTGGCCTGGTGTCACGCCAAGACCTTTGTCTGTGCGTGCTCGGTTGCACCATCACGGGGCCGCGAACTGCAATCAATGCATCCGATCAAGTGACCCGGGCGCACCGGCTGCGGGCGATATGCGTGGCACAAATCCGATCAAGGTGGCACGGACGATGCGATCAATGGCCGCCATGCCCTGCCATCAATTGCCGTCGCGACCATGAACAAGCCCACCAGCCACTGGCTGCGACGCCTGCAGGGCAGTGACCAGCCCGCCTACCTGCAGATCGCCGACCTGATCGCCGAAGACCTGCGCACCGGCCGACTCGCCGCCCGCGATCGTCTGCCCACGCTGCGTGAGCTGGCCATTGACCTCGGGTTGAACTACACGACCGTGGCGCGCGCTTACGCCGAGGCGCGCAAGCGCGGGCTGATCACCTCGCGCCCGGGCATGGGCACCACGGTACGCGGCGCCGCACCCGCGCAGCCATTGCGCGGCGGCAGCGCAGCCGAGATGACAATGAACCTGCCGCCCGAGCCGCACGACCCGGCAGTGCTCGCCCGCATGCGCGACAGCGCGGCCGAGGTGCTGGCCCATGCCGACCTGAACGCGCTGCTGCGCTACCAGGACTTCGGCGGCAGCCCCGAGGACAAGGCCGCTGCGGTGCACTGGCTGCGCCCGCTGCTTCCCGACTGCGATGCGTCACGCGTGCTGGTCGGCCCGGGCATTCACAGCGTGCTGGCGGCGCTGGTGTCGCAGCTCGCGCGGCCAGGCGAGCTGATCTGCGTGGAGGCCTTGACCTACCCCGGCCTGAAGGCAATCGCCACGCAACTGGGCGTCGTGCTGCATGCGCTGCCGCTGGACGACGAAGGCCCCAGCGCCTCGGCCTTCGAGCAGGCCTGCAAGACGCTGAAGCCGAGGGCGCTGTACTGCAACCCGACGATGCTGAACCCGACCACGCTGACCGTGAGCCGCTCGCGTCGCGAAGCGCTCGCCGACATCGCGCTGCGGTTCAGCATCCCCATCATCGAGGACGACGCCTATGGCATGTTGCCGCGCACCATCGCGCGCCCGCTGGCGATGCTCGCTCCCGACCTGACGTACTACGTCAGCGGTCTGAGCAAATGCCTGGGCGCCGGGCTGCGCACCGCCTTCGTCTGCTCACCCAACGAACGGCAGTCGCAGCGCCTAGCCGGTGCGCTTCGCGCGACCACGGTGATGGCCTCGCCGATCACCAATGCCGTGGCCACCCGCTGGATCAACGATGGCACCGCCGATGCCGTGCTGCAGTTCATCCGCGCCGAATCGGCGGCGCGGCAGGCGCTGGCCGCGCGCCACTTGGCGCATCACGGGGTCCAGGCGCAGCCCGAAGCATTCCACCTGTGGTTGCCTGTCGCGTCATCTTGGGGCGTGGTCGAGTTCGCGTCTTTCCTGCGCAGCCAGGGCGTGGCGGTGGTTGCCGGAGCCGCCTTCTCTACCGATGGCGATCCGCCCGATGCAGTGCGCATCTGCCTGGGCGGCGTGCTCACCCGCGACGACTGCGACGCCGCGCTGCGCCTGATCGCCGACACCCTGGACCACCCGCAGCATCCGCATGCGACGGTGATGTGAGGGTCCGATTCGATCGCTTCTGCAGCGGCAGAACTCTGTGCAGGTCAGCAGCGCGCCAGGGAGTGTCTGCACTGGCCTGTCTCGCAGTTTGATCTATATTTGTCCATGACAATTTGTTGTCAAGTCGGTGGAACTTCCCGCGGCAATGCCTACCGAACCACTTGGGTTCCGCTATACTCGACAAAACTGGTCAGGTAAGAGGTTGTCTCCACAAGAGATGCCCATTGACCGACTGGTGTGCCGAGAGGCGGACGTTGCCAAACAGGCCGTCTTTATGCCCTTCGGGGCGACAGGAGTAGTCATCATGCGTCTCACCACCAAAGGTCGTTTTGCTGTCACTGCCATGATCGATCTGGCACTGCGTGAACATTCGGGTCCTGTCGCGCTGGCTGCGATCAGCGCTCGCCAGCAGATTTCCCTGTCGTATCTTGAACAGTTGTTCGGCCGCCTGCGCCGCCATGAACTGGTGGAGAGCACGCGCGGTCCCGGCGGTGGTTACTCCCTCGGCCGCAAGTCTGAAGAGATCACCGTGGCCGACATCATCCTGGCCGTTGATGAGCCGCTGGATGCCACCGGCTGCAGCGGCAAGGAAAACTGCATGGGCGAGGACGGTGGCCGTTGCATGACCCATGACCTGTGGGCCAGCCTGAACACCAAGATGATCGAGCACCTGAACTCCATCTCGCTGAAGAAGCTGGTCGGAGATCAGTTGGCCAAGGGCGTGTCGGTTGAAGAGCACCCGGTCAAGCGGGCGATCTCGACTCAGCCCGTGGTCAAACCGATCCGTATCACAGCGCCCAATTCGGTGTTCGCACTCGGCGCTGCTTTCTCGAAGTAAGGTTGATTTCGCCAGCAACTTCCATGGACCTGACCCCGCATTTCCCGATCTACATGGACTATGGCGCCACCAGCCCGGTGGACCAGCGCGTCGTCGACGCAATGATCCCCTGGCTGCGTGAGCACTTCGGCAACCCGGCCTCGCGCAGCCACGCCTGGGGCTGGGAAGCGGAAGCCGCGGTTGAGAAGGCTCGGGAAGATGTGGCGGCGTTGATCGGCGCTGATCCGCGCGAGATCGTCTGGACATCGGGTGCGACCGAATCGAACAATCTGGCGCTCAAGGGTGCTGCGCAGTTTTACAAGACGCGCGGCAAGCACATCATCACCGTCAAGACCGAACACAAGGCCGTGCTCGACACGGTGCGCGAACTGGAGCGCCAGGGTTTCGATGCCACCTACCTGGAAGTGCAGGAAGACGGCTTGCTCGACTTCGAGGTGCTGAAGGCGGCGATCCGTCCTGACACGATCCTGATCTCCGTGATGCTGGTCAATAACGAGATTGGCGTCATTCAAGACATTCCAGCGATCGGCGCGCTTTGCCGCGAGCGCGGCATCATCTTCCACGTCGATGCGGCACAAGCCACCGGCAAGGTCGCCATCGATCTGACCACGCTACCGGTCGACCTGATGAGCCTGGCCTCGCACAAGACTTATGGCCCAAAGGGCATTGGCGCGTTGTATGTGCGCCGCAAGCCTCGCGTGCGCATCGAAGCTCAGATGCACGGCGGCGGCCACGAGCGCGGCATGCGCTCGGGCACGCTGCCCACGCACCAGATCGTCGGCATGGGTGTAGCGTTCCGCATTGCCCGCGAGGAGATGGCAACCGAGAACGAACGCATCCGCCTGCTCCACAAGCGCCTGCTCGACGGGTTGTCAGACATCGAGCAGACTTTCCTGAACGGCCATCCGACGCAGCGCATTCCGCACAACGTCAACATGTCGTTCAACTTCGTCGAGGGCGAGTCACTCATCATGGGCATCAAGGGCATTGCGGTGTCCTCCGGCTCGGCCTGCACCTCCGCCAGCCTGGAACCCAGCTATGTGCTGCGTGCCCTGGGCCGCAGCGATGAACTGGCGCACTCGAGCCTGCGCATGACGATCGGCCGGTTCACCACGACCGAAGAAATCGACTACGTGATCACCACCCTGAAGGACCGCGTCGCCAGGTTGCGCGAGTTGTCCCCGCTGTGGGACATGTACAAGGAAGGTGTCGACATCAGCACCATCCAGTGGGCGGCGCACTGAGCGCGGTCTGCCAACTGATGATGGATCTGGAGATTTGACATGGCATACAGCGAAAAAGTCGTCGAGCATTACGAGAACCCGCGCAACGTCGGATCCTTCGACAAGGGTGACGACACGGTGGGTACCGGCATGGTCGGCGCACCGGCCTGCGGCGACGTGATGAAGCTGCAGATCAAGGTGAACCCGTCCACCGGACTGATTGAGGACGCGAAATTCAAGACCTATGGCTGCGGTTCTGCCATCGCGTCGAGCTCGCTGGTCACCGAGTGGATCAAGGGCAAATCGCTGGACGAGGCGCTGACGATCAAGAACACCCACATCGCCGAGGAACTGGCGCTGCCGCCGGTGAAGATCCACTGCTCGATCCTGGCCGAAGATGCGATCAAGGCCGCAGTCAACGACTACAAGGCGAAGATGGCTGCAGTGGCTTCCACAACGGCTGAGGCCGGCGCGACCACGCACTGAACCATGGCTGTCACTTTGACTGAAGCGGCGGCACGGCACGTCACCCGTTACATCGGCAAGCGAGGCAAGGGCGTCGGTGTGCGTCTTGGCGTGCGCACCACAGGTTGCTCTGGACTGGCCTACAAGCTCGAATATGCCGACGATGTGGCGCCCGAAGACACGGTGTTCGAAGACCACGGCGTCAAGGTGCTGATCGACCCCAAGAGCCTGCCCTACATCGATGGCACCGAGCTCGACTTCGTGCGCGAAGGCCTGAACGAAGGCTTCAAGTTCTACAACCCACGCGAGAAAGACCGGTGTGGTTGCGGCGAATCCTTCCGAGTGTGAGGAGTTGTCTCCCGACGTCCTGAGCTGCTGGTGACCCTGGATTGAATGCGTTGATGCAGCTTGACGACGATGATTTCGACCTCTTCGGTCTCCCTCGGCGTTTCGAGCAGGACGCCGCCGCAGTTGGTGCCCGTTGGCGCACGCTGCTCGCTGAAGTCCACCCCGATCGATTCGTCAGCGAAGGCGCGCAGGCACAACGTCTTGCCATGCAGTGGTCGGTGCGCATCAACGAAGCCCACCGACGCCTGAAGGATCCGCTGGCCCGAGCCGCCTACCTCTGCGAGCTGAACGGCGAACCGATCCATGCAGAAGACAACACCGCGATGCCCACCGCCTTTTTGATGCAACAGATGGAGTGGCGTGAGTCGCTCGACGATGCAACGACGCTGGCCGAGGTCGAGGCGTTGGCGTCGGCAGTCTCCGCCCACCGCGTGCACGCCTTGCGCGAACTGCGCGCGCTGCTCGACGAGCAGCACAACCATGCTGCAGCCGCGCAGCACGTCCGAGCGCTGATGTTCGTCGACCGCTTTGCCAGCGACGTCGATCAGCGACTCGAAGCGTTGGAACCGTAATCACATGGCTTTGCTTCAAATCTCTGAGCCCGGCGGTGCGCCGGATCCGCACCAGCGCCGCATCGCGGTCGGCATCGACCTCGGCACCACGCATTCCCTGGTCGCTTCGGTGCGCCACGGTGTCGCCGAATGCCTGCCAGATGCCGCCGGCCGCGTGATCCTGCCCTCGGCTGTGCGCTACCTGCCGAGCGGTCGCCGTCAGATCGGTGCCGAGGCGCTGGCCGCCGCCGCGACCGATCCGCACAACACGTTGGTCTCGGTCAAGCGCTTCATGGGTCGCGGCCTGGCCGACATCGCCGATCGGGCCAGGCTGCCCTACGACTTCGTCGAGGCGCCAGGCATGGTTCAGATTCGCACCATCGACGGCGTGAAGTCGCCGGTCGAGGTGTCGGCTGAAATCCTCGCCACGCTTCGCCAGCGCGCCGAAGACACCTTCGACGACGAGCTGTTTGGCGCGGTGGTCACGGTGCCCGCGTACTTCGATGACGCCCAACGGCAGGCCACCAAAGATGCGGCGCAGCTCGCTGGCTTGAACGTGCTGCGCCTGATCAACGAGCCGACCGCTGCCGCGATCGCCTACGGTCTCGAGAATGGCTCCGAAGGCCTGTATGCGGTCTACGACCTGGGCGGCGGCACCTTCGACATCTCGCTGCTGCGTCTGAGCGCTGGTGTGTTCGAGGTGGTCGCCACCGGCGGTGATTCGGCACTGGGTGGTGACGATTTCGACCATGCCCTGGCGGACTGGGCGCTGGCGCAGGCTGGGCTTGCAGCCGAATCGGCACAGGACAAGCGGGCCGTGCTGGTGGCAGCGCGAGCGGCGAAGGAAAAGTTGTCGGTGATCGATCACGCGACGCTGGCCTGCCCGATTTCCGGCAACAACGGGGTCTCGACCGAGCTGTCGGTGCGCGTCACCCGCGAGCAGTTCAACGCCGTCACGCACGACCTGGTCTCGCGCACCGTGGCCGTGCTGCGCAAGGTCTTGCGCGATGCCAAGACCGACAAGTCCGCTGTGCAGGGCGTCGTGATGGTCGGAGGCTCCACCCGCATCCCGGCGGTGCAGACGGCGGTGGCCGATTTCTTCGGCAAGGCGCCCCTGAACAACCTGAACCCCGACGAGGTCGTGGCCCTCGGCGCGGCACTGCATGCCAACACGCTGGCGGGCAACGCCGGTGCCGAAGAGATGCTGCTGCTCGACGTGATCCCGCTGTCGCTCGGTCTGGAGACGATGGGTGGGCTGGTCGAGCGCATCATTCCGCGCAACAGCGCCATCCCCACTGCACGTGCGCAGGACTTCACCACCTTCAAGGACGGGCAGACCGCGCTCGCCATCCATGTGGTGCAAGGCGAGCGCGAACTGGTCAGCCACTGCCGCTCGCTGGCGCGCTTCGAATTGCGCGGCATTCCGCCGATGGTGGCTGGCGCGGCACGCATCCGCGTCAGCTTCACGGTCGATGCCGACGGCATGCTCAGTGTGGCCGCGCGTGAGGAAGGTTCCGGCGTCGAGGCGTCGATCGCGGTCAAGCCGAGCTACGGTCTGGCCGACGAGGACATCGCCCGCATGCTCAGCGAGAGCTTCACGACCGCCGAGGTCGACATGAAGGAGCGCGCGCTGCGCGAATCGCGTGTCGAGGCCGAGCGCATGACACTGGCCACGCGTGCGGCGCTGGCCGCCGACGGCGACCTGCTGAGCGTTCAAGACATCGCAGCCATCGAAGCGATGCTGGGCCAGCTGGAAGCCGCCCGCCAGGGCAGCGACCACCACGCGATCGACACCGCCGTCGAGGCGCTGGCCCACAGCACCGAGGCCTTCGCCGCCGAGCGGATGAACCGGGGCATCCGCAAGGCGCTGGCCGGGCGCCGCGTCACCGAGGTCTGACCACATGCCCGTCATCAAGATCCTCCCGCACGCCGAGTACTGCCCGCAGGGCACTGAGATCACCGCATCGGCCGGCACCTCGATCTGCGAGGCCCTGCTGGAAAACGGCATCGAGATCGAGCACGCCTGCGAGATGAGCTGCGCCTGCACCACCTGCCATGTGGTGGTGCGGCAAGGTTTTGCGTCGCTGGGAGACATGGACGAAACCGAAGAAGACCTGCTCGACCGCGCCTGGGGTCTGGAGCCCGATTCACGCCTGTCGTGTCAGGCGATCCTGTCTCAGCAGGACGTGACGATCGAGATCCCGAAGTACACGATCAATCACGCCAAGGAACAGCACTGACTGAGGCTCAGGCCGCCTGCCGCTCCACATGCCCGTGGCGCGTGTAGAGGAAGTCGAGTACTTCCTTGCGGTAGTTCACATAGCGTGTGTCGGCGGCCAGTTCGACACGGTTGCGGGGGCGAGGCAGCAGCACGCTGACGATTTCGCCGATGGTGGCCGCCGGTCCGTTGGTCATCATCACGATGCGGTCGGACAGCAGCACGGCCTCGTCGACGTCGTGCGTCACCATCACCACCGTGCTCTGCGTGCGCTGCACGATCTTCAGCAATTCGTCCTGCAGCTTGGCGCGGGTGAGGGCGTCGAGGGCGCCGAAGGGCTCGTCCATCAGCAGCACCTTGGGCTCCATCGCCAGCGCACGGGCAATGCCGACGCGCTGCTTCATGCCACCGGAGATTTCATGCGGGCGTTTGCTCACCGCATGGCCCATGTCCACCAGTTCGAGCGCTGCCTTGGTCCGTGCATCGAGCTGCGCTTTCGACTCGGTCGCGCCAAACACCCGCTCGACGCCGAGATGCACGTTTTCGAAGCAGGTCAGCCATGGCAGCAGCGAATGGTTCTGGAACACCACCGCGCGTTCGGGGCTGGGCGCGGCGATCTCGCGGTTGTCGCAGAACAGCGCACCCGAGGTGGGCAGCGTCAGCCCAGCGATCAGGTTCAAAAGCGTCGATTTGCCGCAACCCGAGTGGCCGATCAGCGTGACGAACTCGCCCTTGGCCACGGTCAGGTTGATGTCGCGCAGCGCGTGAAAGCTGCCCTTCTTGGTGTGGAACGTCATTTCTGCGTTTTCCACGAGGATGAAGTTGTGCATGGTCGGTGCTCCTCGAAGCGGCTCAGACGTCGTCATAGCTGAAGCGCTTGGCAATGGCCACCAGCGCGGTTTCCAGCAGCAGACCCACCACGCCGATCACGAAGATCGCGATGATGATGTGCTTCACATTCAGGTTGTTCCACTCGTCCCAGACCCAGAAGCCGATGCCGACGCCACCCGTCAGCATCTCGGCCGCCACGATCACCAGCCAGGCCGTGCCCACCGACAGGCGCACGCCGGTCAGCATGTAGGGCAGCACGGCGGGGAACAGGATCTTCTTGATGATCGTCCACTCCGACAGGTTCAGCACCCGCGCCACGTTCAGGTAGTCCACGGGCACGCGCTGCACACCCACCGCGGTGTTGATGATCATCGGCCAGATGCTGCAGATGAAGATGGTCCAGATCGCTGCCGGGTTGGCGGCCTTGAACACCAGCAGGCCGATCGGCAGCCAGGCCAGCGGCGACACGGGGCGCAGCAGGCTGATCAGAGGCGACAGCATGTCACTGAGCACCTTGAAGCGACCGATCATGAAGCCCACCGGGATACCGACCGCCGCCGCCAGGCCGAAGCCCACTGCCACGCGCTCCAGTGAGAACAGGATGTTCCAGCCGATGCCCTGGTCGTTCGGCCCTTTGCTATAGAACGGGTCGGCAAACAACACCACCGCTGCCTTGAAGGTTTCCACGGGTGTCGGGAAGGTGGTGCTGTTGAGGGTGGCCAGCCCCCACAGCGCTACCAGCAAGCCCAGACCCACCAATGGGAACAACGCCTTCAAAAGGATGCCGCCCCAGTCGAATGTCGCGCGCTTCGACGCCGTTGGCATAGAAACCAGCGGTTTCGCGCTGCCGACGCCAGCCGGCTGGTCGCTCGCCAGCTTCTGCGCCTGCAACTCGGCTGAAGCGGCAAGAGGGGTGTGGAACACTGCACTGACCATGATCGGCTCCTGATGACGTGGTGAAGGGGCGCTCAGACCTTGATCGCGAAGCCGTCGGCGTATTTCTTCGGGTCCTTGCCGTCCCAGACCACGCCATCAATCAGCTTGCTGGTGCGCATCGGCTCTTTCGGCACGTTGATGTTGAGCGCGCTGGCGACCTGCTTGTAGAGGTCGATCTGGTTGATCTGCTTGGCCACGGCGAGGTAGTCCGGGTGCTCCTTGAGCAAGCCCCAGCGCTTGTGCTGCGTAAGAAACCACATGCCGTCGGACAGGTAGGGGAAGTTGACCGCCCCATCGTTGAAGAACTTCATGTGGTTCGGATCGTCCCAGGTCCTGCCCAGACCGTTCTGGTAGCGGCCCAAGATGCGCTGGTTGATCGCATCGACGCCCGTGTTCACATATGACTTGTCGGCGATCGTCTCGGCCATCTTGTTCTTGTTCTGCAGGCCTGCATCAATCCAGCGACTGGCTTCGAGCACGGCCATCATCACGGCGCGTGCGGTGTTGGGGTACTTCTTGACGAAGTCGCCGGTGGTGCCCAGCACTTTCTCGGGGTGATCTCTCCAGATGTCCTGCGTGGTGACCGCCGTGATCCCGATGCCGTCGATGATGGCGCGGTGGCCCCAGGGCTCGCCAACGCAGAAGCCGTCCATGTTGCCGACGCGCATGTTGGCCACCATCTGCGGCGGCGGAACGGTGATCAGCTTGGCGCCGCGCACCGGGTCGATCCCCGAAGCGGCAAGCCAGTAATGCATCCACATCGCGTGGGTGCCGGTGGGGAAGGTCCCTGCGAATGTGTACTCGCGCTTTTCCTTGGCCATGACCTTGGCCAGACCTGCGCCGTTCACCGCGCCTTTGTCGGCCAGTGCTTTCGAAAGCGTGATGGCCTGGCCGTTATTGTTCAGGCTCATCAGCACGGCCATGTCCTTTTTCGGGCCACTCACGCCGAGGTGCACGCCGTAGATCAGGCCGTACAGCACATGCGCCATGTCGAGTTCGCCATTGACCAGCTTGTCGCGCACGCCAGCCCACGAGGCTTCTTTCGACGCAATGATCTTGACGCCGTACTTCTTGTCGAAGCCCAGCACCGATGCCATCACGACCGAAGCGCAATCGGTCAGGGGGATGAAGCCGATGCGCACCTCCTCTTTCTCTGGCTTGTCCGAGCCCTGCGCGTACACCGCGCTCTGCAATCCAGGAACGAGGCCGGCTGCGCTGGTGGCAGCCGCCGCTTTGATCACGGTTCGGCGGCTCATGTCGGTCTTTCGAGTCAAGGGGTTCATGGTGTCCTTCGATTGACGAGGCGATGAAAAGCATCTGCACAAACAAAAACGGCGCCCACGCTGCCGGCCTCAAAAGGACCCAAGACAGTGAGGGACGCCGTCGTCCGGTTCGCAACCCACCTCGAGAGGTGCTGCGAGAAATTCATTCGCAGGTCGCCTTTGACCTGCTGTACGTCTGTTCAGCAAACGCTGTGCCAGCGGTGCCAGAGGCGTGGTGACAGCGGGCTCGCGCTGGTGCACCAAGAACAGGCGATTTGGCGGTCGATAGCCAAGCGTGTTGCCTGCGGCGCGATGTCTGCACTGTTTTGGGCCGACGCCGGCCGCGAGACGTCAGCCCAGCAAGTCGGCCACGTCGACGATGCGCTGAGCGACTTCGACCAGTTTCAGTCCCTTGTCCATCGCGGCCTTGCGCAGCAGCGCGTACGCCTCGCCTTCAGGCAAGCCCTGGCGTTTCATCAGGATGCCTTTGGCACGGTCGATGGTCTTCCGGTCGGACAACTGGGTGCGCGCGTCGGCCAGTTCGCGACGCAGAGACTCTTCGTGTTCGAAGCGGGCGAGGGCGATCTCCAGAACCGGCTTGACGCGGTCGGCCGACAGGCCGGACACCACATAAGCGGTCACGCCGGATGCGATGGCTGCACCGACATGGCTGGTGTCATCGTCGTTGGTGAACAGCACGATCGGCCGCCTCGCGTCGCGGGTCGCGACCACCACGTGCTCCAGGGTGTCACGCGCGCCGCTTTCTGCATCGACAATCACCATGTCAGGGGCAATTTGCGCAAGGCGTTCGGGCAGGAATACGTCCGCAGGCAACACAGCAACGATGTTGTAGCCGCTTTCCAGCAAGCCGATCCGCAAGCTGCGCGAGCGTTCGGTCAGCAGCGCGTCGTGGTCGTCGGCAGGTTCATCGGTCGTCAAGTTGTCAGGCGCGATGATGACGATGCGCAGGGCGGGTTTCATGCGTTGCTCCGAACGCAAATTCCACGCCACGACGTCCCGAAAGCACGGTGCCTGCCAGGCCGCCGCCTACACTGCGCGGATGATTTTCCTGGGCATCGAATCGTCGTGCGACGAAACCGGCGTGGCCCTGATCGAGGCCGATGCCGAGAGCATGCCTCGGCTGCGAGGACAGGCGCTGTACAGCCAGATCGAGATGCACCGAGCCTATGGCGGTGTCGTCCCAGAACTGGCTTCAAGAGACCACATTCGTCGGGTCCTGCCGTTGACCCGCGAGGTGCTGCAACTGGCGCGGGCCGAACTCTGCGATATCGACATGATCGCCTACACCCGTGGGCCTGGGCTGGCGGGCGCCTTGCTGGTCGGCGCTGGTGTGGCCTGCGCACTGGGTGCATCGCTGGGCCGGCCAGTGCTGGGCATACACCACCTGGAGGGCCACCTGCTGTCTCCCTTCCTCAGTGCCACGCCACCGACCTTTCCGTTCGTCGCGTTGCTGGTGTCTGGAGGACACACGCAGCTCATGCGGGTTGACGGCGTGGGCGTCTACCGCCTGCTCGGCGAAACCATTGACGATGCGGCGGGCGAGGCGTTCGATAAGTCGGCCAAGCTACTGGGACTGGGCTACCCCGGTGGCCCTGCTTTGGCTGCACTTGCCGCGTTTGGCGATCCGAATCGCTTTGCCTTGCCGCGGCCCATGCTGCGCAGTGGCGATCTGAGTTTTTCATTTGCCGGACTGAAAACGGCCGTGATGGTGACGCTGCGAAGGTTGGGTTCGACACCGAGCGAGCAGGACCGCGCCGATCTGGCTGCCAGCACGCAGTCCGCCATCGTCGATGTGCTGGTGCGCAAATCACTCGCTGCCCTGCAGTCGACGGGACTGGATCGGCTGGTTGTGGCGGGTGGTGTCGGTGCGAACACCTTGCTGCGGGCGCAATTGGGTGAGCAGGCCACGCGCCGTCGCTTCAAGCTGCACTACCCGGAACTGGCGCTGTGTACTGACAATGGAGCGATGATCGCGCTGGCCGCAGCCATGCGCTGGCAGCGCGGCGCGGCGGACGCCCGGACGGAGCACGACTTCAACGTCCGTCCGCGCTGGTCGCTAGAGGCACTTTGAGCCGGCTATAATCGAAAGGCTTTGGGCGAGTTGCCCACGGCATTCGCACGGCGCAGGAAGTTCCACCCGCGACCGCAAGTCCACACATGAAGCTGCGCCACGACGTGCCTCGGCTTCATCAGAAGGAATCGACATGACCGCTACCGTTGCCCAAAAGGCAGAAATCGTCAAGGCCAATGCGCGCAGCGCCAACGACACCGGATCGCCTGAAGTTCAGGTGGCCTTGTTGACCGCGCGTATCAATGAATTGACGCCGCATTTCAAGACGCATTTGAAAGACCACCACGGACGCCGTGGATTGCTGAAGATGGTCAACACGCGCAAGAGCCTGTTGGCCTACTTGAAGGATCGCGACGCAGATCGCTACACCGCACTGATCCAGAAGCTGGGTCTGCGCAAGTAATCTACCGAGCGAAGCAAAGAGCCTGTCTGGATTTCGCCAGCACAGGCTCTTCTCGTTTTGAGCCAGGCACCCAATGATGACGATGTGTCATTCCACAGGCGTTCTTCGCTGAACGTCGCTGGAATGGCATCGCGCCAGGATGCTGCAGCTCTGGGTTCGAACGCGCCACCCGCAAGGCGCTGATCTCAACCGGAGATACACATGAGCATGTTCAACAAAGTCACCAAGACCTTCCAATGGGGCCAGCACACCGTCGTGCTGGAAACCGGCGAAATCGCCCGCCAGTCGGGCGGCGCAGTCATCGTCAACATCGAAGACACCGTGGTGCTCGCCACCGTGGTGGCTGCCAAGAATGCCAAGCCGGGCCAGGATTTCTTTCCGCTGACCGTCGACTACATCGAGAAGACCTACGCCGCAGGCAAGATCCCTGGCAGCTTCTTCAAGCGCGAGGGCCGTCCGAGCGAACTCGAAACGCTGACTTCTCGGCTGATCGATCGCCCATTGCGCCCGCTGTTCCCTGAAGGCTTCTACAACGAAGTGCAGGTTGTCGTCCATGTGATGTCGCTGAACCCCGAGGTTTCGGCCGACATCGCCGCGCTGATCGGATCCAGCGCCGCGCTGGCTATTTCTGGCATCCCGTTCGACGGCCCGATCGGTGCGGCGCGCGTCGGCTACATCAACGGCGAGTACGTGCTCAATCCGGGCAAGACGCAGCTGCTTGATTCGTCGATGGACCTGGTGGTCGCCGGCACGCAGGCCGCGGTGCTGATGGTCGAGTCGGAAGCCAAGCAATTGAGCGAAGAGATCATGCTCGGTGGTGTGGTCTTCGGGCATGAGCAAAGCAAGATCGCGATCGCTGCCATTAACGAGTTGGTCCGCGATGCCGGCAAGCCGGCCTGGGACTGGACGCCGCCTGCAAAGGACGAACCCCTGATCGCCAAGGTGGTGGCGCTGGCCGAAGCGCCGTTGCGCGCTGCGTACCAGATCCGCTCGAAGCAGGCCCGCACACAGGCCACGCGCGAGGTCACGGCCAATACCCTGGCTGCATTGGCAGCTGAGGGCGAGGTCGTCGACAAGGTCAAGGTCGAGAACGTGCTGTTCGACATCGAGGCCAAGATCGTGCGCAGCCAGATCCTGTCGGGCGAGCCTCGCATCGACGGCCGCGACACCCGTACCGTGCGCGCCATCGAGATCCGCAACGGCGTGCTGCCACGTGTGCACGGCTCTGCGCTGTTCACCCGCGGCGAGACGCAGGCACTGGTCGCCGCCACGCTCGGCACCGACCGCGATTCGCAGAAGATCGATGCGCTGGCCGGCGAGTTCAGCGAACACTTCATGCTGCACTACAACATGCCTCCGTTCGCCACCGGCGAAACCGGCCGTGTGGGTACGCCGAAGCGCCGTGAGATCGGCCACGGCCGCCTCGCCAAGCGCGCGCTGGTGGCGGTGTTGCCCGATCGCGCCGACTTCCCTTACTCGATGCGCGTGGTCTCGGAGATCACCGAGTCCAATGGGTCGTCGTCGATGGCATCGGTGTGTGGTGGCTGCCTGGCGCTGATGGATGCGGGCGTGCCGCTGACGGCGCACGTGGCGGGCATCGCGATGGGCCTGATCAAGGACGGCAATCGCTTCGCTGTCCTGACCGACATCCTG
The DNA here is from genome assembly GCA_001464195.1 of Burkholderiales bacterium Ga0077547. Lineage (GTDB taxonomy): Bacteria > Pseudomonadota > Gammaproteobacteria > Burkholderiales > Burkholderiaceae_C > PBB1. Next base: position 107,765 of record LNEY01000033.1, read on the forward strand.
GGCGACGAAGATCATCTGGGCGACATGGACTTCAAGGTCGCGGGCACCACTGCCGGCGTGACGGCGTTGCAGATGGACATCAAGATCCAGGGCATCACCAAGGAAATCATGCAGGTCGCGCTCGCGCAGGCGAAGGAAGCACGTCTGCACATCCTGGGCAAGATGGTCGAGGCGATGGGTTCGGCCAACACCGAGGTCTCGCAGTTCGCACCGCGCCTGTACACGATGAAGATCAACCCGGAGAAGATCCGCGATGTGATCGGCAAGGGCGGCGCGACGATCCGTGCGCTGACCGAAGAAACCGGCACCACGATCGACATTGGTGAAGACGGCACGATCACGATCGCCTCGACCGACGCCGAAAAGGCCGCTCAGGCCAAGAAGCGCATCGAGGAAATCACCGCCGAGGTCGAGATCGGCAAGGTCTACGAAGGCCCGATCGTCAAGATCCTGGACTTTGGCGCCCTGGTCAACCTGTTGCCAGGCAAGGACGGGTTGCTGCACATCAGCCAGATCGCACACCAGCGCGTCGAGAAGGTCACCGATTTCCTGCAAGAGGGCCAGATCGTCAAGGTCAAGGTGCTCGAGACCGACGAGAAGGGCCGCGTGAAGCTGTCGATGAAGGCGCTGATCGACCGCGATCAGCAGCCAGCACCGATGGCCCACACGCAGGAATGAACTCAACGCACTGAGTCGCGTGCGCCGGGTGGGTCAGGGTGATTCATGGCCCGGATTCCTGGCGGCGACCACCTCGGCATCATGAGAGTCATTGAAATCAGCGCCTTTGGGCCTCCGGAGGTTCTGCCGCCCGGCATTCGTGTGACAGCGCCGGCCTCAGCGCCCACGCGATCGCAACAACATCACGGAAAGCTGGTGCTCTCATGGTGAGTTCCACGAACGCACAGGTGGTTGCCGGTCGGCTTCCATTGGTGGTCGGTAACTGGAAGATGAACGGTACGCGGGTCAACTGCGTGGAACTGCTGGCCGGGCTACGCGCGGCAGGGCCCTTCGATGCCGAAATCAGTGTCTGCTGTCCGTTCCCCTATCTGGCTGATGTGGCGCTGTCGCTGCAGGGCAGCGGCATAGGCTGGGGCGCGCAGGACTGTTCTGAGCATGAACCTGGCGCCTACACCGGGGAAGTGGCGGCAGTGATGTTGGCTGAATTCGGCTGCCGTCACGTGATCGTCGGCCACTCGGAGCGCCGCGTCTACCATGCAGAGTCCGACATTCAGGTGGCCGACAAGGCACGCATGGCGCTGTCTCATGGCCTGACACCGATCGTCTGTGTGGGTGAAACGCGCAGCGAGCGTGAAGCTGGATCTACCGAGGTGGTGGTGAAACGGCAGTTGTCAGCGGTGATCCACGCGTTGGGCCATTGTGTTTCGCAGATCGTCGTGGCCTATGAGCCGATCTGGGCGATTGGCACTGGCTTGACTGCAACGCCACATCAGGCGCAGGCGGTGCATGCGGTGCTGCGTGCGCAGTTGTCTGCGGCCAGCACCCGCGCGGGCGAAATGCGGCTGCTGTATGGCGGTAGCGTCAACGCAGTCAACGCACAAGAGTTGTTTGCGCAACCCGACATCGACGGCGCCTTGGTGGGCGGAGCATCCCTCAAGGCGGCTGATTTTTCTGCCATTTGTCGCGTGGCGTCGCACGTCGCGCTCGGTTCTACTGGAAAGTCGAGAACATGAACTTGATGTTGAATGTGGTGGTGGTGGTTCAGATCCTGGCGGCGCTGTGCATGATCGGTCTGGTGCTCGTGCAGCACGGCAAGGGGGCCGACATGGGGGCATCGTTCGGCAGCGGCGCCTCGGGAAGCCTGTTCGGTGCGACCGGGAGCGCCAACTTCCTGTCGCGTTCGACGGCAGTCTGCGCTGCCATCTTTTTTGCATGCACTTTGCTGCTGGCGTATCTGTCGAACGATCGAGCACGCGGCCCCGCTGGGAGCGTGCTTGATCGCCCCGCGATCGCGGCGCCAGCGTCCGCACCCACTGCCGGTGCCGCCACCCAGATCCCAGGTGCGGCTGGCGACGTTTCTGCGCCATCGGTTGCTCCTGCAGAGGCTGCCGCTTCGGGTGCGGCCGCCATACCGACCAAGTAGGCTGAAGCTCACTGCTTGAGCTTCAGCATGGCTACTCGCTCAAGCGCCTGATCGGCTCGGTTTTGAGGGTAAACTTGAAGGCTGTGCTGGGGTGCGTTTCCTCGCGAATCCTGAGTGACGGCACAGTGCTAGCGCGCCGACGTGGTGAAATTGGTAGACACGCTATCTTGAGGGGGTAGTGGCGAAAGCTGTGCGAGTTCGAGTCTCGCCGTCGGCACCAGAATTTCAGAGTGGATCAACCCACTTGTTTCAGCGACCAAGAAGGTACTCAAGGGCGTCATGGATCTGCAGCCATATTTGCCAGTGATCCTGTTCATACTGGTGGGTGTGTTGGTTGGGGTGTTGCCTCAGGTCCTTGGTTTCGTGCTCGGTCCCCGCCACCCGGATGCGGCGAAAAACTCCCCGTATGAATGCGGCTTCGAAGCTTTCGAGGACGCGCGCATGAAGTTCGACGTGCGTTACTACCTGGTGGCCATCCTCTTCATCTTGTTTGACCTCGAAATCGCCTTCCTCTTCCCGTGGGCCGTGTCGTTGCGCGAGATCGGCATGGCGGGCTTCTGGTCGATGATGTTGTTCCTCGGCATCCTGGTCGTTGGCTTCGCCTACGAATGGAAAAAAGGGGCCCTGGATTGGGAATGAACGATGGGCATTGAGGGCGTTCTCAAGGAAGGTTTCGTCACGACGAGCCTGGACAGCGTCATCAATTGGTCCAAGACCGGCTCGCTGTGGCCGATGACCTTTGGGCTGGCTTGCTGCGCCGTCGAAATGATGCACGCAGGTGCGGCGCGCTACGACATTGACCGTTTCGGGATGCTGTTCCGGCCCAGCCCGCGTCAAAGCGATCTGATGATCGTTGCCGGTACTTTGTGCAACAAGATGGCGCCGGCGCTGCGCAAGGTCTACGACCAGATGGCCGAACCCCGGTGGGTGCTCAGCATGGGCTCCTGTGCCAACGGTGGTGGCTATTACCACTACAGCTATTCGGTGGTGCGCGGCTGCGATCGAATCGTGCCCGTCGATGTCTACGTGCCCGGATGCCCGCCCACGGCCGAGGCTCTGCTGTACGGCATTCTGCAGTTGCAGACCAAGATCCGCCGTGAAAACACCATTGCCCGCTGATCGACCCGCCCGGCGCCACGTCCCATGACCCATCTCGAAGTGCTCCAGCAGGCCGTTGAGACCGCACTGGGACCACGGCTGAAGGCACTGGTTGTCGATCGCGGCGAGATCACGATCACCGTCGCCCCGGCAGACTATCTTCAAGCGTCGCGTGTGCTGCGCGACGATCCGGCTCTGCGCTTCGAACAACTGATCGATCTGTGTGGCGTCGACTATTCCGAGTACCGAGACCAGGCTTGGGACGGCCCACGCTTCTGCGTGGTGTCGCATCTGCTGTCGGTCAGCCACAACTGGCGCGTGCGGCTGAAGGTCTTCTGCACCGACGATGATGTCCCGATGATCGCTTCCCTGACCGATGTCTGGAGCTCGGCGAACTGGTTCGAGCGTGAAGCCTTCGACCTGTACGGGATCATCTTCGACGGCCACCTCGACTTGCGCCGCATTCTGACCGATTACGGTTTCATCGGACATCCTTTCCGCAAGGACTTCCCGACCTCTGGCCATGTCGAGATGCGTTACGACCCCGAAAAGAAGCGCGTGATCTACCAGCCGGTCACGATCGAGCCTCGTGACATCACGCCGCGGATCATCCGTGAAGACAACTACGGCGGCTTGAAATGACGATCACGCCGTTGCGGCTGTCTGTGAGCCACTGACATGGCCGACATCAAGAACTACACGCTGAACTTCGGCCCGCAGCATCCGGCGGCACACGGCGTGCTGCGGCTGGTGCTCGAACTGGACGGCGAAGTCATCCAGCGCGCGGACCCGCACATCGGACTGTTGCACCGCGCGACCGAGAAGCTTGCCGAGAGCAAGACCTACATCCAGTCGCTGCCGTACATGGATCGCCTCGACTATGTGTCGATGATGTGCAACGAGCACGCGTACTGCCTGGCGATCGAGCGGCTGCTGGGCGTCGATGTGCCGGTGAGGGCGCAATACATCCGCGTGATGTTCAGCGAGATCACTCGGCTGATGAATCACCTGATGTGGCTGGGCGCACATGGCCTCGACTGCGGTGCGATGAACATCTTCATCTACTGCTTCCGCGAGCGCGAAGACCTGTTCGACATGTACGAGGCGGCTTCGGGTGCGCGCATGCACGCCGCCTACATCCGCCCAGGCGGTGTCTACCGCGATCTGCCCGACACGATGCCGCAGTACAAGGCCTCGAAGGTGCGCAACGCGAAGGTGATGTCGGCGCTGAACGACAACCGCCAGGGTTCGCTGCTCGACTTCATCGAAGACTTCACCCGGCGCTTCCCGAAATGCGTCGACGACTACGAAACGCTGCTCACCGACAACCGCATCTGGAAGCAGCGCACCGTTGGCATAGGCGTGGTGTCACCTGAGCGCGCATTGAATCTGGGTTTCAGCGGTCCGATGCTGCGCGGCTCGGGCATCGAGTGGGACCTGCGCAAGAAGCAGCCCTACGACATCTATGAACATCTGGACTTCGACATTCCGGTGGGTGTCAACGGCGATACGTACGACCGCTACCTGGTGCGCATCGAGGAAATGCGCCAATCGAACCGATTGATTCAGCAGTGCGTGGCCTGGCTGCGCGCGAATCCGGGCCCTGTGATCACGTCCAATCACAAAGTGGCGCCGCCGTCGCGTGTCGACATGAAGTCGAGCATGGAAGAATTGATCCACCACTTCAAGCTGTTCACCGAAGGCTTCCATGTGCCTGTGGGGGAGGCCTATGCAGCCGTGGAGCATCCGAAGGGCGAGTTCGGCATCTACATCGTCAGTGATGGTGCGAACAAGCCTTACCGACTGAAGATTCGCGCGCCAGGCTTCGCTCACCTCGCCGCGCTCGATGAAATGGCGCGCGGCCACATGATCGCCGACGCCGTCGCGGTCATCGGCACGATGGACATCGTTTTCGGAGAGATCGACCGGTGAGTGATTCCGTGCAGTCGTCTGCCGTGTTTTCGGCCGCCACGCTCGAGCGCTTTGCGCACGAAGTGGCGAAGTACCCGGTCGACCAAAAGCAGTCTGCAGTCATGGCGTGTCTGTCGATCGTGCAGCAGGAGCAGGGTTACATCTCTGCTGAAACCGAGAAGGGTGTGGCCGAGTACCTGGGCATGCCACCCATCGCGGTGCACGAGGTCACCACCTTCTACAACATGTACAACCAGCGGCCGGTGGGGCGCTTCAAGATCAACGTCTGCACCAACCTGCCGTGCCAGTTGCGCGATGGGCAAAAGGCGTTGCAACACCTGTGCAGCAAGTTGGGCATCGAGGAAGGTGGCACCACCGCCGACGGCCTGATCACCTTGCAGCAGAGCGAATGCCTGGGCGCCTGCGCCGATGCACCGGTGTTGTTGGTCAACGACCGCACGATGTGCAGTTTCATGAGCCACGAGCGGCTGGACGCGCTGGTGGACGTACTCCAGTCGCAACCCGACGTGTCCCGATGAGCTGTTCAGGGGCCTGCCATGCTTGATCTTTCCCAGTTCCATGCCGACGGTGAAGCCACTTGTTTCCACGGCCGCCACATCGGCGCGCAGATCTATGCCGACCTGAACGGCCGCAATTGGCATCTGACCGATTACGTGGCGCGAGGCGGCTACCAGGCACTGCGCAAGATCCTCGGGCTGGATGGCGGCACCGGCATGACGCCGGAAGAAGTGATCGCCGAGGTGAAGGCTTCCGGCCTGCGCGGTCGCGGCGGTGCGGGCTTCCCGACCGGGTTGAAGTGGAGCTTCATGCCGCGCATGTTCCCCGGCCCGAAGTACCTGGTGTGCAATTCGGACGAAGGCGAGCCCGGCACCTGCAAGGACCGCGACATCCTGATGTTCAACCCGCACATCGTCATCGAAGGCATGGCGATTGCCGCCTACGCGATGGGCATCCCTGTGGGCTACAACTACATCCACGGCGAGATCTTCGACGCCTACGAGCGCTTTGAAGCCGCACTGGCCGAAGCCCGCGAGGCCGGCTACCTCGGAAACAACATCCTCGGCTCGACTTTCAGTTTCCAGCTGTACGCCTCCCACGGCTTCGGTGCTTACATCTGCGGTGAAGAAACGGCGCTGCTGGAGTCGCTCGAAGGCAAGAAGGGTCAGCCGCGTTTCAAGCCGCCGTTTCCGGCCAGCTATGGCCTGTACGGCAAGCCCACGACGATCAACAACACCGAGACCTTCTCCGCGGTGCCGTGGATCATCCGCAACGGCGGCCAGTCCTACCTTGAGGTCGGCAAGCCGAACAACGGCGGCACGAAAATCTATTCGGTGTCGGGTGACGTGAATCTGCCGGGCAACTTCGAGGTCCCGATGGGAACGCCGTTTCCGGTGCTGCTGGAGCTCGCTGGTGGCGTGCGCACCGGTCGCAAGCTGAAGGCGGTCATTCCCGGCGGCTCGTCGGCGCCGGTGCTGCCCGTCGACATCATGATGAACTGCACGATGGACTACGACTCGATCGCCAAGGCAGGTTCGATGCTCGGTTCAGGCGCGGTGATCGTGCTCGACGACACCCGCTGCATGGTCAAGAGCCTGATGCGCCTGAGCTACTTCTACACCCACGAAAGCTGTGGCCAGTGCACACCATGCCGTGAGGGCACGGGCTGGCTCTACCGGATGGTCCACCGGATCGAAAACGGGCAAGGTCGGATGGAGGACATCGATCTGTTGAACTCGGTGGCTGACAACATCCAGGGCCGAACCATCTGCGCGCTCGGCGAGGCCGCTGCGATGCCAGTGCGCGCCATGATCAAGCACTTCCGCCATGAATTCATCCATCACGTCGAACACAAGACCTGCCTTGTGCCGGCCTACGTCTGAGCTGACATCAAGCAACGTGCGCCATGATTGAAATCCAGCTTGATGGTCAGAAGGTCGAGGTTGCCGAAGGCAGCATGGTCATGCACGCCGCGGACAAACTCGGCACCTACATCCCCCACTTCTGCTATCACAAGAAGCTGAGCATCGCGGCCAATTGCCGCATGTGCCTGGTCGATGTCGAGAAGGCGCCCAAGCCGATGCCGGCCTGCGCAACGCCCGTGACGCAGGGCATGATCGTGCGCACCAAGAGCGCCAAGGCCGTGCAGGCGCAGCAGGTGGTGATGGAATTCCTGTTGATCAACCACCCGCTCGACTGCCCCATCTGCGACCAAGGTGGCGAATGCCAGCTGCAGGACCTGGCCGTGGGCTACGGTGGATCGTCTTCCCGCTACCAGGAAGAAAAGCGCGTTGTCTTCCACAAGGACGTCGGCCCGCTGATTTCCATGGAGGAGATGAGCCGCTGCATCCACTGCACCCGCTGCGTTCGCTTTGGCCAGGAGGTGGCCGGCGTGATGGAGCTCGGCATGATCCATCGGGGCGAGCACTCCGAGATCACCACCGTCGTCGGCGACACCATCGACTCCGAGCTCTCCGGCAACATGATCGACGTGTGCCCGGTCGGCGCGCTCACCAGCAAGCCGTTCCGCTACAGCGCACGCACGTGGGAGCTCTCGCGTCGCAAGTCGGTGTCACCCCACGACAGCACGGGCGCCAACCTGATCGTGCAGGTCAAGTCGGGCAAGGTGATGCGCGTGGTGCCGCTGGAGAACGAAGACGTCAACGAATGCTGGATTGCCGACCGCGATCGCTTTTCGTATGAGGCCGTCAACAGCGAATCGCGGCTGACGACGCCGATGGTCAAGCAGGGCGGCGATTGGAAGTCAGTCGACTGGACGACCGCGCTGAACTATGTCGCCAATGGGTTGGCTCAGATCAAGGCCGACCACGGCGCGGCGAGCATCGGGGCGCTGGGCTCGACGCACAGTACCGTCGAAGAGCTGCATCTGCTCGCCAAGCTGATGCGCGGGCTGGGCAGTGACAACATCGATCACCGTCTTCGCCATTCGGACTTTTCGGCGAGGACTCAGGGCGTGCGCTGGCTCGGCACGTCGATCGCGTCGCTGTCCACACTGCAGCGCGTGCTGGTTGTCGGCTCGTTCCTGCGCAAGGACCACCCGCTGTTCGCACAGCGCCTGCGGCAGGCCGCGCGCCGGGGTGCCCGCATCCACAGCCTGCAGGCGGTGCATGACGACTGGCTGATGCCAATCGCCACCACGCTGACCGCGGCGCCGAGTGGTTGGGTGTCGGCGATGGTTGAGATCGCGGCAGCGATTGCTTCGGCCAAGCAGATCGCACCACCCGTTACGCTGGTCGCGGGTGTCGAGCCCTCCAGCCAGGCGCAAGCCATCGCGGCATCGCTGCTGACCGGCGAGCGCAAGGCCGTCCTGCTCGGGAATGCGGCTGTTCAGCATCCACAGGCGTCCAGCCTGATGGCCTTGGCGCAGTGGATCGGCGAGCACACCGGTGCCGCTGCCGGCGATCTGACCGCAGATGCCAACACGGTCGGAGCCCAGTTGGTGGCTGCGCAGCCGACTGCCGGTGGCTTGAATGCCGCACAGATGCTTGGCGGCGAACTCAAGGCCTGCTTGTTGCTCAACGTCGAGCCCGATCGCGATGCGGCCAATCCGGCCGCAGCCGTGGCGGCCTTGCAAGGCGCTGAAATGGTCGTCGCGTTGACCTCGTTTCGAGATGCGGCGCTCGACTGCGCCGATGTCCTCTTACCCATCGCGCCGTTCACTGAAACCTCGGGCACCTTCGTCAATGCCGAAGGCCGGGTGCAAAGCTTCCACGGCGTCGTCAAGCCCTTGGGTGAAGCGCGGCCTGCGTGGAAGGTGCTGCGCGTGCTGGGCAACATGTTGAACGTGCCGGGTTTCGACTTCGAAACCTCCGAAGCGGTGCGTGCCGAAGCGTTGGGCGATGTGTCGGCCATCCCCTCGCGGCTCAGCAACCACATTGATGCGCCCGTCGTGCCGAGCGCCATGCCCTCGGGGCTGGAGCGCATTGCCGACGTGCCGATCTACGAAACCGATCCGCTGGTGCGCCGCGCGACGGCCTTGCGCCTGACCGCTGATGCGCGCTCGGCTTTTGTGGGGTTGCCGCCCGCGCTCTTTGCGCAACTGGGGCTGCGCGACGGTGACCTGGTGCGGGTGTCGCAAGGCCTTGCCACTGCCGAGTTGCCGGCGCGTCTGGACCGCACGTTGGCAGACGACGTGGTGCGTGTACCTTCCGGCCCGGTGCAGACCCGCACGCTCGGCGCCATGTTCGGCGCCATCACGGTCACCAAGGCTTGATCGCGACCATGTTTGACTCCGTTCACACCGTCGGCACCTCCTTGCTGGGCGGGGCCTGGCCGGTCGCCTGGTCACTGATCAAGATCGTGGCGCTGGTGATTCCGCTGATGCTTTGCGTGGCGTACCTGACCCTGTGGGAACGCAAGGCCATTGCCTTCACACAGGTGCGCCCCGGCCCGAACCGTGTGGGTCCACTTGGTTTGCTGCAGCCGATTGCCGATGCACTGAAGCTGCTGCTCAAGGAAATCATCGTCCCCGCGGCGGCCAACAAGGGCTTGTTTTTCCTGGGCCCGGTGATGACGATCATGCCGGCGCTGGCCGCCTGGGCCGTCGTCCCTTTCGGACCGGATACCGCGCTCGCCAACATCAACGCGGGCCTCTTGTTCCTGATGGCGATCACCTCGATGGAGGTTTACGGCGTCATCATTGCCGGCTGGGCCTCGAACTCGAAGTACGCCTTCCTGGGGGCATTGCGCGCCTCCGCACAGATGGTCAGCTACGAGATCGCGATGGGCTTTGCCCTGGTGGTGGTGTTGATGGTGTCGGCCAGCCTCAACATGACCGAGATCGTGCTGTCGCAAGGCCGCGGCATGTTTGCCGACCAGGGTCTCACATTCCTCAGCTGGAACTGGCTGCCGCTGTTGCCCATCTTCGTGGTCTATGTGATCGCGGGCATCGCCGAGACCAACCGACACCCGTTCGACGTGGTCGAGGGTGAGTCGGAGATCGTTGCAGGCCACATGGTCGAGTACTCGGGCATGGCATTCGCGATGTTCTTCCTGGCCGAGTACGCCAACATCATCCTGGTGTCGGCCCTGGCTTGCGTGATGTTCCTGGGCGGCTGGATGTCGCCGATCTCGTTCTCGGCGCTGGGCATGAGCACGCCGGACTGGATCGAGCAGTCGATGTGGTTCTGGAACTGGTTCTGGCTGTTCGGCAAGACCTTTGCGGTGTGCACGCTGTTCCTGTGGGTGCGCGCGAGTTTCCCGCGCTACCGTTACGACCAGATCATGCGCCTGGGCTGGAAGATCTTCATTCCGCTGACGCTGATCTGGCTGGTCGTGGTGGGCCTGTGGATCGTTTCCCCATGGAACATCTGGAAATAGGGGACTGACATGGCCACCGCAACACCGATCAAGGACTTCGTTTCGAGCTTCCTGCTGCTCGAACTGCTGAAGGGCTTCAAGCTCACGGGGCGACATTTCCTTCAGCGCACGATCACGGTGCAGTTCCCGGAAGAAAAAACGCCACAGAGCCCGCGCTTCCGCGGCCTGCACGCCTTGCGTCGTTACGAGAACGGCGAAGAGCGCTGCATTGCCTGCAAGCTGTGCGAGGCGGTGTGCCCGGCCATGGCCATCACGATCGAGAGCGAGGTGCGCGACGACGGTTCGCGTCGCACCACACGCTACGACATCGACCTGACCAAATGCATCTTCTGTGGGTTCTGCGAAGAGAGCTGCCCGGTCGACTCCATCGTCGAGACCCATATCTTCGAGTACCACGGTGAGAAGCGCGGCGATCTGTACTTCACCAAGGACATGCTGTTGGCGGTCGGTGATCGCTACGAACCTGAAATCGCAGCCAACAAGGAGGCCGACGCTCGCTACCGCTGAGAGTGCCTGACGGCTGCTCTTTCGTTCGAGTGCCACTCGCCCGATCTGCTGTGAATGGCAGTGCATCGATGACGAGTCCCAAGACCCCATGATCACGAACCCTGCGCTCTTTTACATTTTCTCTGCAGTCCTGCTGTTTGCCGGCTTGCGCGTCATCACTGCGCGCAGCCCGGTCTACGCGGCACTGTTTCTGGTGCTCGCGTTCTTCTCGGCGGCGTGCGTGTGGATGCTGCTGCGGGCCGAGTTTCTGTCGATCACGCTGATCCTGGTCTATGTCGGCGCGGTGATGGTGCTGTTCCTGTTCGTCGTGATGATGCTCGACATCAACGTCGATTCGCTGCGCGAGGGCTTCTGGAAGCACGCGCCTGTGGCGGGGGGTGTGGGCCTGGTCATCGCGCTCGAGATGGCTGCGGTGCTGATCCCGGGCTTCAATCTGCCCAGTGCGCCAGCGCCGGATGCTGCGGATCTGCAACTCGGCAACACCAAGCTGCTGGGGATCGAGATTTACACCCAGTACCTGTACCCGCTGGAAATTGCCGCGGTGATCCTGCTGGTGGCCATCATTGCCGCGATTGCACTGACCCTGCGGCAACGCAAGGACACCAAGCACACCGACGCTTCCGAGCAGGTCAAGGCGAAGCGGGCCGACCGGGTGCGGCTGGTCAAGATGCAACCCACCGTCGAACGCCCGGAGGCTGAGGCAGCGAAAGCACCCGGAGAGCCGTCATGAGCGCCTTGTTCTTCGGCCCGATCACGCTGGGCCATTACCTCTCGGTGGGCGCGATCTTGTTCGCCTTGTCCGTCATCGGCATCTTTCTGAACCGCAAGAACCTGATCGTGCTTCTGATGGCGATCGAGCTGATGCTGCTCGCGGTCAACATGAACTTCATCGCGTTCTCGCACTTCCTGGGCGACATGGCGGGCCAGGTGATGGTGTTCTTCATCCTCACGGTCGCCGCGGCCGAATCGGCCATTGGCCTGGCCATCCTGGTGGTGCTGTTTCGTAACCGCTCAACGATCAACGTTGATGAGCTCGACAGCCTGAAGGGCTGACCACCCCGCGCCGCGCCCCGACCTCTCTCGACTCCACAGGACATGTCCGCACAACTCTCACCCCACCTGCTGCTCGCTGTGCCCTTGGCGCCGCTGGTGGGCGCCATCGCTGCAGGCTTTTTCGGCAAGGTCATCGGCCGCAGCGGGGCACACACCGTCACCATCCTCGGTGTGCTGGTCGCGTTCATCCTGTCGGCGATGACCCTGCAATCGGTGGTCGTCGATGGCGCTCACTACAACGCCACCGTCTATGAGTGGATGCGGGTGGGCGATCTGAAGATGGAGGTCGGCTTTCTGGTCGATGGCCTGACCGCGATGATGATGTGCGTGGTGACCTTCGTGTCGCTGATGGTGCACATCTACACCATCGGCTACATGGCCGAGGAAGACGGCTACCAGCGCTTCTTCAGCTACATCTCGCTGTTCACCTTTTCGATGTTGATGCTCGTGATGAGCAACAACATGCTGCAGCTGTTCTTCGGCTGGGAGGCGGTGGGCCTGGTGTCGTACCTGCTGATCGGTTTCTATTACAAGAAGCCGACAGCGATCGCGGCCAACATGAAGGCCTTCCTGGTCAACCGCGTCGGCGACTTCGGCTTCATTCTCGGCATCGGGCTGATCGTGGCCTACGCCGGGACGCTGAACTACAGCGAAGCCTTCGCCAAGGCCGACGAGCTCGCCAAGCTCACGCTGCCGGGAACCGGCTGGATGTTGATCACGGTGATCTGCATCTGCCTGTTCATCGGTGCGATGGGCAAGAGCGCGCAGTTCCCGTTGCATGTCTGGCTGCCCGATTCGATGGAAGGCCCCACACCGATCTCCGCGCTCATCCACGCGGCAACGATGGTGACGGCCGGCATCTTCATGGTGGCGCGCATGTCACCGCTGTTCGAACTGTCTGACACCGCTCTGAGTTTCATCATGGTGATCGGCGCGATCACGGCGCTGTTCATGGGCTTTCTCGGCATCATCCAGAACGACATCAAGCGCGTGGTGGCCTACTCGACGCTCAGCCAGCTGGGCTACATGACGGTGGCCCTCGGTGTCTCGGCCTACTCGGTGGCAGTCTTCCACCTGATGACGCACGCGTTCTTCAAGGCGTTGCTGTTCCTGGGCGCCGGCAGCGTGATCATGGGCATGCACCACGACCAAGACATCCGGAACATGGGCGGTCTGCGCAAATACATGCCGATCACCTGGATCACCTCCTTGCTCGGATCGCTCGCGCTCATCGGCACGCCGCTCTTCTCGGGCTTCTATTCCAAGGACAGCATCATCGAGGCGGTTCACGCCAGCCATTTGTGGGGCTCTGCATTCGCTTACTTTGCCGTGATTGCCGGGGTGTTCGTCACCGCGTTCTATTCGTTCCGGATGTACTTCCTCGTTTTCCACGGCAAGGAGCGCTTCCATCACAAGCCTTTCCCGGCGGAGCACGATGCACACGCTGCTGATGACGGCCACGGGCACGCCGATGCGCACGCCTCCGCGAGCGCGCATGCACACGACGACGGGCATGGCCATCACAACCACGACCACACGCCGCACGAGTCGCCTTGGGTGGTCACGATTCCGCTGGTGCTTCTGGCGATTCCGTCGGTGCTGGTTGGCTATCTGACGATCGCACCGATGCTCTACGGCGACCTCTTCAAGGATTCAATCTTCATCAACGCCGACCGGCATCCCGCCATGGCAGAGCTTGCCCGCGGCTTCCACGGTGCCGCTGCGATGGCACTGCACGGCTTGAGTACCTTGCCGTTCTGGCTGGCACTGGCCGGCGTGGTCGTGGCCTATGTCTTCTACGTGTTGAAGCCCGAGATTCCGGCGGCTTGCGCTCGCCTCTTCGCGCCGATCGTGAAGGTGCTCGAGAACAAGTACTACATGGACTGGTTCAACGAGCATGTGCTGGCCGCAGGCGCACGTTGGCTCGGTCGCGGTCTGTGGAAAGGCGGCGACGTCGCATTCATCGACGGTGCGCTGGTCAACGGCTCGGCACGCGGCATCGGTGCAATCTCATCGATCGTCCGTCTGGTGCAGACGGGCTACCTCTATTGGTATGCGCTGGTGATGATCCTCGGTCTGATGGGACTGATGACCTGGCAGTTGTGGCCCTACCTGGGCCATCTGGTCGGGCGCTGAGCCCGGACCGCACACACAGGGCACGGAGAAAAGAAAAACATGGGTTTGTTGAGCCTGGCCATCTGGTTGCCAATTCTGTCGGGTGCGGTGCTGCTGGCGATCGGTCGCGATGCACACGCGACCGCCGCGCGCTGGTTCGCCCTGATCGCCGCCGTGCTGTCCTTCCTGGTCACGCTGCCGCTGATCACCGGCTTCAACATCGACACGGCGCAGATGCAGTTCGTCGAGAAGATGCCCTGGATCGACCGCTTCAACGTGATGTACCACCTGGGGGTCGACGGCATCTCGGTGTGGTTCGTGCTGCTGACGGCGTTCATCACCATCATCGTGGTGATCGCCGGCTGGGAGGTGATCACCGACCGCGTCAATCAGTACATGGGCGCGTTCCTGATTTTGTCGGGGATCATGATCGGTGTGTTCACCGCCCTTGACGGCTTGCTGTTCTACGTCTTCTTCGAGGCCACGCTGATCCCGATGTACATCATCATCGGCGTGTGGGGCGGGCCCAAACGGGTGTATGCCGCGTTCAAGTTTTTCCTGTACACGCTGGCCGGCTCGCTGCTGATGCTGATTGCGCTGATGTACCTGTACTTCAAGTCGGGCGGTAGCTTCGATTTGCAGACCTGGTACCAACTGCCCCTGTCGATGTCGGTGCAGACGCTGCTGTTCTTCGCTTTCTTCGCCGCGTTTGCGGTGAAGGTGCCGATGTGGCCGGTCCACACCTGGCTGCCCGATGCGCACGTCGAGGCGCCGACCGGCGGCTCGGTGGTGCTGGCGGCCATCATGCTGAAGCTCGGTGGCTATGGCTTCCTGCGTTTTTCGCTGCCGATCACACCTGATGCAGCGCATGAATGGGCGTGGTTCATCATCACCCTGTCGCTGATTGCGGTGATCTACATCGGCCTGGTTGCGCTCGTGCAGCAGGACATGAAGAAGCTGGTGGCGTATTCGTCGATTGCGCACATGGGCTTCGTGACCTTGGGCTTTTTCTTGTTCAACGAGATCGGCGTGTCTGGTGCGCTGGTGCAGATGATTTCGCACGGCTTCGTCTCGGGCGCGATGTTCTTGGGCATCGGCGTGCTGTATGACCGGGTGCACTCGCGCGAGATCGCGAGTTACGGCGGCGTGGTCAACACGATGCCCATCTTCACCGCCTTCGCCGTGTTCTTCGCGATGGCCAACTGTGGCTTGCCCGGAACGGCCGGCTTTGTGGGCGAGTGGATGGTGATCCTCGGCGCCGTGCAAGTGAACTTCTGGCTCGGTGCGCTGGCTGCCACGGCGCTGGTGTTCGGCGCGGCCTACACCTTGTGGATGGTCAAGCGGGTGTATTTCGGCCCGGTCGCCAACCACCATGTGGCGGAGCTGCTGGACCTGAACGCCCGTGAGGTCTTGATCATGGCCGTGCTGGCCGTGGCGGTGCTGTGGATGGGTCTCTATCCGAAGCCCTTCACCGACGTGATGCATGTGTCGGTGACCGAATTGCTGAAGCACGTCGCCATTTCCAAGCTATGAAGCTGAACTGAACATCGACATGAACTGGCCTGCTGTCTTTCCCCAAATCTTCCTTCTGGCGGCTGCCTGCGGCGTCGCGCTGGTTGATCTGTGGGTCACCGATCCACGGCGTCGCCTCACCTACTGGCTGACCCAGGCGACGCTGGCCGTCGTCGCGCTGCTCTACCTGTACCAGTACGACGAAGGTCTCTCGGTGTACGCGATGCAGCGCATGGCCGTTGCCGACCCGATGGGCAACCTGCTGGCTTTCTTCGCGGCCGTCGCGGTGATGATCTCGCTGGCCTACGCGCGCCCCTACGCTGCCAGCCGCGATCTGCTGAAAGGCGAGCTGTTCACCCTCAGCCTGTTCTCATTGCTGGGCATCTGCGTGATGGTGTCCGCGAACAACTTCCTCGTGATCTACCTCGGGCTCGAGCTGATGAGCCTCTCGCTGTATGCGCTGACCGCATTGCGCCGCGACAGCTTGAACGCCAGCGAGGCCGCGATGAAGTATTTCGTGCTCGGCGCACTGGCCAGCGGTTTCCTGCTGTACGGCCTGTCGATGATGTATGGCGCCACCGGCTCGCTGGACATTGGTGAGGTCTTCAAGGCGATTGCCACAGGGCAGATCAACAAGGCGGTGCTGATCCTCGGGCTGGTGTTCGTGGTCTCTGGCCTGGCCTTCAAGCTGGGTGCGGTGCCATTTCACATGTGGGTGCCTGACGTGTACCACGGTGCGCCGACCGCCGTCACCTTGCTCATCGGCGCTGCACCGAAGCTGGCAGCATTCGCCATCACGATTCGCCTGCTGGTCGAAGGCATGTCAGGGATGGCTGAGCACTGGCAACAGATGCTGATCGTGCTCTCGGTGGGGTCGATGGCGATCGGCAACCTGGTGGCCATTGCGCAGCGCAATCTCAAGCGGATGCTGGCCTATTCGACGATCGCCAACGTGGGATTCATGCTGCTCGGACTCACGCCCACCGTCATCGGCGCCAACACCTTGTCGGCGGCCAATGGTTACAGCTCGGCGATGTTCTACATCGTGAGTTACGTGATGACCACGCTGGGTACCTTCGGCATCATCCTGTTGTTGTCGCGGCAAGGATTCGAGTCGGAGAACATCGACGATTTGAAAGGCTTGGCGCGCCGCAGCCCCTGGTACGCTGGTGTGATGGCGGTGTTCATGTTCTCGCTGGCGGGCGTGCCACCGACGGTGGGCTTCTACGCGAAGTTCAGCGTGTTGCAGGCGATTGTCTCGACCAATGTCACCGGCTACATCGTCCTGGCCGTCGTGGCTGTCGTGCTGTCGCTGATTGGCGCGTTCTACTACCTGCGGTTGGTCAAGGTGATGTATTTCGACGAGCCGGTAGAAACTGCGCCCATCGAGACCAATGGCGAGGTGCGTCTGCTCCTGTCCCTGAACGGAGCCGCCGTGTTGATATTCGGTCTGTTGCCCGGTGGCTTGATGGCGGTGTGCGTCGATGCAATCGGCAAGGCCCTGACCACCTGAGCCCATCGTGGCGACCGATCCCGACGCGCACCTGCGTGAAGATCGGCTCGAATCGGAGCAGGTCTATCTTGGCAACTTCCTGGATGTGCGCCGTGACCTGGTCCGATTACCGAACGGTGCAACTGCCAGCCGCGAGTACATCGTTCACCCTGGCGCCGTGATGGTGGTCCCGCTGCTCGACGATGGCCGGCTGGTCATCGAGCGGCAGTACCGCTACCCGGTGGCACAGGTGATGGTGGAGTTTCCGGCCGGCAAGCTGGAAGCGGGCGAGCCACCTCTGCGCTGCGCGATCCGTGAACTGGCCGAGGAAACCGGCTACCGGGCCACCGAGTGGGCGCGCGCCGGCATCCTGCACAACGCGATTGCATATTCCACCGAAGGCATCGAGATCTGGTTCGCACGGGGCTTGAGCCTCGGCACCAACCAGCTCGACGAGGGCGAGTTCCTCGACGTCAGCACGGCCACACTGGAAGAACTGGAAGAAGCCGCCCGCATCGGTACGCTGACCGATGTGAAGACGCTGGTCGGTCTGCTGTGGTTGCGCCACTGGCGAGAAGGGCGCTGGACGCTGGAGTGGTCTTCTCCGTCGCCGATAATGCCCCTATGAAGGTTCTGAATCTGCGCTGTTCGTTCGGGCACCATTTCGAAGGCTGGTTCGCTTCGCAGGACGACTTCCAGAACCAACTGGATCAGGCTCAACTGGAGTGCCCGATGTGTGGCGACAAGTCGGTGCAGCGGTTGCCCTCGGCGCCGCATGTGGTGACATCGTCCTCCCGTGCGCTGGCCCCCGCATCGAAGTCTGCGATGCCGTCGCGAGGGGCCGCCGCTACGGGTGCGCCGGCAGTGCCAGCGGCAATGCCCGTCGTACCGCCGCCGGTGCCCTCTGGCGTCGATCCGGTGGCTTTCCAATCGGCCATGATGCGAGCGGTCCAGCACATCATCACCCACACCGATGACGTCGGCCCCCGCTTTGCCGAAGAGGCTCGCCGCATGCATTACGGCGAGACGGACGAGCGGCCCATACGCGGTCAGGCCACCTCTGATGAAGCGAAAGCCCTGCACGACGAGGGCATCGACGTGATGGCCTTTCCAATGCCTGAAGCCCTGAAAGGGCCGCTGCAGTAGAGCCGGCGGCCGGCCCCAAACGCTGGCATCACGACGTCGCGTACTCCGAAATCGGCGCGCAACTGCAGACCAGATTGCGGTCGCCGTGGACGTTGTCGACCCGGCCCACCGGCACCCAGTATTTGCTACGGCGCAGGCTGGCGAGCGGATAGGCGGCCTCCTCACGGCTGTAAGGGTGTGGCCAGTCTGAGCGCAACAAGGCCTCGGCGGTGTGCGGTGCCGAGACCAGCGGATTCGCATCTCGTGGCCACACGCCGCTTTCGACCTTTCGGATCTCCTCTCGAATCGCGACCATCGCGTCGCAGAAGCGGTCCAGCTCGCACAGCGGCTCGCTCTCGGTGGGCTCCACCATCAAGGTGCCCGGCACCGGAAAACTCAGGGTCGGCGCGTGAAAGCCGTAGTCGATCAGCCGCTTGGCCACATCTTCGGCGCTCACGCCACTGCTCTCCTTCAGCGGGCGCAGGTCCAGGATGCATTCATGCGCCACACCGCCGCCACGGATGCCGTGCAAGCCACCACTGAAGTGGATGTCGTAGTGGCCGGCCAATCGCGCCGCCACGTAATTCGCGCTGAGGATGGCCGTTTCGGTGGCGGACGTCAGGCCGTGTGCGCCCATCATCCGCATGTACATCCAGCTGATCGGCAGCACTGCGGCGTTGCCGAGTGGTGCGGCCGAGACTGCGCCGACCTGTCTCGCGTCGCAGGCGCCTGCGGTGCGATGCCCCGGCAGGAACGGCACCAGATCTTCGACCACGCACACCGGCCCGACACCTGGCCCGCCGCCGCCGTGCGGGATGCAAAAGGTCTTGTGCAGGTTCAGGTGGCTGACGTCGCCACCGAACTCGCCTGGCGCGGCCACGCCGACCAGGGCATTCATGTTGGCGCCGTCCACGTACACCCGACCACCGTGCTGGTGCACCAGCGCGCACAGTTCCTTGATCTGCGGATCGAACACGCCGTAAGTCGACGGGTAGGTCACCATCACCGCGGCCAGCTTCGCGCTGTGCTGCTCGCACTTGGCACGCAGGTCGGTGAGGTCGACGTTGCCGTCGGCGTCGCACTTGGTCACCACCACCTTCATGCCGGCCATCTGCGCCGACGCCGGGTTGGTGCCGTGGGCAGACTCGGGAATCAGGCAGATGTCGCGCTGCGTGTCGCCCCGGGAGGCGTGCCACGCCTGGATCACCAGCAAGCCGGCGTACTCGCCCTGCGAACCCGCATTCGGTTGCAGGCTGATGCCGCTGTAGCCAGTGGCCTGGCACAGGCCCGCGCGCAATTGCTCGTCGAGCAGGCGATAGCCTTCCAGTTGATCGGCCGGGGCGAACGGATGGACGTTGGCGAACTCGGGCCAGGTGATGGGAATCATCTCGCTGGTCGCGTTCAGCTTCATCGTGCAGGAGCCCAGCGGGATCATCGTGCGGTCGAGTGCCAGGTCTTTGTCCGACAGGCTGCGGATGTAGCGCAGCATTTCGGTTTCGCTGTGGTGACTGTTGAACACCGGGTGCGTCAGGAAAGCGCTGATGCGGCGCAGCTCGGGCGGAATCAGCGGCTCGGTGACCTGGTCGAACAAGGCTCTCGATGGCAGCGACGCGCCCGTCGGTGCGAACACGTGCCACAGCGTCACGATGTCCTCGCGCGTGGTGGTTTCGTCGAGCGAGATGCCCAGCATCGTGTCGCCCCACCCGACATACCGACGCAGGTTGAAGCCGTGTGTGCGCGCATGGCCGGCCAACTCTTCGGTCTGCTCGCCGGTGTCCAGCGTCAGGGTATCGAATGCCGTGCTCGAGCGCACCGAGACGCCCAGCGCCTTCAGGCCCGCGGCCAGCACGGCGGTGTAGCGGGCCACGCGCACGGCGATGCGCTTCAGACCCTCGGGGCCGTGGTACACGGCGTACATGCTGGCGATCACCGCCAGCAGCACCTGCGCCGTGCAGATGTTCGAGGTGGCCTTCTCGCGGCGGATGTGCTGTTCGCGTGTCTGCAAGGCCAAGCGCAGCGCGGGTGCACCGTGCACATCGACGCTCATGCCGACCAGCCGGCCCGGCATCGAGCGCTTGAACTCGTCGCGGCAAGCCAGGTAAGCCGCGTGCGGGCCACCCGCGCCCATCGGCACACCGAAGCGCTGCGTGGTACCGAGCGCAATGTCGGCGCCGAGTTCGCCGGGCGGTGTGATCAGCGTCAAGGCGAGTACGTCGGCCGCCACGATGAAGGCGGCCTGGTGCGCATGGATGCGCTCGGCGTCGCCGCGTAGGTCGTGCAACGCGCCGCTGGTGCTGGGGATCTGTGCCAGCGCGGCGAAGTAGTCGCCACCCGCGAGCAAGGCTGCCCACTCGTCTGCCGAGTTCGCCAGCACCACCGTCAGTCCCAGCGGCGCAGCGCGCGTCTGGATCACTTCGATCGTCTGCGGGTGGCAGTCGCCCGCGACGATGAAGATGTTGCTCTTGGACTTCACGCTGCGCTTGGCGAGTGTCATCGCCTCGGCGGCTGCGGTGGCTTCATCGAGCATCGAGGCATTGGCGATCGCCATGCCGGTCAGGTCGCAGACCATGGTCTGGAAGTTCAGTAGCGCTTCAAGGCGCCCCTGCGAGATCTCGGCCTGATACGGCGTATAGGCGGTGTACCAAGCCGGGTTCTCAAGGATGTTGCGCCCGATGACGCCCGGCGTGTGCGTGCCGTGATAGCCCTGGCCTATGCAGCTCTTGAGAAGCTGGTTCTTCGAGGCGATCGTGCGCAACTCGGCCAGCGCCTGCGCCTCGCTGATTGGCTCGGGCAGCACCATCGCTTGGGCACGTGCGATCGAGCGCGGCACGATGGCCTCGATCAGCGCGCGCCGCGTGAACGGCGCCTCAGGCGCGATCACCGACAGCATGTGCTGCTCGTCGGCCTCGGTGATGCCGATGTGGCGCGCGATGAATTCGCTCGGGTTCTCGAGCTCGGTCAGCGGGCTCGACGCCAAATCGGGTGGGAGCTTGGAAGTCGGGATGGACATCAACATGGCGTGCAACCTTTGCAGCAATCAGGCGTTCTTGAGCAGGGCGTCGTAGGCGTCTGCGTCCATCAGGCTGCCCAGTTCCGCGGCATCCGACAGCTTGACCTTGAAAAACCAGCCAGCCTCCATCGGGGCGCTGTTGGCGAGCGCCGGGTCGGCACGCAGCGTCTCGTTGACTTCGACAATCTCGCCGCCGACCGGCATGTACAGGTCTGCGGCCGCCTTGACGGATTCGACGACACCGGCCACATCGCCCTTGGCAAAGCGGGATCCGATTTCGGGCAGCTCGACGAAGACCACATCACCCAGGGCGTCCTGCGCATGCACGGTGATGCCGACGATCGCCGCGGCAGGGTCGGTGGCGTCGATCCATTCGTGATCGGCGGTGTAGTGGATGGTCATGGGGGCTCCTGGTTTCGAAGTGGTGTTTCGGAAGAAATGGATTCAGCGCGCTGGTGTGCGCACGTAGCGATGCGGCACGAAGGGCAGGGCGCTCACGCGCATCGGCAGCCGCTTGCCGCGCACTTCGGCGTAGACCTCGTGATCCAGCGCGGTGTGTGCGGTCGGCAGGTAGGCGATGGCGATCGGCCGGTTGACGGTCGGTGCCAGCGTGCCGCTGGTGACGGTGCCGAGCGGGGCGCCTTCATCGCTGACGATCGGAGTACCTGGTCGCACCGGCGCGCGGTCGATGCCGGACAGGCCCACGCGGCGACGCGACGGGCCTTCAGCGATCTGTGGGTCGATGACGGCCGCGCCCGGGTAGCCACCAGCACGCGCACCGCCAGCACGGCGCACCTTCTGGATGGCCCACAGCAGGCCCGCTTCAATCGGCGTGGTCTGCGCATCAATGTCGTTGCCGTGCAGGCACAGACCGGCTTCCAGGCGCAGCGTGTCGCGCGCGCCGAGGCCGGCCGGGCGCACTTCGGGCTGAGCCAGCAGTGCGCGGGCCAAGGCCTCAGCTTGCTCGGCTGGCACCGAGATCTCGAAGCCGTCCTCGCCGGTGTAGCCGGAGCGGGTGGCGAAGCAGGGCGCGCCATTGAGTGTGACAGCGGCGCCGGTCATGAAGCTCATGCGCGTCACCGTCGGATTCAACCTTGCCAGCGCGGTCACGGCCTGCGGGCCCTGCAAGGCCAGCAGCGCCAGCTCGGGGCGCGGCTGAATGCTGCAGCGATGGCAGATGCGCGACTGCAGCAGCGCGGTGTCGGCGACCTTGTTGGCCGCATTGACGATCAGCAGCCAGTCGGGCTCGCTGCGCGTGAGCATCAGGTCGTCGAGGATGCCGCCGTGTTCGTTGGTCAGGAAGCCATAGCGCTGCTGCCCATCGGCCATGCCGATCACATCGATCGGCAGCACCGATTCGAGGGCCGCCGCCGCGTCGTCGCCGGTGACTCTCAATTGACCCATGTGCGAGACATCGAACAGCGCGGCCGATGCGCGGCAGTGCAGGTGCTCGGCCATCAGTCCTGCGGGGTACTGCACCGGCATGCTGTAGCCGGCGAACGGCACCATGCGGGCACCGAGTTCGAGGTGCAACGCGTGCAGCGGGGTGGTCAGCAGGTCGGACTCAGGCGTGGACATCAGCGTTCCCAGGGGGCAATGGATCGAACGGCCCTGCATCGGTGAAATGCATGGCCGGCGTTGCCCTCCCTGTCCGCTTTACCTGAGAGATTGACGCTCGCCGTGGCTCGGCCGAGCGCTTGCCCCTTCGGTGGACCCACTCAAGGTGGGCCTCTCTTCAGCGAGGAACGCCGTCCTTTCGGTCGGCGTGTTGCCAGTCCTTTTGCCTGAGCGTTGGAGCGCCCCTTTTCAGGGGCGCTGTGCGCCTTCGGCGGCTCGACGGTGATGAACCATCGAACACTCTCCTAGCAAGTTGAAAGTTTAGCAGCGGGCGCACCACCACCAGCCAGTCGGGCCTACATCCCGGCGTAATTTGGCCCGCCGCCGCCCTCAGGCGTGACCCAGACAATGTTCTGCGTCGGGTCCTTGATGTCGCAGGTCTTGCAGTGCACGCAGTTCTGCGCGTTGATCTGCAGGCGGTCGGTGTCGTCCGGATTCTTCACGTACTCGTAGACACCGGCCGGGCAGTAACGGCCTTCCGGACCGGCATAGGTCGCGAGGTTGATGCGCACCGGAACGCCGGTGTCTTTCAGCGTCAGGTGTGCCGGCTGGTTCTCTTCGTGGTTGGTGTTGCTGATGAACACACTGCTGAGCCGGTCGAAGGTGATCTGGCCGTCGGGCTTGGGGTAATCGATGCGAGGGCAGTCGGCGGCCGGCTTCAGGGACTGGTGGTCGGCGATGCGGCGGTGAAGCGTCCATGGCGGCGAGGCGATGCCCAGCTTGGGCAACAACCATTGCTCGATGCCATTCATCAGCGTGGCGGTCCACAGGCCTTTCTTGAACCACTGCTTGAAGTTGCGCGCACGGTCCAATTCGTCATGCAGCCAGCTTTGCTTGAAGGCGTCGGGGTAGGCGGCCAATTCGTCATGCTGACGGCCGTTGACGATGGCGTCGAAGATGGCGTCGGCCGCCAACATGCCGCTCTTGATCGCGGCATGGCTGCCCTTGATGCGGCTGACGTTCAGGTAACCCGCTTCGCATCCGACCAGCGCGCCGCCAGGGAAGATCGTCTTGGGCAGGCTGAGCAAACCGCCGGCCGTGATCGCGCGGGCGCCATAGCCCACCCGCTTGCCGCCTTCGAGCACGCTGCGGATGGCCGGGTGTGTTTTCCAGCGCTGCATTTCCTCGAAGGGGCTCAACCAGGGGTTGCTGTAGTCCAGCCCGGTGATGAAGCCGAGCGTGACCTGGTTGTTGGGCAGGTGGTAGAGGAAGGCGCCACCGTAGGTCTGGCTGTCCAGCGGCCAGCCGGCGGTGTGCGTCACGCGGCCGGGGTGGTGTTTGGCAGGATCGATCTCCCACAGCTCCTTGATGCCCAGCCCGTAGGCCTGAGGGTCGCGCCCGTCATCAAGCTGAAAGTGTGAAATCAGCTGCCGGCCCAGGTGCCCGCGCGAGCCTTCGGCGAACACGGTGTACTTGGCGTGTAGCTCCATGCCGAGCTGAAAGTTGGCGGTGGGCTCGCCGTCCTTGCCGATGCCGAGGTTGCCGGTGGCCACGCCGATGACGACGCCCGCTTCGTCGTACAGCACCTCGGCAGCAGCGAATCCAGGGAAGATCTCGACGCCGAGTGCCTCGGCCTGCTGACCCAGCCAGCGCGTCACGCTGCCCAGGCTGATGACGTAGTTGCCTTCGTTGTGAAAACACTCCGGCAGCAGGGCGTGCGGGGTCTTGGTGGCTCCAGTGGGCGTCAGGAACAGGAATTCGTCGTCGGTCACCGGTTGTTCGAGCGGCGCGCCGAGCTCCTTCCAGTTCGGGAACAGCTCGGCCAATGCGCGCGGGTCCATCACCGCGCCGCTCAGAATGTGCGCACCGGGCTCCGACCCCTTTTCCAGCACCACGACCGAGATCTCGGGGCCCTGAACCTGCGCCAGCTGCTTGATACGGATGGCGGTCGCCAAGCCTGCCGGCCCGCCACCGACCACCACCACGTCGTAGTCCATGGCCTCGCGCGGGCCGTGCTGTTCAAGGAGGTTGGCTGGGGTCATGCGGGTATGTCCGTGCAGTCTCTGTCAGCCGTGGAGTCTATCGAGCGCTGCGAGAGTGCGGCACATCGGCGCAACACCGCTGCATCACCTACGATGCAAACTCTGGGCGCAGAGCCGACGTGCTGAAAAGCCGAGGCTGCGCAGGCCAACCACAAAAGATCAGGAGACCTTTGTATGACCGAGCCTCAATTTGACATCGACGACATGCTGGAGCAATTTCACACGTGGCTGGAAGCCCAAAGCAAAGACTCTTTGGCCGACTATGCAGAGCGGTTGACCGACCAAGTGCCTGAATCGACTCCCTTGGGGATGGTGCTGTGCTTGGCCAATAACCAGGACAGCCTGCTGGCACAGACCCTGGCCGCGCTGACGGAGGGCAACGGCGTGCTGTGGCCCCGCGCGCAGCCGGATGACCCGGTGCAGACGCAGGCGCTGCGGGTCGGGTTGCCTCTGCCGATCAAAGCGCAGATCACACTGACCGACTGGAATCCATCGTTGGACACCGAGCCAGACCCTTTGCCACAAGCCGTTCTGTACACCGGTGACGCCGATGCCTTGGCGCATCTGCGGCAGAAAATCAGCCAGTGGCCACATCAACCGGTAACGATCATCTCGTGCCCGGAAGACATCGAAGACGACTTCGACATTCCTCTGGCCCAGCTGCAACGCTGATCCGGCTGGCCTCAGGCTGGCCGCGCCAAAGAAAAAGGCCTTGTGTGACAAGGCCTTGAAAGTCGTTGGTGGGAGGAGGAGGATCGAAAACGACTCTCCAGGCCGCTTGCCTCCTCACTGTTGTAGTTTGGGGGTAGGTCGGTTCCTGCGAAAGTTACTGCATCAACATGATGCAGTCCGATCGTCCGCGCTAAATGGCGGCAATTTGCCCATGAACGTAACTGGGTCGAGAGCCGAATCCGGCTCATGGCGCTGCCTGCGGCAGAACTGGGCAATCGCAGGCAACCCGAGGGCTGGCAAGCACGTTGCGGCCGCAAGGAGTTCGGCCCGCTTCGGCTACCCCCGATTGAAATGTTGGTGCTTGTCGGCTGTTGCCAGGGCTAAAAAACCCAAGTCCAAAGTGCAACGCTGACCGCAATCCACAGCAACATGATCAATGATCACCATTGCACCGATTCGGCTGCTTGGCTTCTGGCCTTGCGATTTCTTCCAGGTGTCCGTTTGGCTGTGGCAGTCCGCCAGTACGTCTGGCGGCAAGAGCTTGATTGCAAACCAGATCAGGCCCGGCAAAAGCACCAGGTCGTCCAGGTAGCCAAGCACCGGAATGAAGTCCGGGATCAGGTCAATCGGATTGAATGCATAGGCCACCACGAAGACACCC
Organism: Burkholderiales bacterium Ga0077547; assembly: GCA_001464195.1. Lineage (GTDB taxonomy): Bacteria > Pseudomonadota > Gammaproteobacteria > Burkholderiales > Burkholderiaceae_C > PBB1. The sequence continues at coordinate 133,979 of LNEY01000033.1, forward strand.
AACGCCTTTGCGTACCAAGGCGTACCGGGTTGTTTAGCGGCGAACCAGAGCGTCACGCCGTCTCGCTTGATCTGTTCAGCCCATTGCTTCAGCATTTCAACTACGGTTATGACTAGAGCAGGCCACCCCACCTCACGGGCTTGACGCCAAGGAAGCCCCCCGAAATGTAGGCACGCGCCCAGAATGGCCCGAACGGCCCGTTCTGCCCAGGGAGCGCAAGCTCTGTTTCCTTCACGCTGTGCGTGAAACACGCCCGCTTGAAGAACTGATCGCGTTGCAGGTCGCTGCGCGTGCTCCCCTCGGTGCGGTGCCGCTCAGATCGCCATCTCGGTCACCCGCCATGCCCGATACCGGTCCACTGAAGGCAATGGCTAAACAAAACTCAAAGCACCAAAGCAGTCCGGGCGCCGCTCGAAGGGCTCACCAAAAAGCACCCGTGATTCGCCCAATGGACAGCGAAGCGGTCGTCACCGAGCCTGGTGCAGCGCAACTGGCGGTTGGCTACGTTACTGATCGCGGATATCCAGCAGGCGTTTGAGTTCAGGCGCGATGTCAATCGGCTTGAACGCGCTGACATTTGTGCCGCCCGTATTGCCGACCGGCAAGCGTCTGAACAAATGACCGATCGGGACCAGTGCAATGCGCACGACCTGACCGGTCACTTCGCGCCAGCCGCCCGTAGACCAACCTACCCCGAGCACCTGCCAGCGAACCCGCAGATGAGGGAAAAGATCAAGCTGCCCGGGCAGATGTGCCCTTTCCAGCGCCGTGAATTCGCTTTTCGCGTCGCCCAGGGCCCTGTGCTGGCCTAGTTCGGCCAGGGCCGCCTCAAAGGCTCCGACACGCGACAGCCCCGTTTTCAACGTCATTTGACTTCCCCCTTCTTCAGCAGCCGGAGTCCGTTGCCCACCACCAGCAGGCTAGCCCCCATGTCAGCAAAGATGGCCATCCACATGGTGGCGCTGCCGAACACCGCAAGAACCAGGAACACCGCCTTGATGCCCAGCGCCAGCGTGATGTTCTGCCACAGGACCGCATGTGTGGACCGGGACAGCCGGACGGTCTCTGCAATCCGGCGCAGATCGTCGTTCATGACCACCACATCCGCGGCCTCCATGGCGGTGTCGGTGCCGGCGGCACCCATCGCCACGCCGATGTCGGCCTGCGCCAGTGCTGGCGCGTCGTTGATGCCGTCGCCGGTCATCGCGGTCAGGCCATGTTGGGCCTGCAACGTCTTGATGGCCTCCAGTTTGTCTTCAGGCAGCAGGTTCCCGCGCGCTTCATCGATGCCGGCTTCGTGCGCGATGGCCGTCGCTGTCGCCTGGTTGTCGCCGGTCAGCATCACGGGCGTGATGCCCAGGGCTTTGAGCGATGCAACCGCCTCGCGGGACGAGGCCTTGATCGTGTCGGCCACCGCGAACAAGGCGATGGGGCCTGCGCTCGATGCCAGCAGGCTGACCGTGCGACCCGCTTCCTCGTGGGTGCGCAAGGTCGCCTCCAGAGCCGGCGAACACTGACCGCGTTCCTCGATCAAGCGGTGGTTGCCCAGCACGTAGACGGCTCCGCCGACGTCGGCCTGCACGCCGCGGCCGG